>NZ_JAMHIU010000001.1:0-656021 GCF_023896895.1 Micromonospora sp. CPM1
CCGGGCATTACGGTGGGCCATGAGACCTCCGGTTCCGTGTGGGCGTCAGCACCTCACACCTCGCCGGAGGTCTCGCCTCGTCTCAAGCCGCCACGCCGTCAACAACCCTCATGGGCATTACAGCTAGAGCCGCAGCGGCGCGTTGCAGGCGGCCACCAGGGCCTGCCGGCACGCGGTGGTCAGCGGCCGCAGCGCCGCGTCCCGCTGCTGCGCCTCGTAGGTGTTGACCGCGCCACCCGGCGCGCTCTCGCCGGCCAGCGCGAGCACCCGGTCCAGCACCGCCGCGCGGGCGAACAGGCGGCGGGCCCGCGGGTCGAAGCCGGGCGGCAGGTCGGTCGCGCCGTCCGGGCGGCGCAGCGCGGCGAGCGCCCCGGCGAGTTCGGGCCGCCACTGCGCCACGTCCAGCCGGGTCAGCGTCGCGGTGGTCTCGGCCAGCACGGCGGCCAGTTCGGCCTCCGCCTCCGCCGCACCCGGCGTGGCGAGCGACGCCTTCGGCGCGTCGGCCGGCAGCGGGTGGACCCGCCAGAGCACCGTCTCCCAGGTCATCCCCGAGCCGGAGGTGTGCGTACGGACCTCGGGCACCAGCCCCATCCCGCTCGCCACCACCGCTTCGCCCGCCACCAGCGCCGCCCCGGCGAACGCGCCCGGACCGGGCAGGCCCCGCGGGTCGCCGGGCGCGGGCAGCACCAGGCGGATGTCGTCGGGTGAGTGCTTGGCGAGGCTGGGCAGCGCCTCCCGCAGCGACACGTCGGTCCAGGTGCCGGGGGCGTCGGCGACGAGGTGCTCCTCGTCGCCGGCGACGGCGTCGGCCACCTCGTCGAACGGCACCAGGCCGGCTCGCCAGGCACGCACCCAGGCGACGAACCGGCTCGACCGGCGCGCAGCCAGTGTGGCCGCGCCCGTTGCGGGGGAGGACATGCGGAAAGGGTACGTGCTCCGCGCCGCTGCTGTCTCGGCTGCCGCTCCGGCGGCGCGACCTGGCCCCAACTACCCCCTTCGCACCGTTTCGTGCCGACGGATGGTGGCCCGGTCGGCGCGTCGCCGAGCGACACGCCGGGACGCTGGCTAGCGTCTGCGGCATGGCGGGGCGATACGACGGGGACGTGCTGGCCGGCGACTGGCGACGACGGAAGGTGACCCCCGAGGTCGACGCCGAACCCGACCTGGTGGTCGAGGACGCCGACTCCGGATTCTGCGGCGCCGTGGTCGGCTTCGACTCCGGCGCGGTGGTGCTGGAGGACCGCCACGGGCGGCGGCGCAACTTCCCGCTGCTGCCCGCCGCGTTCCTGCTCGACGGCAAGCCGGTCACGCTGCGGCGGCCCGCCCGCGCCCCGGTGCCCGCCGCACGACGGCGTACCGCGTCCGGCTCGATCGCTGTGGACGGCGTACGGGCGCAGGTCGCCAAGGCCAGCCGGATCTGGGTCGAGGGCGTGCACGACGCCGCGCTGGTCGAGCGGATCTGGGGCGACGACCTGCGCGTCGAGGGTGTGGTGGTGGAACCGCTCGACGGCATCGACGCGCTCGCCGACGAGGTGCGCGCGTTCGCGCCCGGCCCGTCCCGCCGCCTCGGCGTGCTCGTCGACCACCTCGTGCCCGGCTCGAAGGAGAGCCGCATCGTGGCCCGGGTCAACTCGCCGTACGTGCTTGTCACCGGGCACCCCTACGTCGACGTGTGGCAGGCGGTACGCCCGGCGGCGCTCGGCATCCCGGCATGGCCCGTGGTGCCTCCGGGGCAGCCCTGGAAGGAGGGCGTCTGCGCGGCGCTCGGGGTGGCCGAGCCGGCGGACATGTGGCGGCACATCCTGTCCCGGGTGGACAGCTTCGCCGACGTGGAGACGCCGCTGATCAACGCGATGGAGCGCCTGATCGACTTCGTCACCGAGCCCGGGTGAGTGGTTGCTCTCCGGACCCGCCGTGCACCAACCCCGCCCGCCCCGACCCCCGGTCCCCGGTCCCGGGCGTCCTCGCCTGGTTGATCAAGGAGTTTGTGGGCGTATCGGAGATCGACGTCCGACACAAACTCCTTGATCAACGGGGTGGGGCGGGCGCGGGTCGGCGAGAGGGCTGTCAGGGGAGTTCGTCGGGGGTGCGGGTCAGGACGAAGGTGGCTATGTCCAGGGCTACGGGGGTGCCGGAAGCGTCTCGGATGACGGTGAGGATCTCGCCGTCCTGGGAGCCGGAGCGGCCCCGCCACCGGTCCGGTCCCTCGGGAGTGAACCGGAGCAGCGGCCTGCCCACCTGACCGCCGACCAGGTCCCCGGCGGCGTCGACGCGGAACTCGTACTCGCCGCCCATCCACCACCAGCGGCCGGTCAGCGCGGCCACGTCGGCGGCGGGCGGGTCGGCCGGGCGCCACGGGGCGGGCGCGGCCGGTTCGGCGTCCAGCACCAGCGTGAGCGCCTCCCGGCCGAGCGCGCCGATGTGGTGGCCGCGCAGCCCGTACGAGTTGGCGAAGTTGACCACCGCGGTGCGGGTGGGCCGGTGCACGGCCAGGCCGGCGACGTACCCGGGCATGGAGCCGCCGTGCCCGACGTACACCCGGTCGCCGACCCGGTAGAGCTCCACGCCGAGGCCGTGCCCGCCGGTCCACGAGTCCAGGTCGTTGATCACCATGGGGGCGCACATCTCGGTGAGTGTCGCGGGGGCGAGCACCGCCGGGTCCGGGTCGGCCAGGAACGCGGCCCAGCGGCCCAGGTCCTCGACCGTCGACCAGAGCTGCCCGGCCGGGGCCATCGCCCCGGTGTCGGTACGCGGCTCCTCCCGCAGCGTCTCGTGCCAGGGGTGGACGACGTAGCCGGTGGCGTACGGCTCGGTGGGGTGGTACGTGGTGCGGCGCATGCCCAGCGGCGCCAGCAGCCGCTCGGTCAGCAACTGCGCCCACGGCGTGCCGGTGATCCGTTCCAGCACGCCGCCGAGCAGCCCGTAAGCCAGGTTCGAGTAGTGGTAGACGAAGTGCGGCGGGTGGGCGATCTTGTCCGGCGTCAGCCCGGCCAGCAGCGTGTCCAGGTCCGTGCCCCCGGCGCGCTCCCACCACTCGCCGTCCGGCTCGCGTTGCAGGCCGCTGACGTGGCCGAGCAGCCGGCGCACGGTGACCGAGCCGACCGGGGTGCCGGGCAGGTGCGCGTCGAGCGGGTCGTCCAGCGCGAGCCGGTCGGCGTCGCGCTGCTGCATCACCAGCACCGCGGTCATGGTCTTGGTGATCGAGCCGACCCGGTACTGCAGGTCGCCGTCCGGGCGGGGCGTCTCACCGGCGACCGCCAGGTGCGCCAGCCGGCCGTCGCGGACCACGCCGAGCGCGAGCGAGGGGCCTCGTCCTTCGGCCTGGGCCCGGGCGACCAGCAGGTCCACCTGACGCGCGGTCTCGGGCAGCAGGGACATGTCGTCCTCCTCGTCGGCCGGGGGTGCGGTACGCCGTGCCGAGCCTAGCGATCATGACAGTTCGATGACACGTGCGTTGACGTGTCAGGATTGTTCTCGTGGACGCCGTCTTCTGGATCGTTCTGGGTGTGGTATTAGCGGTCGCCGAGATCTTCACGACGACGCTCTTCCTGATCATGTTCGGGGTCGGGGCGTTCGCCGCTGCCGGCGCCGCGGCGCTCGGTGCGCCGGTGGCGCTCCAGGCGGTGATCTTCGCGGTGGTGTCGGCGCTGTCGGTGGCGGTGGTCCGTCCGGTGGTCCGGCGGCACGCCCGGCCGGCGCTGGAGACCGGGGAGCAGCCGTTCGGGGTCGAGGCGCTGGAGGGGGCCACCGCTGTGGTCCTGGAGCCGGTCGACGCCGACCGGGGCATGGTCAAGATCGATGGTGAGCTGTGGACGGCCCGCTCGTACGACGCGACGCGCACGTACGCCGAGGGTGAGCGGGTGCAGGTGATCAAGGTCCGGGGCGCTACCGCCCTGGTATGGCAGGACGACATTTCCACCCCGGGCGAGCTGCCCGAAGCGAAAAGGTGAACGGTATGGAGTTTCTTGCGATCCTGATGATCGCGGTGGCGTTGATCGGTGTGGTGACGCTGTTCAAGGCGGTACGGATCGTGCCGCAGCAGCGTCAGGACGTGGTGGAGCGGCTCGGCCGGTACAAGCGCACGCTGAACCCGGGCCTCAACCTGCTGGTGCCGTTCGTCGACGCGGTGCGTACCAAGGTCGACATGCGCGAGCAGGTGGTCAGCTTCCCGCCCCAGCCGGTGATCACCTCCGACAACCTGGTCGTCTCGATCGACACGGTTCTCTACTTCAAGGTGGTCGACTCGGTTCGCGCCACCTACGAGATCTCCAACTTCCTCCAGGCCATCGAGCAGCTCACCGTCACCACGCTGCGTAACGTGATCGGCTCGCTGGACCTGGAGCGCGCGCTGACCAGCCGCGAGGAGATCAACCGGCACCTGTCCGGCGTGCTGGACGAGACCACCGGCCGCTGGGGCATCAAGGTGACCCGGGTCGAGATCAAGGCGATCGAGCCGCCGCCGAGCATCCGCGACTCGATGGAGAAGCAGATGCGCGCCGAGCGGGACCGCCGCGCCGCGATCCTCAACGCCGAGGGGCACAAGCAGTCGCAGATCCTCACCGCCGAGGGTGAGAAGCAGGCCGCGGTGCTGCGCGCCGACGGTGACCGGCAGGCCCGGATCCTCCAGGCGGAGGGTCAGGCCAAGGCGATCCGTACCGTCTTCGACGCGATCCACACCGCCAACCCGAGCCAGAAGGTGCTGGCCTACCAGTACCTCCAGGCGCTGCCGCAGATCGCCAACGGCACTGCGAACAAGGTCTGGATCGTGCCGACCGAGCTGACCAAGGCCCTGGAGGGCATGGGTGGCGCGCTGGGCGGTCTGGCCAACATGGTCGGCGACCAGCCGTCGCCGGAGGCCGCCAAGAGCGCCGGCGAGGTCGAGCGGGAGGCCGCCGAGGCCGCCGAGGCCGCGGCCATCGCCGCCCAGGAGATCCACAACGAGGTACGCGTGGCCGAGGCGCAGGCCACCGGCGGCAACACCCCGCAGGGCCTGCCCGCGCCGGAGCCGGTGTCGCCGGCGAGCCTGGTGAACGACCCGGCGGACCAGCGCGAGCGGGGCTGACCGGCAAATCCGAGAATCCCTCATACGGCGCTCCGGCGGCTGCCACCATCGGTTTCAGGACGGGTGGTGAGCAGGGCCGGAGCGCCGTCGCGTGTCCCGGGCCGCCCGCGGCGCGAACGAGGTGAGGCATGAAGGACCCGGCCAACCGGCTGTTCTCCCGTACCCCGGTCCCCGGCGCGCACGACCCCGCCGGGCCGATCGGCTCCCGGCGTACCGGAGGGGGTTTCGGGGTCCTGCCGTTCGTCTCCGAGCCCGGCCCGGGGGCGCCGGCCACCGACGCGACCTGGGCCTGGTCGATCCGCCGGTTCGCCCGCGCGGCGGTCTGGCTGCTGCCGGCGTACGCGGTCCTCTACGGCCTGGTGGCGATGGCCAGCGACGGCGGGGTGGGCAACGACCCGTATCCGGCCGACGGCCGGCCGCTCTACCTGGTCGGCTGGGTCGCCTCGGTGTGGCTCGGCCTGCTCGCCCTGCTCGCGCTCACCGGGCTGCTCGCCGCCACCCGCTGCCGCCGCGTCGCCCTGGCCGGGCTGCTCGCGAGCATCGGCGGGATGGTGCTGATGCTGCCGTTCGCCGGGCTGGCCGAGCAGACACCGGTGTTCGGCGTGACCGCGCGCGGCATCGTGCTGTTCGGCGCCACCCTCTACAGCGTGGGCTGGTTCCTGACCGGCTGGTCGGTCGCCCGGTCCGGGATGTTCTCCTACGGCGACGGGACGATGCTGATGATCGCCGCCCCGCTGCTCGGGCTCGGCGGCGCGCTGATCGGCTCGCTCCAGACGTTCGGTGCGATATTCGTGCTGGTCGCCGGCATCGGCATCGGCTACCGCAGCGGCCGCCTGGTGCCCGAGACGATCGCCCGGGACGCCGCGGCGGCCAGCGTCGCCGCCGCGCCGGTGCCGCCCGCGTCACCGAAGGGCCCACTCGGGGCGGGCTGACCGTTTCTCGGCTGGGCGGTCGCCGTGAAGTAACTGACAGTTGCCTGGCGAGGTGGCCGGTAGGCGGCTTTCGTGGCAATCCTTGCGTCCATGCCGTCTCCCAGGTCGCCGCTGTCGCGGCTGTTCACCGTGCTGCTGGCCGGCCTGCTCGCCGGGCTCGTCCTCGCGGTCGCCGCGCTTCCCGGCGGCCTGCTCGGCGGGTTCGCCGCCCGGGCGGCGCTCGGCGCGTACGCGGACCTGCCCGACGCGCTGCGCACCCCGGTGCAGCCGCAGCGCTCCTACCTCTACGCCAACGACGGCAAGACGCTGATCACCACGTTCTACGACGTGAACCGCACCGACGTGTCGCTGGACGAGATCGCCCCGGTGATGCGGCAGGCGATCATCGCGGCCGAGGACCGGCGGTTCTACTCGCACGGCGGCGCGGACCTGCGCGGCATCGCCCGCGCGCTGGTGGCGAACGTCAAGGGCGGCGGCACCGAGCAGGGCGGCTCCACGCTGACCATGCAGTACGTCCGCAACGTGCTCAAGACCGACCCGAACCGCACCCCGGAGGAGCGGCAGGCCGCCACCGAGCAGACAGTCGGGCGCAAGCTCCAGGAGATCCGGTACGCCAACGCGCTGGAGCAGTCGCTGTCCAAGGACGAGATCCTCAACCGCTACCTCAACATCGCGTACTTCGGCTCCGGAGCGTACGGCGTCGCCGCCGCGAGCCAGCGCTACTTCGGCAAGGCGCCGGCCGACCTGACGCTGGGCGAGGCGTCGCTGCTCGCCGGCCTGGTCCAGTCGCCCGACGCGTACAGCCCGATCGACGGCGACAAGGACCAGGCGCTGACCCGCCGGGGGTACGTGCTCGACGCCATGGCCGAGACCGGCGCGATCACCGCGCAGCAGGCCGCCGCCGCGAAGGCCGAGCCGCTGAAGCTGCGCCCGACCGCCCAGCCCAACGGCTGCACCGCCACCGCCCAGGGCCACGACGACTGGGGCTTCTTCTGCGACTACCTGCGCCGCTGGTGGGTCACCCAGCCGGCCTTCGGCAGCACCCCCGAGGAGCGGGAGCAGGCGCTGCGCCGGGGCGGCTACCGCGTCGTCACCACGCTGGACCCGAAGATCCAGGAGACCGCGCAGGAGCAGGCCACCAAGGTCTACGGGTACGGCAACAAGCGGGCGCTGCCGATCGCGGCGGTCGAGCCCGGCACCGGCCGGGTCCTCGCGATGGCGGTGAACCGGCACTACAGCCTCGACGACAACCCGGACGGGCAGGCCAACCACCCGAACACGGTCAACCCGCTGATCTCCGGCGGCGCCAGCGTCGACGGCTACCAGGCCGGCTCGACGTTCAAGATGTTCACCATGCTGGCCGCGCTGGAGGCCGGCAAGCCGCTGTCCACCGGCTTCGACGCCCCGAGCCGGCTGCCCACCCGGTACGCCTCGGACGACGAGGGCAACTGCGACGGCACGTGGTGCCCGGCGAACGCCAACCCGCAGTGGATGGACGGATACCGGATGATGTGGGACGGCTTCGGCCGGTCCGTCAACACGTACTTCGTCTGGCTGGCCGAGCAGGTCGGCGAGGACAAGGTGGTGGAGATGGCCCAGCGCCTCGGCATCACCTTCCGCGCCGACTCCGACGCCGCGTTCGCCCGCGACAACGCCGCCAACTGGGGCGCGTTCACGCTCGGCGTGGCCGCCACGACCCCGCTGGACCTGGCGAACGCGTACGCCACGGTGGCCGCCGAGGGCACGTACTGCACGCCGCTGCCGGTGGTCTCGGTGACCGCGCCCGACGGCGACCCCGTCGATGTGGCGCAGCCGTCCTGCAAGCGGGTGCTCGAACCGGACGTGGCGCGCGCCGCCACCGACGCGGCCCGGTGCCCGGTCGGCCAGCAGTCCGCGTTCGGGCAGTGCAACGGCGGCACCGCCACCGCCGTCGACTCGATCGTCGGCCGCCCGGTGGCCGGCAAGACCGGCAGCTCGGAGCGCAACGCCACCGAGACGTTCGTCGGGTACACCCCGCAGGTCGCGGTGGCCGGCATCGCCGCCAACCCGGACGACGTCACCGACCTGGTCGGCTCCGCCGTGCAGGCGAAGGTGATCGACGCGGTGGCCCGGACCATCAGGACCGCGCTCACCGGCAAGCCGGTGGCCGGCTTCACCGCGCCGAGCCGGGCGCTGGTCGGCGACCCGCAGCGCCCGCAGCCGCCCCGCCGGACCGAGCCGGACCGACGCGAGCAGCGCGAGGACCGCGAGGACCGCGAGCTGCCCTCCGACGTGCTCCGCTGGCTGCGCGAGCGGGGCTGAGCCGGGCCCGCCTCACGCGTCCGGTGGAGGCGGGGTGGTCGCCCGGGTCGTCAGCGCGGTGTCGAGCGCGGCGTCCAGGGCGGCGGCCACCTCCGCCGGGGCGCGGTCGCCGTCGAGCACCGTGAACGTGCCGAAGTCGGGCAGCGCCCGGTAGGCGGCGTCCAGCGCGCGCAGGTGCGCCGGTTCCTCGGTGTCGATGCCCCGCGCGGCCACCCGCAGCCGCGCCACCTCGGGGGAGGTGGCGAGGAAGCACACCACCGCCGGGCGCGGGAAGACCGCGTACGCGGCGCGCACCACGCGCCGTCCCCGGTCGCCCCGGGCCGCCATGATCACGTCCTGGCACCAGGTCCACCGGTCCAGCACCGCCACCCGTCCGGTCAGGCGGGCCACCGCCACGGTCCGGGCCATCGCCGCCGCGCGCACCGTCGCCTCCAGCGCCGGATAGAGGGTACGGCCGAACAGCGCCACCCCGTCGGCGCGGCCGAACGCCCGGGCCAGCCGGTTCCACAGCGGCCGGCCACCGGCGTTCTCGAAGTACCGCGCCCGGACACCCCGCTCGCGCAGCCGCGCCGCGAGCGCCCTGGCCTGGGTCGTCTTGCCGGAACCGTCGACACCGATCAGTGCGATCATCACGGGGCGGGCCACGCCGGGAGGCTAGCCGGAAATCGACGACGCCGGGTTGTCGGATCCGCCCGGCCGGCTCCGACCCACCGGCGAGCGCGCCCGTTCCGGGGCGCCGTGCGACGCGGAGGAACACATCATGGGCACTGTCGTCTACGGGGTGCACACGTCGGTCGACGGTTTCATCGAGGGGCCGAATGGCGAGTTCGACTGGCCGGAGATGGGGGAGGAGCTGTCCGCGTACTCGATCGGGTTGTCGGAGCGGGCCGCCGCCTTCGTCTACGGGCGGCGGGTGTGGGAGATGATGTCCTCCTACTGGCCGCAGGTCGAGTCGATCTCCGACCACCCGCACGACCTGGCGTTCGCGCCGATCTGGCGGCGTACCCCGAAGATCGTGGTCTCGCGGACGCTCGCCGAGGCTTCCCACGGCGCCGTGGTGGTCGGCGGCGGCGACCTGGCGAAGGAGTTCGCCGAGGTCCGCGAGCGGTTCCCCGGCGACCTGCTGGTCACCGGCGGCACCGGCGCGGCGACGGCGCTGGCCGCGCTCGGGCTCGTCGACACCTACGAGGTGATCGTGCACCCGGTGGTGCTCGGCGGCGGGCGGCAGGTGCTGCCCGACCTGGCCCGTCAGAGCCTGCGGCTGGTCGAGACGCGCACGTTCGACGGGCGGTCGGTGCTGTTGCGCTACGCCCGGGCCTGACGCCTCAGCGGCCCCGGCGGCGGGGCCGGTACGTGGCGAGCGCGGCCGGCACGCCGCGCCGCACGATGCCGGCCCGGTCGCTGTCCCCGCGCAGCACCGCCGCGGCGGTCTTGCGGGCCTGCTCGGCGGTGAAGTGCGGCGGCAGCATCAGCTCTGCCGGGTCCACCACCGCGTTGACCACCACCGGCCGGTCCGCGTCGAGCACCCGCTGCCACAGGCCGTCCACCCGGGCGGGGGAGTCGACCAGCTCGCCGCCGAGGCCCAGCACCTCCGCCCACCTGTGGTACGCCACGTCCGGCAGGTCCTGGCTGTCCGGGAACATCGGCGTGCCCTCACCGGACCGCTGTTCCCAGCTGACGAACGCGAGGTCCCGGTTGTTGAGCACCAGCACCACGAACCGGGGGTCGGCCCACTCCCGCCAGTACTTCGCCACCGTGATCAGCTCGTTGACGCCGTTCATCTGCATCGCCCCGTCGCCGAGCAGTGCGATCACCGGGCGGTCCGGGTGGGCGAACTTCGCCGCCAGCGCGTACGGCATCCCGCCGCCCATCGAGAGCAGCGTGCCGGAGAGGCTGGCCAGCATGCCGGGGCGGACCCGCACGTGCCGGGCGTACCAGGCGGTGGCGGTGCCGCAGTCCACGGCGAGCATGGCGTCGTCTGGTAGCGCGTCGTCGAGCGTGGCGAACAGCGACTGCGGGTTGACCGGGTCGGCGGGCTGGGCGGCGACCTCGCGTTGCGAGGCCCGCCACTTGCCGGTGGCGTCGGCGAGGGTGGCCCGCCACGCGGTCGGGCCCGGCCCCGGGCCCAGCTCCTTGAGCAGGGCGCGCAGCGTCGGCCCGGCGTCGCCGGTCAGGTTCACCTCGGTCGGGTAGCGCAACCCCATCCGGGTGCCGTCGATGTCGATCTGCACCGCCCGGGCCTGGCCCTCCGGCGGGTAGAACTCCGAGTACGGCATCTGGCTGCCGACGATCAGCAGCCGGTCGCACTCGCGCATGAGCTGCCAGCTCGGGCGGCTGCCGAGCAGGCCGATCGCGCCCGTCACCCAGGGCTGCCGGTGGTCGACGGCGGTGAAGCCGAGCAGCGCGGTGGCGACACCGGCGCCGAGCCGGTCGGCGATCCGGCGTACCTCGTCCTCGGCGCCCAGCGCGCCCTGCCCGACCAGCATCGCCACCCGCTCGCCGCCGCGCAGCACCTCGGCGGCGCGGCGCACGTCGGCCTCCGGCGGCACGGTCGGCGTGCTGCTCGGCACGGCGCTGGTGTGGTAGTAGCCGTGGGCGTGCGGCGGGTGCGGCACCGCCGGCAGGTCCTGCACGTCGGAGGGCAGGACCAGGGCGGTCACGGTACGCCGGGCGAGCGCCGTGCGGCAGGCGCGGTCCACCAGGTGCCGGGCCTGCGACGGGTCGTCGAGCTGGGCCAGGAAGGCCGAGGCCACGTCCTTGTAGAGGGAGAGCAGGTCCACCTCCTGGTAGTAGCCGCCGCCCTCGGCGGGCAGCGCGGTGTGCCCGAGCAGCGCCACCACCGGCTGGTGGTCGAGCTTGGCGTCGTAGAGGCCGTTGAGGGCGTGGATCGCGCCCGGACCGCTGGTCACCACCACGCAGCCGAGCGGTCCGCCGCCGTACTTGACGTGCGCGCCGGCCGCGAAACCGGCGGTCTCCTCGTGCCGGACCTGGATGAACCGGGCGCGGCCCTCGGCGCGTTGCAGCGCCGAGGTCATGCCGTTGATCCCGTCGCCCGGGTAGCCGTAGTAGCGGTGCACGCCCCACTCGGCGAGCCGGGCCACCAGGTAGTCGGCGACTGTGGCGTCGCGGGGGAGGTTGCCGTCGTGATCCGCGCCCATCCTGGTCCCTCCGTCACCGTCGGCCTTCCGGCTCCGTTCCCCGCCCGGGACGACGGAAACCCGGCCCGCGCCGGAGCGGCCGGGCGGGCCGGGCAGAATCGCCTGGTGCCCGTCCACGAGATCACCGACCCCGACGACGACCGGATCGCCGACTACCGCGCGCTCACCGACGTGGAGCTGCGTACCCGCTGGGAACCGCCGCACGGGCTGTTCATCGCCGAGGGGGAGCTGGTGCTGCGGCGGGCGCTGCGGGCCGGGTACCCGGCCCGGTCGTACCTGGTCGACGCCAAGCGGGTCGACCAGCTCGCCGACCTGGACACCGGTGACGCGCCGGTGTACGCGGCCACGCCGGACGTGCTCCAGCGCGCCACCGGCTTCCACGTGCACCGCGGCGTGCTCGCGTCGTTCCACCGCAAGCCGCTGCGCCCGGCCGACGAGGTGCTGGCCGCCGCCCGGCGGGTGGTGATCCTGGAGGACGTCAACAACCACACGAACCTGGGTGCGATCTTCCGGGGCGCCGCCGCGCTCGGCGTCGACGCGGTGCTGCTGTCCCCGACCTGCGCCGACCCGCTCTACCGGCGCAGCGTACGGGTCAGCATGGGCGAGGTGTTCGCGGTGCCGTACGCCAAGCTCGACAGCTGGCCCGACGGGCTGGACCAGGTCCGCGCCGCCGGGTTCACGGTGCTCGCGATGACGCCCGCGCCGGATGCCGTACCGATGCAGCGGCTGACCCCGGCGCAGCGCGAGCGGGCGGCGTTGCTGCTCGGGGCCGAGGGGCCGGGCCTGACCGCGGCGGCGCAGGCGGCCAGCGACGTGCGGGTGGTGATCCCGATGCGGCGCGGCGTGGACTCGCTGAACGTGGCCGCCGCCGCTGCGGTGGCGTTCTGGGAGCTGGGGCGGGAGGACGCGCTCTGAGGACCGGCTCCCCCGACCGGCTTGCATGACCATGCGACGCCGTGCATAATCTTCCTTGTGTCCAAGGTTCTCACCTCCCTGCCCATCGGCGAACGTGTCGGCATCGCCTTCTCCGGCGGCCTCGACACCTCGGTAGCCGTCGCGTGGATGCGCGACAAGGGCGCCGTCCCCTGCGCCTACACCGCTGACATCGGCCAGTACGACGAGCCCGACATCGCCTCGGTGCCCGGCCGCGCCCACACCTACGGCGCCGAGGTCGCCCGGCTCGTCGACTGCCGCGCCGCGCTGGTCGAGGAAGGGCTGGCGGCGCTGACCTGCGGCGCCTTCCACATCCGCTCCGGCGGGCGGGCCTACTTCAACACCACGCCGCTGGGCCGCGCCGTGACCGGCACGCTGCTGGTCCGGGCGATGATCGCCGACGACGTGCAGATCTGGGGCGACGGCTCGACGTTCAAGGGCAACGACATCGAGCGGTTCTACCGGTACGGCCTGCTGGCGAACCCGCAGCTGCGGATCTACAAGCCGTGGCTGGACACCGACTTCGTCACCGAGCTGGGCGGCCGCACCGAGATGTCGGAGTGGCTGCTGGAGCGCGGCCTGCCCTACCGGGACAGCACCGAGAAGGCGTACTCCACCGACGCCAACATCTGGGGCGCCACCCACGAGGCCAAGACGCTCGAACACCTGGACACCGGCATCGAGACGGTCGAGCCGATCATGGGGGTCAAGTTCTGGGACCCGTCCGTCGAGATCCCCACCGAGGACGTCACCATCGGCTTCGACCAGGGCCGCCCGGTGACGATCAACGGCAAGGAGTTCGGCAGCGCCGTCGACCTGGTGCTGGAGGCCAACGCCATCGGAGGCCGGCACGGCCTGGGCATGTCCGACCAGATCGAGAACCGGATCATCGAGGCCAAGAGCCGGGGCATCTACGAGGCCCCCGGCATGGCGCTGCTGCACGCCGCCTACGAGCGGCTCGTCAACGCCATCCACAACGAGGACACGCTCGCCAACTACCACAACGAGGGCCGCCGCCTCGGCCGCCTCATGTACGAGGGCCGCTGGCTGGACCCGCAGGCGCTGATGCTGCGCGAGTCGCTGCAGCGCTGGGTCGGCACGGCGGTCACCGGCGAGGTCACGCTGCGGCTGCGCCGGGGCGAGGACTACTCGATCCTGGACACCACCGGCCCGGCGTTCAGCTACCACCCGGACAAGCTGTCGATGGAGCGCACCCAGGACTCGGCGTTCGGCCCGGCCGACCGGATCGGCCAGCTCACCATGCGCAACCTCGACATCGCCGACTCCCGGGCCAAGCTGGAGCAGTACGCCTCCGTCGGCATGGTCGGCGGCGGCACCCCGCAGCGCGTCGTCGGCGCCGCCCAGGCGGCTTCGACCGGGCTGATCGGCGCCATGCCGCAGGGCGGCGCGGAGGCCATCGCGTCCCGGGGTGTGCCCACCGCCGAGGACGAGGCGCTCGACCGGGCCGCGATGGAGTTCGGCGTTGACTGAGCGCCGTCTCCCGCGGACCGTCGCCCCGCCGGTCCGCGGCTCGTTTCACTGACCGCCCGCCGGTCCCGCCTCCCCGGCGGGCCGGCGGGCGGTGTGGCTTTCGGCAACGGTGGTGACGCAGGGTAGCGTGTCGCCCGTGTTCCCTACCGTGCGTGAGGTGCTGGATCTGGTGCCCGTGCGCAACGGCGCGCCGCGCCTGGTCGCCGGGACCGCCGGGCTGGACCGGTCGGTGCGCTGGGTGCACATCGCCGAGGTGCCGGACATCGCCACCCTGCTCGGCGGCGGGGAACTGGTCCTGACCACCGGGATCGGCCTGCCGGGCGACGACGCCGGGCTGCGCGAGTTCATCGGCGCCCTGGCCGACGTCGGCGTCTCCGGGCTGGTGGTCGAGCTGGGCCGCCGCTACGTCAGCGGAGTGCCCCGGGTGATGGCCGCCGCCGCCGAACGCCGCGGCTTGCCCCTGATCGAGCTGCGCCGGGGCACCCCGTTCGTCCGGATCACCGAGGCGGTGCACGCGCTGATCGTGGACGCCCAGCTCACCGAGCTGCGCGCCACCGAGGAGATCCACCAGCGGTTCACCGAACTGTCGGTGGAGGGCGCCGAACCGGCCGAGGTGCTGCGGCAGGCCGCCGAACTGGCCGGCTGCCCGATGGTGCTGGAGAACCTGTCCCGGCAGGTGCTCGCGTACGACCCGGCGGGGGAGAACGCCGAACTGCTGCTGGACGGCTGGGAACGGCACTCGCGGCAGATCCGCCCGCCCGGGCGCACCGCGTACGACCCGGACAGCGGCTGGCTCGTCACCACTGTCGGCGCGCGCGGACAGGACTGGGGACGGCTGCTGCTGCGCTGGCCGGCGACCGAGTCCACCCCGCCGACCCGGCTCACCATCCTGATCGAACGGGCCGCCTCCACGCTGGCCCTGGGCCGGCTGATCCGGCGCGACGCCGAGGGCCTGGAACGGCAGATCCATCGCACGCTGCTCACCGCCCTGATCGACCACACCCGCCCGGTGGACGAGGTGGCGCTGCGCGCCAAGGCGCTCGGCGTCGTCCTGGACCGCCGGCACCTGGTGGGAGTCGTGGTCCGGCACCGCGCCGACGAGCCCGCCGGCGACGCGGGCACCCCCGACGACGAGCCCGCCCCGGCCCGGCGCGGCGGGCGCCGCGACACCGACGCCGAGGGTCCGGAAGCCGGCCCGGCCCGGCTGCGCGACCTCGCCGAGGCGGTCAGCCAGGCCGTCCGGGACGCCAAGCTCACCGCGCTGACCAGCCCGCTCGACGACCAGGCCGTGGGCGCGCTGCTGGCGCTCCCCGACCCGGCCGCCGAGGAGAAGGCACTGTCCGCGTTCGCCGCCGCGTTGCGCCGGGTACGCCTCGACGCCGCCCCCGCCGCGCCCGCCGCCCCAGCCGCCCGCCCGGCCCGCCCGCTGGACGCTCCGGACCGTCCCGCCGGACGGACCGTGGCGTCGGCGAGTGCGCGGCCGGTCGACGCGCCGCCCCGGGCCGCGATCGTGGTGGCGGCCGGGTCCGGCGTGGGCAGCCTGCGCGAGGCACGCCGGTCACTGATCGAGGCGCGGCAGGTCGCCGAGGCGGCCCGGCGGGATCCCCGCGATCTGCCCTGCTACCGCCTGCCGCACGTCGGGCTGGCCGGGCTGCTGCACCTGTTACGCGACGAGCCCCGGTTGCAGACATTCGTCGAGCGTGAACTCGGGCCACTGCTCGCCTACGACGCCCAGCATCCACGGGAGCAGTTGCTGGGCACGCTGCGGGCGTACCTGGAGCAGGGGCGGAACAAGTCGGCCGGTGCGGCCGCCGCGCACCTGTCCCGGCCGGCGTTCTACGAGCGGCTGGCCCGTATCGGCCGCATCCTCGACGCCGACCTCGACTCGGTCGACAGGTGCCTGTCCCTGCACGTGGCCCTGCTGGCCCTGGACGCCGTCCGCACCCCATGACCCCGCCCCGTCACGCCGGTCCCGACCGTCGATCATGAGGTTGAGCCGGTGTTTCGCCCGAATTCGCCCCGCCAACTTCATGATCGACGGGGCGAGGCGGGGCGGGGTGAGGCGGGCGGGGAGGGTCAGGTCAGGGCGGTCAGGGTTTTGGCGTAGGGGGCGGGGACGAAGTTGTCGCCGCCGGGGGTGAACACGTCGGAGGTCGCCGCCGCCTGCCAGGCGGTGTCGGGCAGCGCCGCCACCAGGGCGCGGACCACCGGGGCGTCGCGCCACTGCTCCTGCTGGGCGAGCAGGCTCAGCGCGACCACCGACTCCTCCACCTCACCCACGCACTCGAACGGCTTGTGCCCGTCGATGCCGAGCAGCTCCCGGTAGCCGGGGATCTGCGTCTCGTCGGCCAGCAGGTCGCCGCCGAAGATGCCGGTCAGCCGCTCCCGGGGCATGAACGGCGCCATGGCCAGGAACACGAACCGGCACTTCGGGCAGTCGCGGCACCAGCGCTCGCTCGCGTCCCGCAGCTTGAACGCCGCGTTGCAGCTGGTCACCACCGCGTCGTACCGGTCGATCTCGGCGAACAGCCGGGCGATGTGCAGCTCGGACAGGGAACGCAGCAACGAGAAGTACGGCTCGGTGAGCCCCGCGTGCTCGGCCAGCGCCGCCCGCAGCAGCCCTTCCGCCTCGACGCCCTTGGACCACTGGTGGTTGATCTCGTGGCCGTTCCAGATCAGGTTCGGGTCGGACGCGGAACGCTCGTTCGACATCACCACCGGGCCGAGCCCGTGCAGGACGGCGGTCGCCACGGCGATCAGCGAGTTGATCGCGGTGACCGGGATGTGCCCGTTGCGCGCGCCGGCGGCGTTCAGCTCGAACAGCACCGGGTCCAGCCGCCGCCGGGCGGCCAGCGGCACCAGGTCCGACGCCTCGTTCACCGACACGATCACGTGGTTCGGGTTGACCGAGAACGGCACCGGGTCGAGGCCGGCGCGGCGCAGCGCCTCCAGCGTGACGATGGAGTCCTTGCCGCCGCCCACCGCCGACAACGGACGGCGGTCGGAGTTGTCCACCGGCACGGCCGGGTCCACCGTGCCGGACGGCACCTCGGGACGCAGTTCCAGCACGTGCGGCAGCTCGTTGCGGTACGCGTACTCGGCGAGGCCCTTGGTGTAGACGGCGGTGACCAGCTCGACGGCGGCGGCGCCCAGCGGCGCGGGCAGCACCAGCCGGGGCGGCGCGGCGGCCTTGTAGTAGCTGACGCCGGCGACCACGTGCAGCAGCTCCAGCACCCGGGCCAGGGTGGCCGCTGTGGCGTCGGAGACGGGCTCGGCCGGCAGCGGAAGCGTGATCACCTCGGTGAACCGCTGCTCGCCGTCGGGACCGGTCAGGGCGTAGTCGAACAGGACCTCGCCGGTGGCGAAGTCGATCGAGTAGGACGGGAAGGTGAAGGCGTCCATCCGCCGCAGCTGCTCGTTGGGCACACGCCATACTAGGCCCTGGTTCGTCCGTCCGTGTCCGGCTGGGCCGGACCCTGCCCGCCGTGCGTCGACCGAGTCCGAGGAGAGCCCGTGCGCCTGTCTGATCTGCGCGGACGTCATGTCGCCGTCTGGGGCGCCGGCCGCGAGGGCCGGGCCGCGGTGACCGCGATCGCCGCGCACGGGCCGGCCGGCCTGGTCGTCGTCGACGACAGCGCCAACTTTCTCACGCTGCCCTGGGACGGTCCGCTGGCCGCCGCCGCGCCGCTCGTCACCGGCGAGGAGGGCTTCGAGCGCCTGGCCGCCGCCGACGTGGTGGTCCGCTCGCCGGGCGTGCCGAACACCCACCCGTGGATGGTGGAGCTGCGCCGCCGGTCCGTGCCCGTCACGCAGGGCAGCGCGCTGTGGATGGCCGACCACGCGGACCGGACCGTCGGGGTGACCGGCAGCAAGGGCAAGAGCACCACGTCCAGCCTGATCAGCCACCTGCTCACCGCGATGGACCGGCCGAACGTGTTCGGCGGCAACATCGGGGTGCCGCTGCTGGACCTGCCCGAGGCGGAGCTGTACGTGCTGGAGCTGTCCAGCTACCAGTGCTCCGACCTGACCGACTCGCCGCGGGTGGCGGTGGTGACCGCGCTGTTCCCCGAGCACCTGGACGCGCACGGCGGCGAGCGCGAGTACTACCGGGACAAGCTGAACCTGATCGCGCACGGTCCGCACGCCGTCGTGGTCAACGGCGCCGACCCGCGCCTGGCGGCCGAGCTGGGTGACCGGGCGGCGGTACGCGCCGGCTCGCCGGACACCACGCACGTGGCCACCGGACCGGACGGCGCACAGTGGTTCCACCTGCGGGACACGCCGCTGTTCCCGCGCGCGGTGCTGCCGCTGGTCGGCCGGCACAACGAGGGCAACCTCTGCGTCGCGCTGGCCGTGCTGGACGCGGTCGGCGTCGACGTGGTGGCGCGCAAGGACAGCCTCGCCGTGGCGGTCGCCGAGTTCCAGGGCCTGGCGCACCGGCTCACCGAGATCGCCGACCCGTCCGGGCTCACGTTCGTCGACGACACGCTCGCCACCAGCCCGTACGCGGCCATGCACGCGATCGACGCGTACGAGGGACGGCCGCTGACCGTGATCGTCGGCGGCGCCGACCGGGGGCTGGACTACAGCCCGCTGCGCGCGCACCTGGCCGGCCGGGAGATCACCGTGATCGGCGTGCCGGACAGCGGCCCCCGCATCGTGGACGCGCTGTCCGGGCTGCCGTCGGTGCGTACCGAGCTGGCCGACGACCTGGTCGCCGCCGTCGGGCTGTCCCGCAAGCTGACCCCGGCCGGGGGTGTGGTGCTGCTGTCCCCGGCGGCGCCGAGCTACGGCCGGTTCCGCAACTTCGAGCACCGCTCCGAGGTGTTCGCGCAGGCGGTGGCCGACACCGCCCGCTGAGCGGCGCCGGCCGCCCGCGCGGCGCTGCCCGTTCGGTCAGCCGCGTTCCGCCCGGGCGTCCCGGTGCGGCGACGGCTCGGCCGACAGGATCGCGTCGAGGGACTCCGTGGGCGCGGACCGGTCGACCGGCTCCCGTTGCGCGGGCGCGACCTCCGTGGGCCCGGTCTCGGCGGGCCCCGCCTCTAGGGCGGTGCGGGCCGCCCGCGTCTTGACCGGCGTCCAGGCGAACGCGAGCGCGCCGCCGACGAGCGCCAGCAGCATGCCGATCAGGAACCCGCCCAGGTTCGAGGTGAGCCAGGAGACCAGCCCGAGCACGAGGGAGAGCACCGCGTAGAAGACGCGTTGCTGCGGCGTGGTGATCAGCAGCACGCCACAGATGACCAGGATGGCCGGGACCAGGTACGCGGCCAGCCCTTGCGGCCCGACGTGCAGCAGCACCCCGAGCGGTGCGCGCAGCGTCACGAGCATCTCCGCGCCGCCGAGCGCGATGAGCAGCCCGGCGGTGAACGGTCGCGCCCGGCGCCAGCGCCGCCAGCGTGTACGAACGCCGGCGGCGGGCGCCGCGTGCTGTCCTGCGGTCACGTCAGCACCCTTCGGAGCTGAAGCCCATGCGCAGGTTGGGCAGCGTGAAGACGGCGGCGGTGGTGGCGTAGTTGTTCTGCCGCAGGTTGGTGATGGTCACGGTGTCGGCCTGCTGGGCGAACACGCCCGGGTTGCCCTTGACCCCGGGGACCTTGTCGACGGTGCTGGCGTCCTGCCCGACGTCGATGTTCTTGAAGGACGCGTTACCGGCGATCTCGTCGCCGTCGACCACGAGCGTGCGGGCGGTCACCGGCTTGCCGGAATTGCCGGCGGTGATCCGCAGGTTGGTCCCGCCCAGGTTGATGCTCTGGCAGAGATTGGTCAGCTCGGCCTTGTCGATGGCCGAGACGATCACGAGCACCTGCCCGCCGGTGTCGCCCTGGTTGGGGCTGTCCGGGATCATCTGGTCGAGCGTGGCGAACTGCTCGAACCCGGTGCCCTCCAGCTTGTCGGCGGTGACCGTGAACGGCATGCCCGAGATGGCGAACTGCGCGCCGAGCACACCCTGCGCGGTCAGCACCACCATGCCGGCCGCGCCGGCCGCCACGGCGCCGAACGTGACGGCGAACCGGCGCCAGCGCACGCCGCTTCTCGGTTGATCGGTCTCGATCTGCTCGATCTGCTCCGGCATGCCGGGCCCCTTTCGAGATCAATTCACCTGCGACGATGTGAATTGGCTTCGCAGGATGTACGCGCCGAGGGGCGCAGGCCGAAGTTACCGCTGAGTAAAGGGGCGGTCAACTGCCTGTAGCAGATCGTTGAGCGGCATTTGCCAAAAGCGGCCAAAGTGAAAAACTGCTGCGGTTTTCCATCGCTCAGGGCTGGCCGGGCGCGCAGGGCGCGGTGGTGGCCGGGCCGTCGTCCGCCCGGTCCGCCCGGGCGACGCGGCCCGCCTCCCGCGGGCCGAGGAACGGCGCGGTGGCCGCGTACGTGAGTGCCGGCAGCAGCAGCGGCAGCTCCTCGGCCCGCCCCTGCGCCACCCGCTCACGGATGGTGGCGTGGATGCCCCCGACCACAGTGGACAACAGTGCGTCCCGGTCCACGTCGGCCGGATCCGGCCCGGCGCCGGCGAAGAACCGGCGGAAGCTGCGCAGCAGCGCGTCGCGCTCCCGGCGGGCGTCCGGGCCCGCCGCGTCCACCTCGACCAGTGCCATCCGGGCGAAGGCGGGCACGCTCGCCAGCACGTCGAGCAGAGTGCGCAGCGCCGCCCGGGCGGCCTCCGGCCACGCCGGGCCGGCGTCGCGGTACGCGTCCTCCATCAGGTGCGACACCACGGCGATGCCGTGCCGGTACGCGGCCAGGAACGCGTCCTGCTTGCCGCTGAACAGCGCGTAGAACGCGGGCCGGGTGACCCCGGCGGCGTGGCAGATGTCGCTGACCCGGGCGTTGTCGTACCCCCGGGTGGCGACCTCCCGGACCAGCCCGTCGAAGAGGCGGTCGCGCTGGGTCGCCGCCACCTCCTCGGCCGGCACGCGCCGCGGGCCGCGCTTGATGGCGCGGTCCGGGTCGCGGCCGTGGCGGGCGCCCGGCAGGGGCACGGGTGCCGGCGACGGCGGGCTCGGAACTGTCACTCATCGACCTTTCTTGATGCGTTGACTTTACGACCCTCCGGGGTTTATAACTTTCGACACGCTCAGTTCACGCCTCGTCACCGCTGGTGATCTCTCCTGATCGGTCACCCGAAACGCGTCGAAGGAGGGCCGGATGGCTGCCATTATCGCCGCGCGGACCCGTCCCCCCAAGACCGGAGAGAGCCAGGTGACGCGGCGACGCCGCACTGCGCCACGCCGCCCGGCCCGCTGAGGCCGCAACGGCGCACCACCACCGGCGGCCCATCCCGGCCGCCGCACCCACCGGCTCCGTCCGCTCCGGACGCCGCCGGCACCGTTTCCTGTCCCACCGCCGGAAGGAACAACCATGCCCAGGTACGGACGTATCGGCGCGGGCCTCGCCGCCCTGACGCTGCTGACCGGTCTGGTCGGCGCCGCCCCCGCCACCGCCGCACCCACCACCTCGCTCGCCAGCGCCGTGCTGACCTACCCGACCGTCGCCGGCACCGCCGTGTCGGTGGGCGACGTCATCCAGGCCAGCCTGCGCAGCGGCACCAACGCCACGTTCTACTCCTCGACCAGCGGCACCACCGGCATCAAGTGCGCCGCGTCCAGCTTCAGCGCCAAGGTGCTGACCAATCCGACCGCTCCCGGCACCGCGACCGAGAGCCTGACCGCACAGTCGTTCTCCAGCTGCACGACGAACGTCTTCGGCACCACCGGCGTGCAGAGCGTGACAGTGAACAACCTGCCCTACACCACCTCGGTGACCAGCGCCGGCGTGGTCACGATCTCCGGGACGGCGGCGGCGCCGATCCAGAGCACCGTCGTGCTCAACTCGCTGCTCGGCGCCATCACCTGCGTCTACCGGACCAGCACGAACTCGCTGACCGGAACGGCGTCCAACGCCACCAACTCGATCAGCTTCACCAACCAGCCGCTCACCAAGTTCTCCGGCCCGTCGCTCTGCTTCGGCACCGCGTACTTCACCGCGACGTACTCGCCGGTGCGGGACACCAGCAAGACCGGTAGCCCGGCGGTCTACGTCAACTGACACCCGGCTCTCGGGCCGGTGCGCGGCGATTCGCCGGGCACCGGCCCGCGCGCCGGTTCAGGCCGCCGTCAGCGTCGTGTGCAGCGCGCGCATCGACCGCAGCGCCGACCGGATCTCCTGCAGGTAGCGGCCCGGCGTCAGCGTCGGCTCCGGTACGTCGACCGCGGCGCGCGCGGCCGGGTCCACCCCGACCGTCTCGATGCCGCACCCGTACGGCACGGCGAGTGTCCGCAGCGCGTCGCAGTGCTGGAACGGCACGTAGATCGGGGCGGTCACCATCAGCACCGGGTCGTCCGCGCGCAGCCGCACGTGCTCGGCCCAGAACCGCTGCGTGTCGGCGGTGTGCGCGCGGCGGCGCTCCGGTTCGCCGGACGGCGCGGCGAGCACCCGTACCGGGGGCAGCCCGGCCGGTCGGTAGGTGCGCGAGGACCAGGCCCGGTGCGGATGACCGGCCGGCTCGCCGCGCTCGTCGTCCGGCGCGTCCACCCCGAACGCCAGCCGCACCCCGGCGTCGAGGACGTCCACCTCGGTGACGCAGCCGGACAGGCCCGCGGCGTCGAGCGTGCGGGACTCGGCCGGGGACAGCGACCGGAAGCTGCCGAGCACCGCCACCTCGCCGGTCACCTCGGCCGCGCTCCGGGCCAGCACCGCCGCGTACGCGGTGCGCCGCAGGCAGGCGTGCGCCAGCCCGCCGAGCACCAGCAGGTGCGCGTACCCGGATCGGGCCGGCGCGACCGCGCGGACCAGGCCCAGCTCGGCGGCGGCGCTCAGCACCAGTCCGGCGGTGGCCGGATCGAACGCCGGCTCGCGGGCGTCCGGGCGTTCCCGTCCCTGCCGGAAGTCCCAGCGGCGGGCGGAGAACGCGTCCAGCCCGGCCAGCACCGCCGTCAGGTCGCCGTCGGGCCAGTCACCGCCGAAGTGCGTCACGAGACGCCGCACCGGCGCCGACTCGACCCAGGCCCGCACCCCGGCCAGGAGCTGCGCCCGCGTCGCCCCCGCCGCGCCGCCCGGCAGCGTCACCCGATCCGTCCGCACCCGGCGGATGCTACCGCCGGGCCGACTCGCACAGTGCCGGTTGTCCCGGCCCCGGTCGTGGTGGGAACGTGCGGGGATCCACCTCCGCTGAAGGGTGCGCCGATGACCTCCGACGACCTGCTGGCCCGGCACCGGGCCGTGCTCCCGTCCTGGATGCCGCTCTACTACGCCGAACCGCTGGAACTGGTGACCGGTTCCGGCCGCCGGGTCACCGACGCGGCCGGCCGGACCTATCTGGACTTCTTCGGCGGGGTGCTGACCACGATGGTCGGTCACGACATCCCGGAGATCCGCGAGGCGGTCGAACGGCAGCTGCGTACCGGCCTCGTGCACACCTCCACGCTCTACCTGATCCGTCAGCAGGTCGAGCTGGCCGAGAAGATCGCCCGGCTCTCCGGCATCCCGGACGCCCGCGTCTTCTTCACCAACTCCGGCACCGAGGCGAACGAGGCCGCGCTGCTGGTCGCCACGAATCACCGGCGCTCGCACCAGATCCTCGCGGTGCGCAACAGCTACCACGGCCGGTCGTACGCGACGATGGGCGTCACCGGCAACCGCGGCTGGTCGGCCAGCGCGCTGAACCCGTTGCAGGTGGCCTGGCTGCACTCCGGTGAACGGCTGCGCGGGCTGCTGGCCCGGCTCGACGCGGCCGACCGGGTCGACGCGGCGGTCGAGGACCTGCGCGAGGTGCTCGCCACCCAGACCGCGGGCGACGTGGCCTGCCTGATCGCCGAGCCGGTCCAGGGCGTGGGCGGCTTCGTGCACGGCCCGGACGGGCTCTTCGCCGGCTGGAAGAAGGTGCTCGACGAGCACGGCATCCTGCTGATCAGCGACGAGGTGCAGACCGGGTGGGGTCGTACCGGTGAGCACTTCTGGGGCTACCAGGCGCACGGCGTGACACCGGATCTGCTCACGTTCGCCAAGGGCATCGGCAACGGCTTCGCGCTCGCCGGGGTGGTCGGCCGGGCCGAGGTGCTGGAGTCGGTGCCGGCGATCAGCTTCTCCACGTTCGGCGGCAACCCGGTCTCCACCGCCGCCGGCAACGCGGTGCTCGACTACCTGCTCGACCACGACCTCCAGGCCAACGCCGCCCGCGTCGGCGCGATCCTGGGCGACGGCCTGCGCGCCGCCACCGCCGGGCTGGACCAGGTCGCCGAGGTGCGCGGCAAGGGCCTGATGCTCGCCGTCGAGTTCGTCCACCCGGGAACCGTCGAGCCGGACGCGGCGCTGACCACCCGCGTGTTCGAGGCGTGCCGGGCCGGCGGCCTGCTGGTGGGCAAGGGCGGCCTGTACGGCAACGTGATCCGGATGGGCCCGCCGCTGACGCTCACCGAGGACGAGGCCCGGGAGGGTCTGGCGATCGTGGTCGACGCGATCCGCGCCTCGATCGAGGCGTGACCGTCAACCCGGCCGGCGTCGTCCCACCCGTCCGGACCTGAGCAGCCGCAGCAGACCCGCCCCGGCCAGGTACGCCACCAGCGCCGGGGCGGGCAGGCCCAGCGGCTCCGGCGCGGTCTTGGGCGCCAGGCTGTTCAGCAGCAGGCCGACGAGCACGCCCGCGTACCCGGCCACGGCCAGACCGGCGCGTAGCCGCCGTCGGCCCGTCCCGGCCGGCCCGGTCGCGGGCGGGCGGCGGGTGCGGGCCTCGACCGGCCCGAAGACGGCGACCAGCACGGCCAGCACCGCGGCCAGCGCGAGCAGCCACGGTACGCGCCACGCCCACCAGGCCGCCGAGCCGGCCGGGGGAGTGGGCAGCACGCCGAGCGCGTCCAGCAGGCCGACGAGCAGCACCGCGGCGGTCAGGTGCCAGAGGAAGAGCGTGAGCACCACCGCGTTGACCGCGAGCACCGCCTGCCAGGGGCCGGACCGGCGCAGCCGGCGCCCGGCCGGGTGCCGCAGCAGCAGGATCAGTCCGAGCTGGGTGGCGGCCGCGGCCATCAGCGCCAGGCTCGGCGGCGCCGCGTTGTCCAGCCGCTCGCCCGGTATGTGGAGCATCGCCACCGGGTACGGCCCGACCGCCGTGAGCAGCACCAGCGCGACCAGCCCACCGCCGAGCAGGAGCGCGCCGGCCCGGCCGGACAGCGGCAGCCCGCGGCGGAACAGGCCGCGCGGTCCGGCGCCCGCCGTAGTGGAGGCGGTTGCTCCGGCCCGGGCCGCGTCGGGGGTCGCCCCGGCCTCGGCCGCCTCGGCCGCGTCGGCGCCGGTGCGGCGGGTGGCCGCCCGGGCGGCGTCGTACCAGGCGAAACCGAGCTGGTGTACGGCCAGCCAGCCGAACAGGTAGTTGCCGTCGGCGAGTGCGGCCGGGCCGAGGAGCCGGCCGAGGTCGCCGAGCGCCACCAGGACCACGAGCGCCACCGGCACGGCGAGCCCGAACCGGCGGTGCAGCGCGTACATCGGCGGGGTCAGCGCCACCACGGCGACGTAGGCGACCAGGAACCACAGCGGGATGGTGGCGAACCAGACCACCGTGCGCACCTGCGCCGGGTCGGCGCCGCGCAGCGTGGCGATCCCCGCGCCCGCGGCCAGGACCAGCAGCAACACGGTGGTGGGCCGGACCAGCCGGGCGCTGCGGTCCACCAGCCATCCGGCCGCCGACCCGCCCCGGCGCCTGCGGGCGGCCAGCGAGGCGGCGTTGGCGTAGCCGCCGACCAGGAAGAACACCGGCATCACCTGGGCCACCCAGGTCAGCGGCCAGGCCCAGCGCAGATCCGCCAGCGCGGAGTGGCCGGCGGGGCGGCCGTCGTCGTACCCGACGGCGGTGACGCCCCAGTGGCCGAGCACGACCATGGTGATGGCCAGGGCCCGGAGCAGGTCGACGTAGCGCTCCCGCCCCGGCGGCGTGCGTTGCGCGAGCTGCCGCAGGCGGCGCATGAGGTCAGGCTAGGCCAGCGGGCTCCGACCGGTACGGATAACGGATCGGTCGAGAGGTCTTGTGGTCCCCGTCGCACTGTCGTAGAAATTCTTCATTAGAAGTGCGTCTTGTGAAGACAAGCGACAGGGTGCTCACCGCGTGTACCCGGACCGAGGAGATGCGATGAACAGGCGTGAGATCCTACGGCGCAGCGCCGCCGCCGGTCTGCTGGCCACCCCCGCCGCGGGGCTGCTCGCCGGCTGCGCCACCTCCGGTGGCGGCGACGAGGGCGACAAGGACGCGTACAAGGGCACCAAGAGCGAGCAGAACCCGCTCGGGGTCGCCGAGGACGCCCCGCTGGAGGTGGTGATCTTCAACGGCGGCTTCGGGGAGGACTACGCCAAGGCCCACGAGGCCATGTACAAGGAGCGGTACCCGAAGGCGGAGATCAAGCACTCGGCCACCGCGGAGATCAGCAAGACGCTCCAGCCCCGCTTCGTCGACGGCAGCCCGCCGGACGTGGTGAACAACTCCGGCGCCGGCCAGATCGACTTCAACGGCCTCGTCTCCCAGAACGCGCTCGCCGACCTGGGTGAGCTGCTCGCCGCGCCGAGCCTCGACACGCCCGGCAAGACGGTCAAGGACACGCTGCTGCCCGGCACCGTCGAGGTCGGCTCCTACGACGGCCGGTTCCTGGTGCTCAACTACACCTACACGGTGTACGGCATCTGGCACTCCACCAAGCTGTTCGCCGACCGCGGCTGGGAGGACGCCAAGACCTGGGACGACCACATCGCGCTCTGCCGCCGGATCAAGGCCGCGGGCATCGCCCCATGGACGTACGCCGGTGTGCACCCCCGCTACATGAGCTGGCCGGTGATCTCCACCGCGATCAAGCTCGGCGGCCCGTCGGTGGCGCTGGCGATCGACAACCTGGAGCCCAACGCCTGGAAGTCGGACGCCATGAAGACCGCCGCCGACGCCTGGCACCAGATCGTCAAGGACAAGTTCATCCTCGACGGCTCCCCGGGCCTGGACCACAAGCAGTCGCAGACCGCGTGGTGCCAGGGCAAGGCCGCGTTCATCTCCTGCGGCTCCTGGCTGGAGAGCGAGCAGAAGGACGTCACCCCGCCCGGCTTCAACATGACAGTCGCGCCGACGCCGAGCCTGGGCAGCGGCGACAAGCTGCCGTACGAGGCGATCCGCGGCACCGCGGGCGAGCCGTTCATGGTGCCGGCGAAGGCGCGCAACGTCGCCGGTGGCCTGGAGTACTTCCGGACCATGCTGTCCCGCAAGGGCGCCCAGGACTTCACCCGGAAGGTCGCCAGCCTGCCCGTGGTCGCCGGCGCCACCGAGGGCATCGAGCTGCCGTACGGGCTCAGCACCGTGGTCAAGGCGCTCGACGCGTCCGGGTCCAACGGCTTCAACTGGGTCTACAACAACTACTACCGCAAGCTGGAGCGCAACCTGGTCGACGCGGCCTGCGGCGAGTTCTTCAGCGGCCGGACCTCCCCGGCCGAGTTCCTCGACCAGTGCCAGAAGGGCGCCGACTCGATCGCCCAGGACAGCTCGGTCAAGAAGTACAAGCGGTCGGCGTGATGCGACAGGGCCGCCTCCCCCTGATCCTCACGTTCCTGCTACCCCCACTGGCGCTGTACGGCATCTTCGTGCTCTCGCCGTACCTCCAGGCCTTTCAGATCTCCACCACCGACTGGATGGGCTACTCCGCGCAGGCCGACCCGGTCGGGATGGCGAACTTCCGCACGCTGCTGCACGACGGGTACGTGTGGAACGCGTTGAAGAACAACGCGATCCTGCTCGCGGTCTTGCCGGTGGTGACGATCGGGCTGGGGCTGTTCTTCGCCAGCATGCTCACCATGGGCGGTCGCAAGGGCCGGGCCGGTGTGACCGGGGTGCGCGGCACCTCGGTCTACCGGCTCGTCTACTTCTTCCCGCAGGTGCTCTCGGTGGTGATCATCGCGCTGCTCTGGAAGGAGATCTACAGCCCGACCAGTGGCCTGCTCAACGGCGCCCTGCACGCCGTCGGGCTGGCCACCCCGGCCTGGCTCGGCGACCCGCGCTTCGCGTTCTGGTGCGTGCTGGCGGTGATGGTGTGGAGCAACGTCGGCTTCTACGTGGTGCTCTTCGGCGCCGCAATGCAGGCGATCCCACGCGACATCTACGAGGCGGTGCTGCTCGACGGCGCGTCCCGCACCACGATGCTGCGGAAGATCACCATTCCGCTGCTCTGGGACACCATCCAGGTCGCGTGGATCTACCTCGCCATCGCGGCGCTGGACGGCTTCATCCTGGTCCAGCTCATGACCAACGGCGGGCCGAACTTCTCCTCCGACGTGATCGGGCTGCGGATGTACGACACGTCGTTCGGCAGCGAGAACAAGTTCGGGTACGCCTCGGCGATCGGTGTGGCGATGTTCTTCCTGACCCTCTCGGTGGCGGTGCTGGCGCTGCGCACCGCCCGGCGTGATCGGATCGAGTACTCGTGACCACGGTGGACACCGGCGCCCCGGCCGCCGAGACGACCCGCGCGACCGCCCCCGCCGACCGGCCGCCGCGCCGCGAGCTGGGCGTGGCGAACGTCTTCTCGCACGGCTTCCTGCTGCTCTGGGCGGCCATGACGGTCCTGCCGCTGGCCTGGATGGTGCTCAGCTCCCTCAAGACCAACGGCGAGATCATCGCCGAGCCGTGGGGACTGCCCGAGGCGCTGCGGTTCGACAACTGGTCACGCGCCTGGACCGGTGCCCACATCGGCCGGTTCTTCTTCAACAGCCTGGTCGTGGTGGCCGGCTCGCTGAGCCTGACCATGCTGTTCGGCGCCACCGCCGCGTACGTCTTCGCGCGCTACGAGTTCCGCGGTCGGCAGGTGGTCTACTACCTGTTCGTCGGCGGCATGATGTTCCCGGTCTTCCTGGCGCTGGTGCCGCTGTTCTTCGTGGTCCGCAGCGTCGGCCTGCTCGGCACCTGGCCGGGCCTGATCCTGGTCTACACGGCCTACTCGCTGCCGTTCACCGTGTTCTTCCTGAGCGCGTTCTTCCGGACGCTGCCCACGTCGGTGGCGGAGGCCGCGCTGATCGACGGCTGCGGGCACTTCCGGCTGTTCTTCCGGGTGATGCTGCCGATGGCGAGACCGGGACTGATCAGTGTCGGCATCTTCAACTTCCTGAGCCACTGGAACCAGTTCCTGCTGCCGCAGGTGCTGCTGCCCGGCGACGGGCAGGACCGGATGCTCGCCCAGGGGCTGAGTTCGCTCGCGGTGAGCCAGGGCTACGCCGGTGACTACGCCCAGTTGTTCGCCGGCCTGACCATCGCGGTGCTGCCGGTGCTCGTGGTGTACGTGGCGTTCCAGCGCCAGGTCCAGTCCGGACTGACCGCCGGGCAGCTCAAGTGAGGTCGTTGCCACAGGCAACGGGGCAGTGGGGAGGAACGAGCTGACCTAGGGTGAGCCGGCACGCTCATCTATCGACAGGAATCTCATGTTCTTCCTCCTCTACACGCTGTTGCTGCTGCTCGGCGGCATCGCGATGATCGCGGTGGGCATAGCCGTCAAGGAACAGGGCAAGGGCTCCCGGATCCTCAACGTGGTCATCGGCCTGGCCTTCTTCGGGTACGGCTTCTACCTGCTGTTCCTCTTCGACGGCGACAGCTACCGGATCTTCTTCTACGTCTTCGTGCTGCCGATCCTGCTGATCGTGCGCGCCGTGAAGGCACGCAAGGAGGCCCGCGAGCAGGCCGCCGCGCCGCAGTTCGCGGGTGGGCAGCAGTACCCGGGCGGCCAGCAGCAGTACCCGGGCGGCCAGCAGTACCCGGGCGGACAGCAGCAGGGCATGTACCCGGGTGCGGGGCACGGTCAGCCCGGTCCGGCGTACCCGCCCGCCCAGGGCCAGCCCGCCCCGGGTCAGCCCGCACCGTACGGCGCCGCGCCGCAGGGGTACCCGGCTCAGCCCGCTCCGCAGGGCTGGCACCCGACTCGGCCGGCTCAGGGCAGCGCGCCCCAGGGTCACCCGGGTCAGCCCGCACCGTACGGCCCCGCGCCGCAGGCCCACCCGGGCCAGCCCGCTCCGCAGGGCTGGCACCCGAATCAGCCGAACCCTCAAGACCGATAATGATCAGCCCGGAAACCCCGCGCACGCGAACGTCTGCCGGAAACGGCGGGTGGAACGTCACGGGTGTCAAACCGGCGTTTTGACACCCATGGCGTTCCACCCGAACGGCCGAGCACAGCACAGCACAGCGCAGGGCGACGCGGCGGGGCGGGTCAGGTGGGTGAGGGGACCAGGCGGGTGTGCAGTGCCGCCGGGTCGGTCACCTCGGGCAGGTCGCGGGCGGCGAGCCAGGCCGCGGCGGCCGCCCCGTCCCCGGCGCTGTGCAGCGGTGCGCCCGGCCACCGTCCGGCCAGTTCGGCGCGGACCGCACCGGCCAGCGGGGTGTCGCCGGTGAGCAGCCCGCCGCCGAGCACCACCGGATCGGTCGCGCCGGAGGGGCGGATGCGGGAGACGCTCTCCGCCAGCAGCGCCGCTGCCTCGGCGATCAGCGCGACTGCCGTCGGTTCCCCGTCGCGGGCCGACGAGACCACGAGCGGCGCGAGCCGGGCCAGTTCCACAGGTGGCCGCCGGGTCACCGCCTGCACCACGGCGCCGGCGGTGACGCGCGGCTGGTCGTCCACCTCGGTCGTGCCGGTCAGCTCGGCCAGCACCTGCCGGGCCAGGTCGCCGGGGGCGTCGGCGCGGTCCAGGTCGGTCAGCAGCCGGCGGACCGCCTCGCGGCCGAGCCAGAACCCCGAGCCGGCGTCGCCGAGCAGCCAGCCGTGGCCGTCGGCGGTGCGGTCCAGCCGCAGGTCGCGTACCTGGGCGGCGATGGCGCCGGTGCCGGCGACGAGCACGGTGCCGTCCGGGGCGGCGGTGCCGGAGGCGTAGGCGACCAGGGCGTCGCCGTGCACGGCGTACGGGCAACGCAGCCCCGCCTCGGCCCACGCGTGGTCGAACGCGTCGCGGCCGTGCGGGTCGGCCAGGAGGCGGCCGGCGCCCGCGAGGCCGATGACGCCGGCGCGTACCCGGACCGGGTCGATGTCGGCGAGCGCCGCGCGCAGGGCGGCGAGCAGCTCGGCGGCGGCCCGCTCGGCGCCGTGGCTGGTGGGGTTGCCGCCGCCGGCGCGGCCGGCGCCCAGGCGGGTGCCGTCGAGGCTCAGCGCTGTCGCGCGGGTGGATGTGCCCCCGACGTCGAGGCCGACCACGACGGTGTCCGACATGGTCCTCATGCTGGTCGGCCGCGTCGCCGGGCGCAAGATCGCGGCGGTGCGCCAGGTAACAGTTTGAAAACTTCGCCCACGCCCTTGACACGGAGGGCCCTTCAGTAAGAACTTTTACCACTAACAGTTAACACTCTTTTCCGAAAGGCTTCCGCCGATGGCCGAGCACGAGGTGGAGACTTCCGCGGCGACCGCGGTGGTCGATGCCGGTCCGGCCGACCGGCTGGGCGCCGACGGGGTGCTGGCCAGGGTCCGGGCCGGTACGGGGGAGCTGACCGGTGCGCTGCGCCGGGTCGCCGAGCACGTGCTCAGCGACCCGGAGGCGGCGGCCCGGGCGACAATCGTCGAGCTGGCCGAGCGCAGCGGCACGTCACCGGCGACCATCACCCGGTTCTGCCGGGCGATGGGCTTCGAGGGCTACGCCGACCTGCGGCTCGGCATCGCCGCCGAGACCGGTCGGGCACGATCGGCGGGCTGGACCGTCGACATCGGACGGGAGATCCAGCCCGGAGACCCGCTGTCCCGGGTGCTCGACCAGATCATGGCCGCCGACACGCGGGCCATGCACGACACCGCCGCGCTGCTCGACCTGGCCGAGGTGGAACGCGCGGCGGTCGCCATCGCCGGGGCCAGCCGGGTGAACATCTTCGGCGCCAGCGGCAGCGCGCTCGTCGGCGAGGAGATGCAGTTCAGCCTGCACCGCATCGGCGTCGCCGCGTGGGCCTGGAGCGACGTGCACGAAGGGCTCGCCAGCGCCGCGCTGCTGGGCGCCGGGGACGTCGCGCTCGGCATCTCGCACACCGGGCAGACCCGGGAGACGATCGAGCTGCTCGCCGAGGCCGGCAGCCGCGGCGCCACCACCGTCGCGCTCACCGGCTTCCCCCGCTCGCCGCTGGCCGAGCTGGCCGACATCGTGCTGGTCACCGCCAGCCAGGCCACCACGTTCCGGCCGGACGCGCTCTCCGCCCGGCACCCCCAGCTCGTCGTGCTCGACCTGCTCTACATCGCGGTGGCGCAGCGCACCCACGACCGCGCCCACGCGGCCTTCCGGCGTACCGCCCAGGCTGTCGACGGGCACAAGGCCGCGAAGGGGGCCCTCTCATGATCAGTGCCCAGCGGTACGCCGACGCGGTCCGCCCGGTGCTCGACCGGCTGGTGGACAGCCAGGCCGTGGCGGTGGACCGGGCGGCCGACCTGATCGCCTCCGGGCTGCGCGCGGGCGGCGTCCTCCAGGCGTTCGGCGCCGGCCACTCGGAGGCGTTCGCCGCCGAGCTGGTCGCCCGCGCCGGCGGCCTGGTCCCCGCCAACCGGCTGTCCCTGCACGACCTCGTGCTGCACGGCGACGCGCCCCGCGACGTGCTCGCCGACCCGAAGCTGGAACGCGACCCGGCCGTGGCGCACCAGCTCTACGCCCTGGCGGCGCCGCAGCCGGGGGACGTGTTCGTGGTCGCCTCGCAGTCCGGCATCAACGGCTCGGTGGTCGAGCTGGCGACGCTGGTCAAGCGCGGCGGCCATCCGTTGATCGCTGTCACCTCGGTCGAGCACACCGCCCGGGTAGCTCCTCGGCACCCCTCCGGGCACCGGCTCGCCGACCTCGCCGACGTCGTGCTGGACAACGGCGCGCCGTACGGCGACGCACTGCTGCCGCTCGAGGGCGGCGGCGCGGTCTGTGCGGTCTCCTCGGTCACCGCGGCGCTGCTGGCGCAGCTGCTGACCGCCGAGGTCGTACGACGGTTCCACCAGGCCGGAGAGGTACCCCCTGTCTACCTCTCCGCCAACGTCCCCGGTGGGGACGAGCACAACCTCGCCCTCGAGTCGCGGTACGCCGGGCGTCTCCGGCGGACCGCCTGACCCGACCCACAAGGAGAGACAAGATGTCGGTTTCCCCCGAGAAGTTCGGCGACGTCAGCCGTCGGACCCTGCTGCGGCGCGCCGCGGCGGCCGGTCTGCTGGCCGTACCGGCGGCGGGTCTGCTGAGCGCGTGCGCCGGCAGCGAGCCGAGCAAGTCCGACGGCGGCGGCGCGGCCAAGAGCAAGGACAACCCGTTCGGCGTCAAGGACGGCAGCGCGGTCAAGGTGGTCGTCTTCAACGGTGGCCTGGGCGACCAGTGGGCCAAGGAAGACAAGGTCATCTTCAACGCCAAGCACGCGAACGTCACGGTCAACATGTCTTCGACCCAGAAGATCAAGACCGAAGAGCAGCCCAAGATGGCGACCCAGCCGAGCGACCTGGTGATGAACTCGGGCGCCGACATGATGGACCGCAGCACGCTGATCAACGAGGGCGCGATCGAGCCGCTGGACGACCTGCTCACCGCGCCGGCCTGGGACAGCGAGGGGACTGTGGCCGACAGCCTGCTGCCGGGCACCGTCGCCGACGGCACGCAGAACGGCAAGTTCTACGTGGTCAACGTCGCGTACACGGTCTGGGGCAACTGGTACAACGCCGCCCTGTTCAAGAAGGAGGGGTGGACGGCGCCGACCACCTGGGACGAGTTCTTCGCGCTCGCGCCGAAGATCAAGGCCAAGGGCATGGCGCCGTACGTGCACGACGCGGTGCACGGCTACTACCCGCGCTGGGCGCTGTTCGCCAGCATCTGGAAGGCGGTCGGCAAGCAGGCCGTCGTCGACATCGACAACCTGAAGGACGGCGCCTGGAAGGCCGACGGCATCGTCGCGGCGCTGGAGCCGTGGGAGAAGCTGGTCAAGGACAGGCTGCTGCTGCCGGGCAAGCTCGACCACACCCAGTCGCAGCAGGCGTTCCTGGACGGCAAGGCGGCTTTCATCCAGGTCGGCACCTGGCTGAAGAACGAGATGGCCGCGACCATCCCGCCGGGCTTCGAGATGACCATCTCCGACTACTGGAGCAAGAGCGGCGACAAGGCCGCCAAGGACGTCTTCGCCTCCTCCGGCGAGGGCTTCGTGGTGCCGAGCAAGGCGCCGAACAAGGAGGCCGCGAAGGAGTTCCTGCGGGCCATCCTCTCCAAGGCCGGCTCGGCGAAGTTCGCCGAGCTGACCAAGTCGCTGGCCTCCACCAAGGGCTCCGGCGACAACGTCCAGGACACCGCGCTGGCCTCGGCGAACTCGCTGATGAAGAACGGCAGCTCGGACCTGATCTCGGTGAAGTTCCCGGACTTCTACGCCGACCTGGACAAGGAGAGCCAGAACCTCTCCGAGGAGCTGATGGCCGGACGCCTGACCGCGCAGCAGTTCGTCGACAAGATGCAGGCGGCCGCCGACAAGGTCGCCAAGGACTCGTCGATCAAGAAGCAGACCCGCACCGCCTGATCACCGCGAGGAAGTGAGTCCAATGCGGCACGGAGTCGCGCGTTTCGTCACGGGTTTCCTGGCCCTGCCCGTCGCGCTGTACCTGTTCTACGTGGTGTGGCCGTTCGCCCAGGCGGCGGGGTACTCGCTCACCGACTGGGGTGGGTACTCCGATTCTCAGCGCTTCGTCGGGCTGGACAACTACGTCCGGCTGTTCTCCGACGAGCTGATCCGGAAGGCGTTCTGGCACAACGTGTTCTTCCTGGTCACCGTGCCGCTGTTCACGATCGCGCTGGCCCTGTTCCTCGCGTTCCTGCTCAACGTGGGCGGACGCGAGGACAGGGCCGGCATCCGCGGGGTGTTCGGCTCCGGGATCTACAAGGTCATCTTCTTCTTCCCGCAGGTGCTGTCGCTGGTGGTCATCGCCGTCATGTGGCAGCAGATCTACCGCACCGACGGGCAGGGCCTGATCAACGGCCTGCTCATCAAGATCGGGCTGGTCGACGCGGACAACCCGATCGCCTTCACCGCCGACCCGGAGCCGTTCCTCGGCGTGCCGGCGGTGCTCTGGTGGCTGCTGTTCATCGCGGTGTGGAGCGGCGCCGGCTTCTACATGGTGCTGTTCTCCGCCGCGATGCAGTCGATCCCGAAGGACATCTACGAGGCCGCGATCCTCGACGGCGCGGGCCGGTTCCACACGTTCTTCAAGGTGACGCTGCCGCTGCTGCGGGACAGCATCTCGGTCGCCTGGGTCTATCTGGGCTTCATCGCGCTGGACATGTACGCGCTGGTCTTCGTCATGACGCCGAGCCAGGGCGGGCCGAACCACGCCAGCGAGATCTTCGCCTCGGTGATCCAGTTCAACGCGTTCCAGAAGGGCCAGTTCGGTTACGCCTGCGCGATCGCCGTCGCGCTGGCCATCTTCACCATCCTGCTGGCCGCGCTCCAGCTGAGGATCACCCGCCGTGAGCGGATCGAGTACTGAGGAGGTCTGGACGATGAGCACTGTGACCCACACCTCCGGCCCGGCCCGGTCCGACACGGCGCCGCCGGACCGGCCGCCGGCGGACCGGCGCGCGAAGGACGTCGGCAACGGCTTCGGCGGCCGGATCTTCAACGGCTTCTCCCACCTGTTCCTCGCGGTCTGGGCGATCATGGTGGTCTACCCGCTGCTGTGGGTGGTGATGTCGGCGCTCAAGACCGACTCGGAGGTGATCCGCGAACCGCTGTCGCTGATCCCCGACGCGCTGCAGTGGGACAACTTCGCCCGCGCCTGGACCGCCGGGATCGACAGCTTCTTCCTCAACACGCTGCTCGTGCTGGTGTTCAGCGTGACGCTGACGATGCTGCTGGGCTCGATGGCCGCGTACGCGCTGGCGCGCTACGAGTTCCGCGGCAACCGGCTGATCTACTGGATGTTCCTGTCCGGGCTGACGCTGCCGATCTACCTGGCCGCGGTGCCGCTGTTCAAGGGCGTCTACAACACCGGGGTCAGCCTCCCGCTGCTCGGCCCGAACAAGCACCTCATGCTGATCCTGGTCTACGTGGCCTGGTCGCTGTCGTTCACGATCTTCTTCATGCACTCGTTCTTCCGGACGCTGCCCGACTCGATCGCCGAGGCGGCCCAGGTCGACGGGGCCTCGCACACCCGTACGTTCTTCAGCGTGATGCTGCCGATGGCCAAGCCGGGCCTGATCAGCATCGGCATCTTCAACGTGCTCGGCCAGTGGAACCAGTGGTATCTGCCGACGCTGCTCATGCAGTCGGTCTCCGGCGAGCCGAAGAACCAGGTGATCGCCCAGGGGCTGATCGAGCTGTCGGTCAACCAGGGCTACAAGTCGGACTGGTCCGGACTGTTCGCCGGCGTCACCATGGCGATGCTTCCGGTGCTGATCGTGTACATCGTCTTCCAGCGCCAGGTGCAGTCCGGCCTCACCGCAGGCGTCGGCAAGTAACGCGCGGGAGGCGTCGGCAGGTGACGCGCGGGGCCCCGGCTCGACGAGCCGGGGCCCCGGTCTGTCGGTGGCACCGGGCAGAATCGCGTCCGTGCTGGTGGCGGTGGTGGCGGACGAGCGGGGCGGCGGCGTGCTGCAACCGCTGCACGCCGACGGCACCCCGGCCGGTCCGGCCGAGGAGGTGGCCGACCTGGCCGCCGCCGTGGCCGTCCGGGAGGCCGCCGGGCGTCCCCGCTGGCTCTGGGCCGCCTGGGCGGGCGTCTATCCGGCGCTGCTGCGCGCCGGGGTGCGGCTCGACCGCTGCCACGACGTCGAGCTGACCGAGGCGCTGCTGCTCGGGCACGCCGGCCGGTGGGGCGAGCCCCGCGCGCTGCCCGCCGCCTGGGCCCGGGTCACCGGCGCGCCGGTCCCGCCGGACCCGGCGCCCCGCCCGCCCGAGCCGCCCGGCCACGCCCAGGCCGCGCTGTTCGAGCCGCCGTCCGGCCCGCCCGGTCCGGGCATCACGGCGTTGACCCGGGTGTACGCCGACCAGCTCGCCCGGATCGCCGCGACCACCCATCCCGGCCGGTTCCGTCTCCTGGTGGCCGCCGAGTCGGCGGGCGCGCTGGTGGCCGCCGAGATGGGCGCGGCCGGCCTGCCCTGGCGCGCCGACGTGCACGACGCGATCCTGGCCGACCTGCTCGGCGAGGCGTCACCGGTCGGCGGGCCGCCGCGCCGGCTGGCCGAGTTGCAGACGCGGATCGCTGACGCGTTCGGCGTACGCCAGGTGCACGCCGACTCGCCCGCGGAGCTGTTGCGGGCGTTCGCCCGAGCGGGCGTGGACCTGCCGAACACGCGCGCCTGGGTGCTGCGCGGGGTGGAGCACCCGGCGGCGCCGCTGGTCCTGGAATACAAGGAGCTGTACCGGATCTGGACGGCGCACGGCTGGGCCTGGCGCGACGCCTGGGTCTCCGGCGGCCGGTTCCACCCGGAGTACGTGCCCGGCGGCGTCGTCTCCGGCCGGTGGGCGACCCGGGGCGGCGGGGCGTTGCAGATCCCGAAGGTGATCCGGCAGGCAGTGGTGGCGGACCCGGGCTGGACGTTCGTGGTGGCCGACGCGGGTCAGCTCGAACCGCGCGTGCTCGCGGCGGTCTCCGGCGACGAGCGGCTGGCCGCGGCGGGCGGCGCCGGTGACCTGTACGCCGCGCTGGCCCGGGACGCGTTCGCCGGTGACCGGGCGAAGGCCAAGGTGGCCCTGCTCGGGGCGATGTACGGGCAGACCGGCGGGGCGGCGGTGCCGGCCCTGGCGGTGCTGCGGAAGAACTATCCGACCGCGTTCGGCTACGTCGAGGCGGCGGCGCGCACCGGTGAGGCGGGCGGGCTGGTCCGGTCCTGGCTGGGGCGTACCTGCCCGCCCGGGTCGGCGGGGTTCGCCGAGGGGGAGGAGCCGCTGCCGGAGGGCGGGGCCGATCCGCGCAGCCCGTCGGCCCGGGCGGCCCGTTCGCGGGGGCGCTTCACCCGCAACTTCGTCATCCAGGCCACCGCCGCCGAGTGGGCCTCCACGCTGCTGGCCACGTTGCGCACCGAGCTGGCCGGGACGGAGGCGGAGCTGGTCTTCTTCCAGCACGACGAGGTGGTGGTGCACTGCCCGGCCGGGCAGGCGGCGGTCGTCGCCGAGGCGGTCACCGCCGCCGGCGCGCGGGCCACCCGGCTGCTGTTCGGCGACACCCCGGTCCGGTTTCCGCTCGACCTGTCCACTGTCGACTGCTACGCGGACGCGGCATAGTCACGCAATTTTCCGTTTTGCCCCGCTACTTGCCCCCGGCCGCGCTCGTTGGGTCCGGTGTGCGTACGACGGGACGGACCGGGCGGCTGTGCCCGGTCCGTCCCCAGATCGAGGGGGCACCGCTGAACCGGATCGCTGCAATGATCATCGCCGCCGGTGGCGGCCGCCGCATCGGCGGACCCGAAGCGCTGCTGCACCAGGGCGAGAAGCCGCTGGTCAGCCAGATGATCGACACGATGGCCGAGGCGGGCTGCGCGCAGGTCGTGGTCGTCCTGGGCGCGGCGGCCGAGCAGGTGCGGCAGACCACCGACCTGAGCGGCGCCACTGTCGTGGTCAACCGCGCCTGGGGCACCGGCGTGGGCTCCTCGATCCGGGCCGGGCTCGCCGCGCTCACCGACGACGACATCGAGGCGGTGGTCGTGGTGCCGGTGGACATGCCCGGGCTCACCGCGGCGGCGGTCCGCCGGGTCACCGCGCTGCCGTACCCGGACGTGCTGGTCTGCGCCACCTACGACGGGCTGCGCGGCTACCCGATGCTGTTCGGCCGCCGGCACTGGTCCGGCATCGCCACGCTCGCCAGCGCCGACGTGGGGGCGCGGCCGTACCTGCTGGCGCACAAGGACCAGATCGTCGACATCGCCTGCGACTCGGTGGCCGACGGCAGCCGGATCGACAGCCCGGAACTGATGGCGCTCTACGGCCTGTCCATCCCCGAACAGCGCGTCGGCGCCTGACGGCCCGAAATCCGGCTGCGCGCCCGGACCGCCCGGCCTACGCTCCTGACCTGCCGCCGACGACGGCGGCGGATCGGAGACGGGCGGATGGCGGTACACCTCTACGCGGTCAGCCTCGACGCGGGCGACCCACGACGACTCGCGCGGTTCTGGTCCGGGGTGCTGGGCCGGGAGATCATCGACGACCCGCGCGAGGGCGTGGCGCTGGGCCCGGACGCCCACAGCGACTTCCGTATCCGCTTCCTGCCCAGCGATGCGCCGAAGACCGTGCAGAACCGCGTGCACTTCGACGTGACCAGCGCGTCGCCGCAGGCCCAGCAGGAGACGGTCGACCGCGCGCTGGTGCTGGGCGGGCGGCACATCGACATCGGCCAGGGCCCGGACGACGACCAGGTGGTGCTCGCCGACCCCGAGGGCAACGAGTTCTGCGTCATCGGGGCGGGCAACACCTTCCTCGCCGGCTGCGGCCCGGTCGGCGCGGTCAACTGCGACGGCACCCGGGCCGCCGGCCTCTTCTGGAGCGAGGCGCTGGGCTGGCCGCTGGTCTGGGACCAGGACGAGGAGACAGCGATCCAGTCGCCGCGCGGAGGCGCGAAGGTCACCTGGAGCGGCCCGCCGCTGATGGACCGCGGCGACGGGGACCGCGTACACCTGGATCTGGCCGCGGACGGTGACCGGGACGCGGAGATCGACCGGCTGCTCGCGCTCGGCGCGACCCGGGCCGGTACGGGAAGACACACCGCCGACGACGTGGTGCTGGCCGACCCGGACGGCACCGAGTTCTGCCTGCTGACACCCCGCTGAGGCGGGTGCGGCCCCGGGGGACCGCACCCGCACCGGTCAGCGCAGCCGCAGGCTCGGCTCCAGCGTGACCTCGAACAGCCGGTCCCACGGCAGCTCGACCCGTACCGCCGTGACCCGGTCCAGCGTCGCGGTGAACGTCTTGCGTCCGCGTGTCCCGAGCACCAGCTCGTGCCCGGCGAAGTGGTCGGCGAAGTACCGCTCGGTCAGCGGCACCAGCCGGTCGCGTACCCAGCCGTCGAAGTAGCGCTTCTGCTCGGCGGTGAGCGCCAGCGGATCCCAGCCCTGCGCCCGGGCGTGCGCGTACGCGTCGACCTGCACCACGTTCTTCCACGGGTCGTCCTTGACGAACCGGTAGAGCAGGTACTCGGCGTGCGCCTGGGCCGGCCCGCGCAGCTCCGGCACGCCGAAGCCGCTGCCGGAGGAGCGCAGGTACGCCCACCGCGCGGTGCCGTGCGCGAGCGCCAGCCCGAGCGCGTTGCCGCCGGTGTTCCACCCCGAGTACGACAGCAGCGCCGGCAGGTCCAGCCGGGTCTCCATCCGGGACACCAGGTCGTGGTCGCCCTTGTTGACGATCAGCGGGTCCACCACGATCACCTGGGTGCCGGCGGCCAGCAGCTCGCCGATGCGGCCGACGAACGCGTCCAGGTCCGCGCCCCGCTGCCCGGTCGTGGCCGACGGGGTGTTCACCGCGAGGACGATGTCCGCGTCGCCGCTTACCACCCGGCCGCCCACCGAGGTGACGTGCCGGCGGATGTTCTCCGCGAACGGGATGCCCTCCAGCGCGGCGGTCCAGCCCTCGCCGGACACCCCGGCGTACTCCACCCGGTAGGTGGGCGCGGCGCCGGCGGCGACGACGCGCGCGACGAGCAGCGCGTTCACCTCGTCGGCGCCGGGGAAGATCTCCACCCGGTCGCCGACGCCGAGCCGCGCCACCAGCGCCTCCAGCTCGACCCGCTCGGCACGGGCCAGGCCGACCGGCGCGGTGTCGTCCTCCGAGAGCACCAGGTGGCTGATCGTCCCGTCCGCCACCCACTCCACCATCAGCCGGTTGACCTGGTGGTTGCGTGCCCGGGCGGCCAGGTAGTCCTCGACCACGGCGTCCGGGATGCGCGCCCGCACGTCGTCGAGCTGGGCCCGCAGCGCCTCCTGGCCCAGGTTGACCACCTGGTCGTACAGCTTGGCCCACTGGACCAGCAGGTCACGGTAGTTGTCCAGGTCGGTGCCGGTGCTGGTGATGGCGAGCCGCTGGATCGTGTCGTGTACCTCGATCACCGTGTCCGACCCGCGTGTGCGCAGCCGCCGGATCGCCTCCAGGTTGCGCAACGCGTCGGCCAGCGCCGGTGCGGCGGTACGCGAGGCGATGAGGCCCCCGTACGCCAGCATGCTCACCGAGATCACGTACCCGTCGACGCCGTCGGTGCCGTCGAGCCAGCGGGCGATGCCGGCGCCGTCGCCGGGGGTGAAGAAACGGCCCAGCATGTCCCGCGGCGGCAGCAGCACCTCGGCGCCGGCGCTCGCGGCGGTCATCTCGGCGCAGTACGTGTTGACCGGCCGGTCGTCCAGCGGCACCAGCGCCACGCTCGGTCCCCGGCCGGCGGGCCGGGCGACGGCGGGGCCGCCGAGGGCCACGGTTGCCAGGCCGGCCGCGCCGGTGGCCGCAAGAAGCGTTCTTCTCTTCATCGATGCTCCCTCTTCTCCGGTGCGCTCGCCGCCCGGGGGGTGGCCGGAACCAGCCGGCGGGTGATCCACAGCGGTGAGGTGACGGCGTTGCCCGTCACCACCGCGTGGGCCCCCGCCTCGAAGGCCCGGCTGATCTGCTCCGTGGTGCGGTAGCGCCCCTCGGCGATCACCGGCACGGGCAGCAGCGCGGCGAGTCGCGCCACGAGCCCGAGGTCGGGCCCGTCGATCGTTGGGCCGGCCGGCGTGTAGCCGGACAGCGTGGTGGCGACCGCGTCCGCGCCGGCCTCGACGGCGGCGACGCCCTCGGCCACGGTGGAGACGTCGGCCAGGACCAGCGCTTCGGTCTGCTCGTGCACCGCGCGGACGGTGTCGGCGAAGGTCCGGCCGTCGGGCCGGGGACGGTCGGTGGCGTCCACCGCGACGACGTGCGACCCGGCCCGCGCCGCTTCGAGGGCGTGCCCGGCGGTCGGGGTGATGAACACGCCCTGCGTGCCGTGCTTGTACAGCCCGATCACCGGCACGTCGACGGCGGCGCGTACCGCCCGCACGTCGTCGGGGCCGTTGACCCGGACCGCCACCGCGCCGCCACGGACCACGGCAGCGGCCACGCGGGCCTGGACGTACGGGTCGCGCATCGGGTCGTCCGGGTCGTCGGGCAGGGGCTGGCAGGACACGACCAGCCCGCCGGCCAGTTCGTCCAGGACACTCACGTGCTGGTCCCTCCGTCGTGGTGGTTCGGTGCGGTGGCGAGCCGGGCGGCGCCGACCACCACCGCGTCGGCGCCCAGCGCCGCGGGAAGCAGTGGCACGTGCGCCCAGCCGCCTGGTAGCTCCGCCCGGTAGGCGGCAGTCGCGGCGGGCAGCAGGGTGCCGGCGGCGCCACCGGCGACCAGGACGGCCTCGGGGTCGAGCAGCGCGACCAGCCCGGCCAGTGCCGCGCCGAGCGCAGTACCGGCCCGCTCGACGGCCCGGCGGGCGGTCGCGTCACCGGCCGCCGCGCGCCGCGCCACCTCCCGCCCGGTGACCGGGTCACCGCCGGCCAGCGCGTACGCGGCGGACAGGCCGGTGCCGGAGGCGATCGCCTCCAGGTGCCCGTACCGGCCGCAGCCGCAGCGCAGCCGGTGCGCGTCCGGGACCGGCAGGTGCCCGAGCTGGCCGGCCGCGCCCCGGGCGCCGCCCTCGACCCGCCCGTCGCGGACGATCGCGCCGCCCAGCCCGGTGCCGACGGCGGCCAGCAGCACGTGCCCCCGGCCCCGTCCGGCGCCGGCCCAGCACTCGCCGAGCGCCGCCGCGCTCACGTCGTTGGTGACGCGCACCGGCCGGCCAAGCCGTGCGGCCAGCTCGTCGGCCACCGGGGTGCCGGCCCACCCGGGCAGGCTGCCGGTCGCGTACCTGATGACGCCGGTCGTCGGGTCGACGGTGCCCGCGGTGCCCACTCCGACCGGCCCGGGGCCGGCGGCGGCTAGCAGGTCCGCGGCCAGGCCGGCGGCGGTGTCCAGCACCGCGGCCGGCCCGCCGCGGGCGGGGGTCGGCGCCTCGCGGCGGTCGAGCACCCGCGCACCGGGACCGACGAGGGCGGCGGCGGTCTTGGTGCCGCCGATGTCGATCCCGACGACCGGCCCGGTCATCCCTTCAGGCCGGTGTGCGCGAGGCCCTCGACGAACTGCTTCTGCGCGATGACGAACACCGCCAGCACCGGCAGGGCGGTCATCGACGCCGCGGCGAGCTGGACGTCCCACATCGGGCCGCCGTACGCGTCGACGAACTGGGTGAGCGCCTGCGGCAGGGTGAACTTGTCCGGCGAGGACAGGAACACGATCGGTTCCAGGTACAGGTTCCAGCTGTGCAGGAACGTGAAGATGGCCACCGCGCCGAGCGCGGGCCGGGACAGCGGCAGCGCGATCTTCCAGAACGTGGCGAAGCGTCCCAGCCCGTCGACCCGGGCCGCCTCCTCCAGCTCACCGGGGAGGCTGATGAAGAACTGCCGCATGATGAACGTCGCCAGCACGCTCGGCGCCCCGAAGATCGGCACCAGGATCAGCGGCCAGTGGGTGTCGATCAGGTCGAGCTTGAAGAACATCTGGAACAGCGGCACGATCGTCACCTCGCTCGGGATGAGCAGGCCCGCGAGGACGACCAGGAACAGCACGTTCTGTCCCCGGAACCGGATCCGCGCGAACGCGTACCCGGCCAGCGACGCCACCGCCAGCGTGCCGACGGTGACCAGCAGCGCGATGTAGAGGCTGTTCAGGTACTGCTGCCCGAACGGCTGCAGCTCGAACACCCGCCGGTACGCGTCCACCCGCGGATCGGTCGGCAGCAGTTGCGGCGGGAAGGAGAAGATGTCCGCCACCGGCTTCAGCGACGAGGTGACCATCCACCAGGTGGGGAACACGAACGGAACGGCCAGGACCATCAGTACGCCGTAGAGCACCAGCTTGGTCCGCCGGGACAGCTCACGATTCATGGAAGACCCACCTCTTGCGCATCTGCCACTGCAGCACCGTCAGCGCGAGCACGATGACGAACAGCAGGATCGACAGCGTCGCGCCGTAGCCGAAGTGATGGAACTGGAAGGCCTGCTGGTAGAGGTAGTAGACGAGCACCGTGGTCGAGGTGCCGGGCCCACCCTGGGTGAGCACCGCGATCTGCGCGAACACCTGCAACGAGCCGACCACCGTGATGATCGACGTCAGCATGATCGTCGGGCTGATCAGCGGCACGGTGATCCGCCAGAACTGGCGCATCCGGCTCGCGCCGTCGACCTCGGCGGCCTCGTACAGCTCGGCCGGCACGCCCTGGAGCGCGGCCAGGAACAGCACCATGTTCAGGCCGACGTTCTTGAACACCTGCACGACGATCACGGACAGCATCGCCGTGCCCTCGCCGCGCAGCCAGTTGGGACCGTCGACGCCGATGGTGTCGAGCAGGCCGTTGACGCCGCCGTTGTCCTGGAGCAGGAAGCCCCAGACGATGGTCCACGCGACCAGCGAGACCACCACGGGGGAGAAGAACAGCGTGCGGAACACGATCGTGCCGCGCAGCTTCTGGTTGAGCAGGACGGCCAGCAGCAGCGCCAGGCCGAGGTTGAACACGACCAGACCGACCGAGAACAGGCCGGTCGACCGCAGCACCGGGCCCAGGTTGGGGTCGTCGGCCAGCGCGGCGTAGTTGTCGGTGCCGATGTAGTCGAAGCTGCCGGCCAGCACGTTCCACTCGTGCAGGCTGTACCAGAACACGAGGACCAGCGGCAGGATCACGAAGACCACGCTGCCGAGCAACTGCGGGGTGATGAACAGGTATCCGGTGAGCTGGTCCCGGCGGCGGGTGGTCCAGAACGGCCGGGCCCGGCCCGGGGTGGGCCCGGCAGCAGCCGGGCCCACCCTGGTGTCCGTCTGGGTCATGATCCTCGGCCCTACTTCGCCAGCAGCGGCTGGATCTTGGTGCAGACGCCGTCGAGTACGCCCTTGACGTCCGCGTCCGCCTGCCACAGCGGATCGAGCGCGGCACGCACCTGCTGGCTCAGCTCGGCCTGCCCGGCGTGGCTGGGCTTGACCACGCCGTTGGTGATGCCGTCGATGACGACCTTCTGGAGCTGCTCCGGCTTGAGCTTCGGGTTCGTCTTGGCCAGCGTCTCGGCGGTGAGCTGGGACTGCCGCGGCGGCGGGAAGAACTGGGCCAGCTTCGCCGAGTTCGCGGGGTTGGTGAAGAAGGCCAGGAAGTCGGCGGCCTGCTCGGCGTGCGGACTCTTCTTCAGCACGCCGATGCCGGCCTGGCCGGACACCGCGTACGGGCCCTTCGGGCCGGCCGGCAGCGGGACCAGGTCCCACTCGAAGCCGTCGTCCTTCAGCAGCGAGGCGCGGGAGATCTGGGTGACGGTCATGGCCGCGTCACCGGCGAAGAAGTCGGCAGTCGTGCCCGGTCCGGGCAGCGCCTTGCCGGTGAAGATCGCCTTGTGCAGCGTGGTCATCGCCTCGACCATCTCCGGGCTGTTGAAGCCGCAGCTCCGGCCGTCCTCGCTCCACGCCTGGGCGCCCCAGCCGGTCCAGAACGTGGCCAGGTTGTCCCAGCCCTTGTAGTCGAAGTCGCGGAACACGAGCCCGGCCTTGCCGGACTTCGCCGCGGTGGCGCCGGCCGCGGCCAGCGCGGTGTCCCAGTTCCACTGACCGGCCGCGATCAGCTCGGCCGGCGTCTTCTGCCCGGCCTTCTTGAGCATGTCGTTGTTGACGAACACGCCGAACGGCGAGGTCGAGAACGGGTACGCGAAGAGCTTCCCGTCGTCCTGCCAGAGCTTCAGCGTGGCGGGGGACAGGTCGTCGTACTGGTAGCCCTCGGCCTTCTTCAGGGTGTCGTCGAGCGGGCGCAGCGCGCCGGAGGCGACGAAGTCCGGAGCCGAGTTCTCGAAGATCCACGCCAGGTCCGGCGCGTTGCCACCGGCGATCTGCGTGGTCAGCGTCGTGGTGTAGTTCTCGAACGGCAGCGGGTCGAACTTGATCTCCGCGACGTCCGGGTTGTTCTTCCGGTACTCGTCGGCGATCTCGTTGAACAGCTTCATGTGCGCCTCGTTGGCGGACCAGACGGCCATCCGCAGGCTGACCGGACCGTCGTCCTTGGCCCCGTCGCCACCGCCACAGGCAGTAAGCGCGAGCACACCGGCCATGGTCGCCGCGACCAGACCGGACAATCTTCCGTATCTCACTTTCATCTCCTCACCGGGGGTTCAGTAACCCGCGACCTGCGGCCAGCGGCATTCCACGCCGGCGGCCGAGATGCGGTCCGTGAATTCGGCCAGCAGGCGGGGGGTGCCGCGGACCGCGCGCGGGGACTCGCCCCGCGCAAGGCAGAAGTCGGCGAGCAGGCCGGCGACCTCACCGACGTTCCACTCGACCGGGTGCAGCCGGTAGCTGCCGTTGGTGATGTGCGTGGTGCCGATGTTCTTGCCGGCCGGCAGCAGGTTCTCCATCCGCTGCGGGATGAGCGCGCCGAGCGGGATCTCGAACGGGCAGGAGCCGACGTCGATGTAGTTGTCGCCGCCGGTCGACGGGTGCAGGTCGATGCGGTACATGCCGACGCCGACGGAGTCGGGGTAGCTCACCGCGCCGTGCTCGCCGCGTACCGCGAGGGAGAGGTCCTGCTCGGCCACCGTGTACTCGGCGCGGATGCGGCGCGACTCCCGGATGTAGGGGGCCTGCGCCAGCCCGTCGGCGCTGCCGGTCACGTCGCCGCGCAGCCGCAGCCCGGGGAAGCCGGTGCCGCCGTCGGGGCGGGGCGCCTCGGTCTGCAGCCAGTACAGGACGGAGTACGACAGCTCGCGCGCCTGGGACAGGTGCCAGGACGCGTTCGGCACGTCGATGACCGGTCCCTCGAAGTAGTCGATCATCGGCCAGTTGACGAGTGTGATGTCGCTGCCGTACGCGCCGTCGACGAAGTTGCGCCGCGCCGCGATGCGCCGGAACGTCCACAGGTTGCCGTCGCCCGGGTTGAGCCGCTGGTCGGCGTTGACGCCCAGCGGGTCGTCGTCCGGGTTCGGGGTGAAGCTGCGCTCGACGATCTCCAGCGTGCGCGGGTGCGGCGACCGCCAGGACAGCAGCCGGTCGCCCCAGAAGTCGGGCTTGTAGTCGCGCCAGAAGTCGTAGCCGGCGGGACGGTCGATGGTGTGGTCGCCGTCGACGTGGTCCAGCGCGAAGCAGACGGACACCGCCTGCATGTTCAGCGGCTGCGCCTCGGCGGGCGCGCTCGGCTCACCGGTCTGCGCCTGCGACTCGAACCCGGTCACGTACTCGGTGCCGGTCAGCGGCAGCAGCTCACCGGTCTCGGTGGCGTCCAGGACGTACGGCGCCTCCACCTCGATCCGCTCGTCGCGGTCCCGGTGGGCGAGCGTGACGCCGGTGACCCGGTCGCCGTCGGTCTCGGCCGCGACCGGCCGGTACGGCTGGAGCACCGTCAGCCGCCCGGACCCGCGGTACGGCGCGAGCATCTGCTCCAGCACGGCGACCGCCACCCGGGGCTCGTGACAGAGCCGGCTCACCCAGCCGGCACCCGGGTTCAGGTCGGTCCACGCCCGGGACCGCTCGGTCAGCGGGTAGTGGCGGCGGTAGTAGTCGCGGATGCCGTCGCGCAACTCCCGGTAGCTCGCGGTGGCGCCGAACTGCTCGATCCAGGAGTGCTCGTCCGGCGGGACCGCCTGGCTGGTGAGCTGCCCGCCGAGCCAGTCGAACTCCTCGGTCAGGATGACGGACCGCCCGGCACGGGCCGCGGCCAGCGCCGCGGCGACACCGCCCAGTCCGCCCCCGACGACGAGGACGTCCGCACGCATTAGTACCACTTGCTTCCTTCCAGTTGCGCGGCCGGGCGTGTCAGCGCCGGTCGGCCGCCGTTCCAGGGACGCCGAGGGTGTCGCCCTCGACGAGTTCGCAGGGCAGGAGCCGTTGCTGGAGGCCGCCGGCGCTGCCGTCGATGACGCCGGTGAGCACCTCGACGGCCTGGCGGCCCATCTCCTCGCGCGGGATGCGGAACCCGGTGAACGTGATGTCGGTGGGCACCGGGACGGTCGGGTCGCCGAGGGTCACGACGGACAGGCCACCGGGCACCGTCAGCCCCTTGCGGCGGGCGGCCGCCTCCAGCGCCACGGCGGTGGCGAAGTCCTCCACGAAGGCGACGGTGCTGCCGTCGGCCCGCAGGTCGTCCACTGTGGCGTCGGCGGTCTCCGCCGTCGCGGTGATCTGGCGGGCGCTCTCCGCGCCGGCCGCGCCGGCGTGGAAACCACTGCGCCGGTCGTGCGAGGACTCGGCCGCGGTGCCCATGCCCACGTACGTCAGGCGCCGGTGCCCCAGGTCCAGCGCCCGATCCGCCAGCCGGTGGACCGCGCTGGCGTAGTCGGCGCCGACGTAGGGCACCGGTCCGCCGGCGTCGTCGCGGCGCCCGACGGCGACGTAGGGGAACCCGTCGCGGTTGAGCCGGAGCAGCTCCGCGCCGTCGATCTCCCGGCCGAGCAGGATGCATCCGTCGGCCAGGCGCAGCCGGTTGTCCTGGTGGAAGATGCGCCGCCGGCCGTCCACCACCGGCGCGCTGGTGAACAGCAGCAGGTCGCAGCCGACGCGTTCGGCGTACTCCTCGATGCCGAGCAGGAACGGGTGGAAGAAGTCCCGGCTGCCGCTGGGGAAGGCCGGCTCGTAGGTGAAGACGCCGATGATCCGGTTGAACCCGGAGGCGAGGCGGCGGGCGGCCGGGTCGGCGGCGTACCCCGTCTCGGCGATGACCTGCAACACCCGGTCCCGTGTCTCCGGCGCGATCCGGACGTCGGCGTCGGTGCGGTTGTTGAGCACCAGCGACACGGTCGCCTGGCTGACGCCGGCCATTCGCGCGATGTCACGCTGGGTGACACGCCTGGGGGGAGGAGTCACGTCGGTCCTTCCACTGCCGCTAATGCGTATTAGCGATCGGGTCGGGATGGAGCCTCGCTGCTCTCCCGGCGTCCTGTCAAGGGGTGGCCGGAAGATTTCCGTTCGATGAACTCCCTGATCTAATGCGGATTAGCAGTCGCGACCGCCGCCGCCCGGCGGCTGTTCGGGCGGGGGATCTTGACAAGGACGGACCGAGCGCGCGACAGTAGGCGGACCTCGGCGCTAATGCGCATTAGCGTGTCGTCGGTCGTCCGCGCGGATGATCGACGACTACTGCTTCCCTACCCAGAGTGATGTCGGGTGCGGCCTCTGCCCGCCGCAACCCCGGGCACTACCGTTCTCATCGGACGGTCGTGGCGCCGTCCGTACGGGGGAGGGGACAACGTGGGCACCACTGTCGCTCGTCATCTCGCGGGAGCCGCGGCGGCGTGGCTCGTCGTCGTCGCGGAGGCGGTCGTCGGCTACCTCGGGCTGCTGGCGTACGCGCTCGTCACCGGCGCCGACCCGGGCGGCCCGCTGGCCGGACCGCTGCTGGTGCTGATCGCGGCGTTGCTCGGCGTGGCCGCGCTGCCGCTGCTGTTCGCGCCGGCGGTCGCGCTCGGTGAGGCCGCGGGCCGGCGGCGGACCGGTCCGGCGCTCGCATTCGCCGGGCTCGTCGCGGTCGTGCTGGCCGCCGGGTACGCCGCCGCGGCGGCGGTCGTCACGGACGTGCCCGGCGCCAGGGTGCCGCCGGTGGCCGGGATCGCCGCGCTGCTGGTCCTCCCGCCGACGGCGGCGTACGTGCTCATCGCCGGCGGTGTGGGATGGACGGCCCGGATGATCCGGCACCGGGCGGCCACGGCTCGTGCGGTGCGCGCCGAAGCGGGCTGACCTACATCTGGATGTCGAAGCGCTGCAGCACCGAGGGGGCGACCAGCCCCACCGCGGCCAGCACGGACAGGATCGTCATCGCGGTGCGCAGCACCACCGTCTCGGCCTTGCTGCCGGTACGCAGGGCGATCTTGTTGGGCAGGCCGACCATCGTCCACATGCGGCGTCTGATCGGGATGGGCCAGAGGATCGGCACGCCGGCCCGGGTGATCATGTCGCCGAGGATGTGCACGAAACAGCCCACGCCGACCGCGAGCCCGATCATCGGATAGCCCCGGTCGCCGGGCAGGTTGGCGAACGTGAACCAGGCCGCGGCGGCGGACACCAGCGTCACCACCACCCAGCCGGCGCGCTCGGCCCACTTGTCGAAGAGCCCGCGCAGCGCCAGGCCGATCATGAAGAAGAGGATGCCGACCACCGCCCACTTGCCGTAGTGGGCGCACAGCGCGGTGGTGCCCCAGCCGACGAGCACCGTGAACGGGATGGTGTGGGTCAGCGTGCGGTGCCCGTTGTTGCGGCGCGGATCCTTGCTGAGCTTGGTGGCGTAGTAGACGCCGAGCGAGATCTTCTCCATCACCTCGGCGACGAAGAGGCTGACCACACCGAACGTGCGGGCCACGGTGGCGCCGCCCTGGTTACGGGTGACCTTCCCGGACAGGTCGAGGTCGGGGAAGAGGGCTCCACCGGCGCAGACCGCGGTGCCCACCGCCAGGGCCAGCGGTGTCTGGTGGTAGTCCGCGAACTGGGCCATCGCCCAGGAGCCGGTCAGCCACACCGCCGCGCCCGAGAGCGCGTGGGACGGTCCCATCATCTCGGCTCGCCCTTCCCGAAGATCTTGATCCACAAAAACTACGCCACTGTAGTCAGCCCGTGCGACAGCGGGGCATCAGCCGGACGGTCCACTGGGGAAGGGGTGCCGCGGACGCCGCCTCAGCCTGCCGTACGGGTGGGCTTGACGGTGCCGAGGCTCGCGCGGATGACGGCGAACTGCTTCGAGGCGGCGGTCCAGTCGGCGTCGGACGTGGTCCAGCCGAGCGTCCAGCCGGCCCGTTCGCCGGGCAGGACGCGCATCGCGTGCATCCGCTCCCCGTAGGGCGCGGTCCAGAGGCACTCCCACGCCGCGCCCGGGCCGTCGGACTCAAGCCGGACCCGCAGGTAGTCCGGCAACCGGCCGGCCGAGGTCAGATCCCGCTCGGACGACTTCAGCCGGCCCACCGGATCACCACCCGGGTACGGCTCGACGCCCAGGATGCGCCGCGTCGCCGGGTCCTGGAAGCAGGTGGTGTCGCCGGAACGCAGTTGCAGCCAGCCGGCGGGCAGGGCGATGCGGAAGCCGCCGGTGTCGGCGGGCCAGACCCAACCGGCCGGTACGGTCACCCGCGGGTCGTCCGGGGGCGGACCCTTGCGGACCGGCGTGCCGGCCACGTCGGGCCGGACGCAGGGGAACGGCGGAGGCGGCGCGCCCGGCCCGGGCGGGCGGTCCCAGGGGCGGGCGACGGCCTCGGTCGAACTGCCCGCCTGCGGCGTCTCGTCCCGGCCGCCGGTGATCGCCAGCGCGGTGCCCACACCGGTCGCCACGGCCAGCAGCACGGCTCCCAGCACGAGTCCCCAGCGGTGCAGCGGGTTCCCGTCACCCGAGGTCAGCGGGGGATCGGCGGGGCGGGGGACCCCGGCGGGCCGGGGTGGGGCGGGATGCACCGCGCCGCTGTCGACCGGCCCGCTGTGGGCGACCGGGGGAGGCTTGGCGACCGGCGCGGCGCCGGGGCCGACGATGTGCACCGGGCTGAGGGCGTCGGCGCGGGGCGCCGACTCCGGGCCGGCCGGGCTGCCCGGGTCGACGAAGCTGGTGAGGACCGTCGGGCCGAGGCTGATCGGACCCGGGCGGGCCGGCCCCCTCCGGGGCGGCTCCGGGGTCGCGTCCGGGGCGGCCTGCTCCGGCTCACCGGTGCGGCTCCGCTCCGGGTCACCGGCCCGGGCGCGATCCGGTGGCGCCGCCCGGCCCACCGCGGCCGACCGGCCGACCACACCCGAGCCGCCGATCGCGGCCGAACCACCGGCCGCGGCCCGGCCGCCGCCCTCAGTGGGACCGCCGACCGCACCCGAGCCTGCGACCGCACCCGAGCCGCCGTTCACCTCGGCGCGACGGTCCGCATCCGGCGGGCCGCCCGGGGACGAGGGACCGCCTGCGTCCGCGCGCCCGGCCGCCCCCGAACGGCCGGCCGGGGACGACGGGCTCCCCGCGTCCGCGCGGGCCGCCGGGACAGCGCGGCCGGCCGGGTCAGCGGCGCCGGCCGTGTCCCCCGACGGTGGCGCGCGGTCGCCCTCGGCGGGCGGGGCCCATTCGCTGCGCTTGGCCGCCCGGCTCCACGCGCGGGCGGCGGCGGCCGGCGGCATCAGGTCCGGGTAGATGCCGCCCGGAGCCGCCGGGTTCCCCGGTGACCCCGGCTCGTCACCCGCCGGACCGTCGGCATCTCGTCCGGAGGCCGGCCGGTCGGACGATCCGGCTGGGGCGCGTACCGCGGAGCCGGCGGCCTCCGCGTCGGCCTCCGACACCGCGGCGACGCCGAGCAGGCGCGCCGTCTCGCGGTGCCCGAGGCGGGTACGCGGATCGCGCCGCAGCAGCCCGGCCAGCACCGGCATCAGCGGGCCGGCGTGCGGGGCCGGGTCGGGCGGCCGGGTGGCGAGCGCGGCGAGCGTGGCCATCGCGGTGCTGCGGGCGTACGGCGAGCGGCCCTCCACCGCGGCGTGCAGCGTGGCGCCGAGCGACCACATGTCCGCCTCGACGCTCGACACGCCCTCGGCGGCCCGCTCCGGTGCCACGTACTGGGGGGAGCCGAGGACCAGACCGGGCCGGGTCATCGCGCCGTCGCCGCCCTCGAACACCGCCAGCCCGAAGTCGGTGAGCAGCACCCGCCCGTCCCGGGCCAGCAGCACGTTCGCGGGCTTCACGTCGCGGTGCAGCACCCCGGCGTCGTGCGCGGCGCGCAGCGCGGCGAGCACCGACAGGCCGATCTCTGCGGCCCGTCCGGGCGGCAGCGGCCCGTCGCTCTCGATGATCTCCTGGAGCGAGCGGGACGGGACGTACTCCATGATCAGCCAGGGCTCGCCCTGGACCCGGACCACGTCGTAGACCCGCACCACGTTGGGGTGGTTGAGGCGCGCGGACGTGCGCGCCTCGCGCAGCGTACGGGCGCGCAGTTCGTCCCGCTCGTTCTCGGCGAGCCAGTTCGGCGGCACGACCTGCTTCACCGCGACCTCGCGTTGCAGCTCCTCGTCGCGCGCCCGCCAGACCTGGCCCATCCCGCCGCGGCCGACCAGTTCGAGCAGGCGGTACCGCCCCGCGATCAATACCTCCCGCACCGCACTCCTCACCGCTGGTCAGTGGTCCACAATAGCCAACGGATCGGACGGTACCTATCGCCTGTCAGTGCGTCATGCCCCTAACCTGCCGCGCCGGCGAGCAGGTTGCCCTCCGGGACGGCGATCGGGGACCGGTCGCCGGCCAGCAGGGCGGTGGCCCGGCGGGCCTGGAACGCGTCGTGGTCGCGGCGGGCGGCGGCGTAGCTTCCGGCGGTCCGGGCGGCGATCGCGGACCAGGTGTACCGCCGGCTGACCATGGTCCGGGCCTTGCGCGCCACCCGCCGGGCGAAGACCTCGTCGCCGAGCAGCCGGTCGACGGCGCCGGCCAGCGCGTCCGGGTCGCCGTGCGGGAACGTCACGCCGGTCACGCCGGGCTCGACGATCTCGGCCAGCCCGCCGGTGCGTGCCACCGCGAGCGGTGCTCCGGCGGCCGCCGCCTCCAGCGCGATCATGCCGAACGGCTCGTAGAGGCTGGGGATCACAGTGGCGTCGGTGGCGGCGAGCACCGCGGGCAGCTGGGTGGCGTCCATGAAACCGGCGAACCGGACCGTGTCCCCCAGGTGCAGCCGCCGCGCCTGGTCGACCAGCTCGTCCTTGTACGGCCCGTCCCCGGCGATCACCACCCGCAGGCGGGGGTGCCGCTTCGCCAGGTGCGGCACGGCGTGCACCAGGTGCTGCACGCCCTTCTCGTAGACCAGCCGGCCGGCGTACCCGACGAGCGGCCCGCCCGCGGCGAAGCGCGCCCGGGCGGAGGCGACCGCGTGCGGCCGCGCCCGCCAGGCCCGGTCGTCGACGCCGTTGGCGACCACGTCGATGCGCCCGGCCGGTACGCCGAACAGCCGGGCCACCTGGTCGCGCATGTAACCGGAGCAGGCGATCACCCGGCCGGAGGCGTTGCTCAGCCAGTGTTCGACGCCGTGGATGGTGCGGTTCATCTCCTCGGGCAGCCAGCCCTGGTGCCGGCCCGCCTCGGTGGCGTGGATGGTGGTCACCAGCGGCACGTCGAGGTGCTCGGCCAGCGTGACGGCGGTGTGCGCGACGAGCCAGTCGTGGGCGTGGATGACGTCGTAGGAGGCGGCGGAGGCGGCGCGCAGCGCGGCCCGGGTCAGGGTGTGGTTGAACGCCATGGTCCAGGCCAGCAGTGATCCGGTGGCCAGCGGGAACCGGACCGGGTCCTCGGCGGCGCGGACGATGCGGACGCCGTCGGCGTACTCCTCCAGGGGAGCGCCCTCGGCGTGGCGGGTGACGACTGTGACCTCGTGCCCGGCGGCGGCCAGCGCCACGGAGAGCGCGTGGACGTGGCGGCCGAGGCCACCGACGAGCACCGGCGGGTACTCCCAGGAGAGCAGCAGCACCCGCAGGCGCCGGGCGGGCTGGATGTCGATCACTTCGGCGTCAGCTGACACGCGGCCCCCTTTGAGTTGTGGCGTCCCCACCCCGGCGGCGGCGTCGCCGCGGTGTCCGGTGGGGTCGCCGCCCATCCTGCCCAGGGGTCGATAACCGGCGGCGACGCGCCGGTTGCCGGTCTGTAACGCGTTACCGGCGCATCCGCCGCGCGCGCAGCAGCTCGGCCACCGACCACGCCTGGAACGGGCATCCGGTGGCCGCGTGCGGTGCCGCGCCGTCGGCGGTCTCGCTCACCGAGCCCAGGCCGTCCTCGGCGAGGTGGCCCACGAGCCCCACCAGCAGTTCGTCGGTCGGCAGCCCGGCCCGGCGGTACGCGTCGAGCAGCGGCCCGGTCAGCCACGGCCAGACGGTGCCCTGGTGGTACGCGGAGTCCCGCTCGGCGGGCCCGCCCCGGTGCCGCCCGGTGAAGCCGGGGGAGTCCGGGGCGAGGCTGCGCGGGCCGAGCGGGGTGAACAGCGCCTCGGTGATCCGGCGCAGCGTGGCCTCGTCCGGCTCCAGCGGCGCGTGCGGCAGGGACCAGGCGAGCAGCTGGTTGGGGCGCAGCAGGTCGTCGTCGTGGTGCGCGGCCCCGCCCAGCGGGTACGCGGGCGCCGGCGCGTCGACCACGTCGTGGAGCCAGCCGGCCGGGGCGGGGAACCGCTCCCGGAACGCGGTGACGGCCCGGCGGTGCAGGTCGTGCAGCGCGGTGGCGTCGCGCCCGGCCAGCTCGGTCAGCTCGGCGAGCCCGGCCAGCCCGTTGATCCACAGCGCGTTGACCTCGACCGGCTTGCCGGTACGCGGGGTCACCGGAACCCCGTACACCCGGGCGTCCATCCAGGTGAGCGCCACGTCCGGCGGGCCGCCCTGGGCCAGCAGCCCGTCGGCCGGGTCGACGCCGATGCCGTACCGGGTGCCCGCCACGTGCGCCTCGACCACGCCGTGCAGCGCGGGCAGCAGCTCGTCGCCCAGGTCGGTGTCGCCGGTGACTGTGACGTGCCGGTGGACCGCGTGCAGGAACCACAGCGTGGCGTCGACGGTGTTGTACTCGACCCGGCCGGTGTCGGCCGTGTTCGCCAGCATGCCCCCGTTCAGCGTGGCCGCGTACGCCCGCAGCAGGTCCCGGCCCTCGTCGGCCCGGTTCGTGCACAGGAACAGGCCCTCGTAGGAGATCATCGTGTCCCGCGACCAGGCCCCGAACCAGGGGTAGCCGGCGACCACGTCCGGGCCGGTGGCGGTGCGTACCACGAACGCGTCGGCGGCCAGCGCGAGCGTCGCCTCGACCGCGTCGCCGGGTTTCGCCGCGGCCACCACGGCCCGGCTGCGCCGCCGGGCCGCCTCGACCACGGCGGTCGCCGGCGGCGGCTCCTCGGCCAGGTCGTCCGCCCAGGCCAGCACCGACACGGTCGCGCCCGGCTCGTCGAGCGCGCCGGTGAACCGGCCCGCGTACCAGAGGTCCTCGTCCGGGTGCAGGCCGCGCTCGGCCTCCGTGCGGTGGCGGACCCCGTGCCACCACTGCCCCTCCGGGGTCCAGTCCGGCCCGGCCAGGCGGTACGCGCCGTCGACCACCGCGCCGCCGGCCGCCGGTTCCAGCCGGGGCGCCGGACCGTCGGCGCGCCGCTCGCCGTGCGCGTCGCGCCAGGTGCACGCCGCGGCCAGGTCCAGCCGCACCGGGCCGCCGGAGATCAGCCGGTGCACCACCGCCACGCAGGAGCGGCCGTACGTCATGGCGATCTCGCGTTCGATCACCACGTCGCCGATGCGCCACCGCCAGCGCGGCACCCCGTCGGCCAGGTCGAAGTGCTCCAGCAGCTCGAAGCCGCGCGGGTCGACCACGCCGGAGGACCACTCGTGCGCGCCCAGGCGGACCTGCCGCCCCGACGGCAGCGTCACCGCCGGGTCGAGGCTCACCAGTCCCACCTTGCGGGACGCCGGCGTGTCAGCGGCCACCACGAGCAGCCCGTGGTACCGGCGGGTGCGCAGCCCGGCGACGGTGCCCATGGCGTACCCGCCGCGCCCGTCCGTGACCAGCCATTCCCGCGCGGCGGCGGCGGACAGCTCGCCGCAGACCCGCGGCCCGAAACGGATGTCGATCAACTTTCCTCCACCGGCAGCGAGGTGTGACATGCCACGACGACAATGGCCGCTGTGGAGAAGTACCCCGGCGGCGTCGAAGATGTGCCAGTGATCACCGACCGGTCGACCTCCGCGTCCCCCGACCCCGAGCGGCACCGGCTCGCCCAGGCCGACGCCGGGGAGCAGGACTGGCGCGCATGGGGCCCCTATCTGTCCGAGCGGGCGTGGGGGACGGTACGGGAGGACTACAGCGAACACGGCACGGCGTGGGACTACTTCCCCCACGACCACGCGCGGTCCCGAGCGTACCGGTGGAACGAGGACGGCATGGCGGGCGTCTGCGACGACCGGCAGACGTTCTGCTTCGCGCTCGCGCTGTGGAACGGGCGCGACCCGATCCTCAAGGAGCGGATGTTCGGCCTCGGCGGCGACGGCGGCAACCACGGGGAGGACGTCAAGGAGTACTGGTGGTACCTCGACAGCACCCCGACGCACTCCTTCATGCGCTGGCGCTACCACTACCCGCAGGCCGCGTTCCCGTACGACGAGCTGGTCGCGGTGAACGCGCTGCGCGGCCGCGACGACACCGAGTACGAGCTGGTCGACACCGGCATCTTCGACGACGACAGGTACTGGGCGGTCACCGTCGACTACGCCAAGGCGTCCCCGACGGACATGTGCGTGCTGGTCACCGTGGCGAACCGGGGCGACGAGGACGCGACGCTGCACGTGCTGCCCACGCTGTGGTTCCGTAACACCTGGGCGTGGGGGCTGCCCGGCACCGACCGGATGCCGAAGCTGACCGGCGAGGCGGCCGGGGAGCGGGCGGGCGCCCGGCTCGTCGGTGGGCACTGGGTGCTCGGCCAGCTCCTGCTGGAGGGCGACGGCGACCCGGTGCCGCTGCTGTGCGACAACGAGACCAACGCCGAGCGGCTGTGGGGGCTGCCGGGGCGGTCCGCGTACCCGAAGGACGGCATCAACGACCACGTGGTGACCGGCGCGGCCACCGTCAACCCGGACCGCACCGGCACGAAGGGCGCGCTGCACTACGTGCTGGACGTGCCGGCCGGTGAGCAGCGGCAGATCCGGCTGCGGCTGACCCGTACCGCGCCGCCGCCGGCCGCCGCGCCACCGGCCCCGGCCGACCTGGGTGACGGGTTCGACACCGTGCTGTGGGCGCGCCGGGCCGAGGCGAACCGGTTCTTCGACAGCGTCATCCCGGCCGCCGCCACGCCGGACGAGGCGCTGGTCGCCCGCCAGGCCATCGCCGGGCTGATGTGGGGCAAGCAGTTCTACCACTTCGACGTCGAACGCTGGCTGGCCGGCGACCCCGGCTCGGCGCCGCCGCCGGCCGGCCGCCGGCACGGGCGCAACAGCGCCTGGTGGCACATGAACAGCTTCGACGTGATCTCCATGCCGGACCCGTGGGAGTACCCCTGGTACGCCGCCTGGGACCTGGCCTTCCACTGCGTCACCATCGCCCGGGTCGACCCGGGCTTCGCCAAGGAGCAGATCCTGCTGCTGCTGCGCGAGTGGTACCTGCACCCCAACGGGCAGATCCCGGCGTACGAGTGGGCGTTCGGGGACGTGAACCCGCCGGTGCACGCCTGGGCGGCGCTGAAGGTCTTCGAGATCGACGGCGCCCGCGACCACGAGTTCCTCGCCCGGGTCATGCACAAGCTGCTGCTCAACTTCACCTGGTGGGTCAACCGCAAGGACACCGGCGGCAACAACGTCTTCGAGGGCGGCTTCCTCGGGCTGGACAACGTCGGCCCGTTCGACCGCTCGGCCGCGCTGCCGGTCGCCGGGACGCTGGAGCAGTCCGACGGCACCGGCTGGATGGCCATGTACGCGCTCAACCTGCTCGACATGGCGATCGTGCTGGCCGAGCACGACCGCGCGTACGTGGACACCGCCACCAAGTTCTTCGAGCACTTCGCCTACATCGCCGCGGCGGCGTACCACCAGGGGCTCTGGGACGCCGAGGACGCGTTCTTCTACGACGTGCTGCGTCTGGCCGACGGCACGAAGGTGCCGCTGAAGGTCCGCTCGGTGGTCGGGCTGCTGCCGCTGGCAGCGGTCACCCGGCTGACCGCCCGGACCATGCGCCGCCTGCCCGAGCTGGGCGCGCGGCTGCGCTGGTTCCTCACCAACCGCCCCGAGTACGCCGAGGTGATCGGCGCCCGCCGGCTCGGGCCGGACGGCCGCCAGCAGCGCCTGCTGTCGATGGTCGCGCCGGACCAGGTGGTGCGGCTGCTGGCCCGGATGCTCGACACCGACGAGTTCCTCTCCGAGTACGGGCTGCGCACGCTGTCCCGGGCCCACCTGGACAAGCCGTTCACGGTCACGCTCGGCGGGCAGGAGTTCAGCGTCGGCTACGAACCGGCCGAGTCGACCAGCGGCCTGTTCGGCGGCAACTCCAACTGGCGCGGCCCGATCTGGATGCCGACGAACTTCCTGCTGATCAGCGCGCTGCGCGACTACGCCGCGTTCTTCGGCGACGACCTCCAGGTCGAGTACCCGACCCGGTCCGGGGTGAAGCGCACGCTCGACGAGATCGCCGACGACCTGTCCGCGCGGCTGATCTCCCTGTTCACCCGCGACGACTGGGGGCGGCGGCCGATCTACGGGGCCGCGCAGCTGTTCCAGACCCACCCGGACTGGCGCGACCTGATCTGTTTCCCGGAGTACTTCCACGGCGACAACGGCGCCGGTCTGGGCGCCTGGCACCAGACCGGCTGGACCGCGCTGGTCGCCGACCTGATCCTCACCTTGCGCCGCTGACGCGCCGGATCCTCACGCTGCGCCGCTGACGCGTGGGGCGCGACGGGGAAGCCCCGCCGCGCCCCACGCGCTCACGGCAGCGGCAGGAACGCCAGCCGGGCGTGGTACTCGCCGGCCACCGTCACGGTGTCGCTGCCGACCCACAGGCCCCGGTCGGTGGCGTACAGCTCCTGGGTGCCGACGCCCCGGTCCTTGGTCGGGTTCCAGGGCAGCGCCTTGCCCGTGGTCGGGTGGATCGCCCCGATGCCCGGCCGGGACACCGCGCCCGGACCGGCCGAGTTGCGGCCCTGCGGGTTGTCCAGCCAGCGCTGGTGACCTCCGACGTAGACCGCCGCGCCGGTCACCGCCACCGACAGCAGCGTGTCGCCGCCGGTGTAGTTGGCCCAGGTCGGCTGCTTGCCGCCGGTGGCCGTACCGAACTCGAACCGCGCCGCGGTGTCGCAGAGCGTGCCCGGGAAGGCCGCGCCGGTGGTGACCACCGCGAACCAGGTGCCGTCCGGGGAGATGTCCACCCCGCGCAGGTACGACGGCATCGACCGCGCGCACTGCGGCTGGTAGCGGTCGGTGGCCCAGCCGGAGAGCGTGGCGCCCGCGCCGGACAGGTTCGCCACCGCGAGCTGGTGCCGGGCCACGCCCGCCACCGTGCTGAAGTTGCCCGCGAACACCAGCCGGGTGCCGTCGGCGGAGACGTCCAGCGCCTCGACCTTCACCGGCGCGGTGGCACCGGACGTGGTCTTGCGCGGGCCGGCCAGGTTCAGGTTGACCGACACGTCGGCCGCACCGGTGGTGGCGTTCACCGCCGCCAGGGCACGCCGGGTCACCCCGCCGACGGTCTGGAACGCGCCGCCGACGATCAGCCGGTTGCCGACCAGGCGCATGTCGTTCACCTGGTTGTTCAGCGCCGGCGTGGTGAAACCGGCGACCCGGGCGCCGGTGGCCGCGTCGATCCGGGCCAGCCGGGACGCCGCCGTGCCGTTGACGGTGGTGAACGCGCCGCCGATGTAGAGCGAACGGCCGTCCGGCGCGGCGGCGAGCGCCTTGACCGCGCCGTTGACCTGCGGCCGGAACGTGGTGTCGATCCGGCCGGTGGTCGCGTCCAGCGCCACCAGGCGGGGCATCGCCAGCTGGGCCGACTGGCCGGCGTTGCGCACCTTGGTGAACGTGCCTGCGACGTACACGCGGTTGCCGATCTGGAGGATGCGGTGGACGGTGCCGTCCAGCGCGTGCGGCGTCCAGTCGACCGGGTTGGTGCCGACCACTGTGGTGTGTGAGGCGTTGACGGCCAGTGCCGGGGATCCCGGCAGCGCCGCGCCCGCGACGGCGAGCGTCGCGGCCACCGCGACGGCGGCGCGCCGCCGTCGCCGTCGTCCAGGTGGATGATCGGGTGAGATCGTCATGGCCGAAGCATGCCGTCGGACCAGGGATTCCGCAGTCGGGTAGCCGCCGGTAACGGGCCGCCGACCGGATAATCCGCGTGGCCCGTCCGGCGACCGGGCAGTACGGTGTGCGAGGTCCGCGAGGGGGAGGGGGACGCGATGCCGTCGCGCCGGGACGCCGCCGTGCTGGTCTTCGACGCCGACGACACGCTCTGGGAGAACAACGTCCTGTTCGAGCGCGTCATCGACGACTTCCTCACCTGGCTCGACCACCCCACGCTGGACCGGTCCCGGATCCGCGCGGTGCTCGACGACATCGAGCGCGCGAACGCCGTCGCGCACGGCTACGGCAGCAAGGTCTTCCTGCGCAGCCTCGGCGAGTGCCTGGAGAAGCTGCGCGAGCGTCCGGCCACCGCGCGGGAGCGCGCCGAGATCGAGCAGCTCGCCGCCGCGCTGGTCGGCCACCAGGTCGAGCTGATGCCGGGCGTGGCCGAGACGCTCGACGACCTGGCCGGGCGGCACGAACTGCTGCTGCTGACCAAGGGCGAGCGCGAGGAGCAGCAGCGCAAGCTGGACGCCTGCGGGCTGCTGCACCACTTCCGCGCCGCGCACATCGTGCCGGAGAAGGACGCGGACACGTACCGCTGGCTGGCCCGCGAGCACGCCTTCGACCCGGCCGCCGCCTGGATGATCGGCAACTCGCCGCGCTCGGACATCCTGCCCGCGCGGGCCGCCGGGATGAACGCGGTCTTCATCCCGAACGAGAACACCTGGGTCCTGGAGCACGACGAGCTGGACCCGTCCGACCAGCGGGTGATCCGGCTGGCCGCGTTCCCCGACCTGGTCCAGCACTTCTGAGCGGGCCGGTAACGTCCGGGACGTGCCGCTGACCTTCCCGTCGCACCTGGCGCCGGTGCTGCCGCTGAAACGGTGGCGCCCGGGCTGGTTCGACGGGGTGGCGCTGTGCACCGGCGCGGTGGCGCCGGACGTCGCGTACCTGTTCACCGGCACGTCGCTGGCCCGGGACCTGCGGACGCACACGCTCGGCGGCCTGCTCTGGTGGTGCCTGCCGGTCGCCCTCGTGTACGCCTGGGTGGTGCGCAGGGTGGTCGCCGGCATCGCGGTGCACCTGCCCGGGCAGCGGTTGTGCGGCTGGCCCTGGTACGTGACGCTGGCCCGGGTCCGCCACCCCTGGCAGGTGACCGTCTGCTCGGCGCTCATCGGCGCGTTCAGCCACGTGGGGTGGGACCGGGTCAGCGACAGCGACCGGCTGCCCCGGCTGCTGGGGATCGCCGACTTCCACGCCGTGACCGGCGTGTACTGGTACCGCTTCGTGGACGTGGTGGCCGGTCTCGCCGGCGGGCTGCTGGTGGTCGTCCTGGCCGTGCACGAGGCCCGCCGCGGGTTGCGGGCGGGCGGCGTACGCGGACCGGCGCCGGAGGCGAACCCGAACGTGTTCTGGCGCGTGGCGCTGGCGGTCACCGGGCTCGGTGCGCTGCTGATGCCCGCGCTGCCGGCGGCGGGTGTGCCCGCGCCTGCGGGCGTACGGGCGCTGCACGTGGCCGCGCTGGCGCTCGTCGCCGGGGCCGTCGCGGCCCGGACCGTCCCGCCGCGGCCGGCCGGGCGCAGTCCGCGTCTCGAAGTCGAACAGCGCGAAACCGGCTGACCCCGTTACGCCGACATGCCGCAATTCCGCATAGACATCAATCACAAGCGCAGCCGCCGGTCATCGCTTGTCCGGCCTGCGCGGACGCGCCTAACCTGAGCCGGCGCCCACGCCTCGTCGGGGTGAGACGGGGGCGCACCGGAGTCCGGTGGTAAGAGCACCGTGGAGCTGAGTGCGGGCAGACCGGCTCGCCGTGCGGAGCCCGGCGGAAGGCGTCGTGCCACGCCTGCCGCGCTCCCGCGGCGCAGACCGCTACCCAACCGGACGGCCGGGGTCAGGACCGGGGAGTTGCGGACCCGGTCCTGACCCGTCCGGCCCTGCCGTCGCGGGCCGCGCCTCCCGTCACGCCACCCTTCGCGATCGATGCGCCCGCCCGCCGCCGGCGGGCCGGTTCTGCCTGCTCCCGGGCCGGCCGTCCGCACTCCCGACGCAGGCTGGGAAGTAGCTGACAAATAGTTCGGCGTGTATGTGGTGTTCCTAGCCTTCACCCGTCCTGTCACCGGAGTTGACCGGAGGGTAACGGGTGAGGAGACCATCACGAGGCGCCCTGATCGGGGGCCTGGCGCTGGCCATGGTGGCCACGCTGGGCGGGGCGGCGGTCCTGCCGGACCGCGACCCCGCCACGACAGAGCAGGCCGCGCCGAGCGGGAAGAACGACGACAGCGGACTGCTGGACCGCCTCGGCAACGCCGCCCGTGGCCTGGTCGCCGGTGGTGGCGACCGGGCGAAGCCCGAGGTGGTCAGCGCCGGGCTGTACCGCAACGAGAAGCCCGCCGCCGGCCGGAAGTGGCCGGCGCAGAAGCGGGTCCGGGAGGTGGCCGGCAAGCGGACCGAGAACGCCCGGGTCTACCAGCTCTCCGACGGACGGTTGCAGGCGGAGATCTCCGCCGTGCCGTTGCACTACAAGGACGGCAGGGGCACCTGGCGGCCGATCGACACCAGGGTCCGGCCGGTGGACGAGCCCGGATACGTCCAGGGCAACCGGACCAACGCGTTCACCAGCCTCTTCGGTGACAGCTCGGACGACCTGGTGCGCTTCGAGCGCGACGGCCGCACCATCGAGCTGGGCCTGCCGGGCGCCGCCCGGAGCGTCAGCCCGAAGGTGTCCGGCTCCACCGTGACGTACCCGGGGCTGGCCGGCGGCGCGGACGTGGTCTACGACGTGACCAGCACCGCGCTGAAGGAGAAGATCGTCCTGCGGCAGGCGCCGACCGGGCCGGTCTCCTACACCTTCACGCTGGAGACGGCGGGCCTGACCGCGCAGCAGCGCGAGGACGGGTCGATCGCGTTCGTCGGCCGCGACGGCGGCGCCCCGGTGTTCGTCATGCCGGCGCCCTTCATGTACGACAGCAAGGACGACAAGTCCTCCCCGCACGGCAAGGTGTGGTCGGACAAGGTCACCCAGAAGGTGACCCGGTCGGGTGACACGTCGGCCGTCACCATCACCGCCGACGCGGGCTGGCTGGCCGACCGGGCCCGGGTCTACCCGGTGGTGATCGACCCGACGATCAAGCTGCAGCCGGTGCCCACCGACGCGCAGGACGTGCAGATCTACTCCGGCGCCACGACCACCAACTACAACGACACCTACCAGCTGAAGGTCGGCACGGACGCGTCGAACGCGTACCGCACGCTCGTCAAGTTCGACGTCGGCTCGATCGCGCGGAACACGCCCATCGACGACGCGCAGCTGCAGATGTACTACTCGCAGACCCACCACGCGTGGGGCTTCGACGTGGCGATGGAGGCCCGCCGGGTCACCCAGCCGTGGAGCGAGAGCACCGCGACCTGGGCGAACATGAACGCCAACATGGCCGCCCAGCCGGCCGGCAACATGGTCACGCAGGACGACGGCGACGTCGGCACCTCGGTGTCCGGCACCTGGTCGTACTCGGGCAACACGGCGCTGACCGGGCTCGCAGTCAACGGCGACTACCGCTACAACAACGACGCCACCACCGGGCACACCCACACCTGGGTGCCGACCATCACCGAGGCCGGCAACTACCAGGTCGAGGTCCACTACGTGTCGGAGGCGGACCGGCCGACGAACGCGCCGTACACCGTGCACTACAACGGCGGGTCGAAGACGTACACGGTCGACCAGACCGGCAGCGCCCGCGGCGAGTGGAAGACGCTCGGTGTGCACCCGTTCGCGGCCGGCACCACCGGCAAGGTCGTCCTCGGGGACGTGTCCGGCAAGTCGGTGATCGCCGACGCGGTGCGGTTCACCAAGTGGGGGGCGGCCACCAAGAAGGCGTCGGTCTCCAACGTGTGGAGCACGTTCCCGGTGCGCAATGTGGTGCAGGACTGGGTGAACGGCACCTACGCCAACAACGGCTTCATGGTCAAGGCGGTCGACGAGGCGGACAAGGGCCGCGGCGGCCCGGTCTTCGAGGCCTCCGAGTACGCGTACAACAACGCCCGCCGGGACTACAACCTGCCGAAGCTGGTCATCACGTACGGCCGGCCGGGCGTGGCGGTCAGCCCGCCGACGACGCTCACCTCCACCGGCGCGGTGCTGGACTGGCCGGCGTACGTCGACCCGTCGTCGTCGACGGCTGACGACGCGGTGGAGTACCAGGTGCACCGCAGCATCTACCAGAACTTCACCCCGTCGGCGGCGACCCTGATCGCCCCGGTGTCCACCAGCACCCGTACGTATCAGGACACCACGGCGATCCCGACGGCGGCGGACAACACCGACCCGCTGGCGCGGAAGTTCTACTACTACATGGTCGCGGTGAAGACCCGCGACGGGCAGGTCGTGGCCGGACCCACCCAGTCGGCGATCCTGCCGAAGGCGGGCCAGATCACCCGGATCTACCGCACCGGCACCACCGACACCACGCTCTCCCAGGCCCGCCCGACGGAGAACGTGGACGTCTACGACGGTGACCCGTACGTCAGCCCGGGCAACAACTCGTCCTACTACGGGGACACCCGCGGTCTGGTGAAGTTCCCGGCGCTGACCGGCATCCCGGCCAACGCCAAGGTCGTCGACGCCGACCTGCGGCTGTACAACAGTGGGCTCTACCCGGGCACCGACACCGACGAGTACGTCGACGTCCACAAGCTGACCAGGAACTTCACCGAGACCGGCGCGACGTGGAACACCTACGACGGCACCAACGCGTGGACCACCGCCGGCGGTGACTACGACACCACCTGGAAGGCGAGCTACAACCAGTTCACGAACGACCCCAAGTGGGCCTCCTGGGACGTGACCCCCGCGGCCGACGGCTGGGTCAAGGACCCGACGAAGAACTTCGGCCTGCTGCTGCGGCAGCGCGACGAGGCGAACCAGACCGCGCGGGCGGTGCTGCTGTCGTCCGAGGCGCAGGAGCCGCTGCTGCGGCCCACGCTGGAGGTCACCTACCTGGAACAGACCGCGGAGTCGACGTACTACGCGGCCTCGACCCCGGCGCTGGCGACCGCCGACTCGACGTACACGGTGCCGGTGACGCTGTCGAACCCGACGCTCACGGCGTGGAACCCGACCGACTGGGAACTCGCCTACGACTGGAAGCGGGCCGACGGGGTCACCGACGGCGCGGACGCCGCCTACGAGCTGCGGACAGCGCTGCCGAAGAGCGTTCCGGCCGGCGGCACAGTCGACGTGTCCGCGCAGGTGAAGACCCCACCGTCGTCCACCGAGGGCAACGAGCGCACGGACTACGTGTTGCAGTGGGACCTGCGCAACAAGCTCACCGGCAAGAAGCTGTCGGAGACCGCGTCGATCCCGGCGCTGCCGCAGAACATCTCGGTGGAGGAGCCGACCTCCGACCAGCTCGGCCTGGAGAAGTTCTACTCGTACGCGGGGAAGAACACCGGCGCCGGCGGCACCCTGATGAACAACCTGTACTCCGGCAACACGGTCTGGTCGTACAACGCGTTCAACAACCCGTCCCGGGGCCTGTCGACGTTCGTCCGGATGTCCTACAACTCGCTGGACACCACCGACACGGTGGCCGGGTACGGCTGGTCGTTGCAGGCGTCGTCGATGATGCGCCTCGGCGCCCCGCTGGACTTCCACCCCAACCCGAACCCCACCAAGGTCACCCTGACCGACGGTGACGGCACCAGCCACCGGTTCACCTGGGACGCGACCGCCAACGAGTGGAAGAGCCCGAAGGGTGTGCACCTCTACCTGCAGAAGTACGGCAGCGTGGACTGCAAGCCCAACACCGACGAGCCGAAGGCGTGGGTGCTCACCCGGCCGGACCGGACGCAGTTCTTCTACGACTGCGAGGGCTTCCTGTCGAGCGTCGTCGACAACAACGGCAACGAGATGCTCTTCACCTACGAGGAGCGCAAGTCCAACAACAAGCCGACGAAGTTCCTGCGGTACATCACCGACCCGACCGGCCGGATCACCCTCACCATCGACTACTACGCCAAGGGCCAGACGTACGACTACATCAACGACACCACCTGGACGCGGGTCTCCGGCGCGACGAACCTGACCAACCCGAAGATCATCGACCACATCTCGCAGATCACCGACGTCTCGGGGCGCAAGCTCACCTTCACCTACACCGACAAGGGCCTGCTCGGTGAGCTGATCGACGGCGCCGGGTCGACGAACGGCACGCCGAAGACGTTCAAGTTCGCCTACGACATGACCCAGGGCAACAAGAACGTCAAGCTGGTCAAGGTCACCGACCCGCGGGGCAACCCGACCAGCCTGGTCTACAACTACCCGCAGACCGGGGACGACCCGAAGTTCCACTGGACCACCAAGTCCTACACCGACCGGCTCACCCATCTCACCCAGTTCGCCTACGTCGACCCGGACGGCCCGCAGGGCAGCAACATCGACACCACGGTCACCGACGCGGAGAACCACGCCACCCAGTACCTGCTGGACGGCTACGGCCGGGCGTACCAGACCACGAACGCCAAGAACGAGGTCACAAAGACCGGCTGGGACGACGACCACAACGTCGTCCGGCTGGAGGAGGCCAACACCGCGGTCTCCACCTGGGCGTTCGACCCCAAGACCGGCTACCCGACCCAGATCCGGGACGCGGAGGCGGTCAAGAACGGCTGGCCGGGCACCGTGCTGACCTACCAGCGTCAGCTCAACGGTCACGTGGCCGAAGTGGTCAGCAAGACCAGCTCCGAGGGCCGCAAGTGGACCTTCACGTACACCGGTGAGGGCGACGTCGCGACGGTCACCGACCCGGTCGGCAACACCACGCCGGCCGACGGCGACTACACGAGCGTCAACACCTACGACGAGTGGGGTCAGCTGCTCAGCGCCCGGGACGCCAACGGCAACACCACCGGGTACGGCCCGTTCCACCCGAGCGGCTACCCGACGACCGTCACCGACGCCGGTACCGGCAAGTCGTACTTCACGTACGACGACCGGGGCAACGTCACCGAGGTCAAGAACGGCAAGAACGCCAAGGTGACCCAGGCGTACGACACGTTCGGCCGGCCCACCACCAAGGTGGAACCGATGGACGCGGCGGCCAACCGCTTCATCACCACCAAGGCCCCGGTGTACGACCTGAACGACAACATCACCACGGCGTACGCGGCCAACGGTGCGGTGTCGACCTCCGTCTACGACAAGGCGGACCAGGTCGTCGAGTCGCTCGCCCCGAAGGACGAGCCGGCCAACACGGCGGAGCCGGAGCGCAGGACGACCACGACGTACGACAAGGTCGGCAACGTCCTGACCGTCACCGAGCCGCAGGGCAACCTGACCTCGACGGCCGGCGACTACACGACGACCACGAAGTACGACGCGATCTACCAGCCGACCGAGGTCACCAACGGCCTCGGCCAGAAGGTGAAGTCGGAGTACGACAACGTCGGCAACGTCACGGTGCTGTACGACGCGAAGAAGACCGCCAGCGAGGCGGACGACTTCACCACGAAGTACGAGTACGACCTGAACCACCGGGTCGTGAAGACCACAGACGCGGCAGGCAAGTTCACCACCGCCCGCTACGACAAGGACGGCCTGACGCTCGGCACCACCGACGCCGACGGCAACGAGTCGCTGGCGACTTACGACGCCCGCGGCGCGTTGGTGGAGTCGAAGGTGCCGCACAGCAAGGACGGCTCCGGCACCGTCACGTACCGCACCACCAAGTACGAGTACGACCAGGTCGGCAACCAGACGAAGCTGATCACCCCGCGCGGGGTGGACACCACCGACGACGCCGACGACTTCTCCGTGGTGACCGTCTACGACGCGCTCAACCGCAAGAAGGAGGAGTGGTCGTCCTACGACAAGGACGACAGCCGCTACGACAAGCCCGACAAGACCTTCTACAGCTACGACGAGATCGGCAATCTGACGAAGGTCAGCGCGCCGCCGTCGGACGGGCAGACGGTCCGCAACGACACCGAGTACAGCTACTACGACAACGGGTGGACCAGGACGTCCAAGGACCCGTGGGACATCGTCAACTCCTACGACTACAACGACCTGGGCCAGCAGACCAAGAACACGCTGAGCTCGGCCGGCGGGTCGACCACGCGGACGATGACCTGGCAGTACTACCAGTCCGGCAACGAGAAGGGACGGTCGGAGGACGGCCTGCCGGTCGGCAGGGACGTGGTCCTGGTCGACAACACCGACTCCAACAACACCGCCTCGCAGGGCACCTGGACCAACGGGGCCGCCACCGGGCAGTGGGGCTACGACGTCTCCAGCGCCCCGGCCGGCAGCGGGTCGGCGCAGTTCAACTGGCAGCTGACCATCCCGCGTGACGGCACGTACGAGGTGTTCGTCCGGCACCCGCAGGTCACCGGCGCCGCGACGGACGCGAAGTTCACCGTCACACACGACGGCGGCAGCGTCACCAAGACGGTGAACCAGACGCAGAACACCGGCGCCTGGATCAGCCTGGGCAGCTACTCCTTCAAGGAGGAGGGCGTCCAGAAGATCACCGTCACCGACCAGGCGACCGGCAAGGTGCTGGCCGACGCGGTAAAGCTGGTGCGGGACAACTCCGCCGACGTCGACAACGAGCGCAAGGAGTTCACCTACCGGTACAACCCGAACGGGATGATGGTCGAGGTCAAGGACCTCAGCCCGGGCGCGAAGATCGGCCGGTACGACATCGCGTACGACCAGCTCAACCAGATCTCCACGGTGAAGGAGTTCGCCGGGCTCGACGACACGAGCGCGAAGAACACCACGGCGCTGACCTACGACGACAACGGCAACCCGCTCACCTCGACCCACGACCTCACCTGGTCGAAGATCGAGTACGACCCGCGGGACATGGTCGCCAAGGTCACCAACGCCGACTCGCCGACGGCCGGCAACCAGCAGGTCTCGTCGTTCACCTACACCAACCGCGGGCAGGTGCTCAAGCAGACCAAGCCCAACGGCAACACGGTGGACTTCGAGTACTACCTCGACGGCGCCACCAAGCGTCAGCTGGAGAAGACGTCCGGCGGCGCCACTGTCGCCGAGCACAACCTCCAGTACCAGGCGAACGGGCACCCGTCGCGGGACGTGCTGAAGCTGATGAACGCCGACAACTCGTCGGACTACATCGACAACACGTACGTCTTCAGCTACGACCCGCAGGACCGGATCGCCAAGCTGGACAAGACCGGTGACAGCACCTCCACGGAGACCTACACCTACGACGCCAACGGCAACACGGTGTCGCAGACCGTCGGGGGGACGACCAGCACCAGCAAGTACGACCGGAACCGGCTGCACTCGACCACCACGGCGGGTGTGACCTCGACGTACAACTACGACCCGCTCGGGCGCCTCGACACGGTGTCGGTCGGTGGCCAGCGGGCGCAGAAGTACTACTACGACGGCTTCGACCGGACCGCGAAGACCACAGCGGGCGTCGGCGCCAACGCCAAGTCGACCACCTACGTGTACGACCCGTTCGACCGGACGGTGTCGCAGACGACGGCCGGCAAGACCACCCTGTTCACGTACCTGGGGATGGACAACCAGGTGCTGCGCGAGGAGGTCGCGGGCAAGGCGACGAAGTCGTACCAGTACGCGCCGTGGGGTCAGCAGCTGACCCAGATCAAGCACAAGGACGACGGGGCGCGGGAGTACTCGCAGTTCATCTACCGGCCGCGCGGCGACGTCATCGGCATCACGAAGGAGGACGGCAAGACCCGGGCGACGTACGGGTACACCGCCTACGGCAAGGACGACTCGTCGCAGTTCACCGGTGTGGACAAGCCGGGCGCGCAGCCGGAGGGCGAGGAGCCGTACAACGCGTTCCGGTTCAACGCCTCCCGGTGGGACGCCGGTTCGGGCACGTACGACATGGGTTTCCGCAACTACGACCCGGGTCTGAACCGGTTCCTGACGCGGGACACCTACGGCGGCGCGATGGCGGACATGGGTCTGGCCATGGATCCGTTCACCGGCAACCGGTACGCGTTCGCCGGCGGGAACCCGATCAGCTTCATCGAGCTGGACGGGCACCTGTTCGGGATGTCGTGGTCGGACATCGGCCACGCCACCCTGGACGTGGTCGGCATGGTGCCGGTGGTCGGTGAGGTAGCCGACGTCGCCAACGGCATCTGGTACGCGGCCGAGGGCAACTACGTCGACGCGGCGTTGTCGATGGCCTCGGCGATCCCGCTGGCGGGCAACGCGGTGACGGCGGCGAAGCTCGCCAAGACCGGCAAGAAGATCGCCGACGGCATCGACACCGCCAACGACGTCAAGAAGGGCGTCGAGGCGACCACCGACGCCTCGAAGGCGTTGCCGACCAACACGCCGAAGCCGAAGACCGAGACCCCGGCCAAACCGACGAAGTGCAACAGCTTCGTGCCGGGCACCAGGGTGCTGCTGGCCGACGGCTCGACCAAGGCGATCGAGGACGTGAAGGTCGGGGACCGGGTCCTCGCCCCCGACGTCGAGTCGGGCGACCGGCAGGTCCGTCCGGTCACCCATTTGATCCCGGGTGGCGGGGTCAAGAAGCTCGTGACCATCGTCGTGGACACCGACGGCAAGTCCGGCGACAAGACCGGCACCATCGTGGCCACTGATGGTCACCGGTTCTACCTGCCGGATTCCGGGGTCTGGGTCACCGCCGGCCAGCTCAAGGCCGGCGCCTGGCTCCAGACGTCGTCGGGCACCTGGGTCCAGATCTCTGCCATCCGGCACAAGACCCAGATCCAGCGAGTACACAACTTCACCGTCGATGGACAGCACACCTACTACGTCCTGGTCGGCGAAACCCCCGTACTCGCCCACAACGATGCCTGTCCGACCAAGACGGATGCACAGCTCCAGGATGACGCCGACGCGATTGCTGAGACCTGGCGTACCAGGTACGGGGACCGTGCGTACAACGGGACGACGGTGAGTACGGGCCACCTGAATGGAGAACTTGTCTACACTGTTAATCGAAACAACACCAATCCGGATGCTCGGGCTCTTGCAGAGCAGCTCGGATACCGGCGAGTGGCCGGATCGGATCTGCGGGGCCCTAACCAGACGGATGCCGAGCAGATTCTGCTGAATGCCGTCGACAGGGGCAGGGTTGGGTCCAACGGACGTATCGCTACCTCAAGAATTCCCTGTGGCACGGTGCGGCCAACCGGCAAGCCGGGCCAGGATTGTGGCGGCAGAATCGGGAGTGGTAAGTACCCGAATATCCGGGTCGTTGGTAGATGGGGGGCCGGCGTAGGTTAGCTCCACATCACTGGTTGACAACTCTGGCTGGATCCGTGCCGGCCGTCGCCGCCCACATTCAGGGAGGCGACGGCCGGCACGCGGGTCTCACGTTTTTTCGCTGCCGGGTGCCGACGACCAGTCGTGTGCTGCGCAAGGAAGGTTCGCGGGTGCCGGTGTGCAGGTGAGCAGGTCGTTGTCGGGTTAGGTATGATCGGTGCCATGCCCGCAGTGGCCGTGCAGCCTGGTAAATGGAGCGGTCATGTCATCAGCCGCTGCCGCCTCCAGTCGGGTCGAAATTGCCCGCCGTGTTGGTTCGGATTTGCGTAACGTGGCTATAGAAACTGGAGGACCAGGTGCTACTCTGGGATCGGGAGATGCAGCCGCTGCGGGGTGAATTGCAGAATATTCAGCCTCCACAAAGGCTCGCTCTTGCAATGGCGGCTATGGAGTGGACCCGCAATGCAATGGGTCGGATCGAGGTGGAGGAAGTTCGCGACTACCTGGATCGAGGTATGGTGGCCGGGCGCGAAGCGGTGGCTGCCGGCCTGGACAGGATCGAGCTCTCCGACGATGTGCTCGACGAGTACGAGGATGTGCTGGATCTGGCGGAGGAGCCCGGTACCTCGCACCTGATGTCGGCTCTGCTGGCCTGTGCCGATGCACCCGACGGCCTCACCGGCGAAGTCCTGTACGGTGTTCTTTCCTTTTGTTACGAAGGTCTTCTCGATCGAGAAGAAGTGCCGGAGTGGACTGAGGAGGCTGAGCGGGCTAATGCCAGGTGCGTGGAGACGATCGCTTTTCAGAAGAGGCTCGTTCGTGAGGCGATGCCGCGCTGAGAGCATCACGGCGCCCGAATCGCGGGCTCTGCGGTCGCTTCGCTTCTCAGGTGTCCCGGGGTGCCGGGTCCGCAACGGACGCTGGGGTGGGGTCGAGGCCGGCGATGGCTTCTCGGCTGCCGAGCGTGCGCTCGGATTCTCGATCCCGCCCCGCTTCCGGGATTTCCACGATTTGTCGGGGAAGAGACAGGACGCGTTGCGGCTGCAGGACCCCAGTGCATGCACGTGGCAAGGAGGATATTCGGGTTGCGCTGGGCCGTGCAACCGGTTGTGCAGCTTGTAGGACCTCGTTGAGCAGATGACAATCAGGAAGTCTGCGCCGGTACCGCTGGCGCGGACTTCCTGCTGCAGGGGCGGGCGAGTTCGTGCCGGGCCGACAACTTTTCGTTCTATCGATTGTCTGTCCTACCGCAGAGCGTGAGATCTGTCCCGGGCGCGGCTACTGCATTATGCTCAGCCCATGGAGCCCTCCCAGTTCGACCTCGGCGCATGACGGACCTGAAGGATCTCAGGAGAGGGCGCGTCGACTATTACGCCGCCACGCTCTCAGCTCTGTCGAAAAGGGCGACCTATGTCCGAACGGGGCCGCTCACGGTTGGGGAGTCCGGGATTCACCGGCCTGACCTACCCCTTTCGGCGGGGTGTTGCGCCGATGTGGACTGGCCGAAGCAAGCGCCCGGAACCGTGCGACTACTTGCGGAAACCGCAGGCTTCGCTGATTGCCTGAACAAGGATGGCGACACTTCCGTGACTGCCTCCGAGCTGTACCTGTACCCTTTTTCGAGCCGGGGCGGGCAGAAAAGGGCCGTCCGCATCGAGGCTGAGGATCGCACCGCTTTCACCCTCGACGAACTGCTGTGGCGGGCGGCTGACGCGCAGGCGCCGTTCGTGGGAGACAAGCTGCCTGTGCGCGGTATCGGGCTCTACCGTTCAGGTCTGCAGCGAGGGATTCCTGCGTATTATCTGTGGGGGTCCGCGAGTAGGCTGCATTCAAGGCCGTAAGAACGGACTCAGGTGCAGTGGCGTCCGTACGGGGTACGGGCCCTGCACGACGATGACTTCGCCGACCTGTGGGACCAGGACGTTTGGCCCGGTCACATGAGCCTGGCGGAATTCGACGCCGCCGGGCGACCCAACCCGGTGCTCATGGCGGGTCGGTTCACCGCCAATAACGGCAAGATCACGTCCTATGACAACTGGTCCGGCCATTACCAGCCCCAGCAGTACGGCGGCCGGATGCTGCAAGACATCGCCGACCTGCTCGCGGGAGAGGGCGCAGACGCCATTCGGGACAGGGCTCGACGTGAGGGCCGCGAGCGCATGGAACTGCTGTACGCACACTCGTACCGGTGACCCGAGGCGCACCAGGCGGGCGGTATGTACGCTGCGGATGCCGGGTACCGCGACGGCGCCGGGACCTCCGTGGACCGGAAGGGCCGGCCTCTGCCTCCCGTCACCCGGTATGAGCAACCCGAAGCGTCCCCAGCGGTATTTCTGTTACCTCGACACACCGCCAACCACATTGACATTCATCACGCTTAATTGTCCGGTTCGCCCCTTGTTGGCCGCGAAGTGGGCGCTTAGCGTGGGCGGCGCGTCTAGGGTCTACGGGGAGCGGCGCGATGGAACTTCAGATTCGGCTTCTGGGCACGGTGGAGCTGTGCGTCGACGGCGAGACCGTCACGCCCGGCGCGGCGAAACGACGGGCCGTCCTGGCCGGGCTGGCGATCGAGGCGAACCACTCCGTCTCCCTGCCCCGGCTGGCCCGGATGGTCTGGTCCGACCACCCGCCGACGTCCGCCACCGCCAACCTCCGTACCCATGCCGCCGGCCTGCGGCGCACGGTCGGCGACCGGCTGCTCGCCCGTCCGCAGGCGTACGAGCTGCGGCTGGCGCCGCACGAGCTGGACGTGACCGAGTTCCAGCGGCTGGCGGGGGAGGGGCGGTCACTGCTCGCGTCGGCCGATCCGGCCGGCGCGATCGACACGCTCACGTCCGCCCTGGCCTGGTGGCGGGGCCCGGCCGGTGACGGCCTGCCCCGGAGCACCGCGCTGGACAACCGGTGGGCCGCCCTCGACGAGCAGCGGCTACAGGTCTTCGAGGAACTGACCGAGGCACGGCTGGCCGCCGGTGAGCACGCCCACCTCCTGTCCGACCTGCGCGCGCACCTGGCCGCGCACCCGCTGCGGGAACGGGCCTGGGGGCACCTGATGCTCGCCCTCTACCGGTGCGGGGACGTGCCGGCCGCGCTCACCGTCTACCGGGACGCCCGGGCCGTCCTCGACGAGCAGCTCGGCCTCGAACCCGGCGCGGAACTTGCCCGGCTGCACCGGGCGATGCTGGACCGCGCACCGGAGCTGTCGTACGCCGAGCCGGGAGGCGCCGTCGTGACCGCCTCGGCACCGGTCGCGGACCTTCGCCCCGCCGTCGGCTGGACCGTACCGCGGGAGCTGCCGGCGGACCCGCTCACCTACGTCGCGCGTACCGGGGAGACCGCCGACGTAGTGGCTGCGGTGACCGCGGCGACCCCGGCCGCGGTGGTCGTCACCGGCGCCCCGGGCAGCGGCAAGACCGCCCTCGCGGTACGCGCCGGGCACGCCGTCTCCGCCCTGTTCCCCGACGGGCAGGTCTTCGTGGACCTCGGTTACCGGACCTCGGTGACGGCGGGGGAGGTGCTGGCCCGGGTGCTGCGCGCGTTCGGCGTGCCGGCCGCCGACGTCCCCGAGAAGACCGACGAGCGCGCCGGCTGGTTCCGCTCCCTGGCGGCCGGCCGCCGGCTGCTGCTCGTCGTGGACGGGGTCACCCGGGCATCGCAGGTGCGTCCGCTGCTGCCCGCCGGCCCCGGCCCGGCGCTGATCACCGTCGCTCAGCGGCACCTCGGCAGCCTGGACGGCGTACGCCGGGTGGCGCTGCGCCCGGTCGGGGTCGCGCAGGCCCGCGACCTGCTGGCCACGTTCGCCGGGCCGGACCGGCTGGCCGCCGAGCCGGCGGCCACCGCCGATCTGGTGCGGATCTGCGGCGGTTCGGTGCTCGCCCTGCGCATCGCCGGCGCCCGGCTGGGCCGGCGGTCCGGGGCGCCGGTGTCCACTCTCGTCGCGGAGCTGGGTGACGGGCGGGGCCGGCTGGACCTGCTGGCCTACGAGGACCTGTCGGTGCGGGCGAGCCTGGCCGCCGGCGTGGCGGTGGTCCGCTCCGACGACGAACTGGCCGGCCGGATGCTCGAACTGCTCGCCGCGCGGCCGGGCACACCGGTGCACACGGCCGCGGACCAGCTCGGCGTCTCCCCGCAGCGGGTGCACCGCGCCCTGGACGACCTGGTCGACGCGCACCTGGCGCAGCGGGACGGGCACGGCGACTACCGGCTGCCGACGCTGGTGAGCGACTACGCGGCCGAACTGGCCGCGGTGGGCCAGGTGTCCGTCCGCGAGACGACCGAGCAGCGGTTCGACCCGCGCGCCGCCTGACGGCCGAGGCGGGGCCGGAATCGGGGACGGGACGCCTCTGGTGCGCGGGCCGGTCACGGAGCGACACTGAGTCATGACTCCTCAGCGCGTACCGCTGCTCGCCGGCCTGGTCGTGCTGCTCGCGGCGGCCTGCACGGCGACCGGCCACGACGGCGCGTCCACGGCGCCCACCCCGACGGCCGCGCCGCCGTCCGCGCCGGCCGCGACCGAGGCGCCGGAGGCCACGCCCACCCCGCCCGTGCCGACCGAGGCCGCGTCGACCGCCGGATCCTGGCGCGTCACCTGGGGCTGGGCGGTGCCCGGCGGGCCGGTCCGGGTGGCCCACCGGGTACGGGTGCCGGTCACCCCGCCGCCCGGGGAACCGCTGCCCGTCCTGGTGGCGGTCGACGTCGGCGACCACCCGGCGGAGGGGTTCAGCCGGATCACGTTCGCCTTCCGTGGACCCACCCCGTCCTACGAGGTCGCCTACGTGCCGCAGGTCGTGACCGAGGGGCGGGGCGCGCCGGTCACGCTGCCCGGCACGGCGTACCTGTCGGTGCGGTTCGATCCGGCCCAGGCGCACGACGCCCGCGGCGGCCCGACGGCCGACCTGCCGCCGGCGGCGATCCGCTTCCCGACGCTGCGTGGATGGGCCGTGGCCGGCGACTTCGAGGGACACCTCAGCTTCGGGCTCGGCCTGCGACCGCCCGAGGGCGGCCGGCTGCCGGTGCGGCTGGGGGAGGGCGACCGCCCCGACGGCACCCACATCGTCTCGGTCGACGTGCGGCGGAGCTGACGCGGCCCCGCCTCAGCGGTCGATGATGGTGTTGTTCTCGTCGATGCCGTGGGTACGCCAGTAGACGTCCCACTCGTCGTCGACGTGCTTCGGCTCCTTGCCCTCCGGGTAGCGCACGTACGGCGGCGTCGGTTCCTCCCCGTCCGGCACGCAGGAGCTGCCGCCCTGCGGGCCGACCGCGATCACCGGGTACTCGTCGCCGCCGCAGATGCTCTGCCGCAGGGAACAACCGCTGGTCGCCATCAGCCCGGCCAGCCCGAGCACGGCAAGAACGATCATGATTCGAGTTCGCACGGGAGAATTCTCGTCGCCGCGGGCGGACCCGCCATCGGTACGCGTACTCAGATCCTGTGCCGTCGCCGGCTCAGGTCAGCTCGCCCCGCACGATCGCCACCGCCACCCGGCAGAACTCGTCCATGTCCGGCTGGAAGCCGGCCGCGATGTCCGGGTGCAGGCCGGAACGGGTCTCGTCGAGCAACCGACGGCAGACGTCCTCCACCGGCTCGCCCGCGTAGCCGGCGCGGATCCGGTCGGCGGCCGCCTGCAGGGCCGAGGTCAGCTGATCCTCCAGCGGGCCGCGCAGCTTCTGCTGCACAGGGTCGAGCCCGCTCGGATCGAGCGTGACATGTGGCTCCGACATCGGCACTCCCTTCCTCGGCGTCCGCGGTACCCCACCGCGGACGTCGGTCAAACCATCGTCGGTACGGCCGACACCCGGACCAGATACGAGAACTCCTCCGCCGGCTCCTCGGCGTACGACAGCCGGCGGATCTGCCGGTCGTCGGCCCAGAGCGCGACGTCGACCAGCACCCCGAGGTGGGCGAGACCGATGGTGGAGACCCGCTTCTTGTCCTGGAGCACCGCGCACACGCCGCCCAGCAGCGTGCTGGCGTCGGAGGTGCGGTGCCCGGGCGGACAGCGCAGGGTCAGGTCCACCTCGACCGGCCCGGTCAGCGGGGTCCACCCGGTGCGCTGGGCCGCCGTGCAGGCGGCCTGGAGCAGGGTGCGGACCCTCGTCGCCTGCCGGTGCCCGGCGGCGAAGATGGACAGGGCCTCGGTCTTGACCGGGGGCAGGCCGCTCACCTCGAACGTCAGGGCGAGAGCGCGGGTGTCCTGCACGACGGCACCTCCTCGGGGGAATCCTGCCCAACCGGGGAACGGGCGCACGGCACTTCCCGTCAGAACCAACCGATCGGGCGGGCGATGGGGGACGGCCGGAGGCGCATCGGCGTCGACGGCGACGCGCCGGCTACGGAGCCAGCCCCACGCTAGTGCAGACCGCTGACGCTGGGTAGCCTCGCCGTTTCACTACGTGGGACGACATGCGATCGCCCGGCCGGTTCGTGCCGTCACCGTCACATGTCCGTGATGTTTCGCTCCGTCGCAGGTCGGGCACGTTCAGCCGCACGACACGCCCGGGGCGTCGGGCGATCGGGCCGATGCCCCGGTCGTCTCGCCGTGCACCGGGGCGCGGCTCACTCCCCGGTTCTTCGCCGAAGAGAGGGGGAGGGTGATGACGAGAGTCCCCGACACGGCCGCACGGCGGCCGGCCGGACGCGCGGCGGCGGCGGCCGCCGCGCTCGCGCTGGTGGCCCCGCTGGCCGCCTGCGGATCCGGCGGCGACGGCGGCGTCCCCACGATCAACCTGTACTACCCGCCCGAGCAGAACCTGCAGAAGGTGGTCGACACCTGCAACACGCAGGCGCAGGGACGGTACCGGATCGACTACCGGGTGCTGCCGCGCGAGGCCGACGAGCAGCGGGTGCAGATGGTGCGCCGCCTCGCCGCGCAGGACAGCGGGATGGACGTGCTCGGCCTGGACGTCACGTGGACGCAGGAGTTCGCCAGCGCGAAGTGGATCCGGGAGTGGACCGGCCAGGACAAGGCCGAGGTCGAGCAGGGCACGCTGGCCGGCCCGCTGGACACCGCCCGGTACGAGGACAAGCTCTACGCCGCGCCCAAGAACACCAATGTGCAGCTGCTGTGGTACCGGTCCGACCTGGTGTCGCAGGCGCCGAAGACCTGGGACGAGATGATCTCCGCAGCCCAGCAGCTCAAGGAGCAGGGCAAGCCGTACCAGGTGCTCACCATGGGCGCCCAGTACGAGGGCCTCGTGGTCCTCTACAACACGCTCGCGGAGAGCGCCGGCGGCAAGATCCTCAGTGACGACGGCAAGAAGGCGGAGATGGACGCCGGCGCGGTGCGCGCGCTCGACCAGCTCAAGAAGTTCGCCACGTCGGGCGTGACCTCGCCGTCGTTCAGCAACGCGCTGGAGGACCCGGTGCGGCTGGAGTTCCAGTCCGGCAAGGGCGCGTTCCAGGTGAACTGGCCGTTCGTGTATCCGGCGCTCCAGGAGGCCAACCCCGAACTGGCGAAGAACGTGAAGTGGGCCCGGGTGCCGGGCATCGACCCCGGCACCCCCAGCAAGGTCACCATCGGCGGGGTCAACCTGGCGGTCAGCACCTACTCGAAGCACCCGGAAGAGTCGTTCGAGGCGGCCCGCTGCCTGCGCAACGCCGAGAACCAGAAGTTCTCCGCCGTCAACGACGGCGTGCCGCCCACCATCGAAGCCGTCTACGACGACCCGGAGATGACCGAGGCGTACCCGATGAAGGAGACCATCCTGGAGGAGCTGAAGGAGCCGGCGGTCCGCCCGCTGACCCCGGCGTACCAGAGCATCTCCACGGTGATGTCGGCGATCCTGTCGCCGCCGTCGGCGATCCGGCCCGAGCAGACCGCTGACGAACTGCGCAAGGCGATCTCCGACGCGCTGGAGTCCAAGGGAGTTCTGCCATGAGCGTGAACGCCACGCCGGCCGGCGCGCAGGCCGCCGCCGAGGCCGAGGCCGAGCAGCCCGGCGGCCGGCACGCCGCCGTACCGGAACAGCGGTCCCGGCGCGGCTCCCGTGCCCCGCTGAGCGAGAACAAGCGCGCCGAGCGGCGCCTCGGCTGGCTGCTGTGCGCGCCGGCCGCGCTGGTCATGGTGCTGGTCACCGCGTACCCGATCCTGTACTCGGTCTGGCTGTCGCTGCAACGCTTCGACCTGCGCTTCCCCGACGAGCGGCAGTTCGTCGGCCTGGAGAACTACGTCACCGTGCTGACGAACGACTTCTGGTGGACCGCGTTCGGGGTCACCGCGCTGATCACCGTGGTCACGGTCGCGATCGAGCTGGTGCTCGGCATGGGCCTGGCGATGATCATGCACCGGACGCTCGTCGGCCGGGGCATCGTGCGCACCGCGGCGCTGATCCCGTACGGCATCGTCACAGTGGTCGCGGCGTTCTCCTGGCGGTACGCCTGGACGCCGGGCACCGGCTACCTGGCGAACCTGTTCGACGGCAGCGCCCCGCTGACCGAGCGGGCCAGCTCGCTGGCGATCATCATGCTGGCGGAGATCTGGAAGACCACCCCGTTCATGGCGCTGCTGCTGATGGCCGGGCTGGCGCTGGTGCCGGAGGACCTGCTCAAGGCGGCCTCCACCGACGGCGCGACGGCGTGGCAGCGGTTCACCAAGGTGATGCTGCCGGTGATGAAGCCGGCCATCCTGGTCGCGCTGCTGTTCCGCACGCTCGACGCGTTCCGGGTCTTCGACAACATCTTCGTGCTCACCAACGGCGGCAACGAGACGTCGTCGGTGTCGATGCTCGCCTACAACAACCTGATCCGGGGCCTGAACCTCGGCATCGGCTCCACGATGTCGGTGCTGATCTTCATCACCGTGGCGATCATCGCCTTCGTGTTCGTGAAGCTGTTCGGCACCGCTGCCCCGGGCAGCGACGATGGGGAGAGGCGCTGACATGGCAGTGGAAACCACCACGCGGGCGAAGGTGCGCTGGGGCCTGCTGGACGTCGTGGTCGTCGTCTTCGCGCTGGTCCCCGTCCTCTGGATCGCCTCGCTGTCGTTCAAGACCCCGGCCACGCTCACCGACGGCAAGTTCTGGCCGCGGGAGTGGACGCTGGACAACTACCGGACGATCTTCGACACCGACCAGTTCGTCCGGGCCCTGGTCAACTCGATCGGCATCGCGCTGATCGCCACCACCATCGCTGTGGTGCTCGGGGCGATGGCCGCGTACGCGATCTCCCGGCTCGACTTCCCGGGCAAGAAGCTGCTGGTCGGCGTCTCGCTGCTGATCGCGATGTTCCCGCAGGTGTCGCTGGTGTCGCCGCTGTTCGAGATCGAGCGGCAGCTCGGCCTGTTCGACACCTGGCCCGGACTGATCCTGCCGTACATCACGTTCGCGCTGCCGCTGGCGATCTACACGCTGTCGGCGTTCTTCAAGCAGATCCCGTGGGACCTGGAGAAGGCGGCCAAGATGGACGGCGCCACCCAGGCACAGGCGTTCCGGCGGGTGATCGCGCCGCTGGCCGCGCCCGGCGTGTTCACCACGGCCATCCTGGTCTTCATCTTCTGCTGGAACGACTTCCTGTTCGCGATCACGCTCACCTCGACCGAGCGGTCCCGCACGGTCCCGGTGGCGCTGCAGTTCTTCACCGGCGAGTCGCAGTTCGAGGACCCGACCGGGGCGATCTGCGCCGCCGCCGTGGTGATCACCGTGCCGATCATCCTGTTCGTGCTCTTCTTCCAGCGCCGCATCGTCTCCGGTCTGACCTCCGGCGCAGTCAAGGGATAGGTGGTAGCAATGGCCGACATCGTGCTGGACAAGGTGAGCAAGCGGTTCCCGGACGGGACCACCGCGGTGCAGGACGTCGACCTGGAGATCGCCGACGGCGAGTTCGTGATCCTGGTCGGCCCGTCCGGCTGCGGGAAGTCCACCACGCTCAACATGATCGCCGGGCTGGAGGACATCAGCTCCGGTGAGCTGCGTATCGGCGGCGAGCGGGTCAACGACAAGGCACCCCGGGACCGCGACATCGCGATGGTCTTCCAGTCGTACGCGCTCTACCCGAACATGACCGTGCGGGAGAACATGGCGTTCCCGCTGCGGCTGGCGAAGATGGACAAGGAGACCATCGACCAGAAGGTCGACGAGGCGGCGAAGGTGCTGGAGCTGACCGCGCTGCTGGACCGCAAGCCGGCCAACCTGTCCGGCGGCCAGCGGCAGCGGGTGGCGATGGGCCGGGCGATCGTCCGCCAGCCCAAGGCGTTCCTGATGGACGAGCCCCTGTCGAACCTGGACGCCAAGCTGCGCGTGCAGATGCGCACCGTGGTGTCCCGCCTCCAGAAGCAGCTCGGCACCACCACCGTCTACGTCACCCACGACCAGACCGAGGCGATGACGCTCGGCGACCGGGTGGTCATCATGCGCGGCGGCGCGGTGCAGCAGGTCGGGCCGCCGCAGGAGCTGTACGACCACCCGCGCAACCTCTTCGTCGCCGGGTTCATCGGCTCGCCCTCGATGAACTTCGTGCACGCCGTCGTGGAGGACGGCCGGCTGCGGACCGCGCTCGGCGACGTGCCGATCGGCGACCGGATCCGCCGCGAGCTGGAGGGCGGCGACGCGCCCCGGGAGCTGATCCTCGGCATCCGCCCGGAGCACTTCGAGGACGCGGCGCTGATCGACGACGAGACCCGCCGACGGGGCGTCGAGTTCGAGGCGCCTGTCGACATCGTCGAGTCGATGGGCTCGGACAAGTACGTCTACTTCACCGTCGAGGGGGAGCGGGCCACCGCCGCCGAACTGGAGGAGCTGGCCGCCGACGCGGGCGCCGCGGACTTCGCCGGCGCCGGGTCGAACCTGGTCACCCGGCTGTCGGCGGAGTCGCCGGTACGCGAGGGCGAGTCGCGCCGGGTGTGGTTCAACCTGGAGAAGATCCACCTGTTCGACCCGGGCAGCGGCCGCAACCTGACGCTGCACGAGGGCCGCTCGGCCGGCGCGCTCGCCGACTGACCCCTGGATGCGGGCGAAGGGCCGGTGGCAGTGCGCGCCGCCGGCCCTTCGGTCTGCTCGCGTCCCGGGTGCCCACGCTGTCACCAGGAGTGGCGCAACTCCAGCCCGAGGAAGCGGGCGTAACCCGTCAGCGCGGAGTCCACCCGCTCACGCAACGCGGCGTCGAACGGCACGAGCTGCTGCAGCTTCACCGTCACCGCCTTCGCGCCCAGCGTCCGCGTCCAGGTGCCGACCACGCGCCCGCCGCGCACCACGGTCGACCGGAACACGCCGTTGTTGCCGGGGACCACCGCCGCGGCGTGCGCCGGGTCGAGCATCAGCGACCGGTCCTTGAAGCCGAGCAGGTATTCGTCGAAGCCGGGCAGCGTGTGCAGGTCGTCGACCGGCGCGCGGGGCGCGTCGAGCAGCGCGGCGTCGACCACCGCGGGCTCGCCGTCGACCTCGACCGGGGCGAGCAGGTCACCGGCCAGGGTGATCGCCCGGGTCGCGTCGGTGACCGTCAGGCCGGTCCACCGGGCCAGCTCGTGCCGGGTCACCGGGCCGTGGCCGCGCACGTAGCGGTGCGCCAGCATCGCCAGTGCCTCGTCGCGCTCCGGGCGGTGCGGGTCGGGCGCCCACTCGTCGAGCAGCGCGAACGTCTGCTCGGTGCCCACGTGCGGCGCGATGCAGGTGACGCCGCGCTGGCTGGCGTACCAGAGCAGGTGGTAGCCGCGCTGACCGTCGGTGGCCAGCCCGGCCGCGCGCAGCGCCGCCACGCACTCGGCGCGCGTCAACCGGCCGCCGCCGGTCAGCGCCGCGCGCAGCACGTCACCGGCCCGTTCGCCGTCGGCGACGGTCAGCCCGAGTTGCCGCCACCGCCCGGCGATGCCGGCCAGCGTCCGCACCCCGGTCAGCTCCAGCATCCACCGCGCGTCACGCGCCGGGACCAGATGCACGGTGCCGCGCATGGGCCACGTGCGCAGCGCCTCGCGCCGCTCCAGCGCCGCGCGGACGTCGTCCTGGGTGGCTCCGGGCAGGCGTAGGCCCAGCGACCACAGCCCGCTCGCCGCGTCCTGCGCCTGCATGGCGCCGAACCACTCGACCACGTCGGCGACGCGCTCGGGGCGGGCGGTGGGGTGCGGGCGCAGCAACAGGCCGGTCATTCGCAGCGCGAGCGCCTCGGCGCGGTTGAGGCGTACGGTCACGGGCGTCAGCGTAGGCCCGGGGTACGACAACCCGGCCCCTGATCGCGCTGCGCCGGCGGCGCTGCCGACACCAGCGCGATCCCCCGTTCAGGATCCCGGCGCGGGGGCGGCCGCTGCGGCCGGCGCCGGTTCGACCAGCATCCCGTGTGAGCTGGGTGAGCAGAGCGGTTGCGGACGGAACTTGCGCAAATCTTGAGCCACGCTCAGTCCAGGCGCCGGTGCATGACCAGCAGGTCGACGTACCCCCGGGTGGGGTGCCGGAAGCCCTCCGGCACCCGGCCGATCACCTCGAAGCCCAGCGACCGCCACAGCTCGACGGCCCGGGTGTTGGTGGCCACCACGGCGTTGAACTGCATGGCCCGGTAGCCGTCGGCCCGGGCCGCGTCGAGCACGTGCGCGGCGAGCGCCCGGCCGACGCCGCGCCCGGCGGCGGCCGGGGCGACCATGAACGACGCGTTCGCCACGTGGTCGCCGGGGCCGCCCTGGTTGGGCGCCAGCTTCGCCGAGCCGAGCACCGCGCCGTCCGGCGCCACCGCGACCACCGTCCGCGCCGGCGCCGGCGGCATCCAGAGCTTGCGGGCCTGCTCCTCCGTGACGTCGCGGGGCCAGGTGTACGTCTCGCCGGCCGCCACGATGTCGCGCAGGAACGGCCAGATCAGCGGCCAGTCGGCCGGCGTGGCGGTGCGGATCTCCACCCGGAGAGCATGCCACGCCCTGAGTTTGACGGAACAAGTAACGGGTAGTCGCCGGAGCTGACCCGAGACGAGGAGGGAACGTCTGATGGATGGCCAGGTCAAGGTCGCGGTGATCTATTACAGCGCGACCGGCATCACCTACCAGATGGCGCAGGCGGCGGTCGAGGCGGCGGGGGAGGCCGGCGCCGAGGTGCGTCTGCGCAAGGTACGTGAGCTGGCGCCCGACGAGGCGATCCGCTCCAACTCCGGCTGGCAGGCGCACCGGCTGGAGACCCAGGACGTGATGGAGGCGCAGCCGGACGACCTGTCCTGGGCCGACGTGATCATCATGGGGTCGCCGACCCGGTACGGCATGATCGCCGCCCAGCTCAAGCAGTTCATCGACACCACCGGCCCGCTCTGGGCCGCCGGCGCGCTCGCCGACAAGGTCTACAGCGGGTTCACCTCGACCGCCACGTCGCACGGCGGCCAGGAGGCCACACTGCTGTCGCTGTACACGGTCTTCTACCACTGGGGCGGCATCGTGGTGACCCCCGGTTACACCGACCCGAGCCAGTTCGTCGCCGGCAACCCGTACGGCGCCTCGCACACCAGCAACAACGGCGAGGTCGCCCCGGACCACGTGGCACTGGCCGCCACCGCGCTCACCGCCAAGCGCGCCGTGCTGATGGGCGCCGCGCTGAAGCGGGGCATGGCCGGCTGACCCGACTGGCGACCGGTGGCCGGACGGGGGCTCTCGAACCCGTCCGGACCACCGGTCGCCAGTGCCCTACCCGCGATCGGCCGCTCCATGCGCGCTCAGCGCCGGCCGGTCGAGCAGATGCCCGAGCAGGTCCGCCAGGACCCTCGTGCCGTCCTGGCTCAGCACCGACTCCGGGTGGAACTGCACCCCGGCGAAGCCCGCGCCGCGCAGCGCGTGCACCGCGCCGTCGGCCGGGTCGCGGGACACCTCGACCGGGCCGTACGGGCCGGCCACCCGGTCCGCGTCGGCGAGCGCGGTGAAGCTGGCGTAGAACCCGACCCGCCGGGTCGTCCCGAACACCGGCACGTCCCGCGGCAGCCCCTGGTACGGCGCGTCGCGGCGGTGCAGCGGCAGGCCCAGCAACCCGGCGAGCAACTGGTGGCCCAGGCACACGGCGAGCGTCGGCCGGCCGGACGCGAGCAACTCGGTCAGCAGCGCCCGCAGCGCCACCATCTTCGGTGCGGTCGCGTCCCGCGGGTCACCCGGGCCGGGGCCGACCACCACCAGGTCGTAGCCGTCCAGCGGGCCCGGGTCCGGCCAGTCCCGCCGGGTCACCGCCAGGCCCAGCGCGCCGAGCTGGTGGGCGAGCATGCCGGTGAACGTGTCCTCGCCGTCGACGATCAGCGCCCGCCGCCCGGCCAGCCCGCGCAGCGCGATCGCGCCCGGCTCCCGCTGCTCCAGCCAGAACCGGGCCAGCGGAGCGTTGCGGGCGGCCAGCGCGGCGCGTACCTCGGGGTCGTCGGCGTACCGGACGGCCGGCTCGGTCGCGGAGCGCGGCGCGTCCGGGCCGAGACCCAGCGCGGCCAGCACACCGGCGGCCTTCGCGTGCGTCTCGGCCACCTCCCCGGCGGTGGTCGAGTGACGGACCAGCGTCGCGCCGACCGGCACCCGCAGCGCGCCCTCGGGCGAGATCTCGGCGGTACGGATCAGGATCGGCGCGTCCAGCGTCTGCCGGCCCTGCTCGTCGCGGCCCAGCAGGGCGAGCACCCCGGCGTAGTAGCGCCGGCCGGTGCGCTCGTGCCGGGCGATCACCCGGCAGGCGTTCTCCATCGGGCTGCCCGTGACGGTGGGCGCGAACATGGTCTCCCGCAGCACGTCGCGTACGTCCCGGGAACAGCGCCCGGCCAGCAGGTACTCGGTGTGCGCCAGGTGCGCCATCTCCTTCAGGTACGGCCCGACCACCTGGCCGCCGTGCTCGGCGACCACGGCCATCATCTTCAGCTCCTCGTCCAGCACCATGTACAGCTCCTCCACCTCCTTCGGGTCGTGCAGGAAGCGCAGCAGCGCGGAGCGGTCGACGGTCTCGCCCCGGTGCCGGAACGTGCCGCTGATCGGGTTCATCTCGACCAGCCCGTCGGCGACGCTGACGTGCCGCTCCGGGCTGGCGCCGACCAGGATCCGGGTGCCGGTGTGCACCAGGAACGTCCAGTACGCGCCCCGCTCGCGCAGCAGCAGCCGGCGCAGCGCGGCCAGGGCCGCGGCCAGCGGGTCGCCCTGCACCGTGGCGCGCATGGTGCGGTGGATGACGAAGTTGGCCCCCTCGCCCCGGCCGATCTCGTCGGCCAGCACCCGTTCCACGATCGCCGCGTACTCGTCGTCGGCGATGTCGAAGCCGGCGTCGCGGGTGCGCACCTCGGCGTCGGGCAGGTCGTCGAGCAGCTCGGCCAGGGGTATCCGCCGGTGCGCCTCGACCGCCAGGAACTCCAGCGGCAGCCCGTCGTCGACGCACTCGAAACCGCGTTCGGTGACCTGCCGGAACGGCACCAGGGCCAGCGTGTGCGGGCCGGCACCGTCCTCGGGCAGCGGCAGGTCGGCGAGCGCGCCGGCGGTGCGTACCGGGCCGGTGAACAGGTCGACGTGGTCGGCGCCCTCGCGGCGGACGAGCGCGAACGGGCCTGGGTCGCGGCCGGCCGCGACGGCGGCGAGCGGGTCGGACAGGCGGGTCATCGGGTCTCCTCGGTGGGCCGGTGGCCGCCGGTGAAGGCGACCCGGGATGCCGGGGGAGACCGGCGGCCGCCTCGTCGGGCGGCCGCGTGGGGAAGCTACGCGCGGGGGTGGGCCGCCGGGTCGGCGGGCCACCAGCAGGACAGGTGCGCGGGCATGACGGTCACTGTACGCGATCGACAGGCGCCGTGGAACCCGATCGCGCGTCAGCGGGTACGGATCTTGGAGTGGCCGCCGGTCCCGCCGGGTAGGTTGACCGGCGATGGACATTCTCGCTCTGGATCTGGGCACCTCCTCGGTGCGCGGCCTCGTGCTCGACGCGGACGCCGTGCCGCGCCCGGGCGCGCTGGCCCGCCGCCGGGTGCACCTGGTCACCGGGGACGACGGCACCGGGACGCTCGACGGCCCGGCCTACCTGGCGTGCCTGGTGGAGTGCCTGGACGAGCTGGCCGCCGGTGGGCACCTGCGGGACGTGGACCTCGTGGCCACCTCCGCGCAGTGGCACTCGGTGCTGCCGCTGACGCCCGACGGCACACCGTCGGGGCCGGTGCTGACCTGGCTGGACACCCGGCCGGAGCCGCCGGCCGGCGCGACCGGCCCGGCCGACCCGGCGGACTTCCACCGGCGGACCGGCACCTGGTGGCACCGCTGCTACTGGTCGGTGCGGCTGCCCTGGCTGCGCGAGCGCGTCGACCGGTGCGCACGCTTCACCGGGCTCGCCGAGTACGCGCTCGGCACGCTGCTCGACGACGCCCCGATGTCGATCTCGCTGGCGTCCGGCACCGGGCTGCTCGACCTGCGCCGCATGGACTGGGATCCGGAGGCGTGCGAGCTGGCCGGCGTACGCCCGGATCGGTTGCCGCCACTGGCCCCCCGGGGCTGGCACGGCCGGCTGAACGCGGCGTACGCGCGGCGCTGGCCGCAGCTGGCCGGCGCGCGGTGGGCGCCGCCGGTGGGCGACGGCGCGGCCGCCAACGTCGGCTCGGGATGCGTCGACCCGGCCCGCGCGGCGGTGACTGTCGGCACCTCCGCCGCGGTCCGCATGATCCAGGCCGTGCCGGCCGGCGCGGAGCCGCCGCCGCTGCCCGGGCAGCTGTGGCGGTACCGGGTCGACCACGACCACGTGGTGACCGGCGCGGCGTACTCCAGCGGCGGCAACCTGTTCGCCTGGGCGGCGCGTGAGCTGCGGCTGCCGGAGGGCTCGGAGCTGGAGGCGGCGCTCGACCGCGCCGCCGGCTCGGTGCGTGCGAATCCCCGCTTCGGCGGCGACCGGCCGCCGGGTGTCGCCCCGGCGGGCTCGGGGGAGCTGCGCGGGCTCAGCTTCGGCACCACCGCCGTGGACATCCTGGCCGGGCTGATGAGCGGACTGTGCCGGCTCGTCGCCGACGACCTGACGCTGCTGGAGGCCGGTATCGGCGAGCCGATGGAGGTGGTCCTCGGCGGTGGGGCGCTGACCGCCTCGCCGTGGTGGCGCGGGGCGTTCCTCGACGTGCTCGCGCCCCGCCAGGTGTGCTGGCAACGCAACCCGGAGATCGGTGCGACCGGTGCCGCGCTCGTCGCGCTCGGCCGGATCGCGGAGGCCGACGAGATCGCCGGGATCGGCCGGACGGGCGAGGCCGCCTCGCACGCGTGACCGTCCACCCGCGGCGCTGACCGTCCTGGTCATGCCGTCCGGGCGGCCGTTGACACCGACCGACGGCCTGATTGGATGGACTCCGCTCCCCGACGTGGTGGGGCGGGAGGAGGAGGCAACCGTGGGCGCAGGTCCCGACCCGGTGCGCGGCGCGGCCCCTCAGCCGCACCGGCGGCGCTCCGGGTTCCGGCTGCGGGACTGGCGGATGGGCACCAAGCTCGCCACGGTGCTGGTGATCCCCTCACTGGCGTTCCTCGTCCTGGCCGGCATCCAGACCCGCGGGCTGGTCGGGCAGACCACCACGCTGAGCGCCTTCGCCGAGCAGGTCGGCATCGGGCGGCAGATCTCCACCGCCGTCGACCGGCTCCAGCACGAGCGGGACCGCACCGCGGGCGAGCTGGCCGCGCTGCGCCGCGCCGGCACCGACCGGGACGCCGCGGTGGCCGCGCTGAAACCGCTCCAGGAGGCCACCGACCGGGCGATGACCGACCTGCGCGCCGCCGCCGCTCCGCTGGCCGACGCCGACGCGGCCTGGCGGGTCTCCTACTCCGAGGCGATCGAGGCGTACGACCAGGTGGTGAACATCCGGGCGGCGGTGGCGCCCGCGGTGCTCTCCAGCGACACCGTGCTGAGCAACTACCACCGGTCGATCGCGGCGCTGCTGAACCTGCTGGCCGAGCCGTCGCCCGGCGGCGGCCGGCAGGAGTTGACCGAGGCGGTGCTGCGGTACGCGCAGCTGTCCCGGGTCAAGGAGCTGTCCTCGCGCATCCGGGCGGAGCTCTACGCCGCCGCCCGGGCCGGCCGGTACGAGCCCGACGACCAGGTGACGCTCAGCGACCTGCGAGCCCAGCAGCTCACCGCCCTCGGCGCGTTCCGGGTCGCGGCGACCGCCGACCAGATCCGTCGCTACGACCGCACCTCGGTCGATCCGGCCTTCGTCGCCGCCACCCGGATGGAGGAACGGACGCTGCCCGGCGGCGGCGAGACGAAGCCGGCCCTGCTCGACGCGACCCAGTGGTGGGCGGCCAGCGAGCAGCGGCAGGAGCTGTTCCGCCAGCTGGAGAGCGAGATCGTCGCCGACGCGGTACGTCAGGCCGACGACGCCAGCGCCCGCCAGCTGCGCGACACGCTGCTGGTGGGCGGCGCGATCGCCACCGTGCTCCTGGCCGCGGTGCTGATCTCGCTGCTGGTCGGCCGGTCGGTGGCCCGCTCCATGCGGCAGCTGCGCGGCCAGGCGCTGCGGATCGCCCAGGTGGATCTGCCGCTGACGCTGCAACGGCTGCGCACAGTGGACCGCCCGGTCGGCGCGATCGACGTGCCGCCCTCGGTGATCGACTCGCAGGACGAGATCGGCGAGCTGGCGGAGGCGTTCGTGGCGGTGCACCGCAGCGCCGTCGACGTGGCGGTCGAGCAGGCGATGATGCGACGCAACGTCAACGCCATGTTCGTCAACCTGGCCCGGCGCAGCCAGGTGCTCGTCGAGCGGCAGCTGGAGCTGCTCGACGAGCTCGAACGCGAGGAGAGCGACCCGGACCAGCTGGAGAACCTGTTCAAGCTCGACCACCTCGCCGCCCGCATGCGCCGCAACGACGAGAGCCTGCTGGTGCTGGCCGGCAGCGAGTCGACCCGGCGGTGGAACCGCCCGGTGGGCCTGGGCGCGGTGCTGCTGGCCGCGAGCGCGGAGATCGAGCAGTACCAGCGGGTGCGCCACGAGAACCGGACCGACCTGCACGTCGTCGGGCACGCGGTGGGCGACCTGGTGCACCTGTTCGCGGAGCTGTTGGAGAACGCCACCGCCTTCTCCCGCCCGGACACCGCGGTGCGGGTGGTCGTCGAGCCGGACGGCCGGGGCGCGCTCGTGCAGATCGTCGACGAGGGGCTGGGCATGAGCCCGCCGGCGCTGGCCGAGGCGAACGCGGTGCTCGCCGAGCCGCCGGCCGCCGACGTGTCGGCCTCGGAACGGATGGGCCTGTTCGTGGTGAGCCACCTCAGCGCCCGGCACGGCGTACGGGTGCGGCTGAGCTCGGGCCGGGAGGGACTGGTGGCCCGGGTGCGGATCCCGGTCGCGCTGCTGGCCGAGGCGCCCGCGCCGGAGGCGGGCCGGCCGGAGCCGAATCGGCTCGTGCGCGGGACTGCGCAGGCGATGCTCACCGGCCCGGTCACCGCGTCCGCTGCGCTCGCCGCGGCGACCGCCGAACTGCCGGTGGCCGGATGGCGTCCGGCGCCGGGCCAGCCCGCGGCGCTGCCGGTGTCCCCGCTGACCGGGCGGCCGCTGGGCGACGGGACGGACGCCGGGGCGGCTGCGCCGGCGCCGCCCGCCGCGCCGGTGACCGCGCCGCGTCCCCGCCCGGGACGGGCCGAGGACGTGCTCACGCCGGGCGCCGGCGCGGCGGGCGGCGGGTGGTTCAGCCGGCAGGGTCCGGCCACGTCGGCGCTGGGTGTGACGCCCGCGCCGGCGGCGACGCCGGTGACCGGAGGGACGAACGAGCGGGGCCTGCCGGTACGCGTGCCGATGGCCCAGCTCGCCTCGGCCGCCCCGGCCGACCGCCCGGTGGTGCGGCACGAGCCGGACCCGGAGGCGGTCGGCGGCATGCTGTCGCGCCTCTACAGCGGGGTACGGCGGGCCGAGGCCGAGGAGACCACCGAGATGTACCTGCCGCGCGATGAAGGAGGACGACGACAGTGACGACGTTGAGCCAGGAGGCACGCGACCTGAGCTGGCTGGTGAACGCGTTCGCGGAGCGCGTTCCCGGGGTGGCGCACGCGGTGGTGGTGTCCTCCGACGGGCTCCTGGTGGCGATCTCGGCGCACCTGCCGCGTGACAACGCGGACAAGCTCGCCGCGGTGACCTCCGGCCTGATGAGCATCACCGCCGGTGCGGCCCAGATGTTCGACGGTGACGTCGTCAAGCAGACGGTGGTCGAGATGGGGCGCGGCTACTTCCTGGTGATGCAGATCCGGGACGGCTCGATCCTGGCCACGCTGGCCGGGGCGGACGCCGACATCGGCGTGGTCGGCTACGAGATGGCGCGGCTGGCCAAGCAGGCGGGCGAGATGCTCACCCCGGCGTTGCGCGCCGAACTCCAGCAGGCGCTGCCGCGCTGAGGCGGCCCGGTGCCCGGCCGGCATCGCGCCGGCCGGGCACCGTCGCCTACAGGCCGTTGCGGCGGATCACGTCGCGGTACCAGTGGGCGCTGCGCTTGAGCACCCGCCGCTGGCTGGTGTAGTCGACGTACACCAGGCCCCAGCGCTGCTCGTACCCCTCGGCCCACTCGAAGTTGTCCAGCAGCGACCAGACGTGGTAGCTCTCCAGCGGCACCCCGTCGCCGATGGCCCGGTGGGCGGCGGCGAAGTGGTCGCGCAGGAAGGTGACCCGCCCGGCGTCGTCGACGTTGCCGTCCGCGCCGGGCACGTCCGGGCAGGGCAGGCCGTTCTCGGTGATGGTGATCGGCACCCGGCCGTAGTCGCGGGTGACCCGGGTCAGGATGTCGTACATGCCCTCCGGGTAGATCTGCTGCCACTCCGCCTCGGAGGTGGGCCACTTGCGGACGGTGCCGCCGTCGGCGGTGACGTAGATCGGCGTGTAGTACTGGACGGCGAGCAGGTCGACCGGGCTGGAGATGATCTTCAGGTCGCCGTCGCGGACGCCGCGGGCCATCCGGCTGGCCGGGCCGAGGTCGTCCAGCACGTCCTGCGGGTACGCGCCCTTGAAGATCGAGTCGAGGTAGAGGCGGTTCTCGTAGCCGTCGTAGAGGCGGGTCGCGGCGGCCGACTCGGCGGAGTCGTCGGCGGGGTAGCAGGGGTGCAGGTTGAGCGCCGGGCCGATCCGGCCGGTGCCACCGGAGGCGCGCAGCGCCTGCACGGCGAGGCCGTGGCCGAGCTGGAGGTGGTGGGCGACCAGGTACGCCGCGTCCTCGTCGCGGATGCCCGGCGCGTGGTGGCCCCAGATGTAGCCGTTCTGCACCACGGTCTTCGGCTCGTTGATGGTCAGCCAGACCGGCACCTGGTCGCCGAGGGCGCGGAACACCATGTCGGCGTACTCGGCGAAGCGCTCCGCGGTGTCCCGGTTCTCCCAGCCGCCGGCGTCCTGGAGGGCCTGCGGGAGATCCCAGTGGAACAGCGTGGCCATCGGCGCGATGCCGCGCTCGTGCAGCCCGTCCACCAGGCGGCGGTAGAAGTCGAGGCCGCGCTGGTTGGGGCGGCCGGAGCCGTCGGCCTGGATGCGCGGCCAGGAGATGGAGAACCGGTAGCTGCGCAGCCCCAGGTCGCGCATCAGGTCCAGATCCTGCGCGTACCGGTGGTAGTGGTCGGCCGCGACGTCGCCGGTGTCGCCGTTGCGGGTCCGGCCCGGCGTGTGGCTGAAGGTGTCCCAGACGGACTCACCCCGCCCGTCCTCCTTCGCGGCCCCCTCGATCTGGTACGCCGAGGTCGCCGCCCCCCAGGCGAAGCCGTCCGGGAAGCGCAGCCCGCGGTCCGGCTCCGGGTCGGTGGTGCGCTCGGGCGGGCTGTCGCAGCCGCCGAGCGCGACGGTCGACGCGGCGATCCCGGCCGCGGTGGCGCCGGCGAGCCCGGTCCGGGCCGCGCCGGCCGCGGTCGCGGACAGGGCGGCGCGGCGGAGCAGGCGCCGTCGGGTGAGTAACGACATGAGGCTTCTCCTCGGAGTGACGGGCCGCCCTGGGCCGGGAGCGCTCCCATCATAGCCAGGGAGCGGCCGGCCCGATCCGGCGGTCGCGGCGACGTGCGGCGCGGCCGGCGGGCGGCCGGAAAGTGGGTGGGCGGGGGCGTCGCTCGGGAACGTCGCTCGCGGCGGCGTGAGCGGCGAGGGGTGGGGCGGATAGCGAGAAAGGCCGTCCGGGTGGCGTGTCACGCCTGTCCCGTCGGCCTCTTTTGCCGTCGACAACGGGGGTTTAGTGTGGGGACGGGGGAGGGCAACCCCCGTCCCCACCGATGGTGCACACACGCACGAAGTGGAATTGGCGTCCGTCGTGCGCGTCGCGCGGGAGCCGGGCCACGCGAGTGGCTCTGGTTCCACCTCCCTCCGTCTGGCGGGTGACGGCCGGCGGCGGCGTCCGGGCTGGTCCGCCGTCGGCCTCTGGCCGACGCGCCGGGCACGGGTGTACCCGGCGATCCAGTACTTGTATCTCCGTCGATGGAAGCGCTCCCATCGGCGATGCTGCGACTGTAACGCCCGTCACGGGTTTGGAAAAGCCCCTAAACGAGATCGAAACATGGAAGCGCGTATCTACGCTGGCCGTTGTGGTGGGAGCGCTTCCATGTCACACTCTCGTCACGCCACGCGGAGCCAGTGAACGCGAGCGCGGGCCGCCGAGGGCACCCGGTGACGAACCGGTGCGGCGCCCCGATCCCCGGCACGGCCGGGACGACCACCTTTCCGGACGCCTCCGTCCCCCCGCGTACGCCCCGTCGGCGCGTGGAGGCGCCCCGCCGGGGCCCACGGTCCCGGCCCGGTCCGAGGAGACACCGCCCACATGAGACTTCTGGCCAGACGTCGCCGCACGGCGATGGTCGCCGCCACCGCCCTCGTCATAGGCGGGGTGGCCCTGCCCGCGGGCGCCGCACAGGCCGCGCCCGCCTGCGACGTGACCTATGCGACGACCGACTGGAACAACGGGTTCACCGCCAACGTCACCATCAAGAACCTGGGCGACGCGCTGAACAACTGGTCGCTGAAGTTCGCCTTTCCGAACAGCAGCCAGCGCGTGGTTCAGGGCTGGTCGGCCCGGTGGAGCCAGTCCGGCAGCGAGGTGACCGCCACGAACGAGTCGTGGAACGGCAGCCTGCCCACCGGCGCGTCCACCAGCATCGGCTTCAACGGCAGCTTCAGCGGCAGCAACCCGAAGCCCACCGCGTTCACCCTCAACGGGGTCGCCTGCAACGGCGCGCAGACCAACCAGCCGCCGACGGTCTCCCTGAGCGTGCCGTCCGGCCCGTTCGAGGCGCCGGCGGACGTGCCGCTGACCGCGACCGCGAGCGACACCGACGGCACCATCAGCAAGGTCGAGTTCTACCGCAACGGCCTGCTGGTCAACACCGACACCACCGCGCCGTACGGCTACGACCTGCTCGACCTGCCGGCCGGCAGCTACACCGTGCAGGCCAAGGCGTACGACAACGCGGGCGGCACGGCCGTCTCGGAGAAGTCGTTCACCGTGACGGCGGCGAGCGGGCCGAGGCTGGTCGCCAGCCCGTCCGCGGTCACCGTCGCCGAGGGCGGCAGCGCCACCGTCCGGTACACGCTCAGCGCGGCGCCGACGGCCAATGTGCCGGTGACCCTCGCCGCCACCGGTGACAGCGACATCACCGTCTCGCCGTCCACGCTGACGCTCACCTCGAGCAACTGGAGCACCGGCGTCACCGCCACGGTGTCGGCCGCGGAGGACTCCGACACGGTCGGCGGCACCGCCACGATCACCGCGTCGGCCACCGGCTACGCCCCGATCTCCGTCGTCGCCACCGAGGCGGACAACGACACCCCCGGCGGCGACAACGCCTACATCAAGAAGTTCCTCGACCAGTACGGCAAGATCAAGAACTCGGGCTACTTCAGCCCCGAGGGCGTGCCGTACCACTCGATCGAGACGCTGATCGTCGAGGCACCCGACCACGGCCACGAGACCACCTCGGAGGCGTTCAGCTTCTGGCTCTGGCTGGAGGCGCAGTACGGCCGGGTCACCCAGAACTGGGCCCCGTTCAACAACGCCTGGACCGTGATGGAGAAGTACATCATCCCGTCGCACGCCGACCAGGCCACCGCCGGCTCGCCCGGCACCCCGCAGTACGCCGCCGAGCACAACCTGCCCAGCCAGTACCCGTCGGCGCTGGAGGCCAGCGTCCCGGTCGGCCAGGACCCGCTGCGCTCGGAGCTGCAGTCCACCTACGGCACCGGTGACATCTACGGCATGCACTGGCTGCTCGACGTGGACAACACCTACGGCTACGGCCGCTGCGGCGACGGCACCACCCGGCCCGCGTACATCAACACCTTCCAGCGGGGCACCCAGGAGTCGGTGTGGGAGACCGTGCCGCAGCCGTCCTGCGACACGTTCAAGCACGGCGGCCCGAACGGCTACCTGGACCTGTTCGTCAAGGAGTCCAGCGCCCCGGCCAAGCAGTGGAAGTACACCAACGCCCCGGACGCCGACGCGCGTGCCGTCCAGGCCGCCTACTGGGCGCTGACCTGGGCCAAGGCGCAGGGCAAGCAGGCCGACGTGGCGGCCACCGTGGCCAAGGCCGCCAAGATGGGCGACTACCTGCGCTACGCGCTGTTCGACAAGTACTTCAAGAAGATCGGCAACTGCGTCGGGGCGTCCACCTGCCCGGCCGCCAGCGGCCGTGACTCGGCGCACTACCTGCTCTCCTGGTACTACGCCTGGGGTGGCGCGTACGACACCTCGCAGAACTGGTCGTGGCGGATCGGCTCCAGCCACAGCCACTTCGGCTACCAGAACCCGTTCGCGGCCTGGGCCATGACCAACGTCGCGGAGCTGAAGCCGAAGTCGCCGACCGCGGTCTCCGACTGGCAGAAGAGCCTCGACCGGCAGCTGGAGTTCTACACCTGGCTCCAGTCCGCCGAGGGCGGCATCGCCGGTGGCGCCACCAACAGCTGGGACGGCAGCTACGCCCAGCCGCCGGCCGGCACCGCCACCTTCTACGGCATGTTCTACGACGTCGACCCGGTCTACAACGACCCGCCGTCGAACCAGTGGTTCGGCATGCAGGCCTGGTCGATGCAGCGCATCGCCGAGCTGTACCTGGAGACCGGCAACGCGAAGGCCAAGGCGCTGCTGGACAAGTGGGTGCCGTGGGCGATCGCCAACACCACTGTCGGCACCAACTGGTCGATCCCGTCGGACATGAAGTGGACGGGCCAGCCGGCCAACTGGAACCCGAGCAGCCCGCAGCCGAACACCAACCTGCACGTCGAGGTGACGGTCAAGGGCCAGGACGTCGGCGTCGCCGGCGCCTACGCCCGCACGCTCATCGCGTACGCGGCCAAGTCCGGCAACACCGCGGCGAAGGACACCGCCAAGGGTCTGCTGGACGCGCTCTCGGCGTCCGCCGACAGCAAGGGCGTCTCGACGCCGGAGAAGCGCGGCGACTACAAGCGCTTCGACGACGTCTACAACGCCGCCGACGGCCAGGGTCTCTACGTCCCCAACGGCTGGACCGGGAAGATGCCCAACGGCGACGCGATCGCCCCGGGCAAGAGCTTCCTGGACATCCGCTCGTTCTACAAGAACGACCCGGACTGGCCGAAGGTGCAGGCGTACCTGGACGGCGGTCCCGAGCCGGTCTTCAACTACCACCGGTTCTGGGCGCAGGCGGACATCGCCATGGCGTACGCCGACTACGGCACCTACTTCCCGCAAGGGTGAGGTGACCCCTCCTTCGTGGGCGGGTGAGAGCCCGCCCACGGAGGAGGCCGACCCGGCCGATGGGGGAACGGAGCGGCCGGGTCGGCGAACGGCCTGACGCCCACGGTCAGGCCGGGTGGGCCGGCCGTCCGGCCGACGCAGCGGACCGGCCGGCCCACCACTCCGCCCGGCGACGACCCATGGCGCGAAAAGGCACGGAAAATTCAGCGGTCCACGGGATCACATCCGGGCCCTGGACGGAGTAACGTATTTGACGGAGAGGCCGCTCCCCCCGTGGCGGCCTCTCCATTATTCTGTGCGCGCCGCCACACCGTCCGCGTCCGCCGGGTCCACCGGGTGCCGCAGCCCCGGATGTCCGGCCGGCAGCGAGCGCCGGATCACCATCCAGCTCCCCGTCAACGCCGCCGCGATCAGCGGCCAGGTCAGCGCCGCCCGCGCCACTGTGAGCGCGACCACCTGCCCGTACAACCACAGTGGGACGAACACCGCGACCCGCAGCACGTAGGTGGCCGCCCACACCCAGCTGGCCCGGCCGTACGCCCGCAGCAGCGCCGGATCGCGCCGCCACCGGGTGCGCTGGCCCAGCGCCGTGCCGACCACCACACCCAGCAGCGGCCACCGCACCACGATGCTCACCGCCCAGGCCAGCGCGCTCGCCGTGTTGGCGGCGATCTGGAGCAGGAAGAAGTCGACGGCCCGGCCGGTACGCAACGCGACGAGCGCGGCCACGCAGACCGCGAGCAGCCCGACCAGCACCGAGCGGGGACGGTCGCCGCGCCGCCACCGCCAGCCGGCCACGGCCGTGCCGGTCAGCACCGCCGCGAGCACGCCGCCGCCCAGGCCGCCGAGCACCCAGCCGAGCCCGAACGCCAGCGGGGGAAGCGTCGCGTCCACCGCCCCGCGCCGGCCGCCGAGCAGATCGGCCAGCGACTCCGGCCGCGGCCCGTCCGCCGGTTGCCGCTGCGGCGTGCCGGTCACGCGCCACCTCCTCGAAATCGCCCGCCTCACCGTACGCCGCCGCCGATGGCGCTCCGCCGCGCGCCGGAGCGGACCTACCGTTAAGTTGTCCGGGTGCGGGAGACGGCGAGGGGTTGGACGGCGGTCTGGTTGGTCGTACTGGCCCTGATCCAGACAGCCGCGTTCGGGCTGGTGTGGCGCTTCGCCGTACACACCGAACTGGGCCAGTGGCTGGACACTGTGGCGCTCACCGGCAACCGGATCGGCCAGGACCGCATCGACGATCCGGTGGACACACTCCTCAACGCCATGTCGGTGGTGTCGCTGCTGGCCGCGACCGCCGTGATCGGCTTCATCGCGCTGATCCGGGGACGCAAGGCGCTCGCCGTCACCGCGACGCTGCTGATCGCCGGCGCCAACGTGACCACGCAGCTGCTCAAGCACTACCTGGCCCGGCCCGACTTCGGCATCGACCCGGAACGGGCCGCCGCCGGCAACAGCCTGCCCAGCGGGCACACCACGGTGGCCGCCTCGGTCGCGGTCGCGCTGATCCTGGTGCTGCCGCGCAAGCTGCGGGTCGCCGGGGCGTTCCTCGGCGCCGGGTACGCCGCCGCCGCGGGCGTCGCCACGCTCTCCGCCGGCTGGCACCGGCCCAGCGACGCGGTCGCCGCGTACCTGGTGGTCGGCGCGTGGGCCGCGGTCGCCGGGCTGGTGCTGCTGTTCTTCCAGCGCGAGCAGGCGGTGGTGGAGCCGGGCGACGCGCACCGGGTGGCCGGCGCCGTGCTCGGCGGCGCCGGCGTGGTGGCCCTGCTGGCCTCCGCGGTGGCGCTGTCCTGGCTCGTCGACCGTTCCACAGTCCCCGTCGAGGCGCTCGGCCGCCGTCCGCTGTTCATCGGGTACGCGGGCAGCGCGGCCGGCATCGCCGGCACGATCGCCGTGGTGGCCGCGCTGGTGCTGGTCGTGGTGCACCGGCTGGTGCCCCGCTGGAAGGGCTGACCGCCGGTGCAGACCGTACGGGCGGCGTTCCGGGCCGAGTGCGAACGCCTGGAACGGGTGCTGCGCGACCTGGACGACGCGGCGCTGGACCGGCCCACCCCGTGCCCGCCCTGGCGGGTACGCGACCTGATCGCGCACGTGAGCACCGGAGCCGGGCGCCTGGCCCTGATGCTCGCCGAACCCGCGCCGCCCCGGGCCGAGGTCGACGCCGCCGCCTACTTCGGCGCGGCCAAGTTCAGCCCGCCGGTCGACCGGGACCGCGTCGACTCGGCACGCCGGGCCGCCCGGGAGCACCCGGGCGCGGCCGAGGTGGCGGGGGAGTTCGGCCGGGCCTGGCGCGCCACCGACGAGGCGGTCGCCGCCGCGCCGCCCGGCCGGGTGGTGCGCACCCGGCACGGTGACGCGATGGCGCTGCCGGAGTTCCTGCGTACCCGCGTGGTGGAGGTCGCGGTGCACGGCCTGGACCTGGCCGACGCGCTGGACCGGCCGCCGTGGCTGACCCCGCCCGCGGCGGCCGTGGTGGCCGGCGTGCTCACCGGCGGCGTGCCGGTGCCGCCGGGCCTGCGCTGGGACGCGCTCACCGTGCTGCGCAAGGCCACCGGGCGGCTGCCGCTGACCGGCGACGAGCAGGACGAGCTGGCCAGCGCCGGCATCGGCCGGCTCGCGTTCGGCGGCTGACCTCCGCTCAGCGCCCGGCACACCGCCGCAGGTGATCCAGCACGATCGGGTCGATCCGGCCGGGCACGAAGCGTTCCTCCAAGTTCTCCAGGCCGGTCCAGGCCGCCAGCGCGTCGTCCAGGCCGGCCGGGCCGACCGGGTGACCGGTGGCGGCGAGCAGCTCCGCCACCTCGGCCGCGAGCGGACCGGTGAGATCCCGCAGCGTGGCCGGATCGGGGCGGCCGAACAGCATGTGGTGGATGCCGAGCAGGCGGCGCAGCTCGGCGACCGGGTCGTCGTGGTCGTCCACGCGCAGGTCCACCAGCTCGTCGCCGGTGCCGGCGTAGCCGCCGTGGCGCTGCACCACGAGTATCGCGGCGCTCTGCCGGCCGCGCCGGTCACCGCCGGCCGCGTCACCGGCGGTGAGCGCCGCCAGCATGCGCTGCGGGAACGGCAGGTCGTCGCGGGCCAGCCAGGCGTCGCGCAGCGCGTCGATCACCTGCGGGCCGGTCAGGATGTTGCCCTGCGCGGCCCAGCCGTCGCCGGCCTGCCCGCCCGCCCAGGGGTGGCAGCGCGGTCCGGTCCAGGTGGCCCCGTCGCCGGTCGCCCCCACCACGGCGAGCTGCCGGTCGTCGCGGCCGGGGTCGGCGGCGACCAGCCCGGCCACCGCGTCGGTGGCGCTGACGCCGGTACGCAGCAACGCGAGCGCCTGCGCCCGGTAGGCGAGGTTGGCGTGCGCCTGGGTGGCGACCGCGCCCACCAGTGCCTCGGCGGCCGGCACGAGGGCCCCGGCGGCGAGGAAGCGGCTGGCCACCGCCACGCCGTACAGGTGCCCGTCGGCGGAGCGGGCGACGAGCGAGAAGGTCACGCGCGGATCGTAGCCCGGTAGCGGTGTGCCGCACCGGCGTCGCCGCTCAGAACGGTGTCGCCGCCTCCTCCGGCGGGCGGCCCCAGGCGCGGCGCGCGTCGGCCACCGCCACCGCCGTGAGGACCACCGCGGCGAGGATCGCCGCGACGAGCGGCGCGAGGCGCACCAGCAGCGGTACGGGCAGCAGCAGCGCGGCGATCCCCACCAGCCGGGACGGGGAGACGCGGCCGAACACCTCGTACTCGAAGCGGGCCCGGCCGGCCAGGAACACGGCCGGCCCGCCGAGGATCACGGCCAGCCAGGGCAGTTCGTTGTGCCCGGCCGGGTGCTCGATGACCAGCTCGTAGCCGATCGCGGTGGCGACCACCCCGATCACCATGACCAGGTGGGTGTCGGCGGCGGACCGGCCGACGGTGGCCGGATGGGCGGCCCGGGTCACCGCCTCGCCCAGGATCTGCCCGGCCCGCTGCACGTAGATCCGCCACAGCAGCACCGAGGTCGCGAGCGCGACGGCGAACGCGGCGACCATGCCCGGGCTGGTGGGGGAGCGGGTGAAGGCCAGGCCGGCGAGCAGGATCGTCTCACCGAGCGCGACCAGGAAGATCTGCTGGTAGCGCTCGGCCAGGTGCTCGCCGTGGACGTCCCACCGGGAGACGGTCGAGCGGCCCAGACCGGGCATCGGCCAGCCGAACCGGGCGGCGAGGTACTCCAGCAGCAGTGCCGTGGTCCAGAGCACCACCCGGGCGCTGCCCGGCAGCAGCGCGCCGGCCAGCCAGAGCACACCCGTGGCGCAGAACGTGATCAGCATGCGCAGCTTGAGCCGGCGGTACTGCTGCCTGTGCAGCACCAGCACGAGGATCGCCGGCCGGCTCACCTGGGCCACCACGTACGCGGCGGCGAACATCAGGCCGCTGTGGCTGAACGCGCGCGGGATCGCCACCCCCATCACCATCGCCGAGATCAACGCGGTGATCACGATGACCTGCAACCACAGGTGGTGCGGGTCGTAGCGGCTGGTGGTCCACGCCGTGCCCTGCCACACGGCCCAGAGCGCGAGCAGCAACAGCAGCGTCTTGCCGCCGCCGGTCACCGCCGTCCAGCCGGTCTGCCCGCCCTCCAGCACCAGGTCCTCGAAGGCGCGCGCCGAGATCCGGGTCAGCGCGAACACGTACACGAGGTCGAAGAAGAGTTCCAGGAACGTGGCCCGGTCGGGTCCGCCGCCGGAGCTGCGCAGTGCGGCCGGCTCGGCGGTCCTCACCGCCGGGCCCCGTCCCCGGTCCGACTCATGCGGCAGTCGTAACACTCTTTCCCGGCAACTCGGAGCGGATCACCCATATCTGCCTGGATCTTGCTCCGGGCGCTGCCGGACGGGCACCATCGACGGGTGACGAACCGATGGGGAATGACCGTGCCGTTGGGCGGAATTCCGCTCGCCGACCACGCCGCTGTCTACGCGGCCCTGGACGACGCCGGGTTCACCGACGTCTGGTCGTCGGAGGTGGCCGGCGCCGACGCGTTCACCCCGCTGGCCCTGGCCGCCGCGTGGTCGCCACGGCTGCGCCTCGGCACCGCGATCACGCCGGTGTTCACCAGAGGGCCCGGACTGCTCGCGATGAGCGCCGCCGCGCTGGCCGAGGCCGCGCCGGGCCGCTTCGCGCTCGGCGTCGGCTCCTCCTCGCCTGTGCTGGTACGCGACTGGAACGCGATCGCGTTCGACGAGCCGTTCAAGCGCACCCGGGACGTGCTGCGGTTCCTGCGGGCCGCGTTGCGCGGCGAGACCGTCGACGGTGCGTTCGACACGTTCGCCGTCCGGCGGTTCACGCTGGAGCGCCCGCCCAGCGTGCCGCCGCCGGTCGTGCTGGCCGCGCTGCGCCCCGGCATGCTGCGCCTGGCCGCCGCCGAGGCCGACGGGGTGATCCTCAACTGGCTGGCCGCCGACGACGTGCCGACCGCGCTCGCCGAGGTGGGGGAGCGCCGGCCCGGCTTCGACGTCGCCGCCCGCATCTTCGTCTGCCCCACCGAGGACGCCGCCTACGCCCGCGCACTGGGCCGCCGCATGATCACCGGCTACCTGACCGTGCCCGCGTACGCCGCCTTCCACAGGTGGTTGGGCCGCGAGGACTCGCTCGGCCCGATGTGGGAGGCGTGGGCCGCCGGGGACCGGCGGGGCGCCTCCGCCGCCGTACCGGACGAGGTGGTCGACGCGCTGGTGCTGCACGGCTCGCCCGAGCAGTGCGTGGCATCCGTCCGCCGGTACGCCGACAACGGCGTCGACGTGCCGGTCATCGCGGTGCTGCCCACCCCCGAGATCACCGAGGGCGGCGCGGCGGCCTGGATGGACCTGCTGCCCCGGCTCGGCCCCGGAAAGGTGGCCTGAGATGAACCTGACCGACCGGGTGGTGGTGATCACCGGCGGGGCCGGTGGGATCGGCGCGGCGCTGGGCCGCCGGTTCGCTGCCGAGGGCGCCGCCGCCGTCGTCCTGGCCGACCTGGCCGCCGACGCGGCCCGCGCGGCGGCCGACGCGATCGGCCCGGTCGCGAGCGGCGTCGGGCTGGACGTCACCGACGAGGCGGCGGTGCACGCGCTGGTCGACGAGACCGGGCGCCGCCACGGCCGGATCGACCTGTTCTGCGCCAACGCCGGCGTGGCCACCGGCGGTGGCATCGACGCGCCCGACGCCGACTGGGACCGGGCCTGGAAGGTGAACGTGCTCGGGCACCTGCACAGCGCCCGCGCCGTGCTGCCCGGGATGCTCAGCCGGGGCCAGGGACACCTGCTGCTCACCTGCTCGGCGGCCGGACTGCTGACCGCCGTCGGCGACGCCCCGTACACCGCCACCAAGCACGCCGCCGTGGGTCTCGCCGAGTGGCTGGCGATCACCTACCGGGACGCCGGCATCCGGGTCAGCGCGCTGTGCCCGCAGGGCGTGGACACCCCGATGCTCGCCGACGGCCTCGCCGAGGGACACCTGGGCGCCCGGGTGATCGCCGCGTCCGGGACGATCCTCACCCCGGAACAGGTCGCCGACGCGGTCGTCGCCGGGCTGGCCGAGGAGCGGTTCCTGATCCTGCCGCACCCCGAGGTCGCCGACTACGCCCGCCGCCGCGCCGAGGACCCGGACGGCTGGCAGGCCGGGCTGCGCAAGCTCCTCCGGAAGCTGCGCGCCGCCGATCGCTGAGCCCGGCCGTCGCGGCGGTTGCCTCGGGCGTGGCCGGCAGCACCGCGGCAGAGGGCCGCGCCTCGCCGTCGCCCGGCCGGTCCGGTCAGCGGCGCCACCGCAGCGGCCCCGGGTGGACCGTCCACAACAACCGGCTCCACCGGGGGCGGGCCGAGCGCAGCGCGTCGCCGAAGCTCTGGCTCAGCCGTGCGGCCTGCTCCGCCTGTTCCGGCGTGACACTGCCCGGCGCGAAGCCCGCCTGGTTGAGCAGGGCGGCCAGCTCGTCGACCGCCGCCTCGTCGGGGCCGCCGGCCGCCGCGCCGTCCCCGGTCCGGTCCGTGGGTCCGGCCGCGCCCTCTCCGGGCCGGGCCGCGCGCGCCTCGGCGAGCGTCCGGCGGGCCCGCTCGGCGACCTCGGCCGCCGCCAGGTCCGGCCCGACCGGGTGCCCGGCCAGCCGCAGCGCGTCGGTCAGCTCCCGCCACGCACCGGCGACCCGCTCGCCGGGGTCACCGGCGTCCAACCGGGAGCGGGTCAGCCGACGGCGCATCGCCACGAGCACCGCCAGCACCGCCCCGACCACCAGCAGCAGGCCACCGGCACCGCCGCCGACCAGCACCGGCGTGCCGAGCCCACCCTCGTTCCGGCCGGGCGCGGGTGCGGCGGCCGGGGGAGTGGCGCTCGGCTCCTCGGTGGGCGCCGGCACCTCCGACGGCGGCGGATCCTCCGGCTGCGGCCGGAAGTCCTCCTCCACCGGGCGGGGCTCGGAGTCCGGACGCGGCATCGGGTCGAACGGCACCCAGCCGACGCCGTCGAACAGCACCTCCGGCCAGGCGTACGCGTCGGCGGCCCGCACCGGACCGTCGCCCTTGGGCTCGAACCCGACCACCACCCGGGTCGGCAGGCCGGCGAGGCGGCCGAGCACCGCGAACGCGGCGGCGAACTGCTCCGACGTGCCCCGCTGCCCGCCGCCGTTACGCGGTCCGAACAGGAAGAACGCCAGGTTCGGGTACGCGTGCCCGCTGGGCGCGTCGGCTGTCACCCGGTAGTGCTCGGCCAGGAACGTGGCGATCGCGTCGGCACGCGCGTACGGGGCGCCGTTCGACTCGGCGAGCTGGGTGGCGAGCCGTCGCACCGGCTCCGGCGCGCCGTCGGCCACCCGCAGCACCCGGGCCACCTCGTCACCGGCGGGCACGTTCGCCGTGGGCAGCAGGTTCGCGTCCGGGCGCTCCCGCACCGACGACACCTCGTACCGCAGGCCCGGCGCGAGCCCTTCCGGCCGGATCAGCGTCCCGGTCGCCGGGTCGTACGCCACCCGCGCGCCGGTCACCTCGCGCGGCGTGGGCACCGCCGGCAGCAGCCGCCCGGTCAGGTCGCCGACCGTGATCTCCTGGCGCACCTCGTCGGTGGCCGCGTTCGGGGCCGGCTCGGCGGCGGGCAGGATCCGCCCCGCGTTGCGGTACGTGGCGCCGACCCGCCAGGTCACCCCGTCGTAGTCGCTGAGCACCGCCAGCCGGATCCGCGGCGACCCGTCCCCGGCCGCGCCCCCGCTCGTACGCACGTCGAGCAGCCGCTGGTCCGGGTTGAGCGCCCACCCGGAGATCCGGATCAGCGGGTTCTCGTCCAGCGACTCCACCCGGGGCGGCTCCACGTAGCGGCGCGGGTCGACCGGCCGCTCGTCGACCTGGGCGGCCACCACCGGGGCGAGCAGCGCCGCCAGCGCCACCACCACCGCCAGCCCGGCCGCGCTCGCCGCCACCAGACGCAGCCGTACCGCCGCGCGTACCGCAGGACTGAGACCGGCGACCGGATCGGGCGCCGGGCCGTCGCGGCGCCCGGGCGTCGCCAGGCCGGCCGCCGCGACGGCCGCGAACAGCACCGTCGGGCCGATCGCCGGATTCGCGTTCGGCCCGACCACGTAGAGCGCGCCCGCGTAGAGCAGCGCCGGCGGCAGGTAGCCCAGCAGCACCCGCCCGGCCCGCAGCGCCACCTCGGCGGCGGTCAGCCCGGCCAGCCACGCCGCGACCACCGGGACCAGCACCGTGTCCGGCGCCGGCTCGACCGGGATCATCGCGGTGAGCAGCCGGGGGATCGCGTTGCGGGCGGCGTCGGCGGTCACCTCGCCGAGCCCGCCGGGCAGCGCGGCGTGCGCGGTGGCCAGCCGCAGCGACAACAGCGTCCACCCGGCCAGCGCGGCCACCGACAGCGGCGCGACCAGCCAGGACGGCAGCCGCCGGGCGGCCACGCTGACCAGCACCGAGCCGACCGCCGCGCCGGCCATGAGCCGGGTCAGCAGCGGGTCCGCGTACACCCGGCCCAGCACCACGCCGGAGAGCGCGACCAGCACGATCAGCGCGGCCGGGACCGGCACGGCCCGCAGCGCCCGGGCCACGCGCCCGTCCGCCGACGGTTCGACCCGCGGCGGCGTCACCACCGGCGGACCCCGTCCCACTCGGCGGCGAACGCCGCGCCGTCGGCCGCGTCCAGCACCGTGAGGCCCGCCGCGCCCGCCGGCGTCGGCCCGTCCGCGCCGAACATCCCGACCACCACCGACGGGTACGCGCCGCGCAGCGCGCCCACGTGCCCCAGGTCGTCGCGGCCACCCGGCCCGGTCAGGAAGACGAGCGTGTCGCCGAGCCGGTCCCGGCGCAGCCTGCCCGTCGCGGCGGGCAGCACATCCGGCCCGGCATCCGCCAGCTCCACCGCTGCGAGCCGGTCCAGCGGCCCGGCCGCGCCCGCGGGCTCCACCTCGGCCGGTACGACGAGCAGCAGGTGCACCGGCAGGTCCTCCCGCACCGCGGCGGCCACCACCGACGCCGCCGCCTCGCACGCCGACTCGAACGACTCCGCGACACCACCGACCCGGTCCGGGTGCGCCGAGGCGCGGTTGTCCAGCACCACCACCAGTCGCGGCAGGCTGGTGTCCACGTTCTCCCGCACCATCAGCTCACCCACCCGGGCGCTGGTGCGCCAGTGCACGCGGCGCAACTCGTCACCCACCACGTACTCCCGCAGCGAGTCGAACGTGATCGACCCGTGCGGCACGCTGTCGGTACGCCCGTCCAGGCTGCGCCCGGCGCCGGTGGGCACCGCGGAGAGCGGGTGGATGCGCGGGTGCACCCACACCGGCACCGTGCCGCCGTAGCCGCGCGCCAGCGCCACCAGCCCCAGCGGATCCCGGCGCACCACCCGCAGCGGCCCCACCGGCACCACCCCACGCCGATGTGTCGGCACCTCGTACCGCGCCACCGTGTCCCGGCCCGGGCGCAACCGCAGCAGCGGCACCGGCACGAGCGCGCCGGCGCAGCGGTCCTCGGCCACCAGGTTCGCCGCCCGCAACCGGCCGGTGTTGCGCACCGTCAGCTCCATCGCCGCCGGCTCACCCCGGGCCACCCGGTCCGGGTCGGCCCGCCGCTCGACGCTCAGCCGGGGCCGCCAGGCCGCGTTCACCACGGCGTAGCCGACCGCCACGCCGGCCGCCGCGCCGAGCACCGTCAGCTCCGGGTACGCGTACCGGAACCCCACGCCGAGCAGCACCAGGGCGGCGACGAGCAGCCCGATGCCACGGGCGGTGATCCCCACGCTCAGCCGTGCACCGCTGTGGCCTGGCCCGACGGCAGCGGCACCGGCACCGACGCGACCGCCTGGCGCAGCACCTCGGCGGGCGTCACACCACGCACCTGCGCATCGGGGGTGAGCAGCAGCCGGTGCGCGAACACCGGCTCGACGAGCGCCTTCAGGTCCTCCGGCATGATCCAGCCCCGGCCGTCGATCAGCGCGTACGCGCACGCCGCCCGGGTCAGCGCGATCACCCCGCGCGGGCTCACCCCGACCCGCACCTGCGGATGGGTACGCGTCGCCGCGGCCAGCCGCACCGCGTACGCGTAGAGCGGCTCGGCGATGTGCACCCGCCGGGCCATCTTCACCATCTCGCCCACAGTCGCGGTGTCGGTGACGGCGGTCAGCGAGTCGGGGGAGCGGACCGTGGCGCCGCGCAGCACCTCCACCTCGACCGCCTCGTCCGGATAGCCGACCGACAGCTTCACCAGGAACCGGTCGAGCTGGGCCTCGGGCAGCCGGTAGGTGCCGTCCATCTCCACCGGGTTCTGCGTGGCCACCACCAGGAACGGCTGCGGCACCGGGTGCCGTACGCCGTCCACGGTGACGGTCCGCTCCTCCATCACCTCCAGCAGCGCCGACTGCGTCTTCGGGGACGCCCGGTTGATCTCGTCGGCGATGACGATGTTGGCGAACACCGGCCCCGGGTGGAACTCGAAGCCCCGGCTGGCCTGGTTGAAGATGGTCACCCCCGACACGTCGGAGGGGAGCAGGTCCGGCGTGAACTGGATCCGCCGCCACTGCCCCTTCACCGTGGCCGCGACGGCCCGCGCCAACGTGGTCTTGCCGACGCCCGGTACGTCCTCCAGCAGCACGTGCCCCTGCGCGAACAGCGCGGTCAGCGCCAGCCGCACCACCTGCGGCTTACCGAGCACGACCGCGTTGACGTTGTCGGCCAGCCGGGCGGCCAGGGCGGCGAAGCCCTGCACCTCCGGCTGGCTCAGCGGTTCGTGCGTGTTCACGGGTGTGCCTCTCGGACGGTGCGGTCAGCAGGCCGGCAGGACGCCGAGGTCGTCGTCGCCCTCCAGGTTGAGCCAGGCCCACGGGATGTACGTCTTGCCCTTGTACTCCACCTGGACCCACCAGGTGCTCTGCTTGTTGTTGTTGTAGATCCAGGCGTCCACGTCCTCGCCCTTCACCTTGCAGTACGTGCGCAGCCGGTGGCCGTCCGGCACCCAGCCGGCCTGCCGGTCGTTGTCCTGCCTCGGCACCTCGAAGATTTCGTTGCCGTTGCGGCCCGGCACGTCCTTGTCGCAGTACGTCCGCTGGTCGCCGTCCGGACCGTTCTTGCAGGTGGCGACGCCGTACACCGGGTCGGTGGTCTGCGCGCGCGAAGCGGTGCCCTTACCGGCGGCGTTGCTCGCGGTCAGCGTCACCGTGTACGCGGTGCCCGGCGTCAGCCCGGTCACCCGCAGGCTGGAACAACTGCCGCTCGCCGTCTTCCCGCCGGTCGCCGCCGTGCAGGTGGCGCGCCCGCCGCCCGCGTCCACAGTGAACGTCACGGTCACCGACGTGGCGTCCGCCGACGAGCCGGTCACCGTGATCCGGGGCTCGGCCACCGTCCGCGCGGTGGTGCTCGCCTCCGGTCCCGCCCCGGCCTCGTTCACCGCCTTGACCTTCACCGTCACGTTCTGGCCGTTGCCCAGCCCGCCGACAGTGGCCTGCACGTCGGTCACCTCGACCGACTTCCCGGCGGCCTCCACGACGTACTTCGTGACCGGGCGGCCGTTGTCCACCGCCGGGGACCACTGCACCGTGATCGTGCCCGGCTGGTCGGCGACGGTGGACGCCCGCAGCTCCGTCGGCGCCTTCGGCGTGGTGAACGGCACCACCGTGTTGCTCACCGGCGACGCCTTCGACCCCGCGCCCTTCTCGCTCACCGCGGTCACGGTGAACGCGTACTGGGTGCCGTACTCCAGTTGCCCGGCCGGCACCACCAGCTCCGTCTTCGCCGACTCGCCGGCCGGGGCGCTCGCGCCGGCCGAGGTCGCCGTCACCGCGTACTTCGCGATCTTGTTGCCCTGGCCGTCGGCCTCGGGCCAGCTCACCCGCACCGTGCCGTCCGGCCGTGCCTCGGCGGTCACCGACGCCGGCGGGTCCGGTACCTCGGCCGTCGGCACCACCGGGTTGCTGCGCCGCGCCGGACCCTCACCCTTGGCGTTCACCGCGTGCACCGAGAACGTGTACGTCTCACCGTTGGTCAGACCGGTGATCTCCAGCGCGCGCTGGTTCGCGCCGACCTGGTGGGTCTGGCCGGCGCCCTCCACCACGTACCGGGTGATCTCGGCGCCGTTGGACGCGGCGGCCTGCCAGCTCACCCGCGCCGACGCGTCACCAGCGGCGGCCGTCACCGACTTCGGCGCACCCGGCTTGGACACCTTGGGCTTCTTCGGCGGGGGCGGCGGCGGAGCGACCGGCGGCGGGTCGCCGCCGAGCACGTCGTTGGCGTACTTGTCGACCTCACGGACCTGGTTGCGGTCGTCGACCACCTGCGCGGTGGAGGAGTCCGGCGGGTTGATGAACAGGTGGTTCTCGCGCACCTCCAGCTCGACCGGGCCGGGGCGGCCGGAGCCCTTCACGGTCTGCACGAGCTGACCCTCGGTGTCGAAGGCGTACACCGTGCCGGTGTTCTCGTCGGCGCAGTAGAACCGGCCCGCCCACGACACCGCCGGGCTCAGCCGGGCGCCGGTGCCGGGCACCGTGAACCGCTTCACCTCGCGGCTGTCCCGCACCACGTGCACCGACCGGTCACCGGAGACCGTGACCGGCACCTGCGGCCCGCTGGTACGCGTCGGCAGGTTCCCCGGCGCGGTCATGCTCAACTCCGCCCGCTGCGTCTGCCCGCCGACCACCGTCACCAGCGACGCCGAGGTGCGGTCCAGCACCGCGACGCCCTCGTCCAAGGTGGACACCACCAGCTCGTGCGCCGGCTCGGCCACGTCGTACGTCTCGACCCGCTTCGGGCTGAGCCCGGCGGGCGGCGCGTCACCGGGCGTCTCCGGCAGCTCGGCGGCGGTCACAGCCGAGACGGTGCCCTCGCTGGGCACCGCGATCCACAGCTTGCCCGCGCCGTCGAACGTGCCACCGGTGATGCCCGGCGGATAGCGGACCGGCTCGCCCACCGGCGTCAGCGCCCGCGGGTCGAGCTGCCGGACGATGCCCTGCACCGCGTCCACCACGAACGCCGCGTCCTCGTGCAGCGCCACACTCACCCCGAGCCCCGGCGCGGTCGGCGTGGTGGCCGTGATCTGCAACGTCGCCAGGTCCAGCGAGCTGACCCGGCCGGTGTTGAGGTCGCGCAGGATCAGCAGCCGGTCGGTCTGGGCCACCTGCATCTGGTGCCGGCGCCCACCCGGCACCTCCATCCGGGTGTCGACCCGCGCGGTGACGCCGTTGACCCGGGCCAGCTCGCTGCGGGTGGTGCTCCACAACCAGGAGGACGCGTCGAAGCTCGCCACCGCGTTGTCGGCCGCACCCAGCCCGAGCACCGTCAAGCCCATCGCGGCCAGCAGCGCGGCCACCGTGCCGATGGTCACCAGCCCGCCGCGCATCCGCGACCGTGGACGGGCCGGCTCCGGCCCGGTGCCCGTGACGTCCTCGATGGTGGTCACTGCCGGCTGCCTCCCCGTGTCGGTGCGGGAGAACCGCCGAGCACGGCGGACCCTCCCCAGAGCCGGGAGCCATCATAGGTGCCGTGCGGAGCCGGTGAAACCCGCACCGTCCTCCTGTGGACACCGAGCGTGTCGTCTCAGTTCGGCGTTCCGCCGCCCTCCCGGTCCGTGCAGACCTGGCCCGAGGTGGCGTACGAGTCGGTCGAATAGACAGCCAGCACCGTGAAGCAGTAGTCCAGCTTCGCGCTCAGTCCGTTCACCGTGTACCGGGTCTGCCCGGCGTCCACAGTCGCCATCACCCCGAGCTTCTGCCCGGCCCGGCCACCCGCCACCACGAACGGCACCCCGCCGTTCGTCGGATCGGTCCAGGTCACCGTCACGGTCGTGGTGTCGTCGCGCAGCTTCAGGTCACCCGGCGGCGGCCCGGCCACCTTCGGCGACGCGGAGCCGGACGCGGGCGCGGGAGCCGGAGGCGGCGCCGCCTCCCGGTTCAGCAACACCGCGCCGACACCGACCACCGCCACCACCGCGAGCACCGCACCGCCGACCAGCAGGGCCAGCACCGTCCGGTTCCGGCCCGGCCGCTCCGGCTCCATCGGGTACGCGCCCTGCTGCTCGATCGGCTGCTGGTGGAACATCGGCGGGGTCGCCGGCCACGCGCTCTGCTCCGGCTCGGCCGGCGGCTCCGGTCGCGTGGACTCGGGGAAGTCCAGCAGATCCTCGTAGATCGTCATCGGCCGGTTCGGCTCCGGCGCGTCCCGCTCCGGTTCGCCGGCCGTGTCGGTGGGCGCCGGTTCGTCCTCCTCCGGCTCCGGGTCGGTGGGCCGGTCGACCGGCTGGGACGGGGCGACGCTGCTCCACGGCGGCGCGACCATGCCCCACGGCGGTACGGAGGAACCGCTCACCGGCGCGGCGCTGACGGGTGCCGCAGGTGGTCCGCTCACGGGCGGCGGATAGGTGCCGGGGGGAGCGCTCACCGGTAGGTGTCCGGCGGGCGGCGCGCTGACCGGTGGCGGGTAGCCGGGTCCGGGCGGCGCGCTGATCGGAGGTGGGTAGCCGGGTCCGGGTGGTCCGCTGATCGGCGGGCCCGGAGGCCCGCTGACGGGCGGTGCGGGTGGTGTGCCGGTCAGCGACGGGTAGCCGGGAGCGGGTGGGCCGCTGATCGGCGGCCCAGGAGGGCCGCTGACGGGTGGCACGGTGCGCCCACCGGTCGGCGTCGGGTGGCCGGGCGCGGGTGGTGCGCTGATCGGCGGCGGATAGGCGGGTGCGGGTCCGCCGGCCGGTGGCGGGTAGCCCACGGCCGGTGCGGCGCTGACCGGTGCGGCGGGCGGGCCGCTGACCGGTGGCGCGCTGACGGGCGCGGCGCTGGCGGGCGGCGCGCTGATGTGGGGTGCGGTGGGCAGCGGTGCTCCGCCCGCCGGAGGCGCACCGGCGTCGGTGACCGGTGCACCATCCGAGCCGCCTTCACTCGTACCGGGCGCGCTCACCGGCGGTCCGCTGACCGGGGACGTGCTCACCGGCGATGCGCTCGCTGCGGAAGCGATCATCCCGGACGAGCCGGCCGACGGCGTGTCAGCAGGAGCTTTGCTGGCCGGGGGTGCGCTGACCGGGGGTTCGCCGGCGGAGGTTGTCGCTGCGGGCTTCGCCGAAGCGTCGCGGGCTGCCTTTGCGGCGTTGCGCTCCGCCTCCTCTTCCAGCAGCGGGCCGATCTGCTGCACCTGGATCGTCGGCTTGTCCCAGCCCGGTCCACCGGGGACGGGCGGCGTGGCACCGGGCTCGCCCGTTTCGGCGTCGGCCGCCCGGTTCGTATCGGGACGCGGGGGAGCGGGGACGGTCTCGGTCGTCGGCGTCGCCCGTTGGGCCGGCGCCGGTCGGGGCGCCACGGGGGCCGAGGTGGGTGCCGCTGAGGTGGCAGTGGCCGCCCGGGTTTCCGCCACCGGCTGGTCAACCGGGACCGGAGGCGCCGTCGAGCCCGCAGTGGTGACCGGCGGCGGGGCGGACCGGGTCGGGCCCGGCGGGGCGACCGGAGCGGCCGGAGGTGGTGGTAGGACACCGCGCTCCGGCGACGGGACGCGTGGCGCCGGCGGGAGGACGGTCGGAGGAGGCGGTGGCAGGACTCCGGCCGCTGGGGTCCGGGAAGCCGGAGTGCCTCCGGTGGAGGGTGGCGTCTCGACGACCGGCATTGTGGGCGGCGGCGGGATGACCGGCGGAGGCGGTAGCGGGGACGCGCCGACTGTCCCGGGCATCGGTGGGTGCGGCTGCGGCGTAGTCGCCTTGCCAGGCCTCTGCGGCGAGACGCCGACAGTGCCGGACGTCTGCGGCGGGGTGCCGGCAGTGCCGGGTGCCTGCGGGGACGGTAGCGGTCTCCCAGCGGTGCCGGGCACCGGCGGAGGCAGGACCGGAGGCATGCCGGCCACGCTCGGCGCCGGTGGTGGCGGGACCGGAGGCGCGCCGGCCACGCTCGGTGGTGGCGGGACCGGACGCGCGGGGGCGGGCGGCGCGGAGACGGGCGCGCCATGCCCTGCGGCGGCCGAGGACGCCGGGCCCGGCATCGGAGGCACCGCCGGCCTCGCGGGCGCCGGCGCGCCCGCCGTGGTTGCCGTTCCCGGCGTTCCCGGCGTTCCCGGCGTTGCCGCCGGGGCTCCGGGGGCCGGCGGGGGCACGGACGCGCCGGAGGTCGCCGGGTGCGGGGGCGCGGCAACCGGGGCGCGGGGCGGCACCGGCGTCACGCCGGGAGCGACGGCCGGTCGACCGTAGGTTCCCGGCGGAAGCGAGGTGGCGCCTGGAGCCGGTGGAACCGCGGTCACGCCCTGAGCCGACGGAACCGGGGTGACACCGTGGGCCGGGGGCACCGGACGGACGCCGGGAGTCTGCGGGGCGACCCCGGCAGCCGGCGGTGGCGCTGGTGCGGTGGGTTCGACGGGCACTACCGGGAACCGGGAGGTGGCCTCTTCCGTGATGGGCGCGAACCGGGTCGTCGCCTCTGAGGCAGCCGGCGAGGGCGGCGCCCACGGATTTGCGGGTCCGCTCGGCCCGGTGCCGGCAGGGTGCTGGGGCGGGGCAGGAGGCACCGAGGGCGGAGGGACGATCGGCGCGGCCTGATGAGGTGGCTGCCCGGCGCGGGGCGTCTGCGGTGCCGGGCCCGGGCGGGGAGCCCACTGTGAACCGGGCGCCGGCGAATGCGCGACGGGCGCACCCGGGACGACGGGCCGGGGCGGTGCCGGAGCGTGCGGGTGCGGCGGTGGGACAGGCCGCAGCGAGACGGTCGGCTCGGACCCTCCGTGCCCGGGGTAGCCGGAGGAGGCGGGACCGGGTTGGCCGGGCCGGACCGGGCCAGGGCGCCCCGGCGGTGCCGGATCGGCATGTCCGGGCACTGCTGGATAAGGGTGCCCGGGGCGTCCCGGAGTCGGGTAGCCGGGCGGGGGCGGAGCGGGGTGCGTTCCGGCAGCGGCGGCGGAGCCGCCGGGGGAGGGGCCATAGCCCGCGGGAGCGGCGGCGGAGCCGCCGAGGTACTGGCGGGCTGCGCGTACCGCGGGGTGGTCCGGACCGAGCACGGCGGCCCCGGCGGTCGCCACGCGGCTGTAGTTGCGGCGGGCCTCGTGCCGGTTGCCGAGTTCCTCGGACACCCCGGCGAGGTCGAAGCTGAGCGCGAGCATCAGCGGGTCGGCCTCGCCGCGGCGGCGCTCGCCGGCCGCGTAGGCCTCCTCGAGTACGCGCCGGGCGGCGGCCGGGTCGTCGGCCTCGCGGTGCAGCCGGGCCAGCAGGTGGCCGGTGGCCAGGACATCCTGGTGGTCCTCGCCGTACGCCGGGCGGGCCGCGATGATCGCGTCGGCGAGCAGGCGGCGGGCGCTTGTCAGGTCACCCGCGGCGCGCAGCGCGAGGGCCTGGTGTTGAGTGGCGATCAACGGGGAGGGGTGGGACACGGGAGCAATGCTGCCCGGAATGGCCTGTTGCGCGCTACCCACCCGATCTATGTGGCCGTTGACCTGCGCAAACATGCTGCGCTGGAGCTGATGTGCATGATCGTTCCGGGCCGTGTACAGTAATGCCCCGTGCGGCCCGCCGGGCCGACCGATGCGGTGAGTAGCTCACATTGGTCGACCGGGTAGGCTGGTACGTGCAGGTCCGGGTGGCGGAATGGCAGACGCGCTAGCTTGAGGTGCTAGTGCCCGTATAGGGCGTGGGGGTTCAAGTCCCCCCTCGGACACAAACGATAACCCCACGGTGTGCGCTGAGATCGACTTCAGCGCGCACCGTTTGCGTTTCCGGCTGGTAGTTCAGTCGGAGGCCGAGTTGTCGGTAGACCTCGGCTTTGTCGGCTGGGTCGGCGTTACGGAGCACGGTGGTGATGTCGCCGAGCGCGGTCACCAAGGTTGTGATCTCTCCTTGGCTCATCCTGCGCACGTTCGTGCCGATGAACGGATGTCGGCCGCTGTGCTCCCGGACATCCGACTGTCCGCCGCGGCATGATGATCGGCATGCGTTACCTGCTGCCTCACCCCGACGCCGTGGCCGACCTCAGCGATCTCGACGTCGGGCTTTACGACGGCACGCAACCCCTCCCAGAGAACCTGGACGACGTCGAGTTGTACGCAGTGCCGTACGGGATCATCGATCCGCGCCTGTGTGAGCCGATCACTCGGATGCCTCGGCTCAACGTTGTGCAGACAGTGACCGCTGGTTACGACCACGTCCTGCCATTCCTGCGGCCTGGTCTGACCCTGGCCAACGGCCGGGGTGTTCACGATGCGGCTACCGCCGAACTCGCCGTGGCGCTTACGCTCGCCGCCCGGCGCGGACTGCCGCAACTCGTTCGGGCGGGCGACGAGGGCCGCTGGGACCCGTACTGGTCGCGTGGACTAGCTGACGCCCGGGTCCTCATCATCGGCTACGGCTCGATCGGCGCCGCGATCGAACGCCGGCTCGCCGGGTTCGAGGTAGCCGTCAGCCGGGTGGCCCGGACTGCCCGCCCCGGGGTTCGGCCGATCTCGGAGATCGCGGACATGCTGCCGCACGCGGACGTCGTCATCCTTTCCGCACCGCTAACCCCGGAAACCGAAGGCATGGTGAACTCGGACTTCCTAGCCAAGATGGCCGACGGGGCCCTGCTGGTAAACGTGTCAAGGGGCCGAGTGGTGGACACCGACGCGCTGCTCACCGAACTCAGCAAAGGCCGGATGCACGCCGCCTTGGACGTTACAGAGCCCGAGCCGCTGCCCGCTGGTCACCCGCTGTGGTCCGCGCCGAATGTCCTTATCAGCCCGCACGTCGGCGGCCTGACCGCTGCGTTGTCACCCCGGGCTCGCCGCTTGTTGGTCAACCAGGTCCGGCGGCACGCAGCGGGCGAACCACTCGCGAACGTTGTCGTCGCGCCATGATCGCCCACTGCAGACGTCCGAGGTAGCGGCGACCCTCGCCCACGGGCACGTACCGCTGATGCTTCAGCCCAGGGCGGACGGGCCGGTCGAAACAGTGACCCAGGCTTGAAAGGTCAGACCCGGGTGTATGCCACGGCGCGCTGGGGCAGCCGGTGTTCGAAGCGAGGCTTCCTCTGGTGACGAAGCATGGGTGCAATTGACGCTGGGATCGGTCCAGGCGGCAGGCCAGATCGTGATGCCGGCCGGTCGCACTACGCCGGTGCCTCGCTGAAAGAACTCGTGCAGAGCGCTCGCCATCAGGTCAGGGCGCGCGGCATCGTGCACGGCTCTGGACTCGGCACTCGACGATGGGTCGTCGTGCAGACCATCGCCCTGCCGCACTGGTTCCGGCGCCTTCCGAATCCGCTGGGAGATCCGCGACGACATCCACGAAGCGTTCCTCACCCTCGCCTGCGCCGTCATCTGCTGGCGCCGACTCCAACGCTCAAAGAGTTAGGAGTTCCAAGTGCGGACCGACGGAGCGGATTCGGGTTTGTGACAACATCAACTCCCGGCTGGACATCGCGGCGAAACTACAGCTGGCTGTACCTCAGTTCCGGTAGTAGGAGGTATCAGCCCAGGCCGCCGCCACTCCTAGCATCGGACGGCATGAGATCAACGAGGGACCCGTCGAGACGGCGCGGCCCGCACGCCGAGACCGCCCCGACCGACTCGCCATACACCCGCGCATCGCCGACTTCGGGGGCATCGTCGTACGCGGTGCGCTTGGAGTCGGTGTCGAAGGAGTACGGGTCGGGGAAGAATGCGGTACGGGCTCTCGACGCGGTGACTGCCGACTTCCCGCGCGGCACGTTCACCGCCGTCATGGGCCCGTCCGGGTCCGGCAAGAGCACATTTCTGAACTGCGCGGCCGGTCTGGACCGGCCGACGTCGGGCCGGGTCATGCTGGGCGACACGGAACTGTCCAGCACGTCGGAGAGCGAGCTGACCGAACTGCGGCGCGACCGGATCGGGTTCATCTTCCAGGCGTACAACCTGCTGGGGGCGCTGACCGTCGAGGAGAACGTCACGCTGCCGCTGCGGCTGGCGGACCGGAAGGCCGACCAGGCGTTCCTGCGAAACGTGCTCGCCGCGGTCGGCCTCGGTGAGCATGTCACGCGGCGGCCGAGCGAACTTTCCGGCGGTCAGCAGCAGCGAGTCGCGGTCGCCCGCGCGCTGATCACCCACCCGGACGTGGTGGTCGCGGACGAGCCGACCGGCGCGCTGGATACCCGGTCCAGCAAGCAGGTTCTGGAACTGCTGCGACACGTCGTGGACGACATGGGGCAGACCGTGCTGATGGTCACCCACGACCCGGTCGCCGCCTCCTTCGCCGACTCGGTCGTGTTTCTCGCCGACGGCAGGATCGCGGGCGAGCTGACCCGACCCACTCCGGAGCAGGTTGCGTCGCACATGACGCACCTGGGCGAGTGGTGATCCGGCGCATCCGGCGGCTGGTCCACCTCGTGGTGCCGTACCGCAAAGATCTGTCGCTGGCGTGGAGCACGATCAAGGGGCGCAAGGGCGGTTTCGTCGGCTCCTTCCTCGCGATCGCCGCGGGCTCGGCAGTGATCACCGCATGCGGGATACTGTTGGTGTCCGGCCTCGGCACCGGCGTGACCCCCGAGCGCTACTCGGGCGCAGCGGTGGTCCTCGGCGCTGAGCAGTCGTTCTGGCTGGACGAGACCGCCGAGGTCCGCTACAGCGAGCGCGTCACGCTGCCCGCCGACAAGATCGCCGCCGTCGCTGCGGTGCCCGGTGTTCAGTCGGCCATCGGAGACGTCAACGTCGAGGTCAGCGTGCTGACCTCGAACGGCGACGCAGTGGCCGGCCCGGACGGCTTCCCGATGTTCGGACACGGCTGGTCCGCTGCGGCGCTCGCGCCGTTCCGAGTCCGCGAGGGCCGCGCACCCGCCGCGCCCGACGAAGTCGTGCTCGACGCCGACCTCGCCGCGCGCGGCGACATGTCGCTCGGCGCGACGGTTCGCCTCGTGGTCGGCTCGATCCCGTCGTCCTACCGCGTCGTGGGTATTGCCACCGCGCCGGGGGATGGGTTGGACCGGCAGTCCGCCGTGTTCGTCACCGACGATCAGGCGTCCAAGCTGTCCGGCCGTCCGGACCGGGTGGACGCCATCGGCGTGCTCGCCGCACCCGGTGTGACCCCTGAGCAGTTGGCCGAACGCATCACGGCCGCCGTGCCGGGCGTGGTGGCCCATACCGGCGCGGGACGCGGCGACGTGGAGTTCCTGGACGTAGGCGACGCCCGCAGCCTAGTAGTCGAGTCGGCCGCGTCGTTCGGCGGCACCATGGTGCTGATCGTGGTGTTCGTGGTGGCCAGCACTCTCGCCCTGTCGGTGCGGCAGCGGAGACGCGAACTGGCCGTGCTGCGGGCCATCGGCGCGACGCCAAAACAGATCCACCGGATGATCGGCGCCGAGATGACCCTCGTGTCGTCGGTCGGCGCCGTCGTCGGCGCGATGCCCGGTGTGGCGCTCGCGTTCGTGATGCGCGGCGTGTTCGTCCTCGCGGACGCGATGCCTCCGGACTTCCAGATGCGGGTGGGGTTGTTGCCCCTCCTGGCCGCGCTGGTGCTGTGCATGACCAGCGCCCGGCTCGCCGGCTGGCTGGTCGCGCGCCGGGTGGCCAAGGTCAGCCCGGTCGAGGCGATCGGAGACGCCACGGTCGAGCCCAAGAAACTCGGCTGGGTCCGGTTGACCATCGGCGTCCTACTCATCCCGCTCGGGCTGCTGCTGACCTTGGGCAACGTCGCGTCGCCGGGCGACTCGGCCGCCGACACCGCGGGGAGCGCGGTCCTGTTGTTCGTCGTGGCGCTCGGGTGTCTTGGACCCCTGCTGCTTCGCGGCACCATCGTGCTGTTCGGCTCGCGCCTGAACCGGCAGACCACGGCCGGCGGCTTCCTCGCCCAGGCCAACGCGCGGGCCAACTCGCAGCGGCTCAGCTCGGCCACCACACCGCTGGCCATGGGCGTAACCCTGGCCGCCGTGCAGGTGTTCGGCGCCTCCACGACGACCGCCGGAGCGCAGCACCAACTCGAGAACGGCCTGCGGGCCGACCACGTGCTGACCGCCTCGTCCGGTGCCGGTGTGTCTCCGGAGGTCGTAGACGCCGTGCGCGGCGTGCCCGGCGTCGCCGTGGCGACGCCGATGGCGCGGACGCAGGTGCTGTTGACATTCCCGTCCGAGGACAGCACCGCCACCAAGGTCTTCGCCGCCCAGGGCGTGGCACCCGAACGGCTCTCCGAAACCATGGACCTCGCGGTGGACCAGGGCGACATCGCCGACCTGCGGGGCGACGCGGTGGCGCTGAGCCGGGTCGTCGCGCAGACCGTCCGAGCGAAAGTCGGCGGGACGATCGAGCTCCGGCTCGGCGACGGCACGGTGGTCAAGCCACGGGTGGTGGCGATCTACGAGAACGGCCTGGGCTTCGGGGACGTCACCCTGCCCAACGACCTCGTCATCGCCCACACCACCGCGCGGGTGGTCACCGCAGTACTGATCAGATCGGTGCACGGGACCGACCCAGAGGCGCTCGTCGGCGCGCTACGTGGCGCCGTCGCACACTACCCCACGGTCCAGGTCGGCGACCGGCAGACGTTCCTGGCCGCACCCGGGTCCGGCGGCTCGGGTGACTGGGCGCTGAACCTGCTATTCCAGACGGTGCTGCTGGGCTACATCGCCATCGCCGTGGTGAACACCCTCGTGATGGCCACAGCGGCGCGAGTTCGCGAGTTCGCGATGCTGCGACTCATCGGCGCCAGCCGAGACCAGGTCCGCGCGATGATGAACGGCGAGGCCAGGATCGTGGTCTTTTCGGCGCTGCTGTTCGGCTTGCTGGCAACGATCCCACCGCTGATCGGCATCAGCCTCGGATTGACGAAGTCGTCCGTTCCCACGATTTCCCTCACCGGGCTCATGGCGATCGTGACGCTCACCATCGCACTCTCCTGGGTTGCGATCAGTATGGCCACCCGGTATGCGATGCGATCCGCGCCGGTCGACGCGATCGGCGGGCGCGAGTGAGCCGCTTGGCGGCGGCTCGCGAGTGATCGACGACGAAGACGGGGGTCAGGTTAGCGACCGCTCATCTGGCCCCCGGCGTTGAGGTAGGCGAGGACGGCGAGGACGCGGCGATGGCCGCTGTCGGTCACGGCGAGGCCGAGCTTGGCGAAGATGTTGCCGATGTGCTTGTGGACAGCGTTGTCGGTGATAACCAGCTGCGTTGCGATCGCGTTGTTGTCGTGACCCTGTGCCATTAATGCGAGCACCTCGCGTTCGCGTGGGGTGAGGGCGGCGATCGGGTCGCCGGCGCGTTGGACGAGCTGGGCGATGACCTCGGCATCCATCGCGGTACCACCGGCGGCGACGCGGCGCAGCGCGTCGACGAACCCGTCCACCCGGCTGACCCGGTCCTTCAGGAGATAGCCGACGCCACCTCCGGTGGTGGAGAGCAGTTCGGCGGCGTACTGCTGCTCGACATATTGCGACAACACCAGGACCGGCAGGCCGGGATGCTCCCGGCGGGCCTGCAGGGCGGCACGGATACCTTCGTCGCGAAACGACGGCGGCAGCCGGACATCGACAATTGTGACGTCGGGCCGGTGCTCCCGCACCGCAGTGAGGAAACCCGCCGCATCCTCGGCGACGGCGGCGATCTGGAAGCCCGCTCGGCCCAGCAGCAGTTCCAGCCCGGTGGACAGCAGCACGTTGTCTTCGGCGATCACCACCCGCACGGCAGTTCCACGGTGATGGCCGTCGGCCCGCCGGCCGGACTGTCGACCTCGACGGTGCCGTCGAGCGCGAGTACCCGGCGCCGTATCCCGGCGATGCCGGTGCCCCGCCGATCGTCGGCACCGCCGGTACCGTTGTCAGTGATCACCACCGACAACCGATCCGCCGTGCGGCTCACCCGTACGCCGGCCGCGGTCGCCTGGCTGTGTCTGGTGACGTTGGTGAGTGCCTCGGCGACGGTGAAGTAGACGACGGCCTCCACAGCCGGCGGGACCCGTTCGAGGTCGCCGATGTCCAGCCGGGTTGGCACGCCGCAGCCGGTGGCCACGGCGGTCAGGGCACCGTCGAGGCCCCGATCGGCGAGAATCGGCGGATAGACGGAGCGGATCACCTCGCGCAGTTCGGTCATCGCCTCTTCGGTTCCTTCGTGTGCCTCCCGGAGGAGTCCTTCCACAAACTGCTCGTCCCGCGGATTGTCGGAGAACGCCTGCCGGGCCACGGCCAGCCGCATCGCGATGGCCACCAGCCGGGCCTGGGTGCCGTCGTGCAGGTCGCGTTCGATCCGGCGCAGCTCCGCGCCGTGCGCGTCGAGCACGTCCGCTCGGGTGCGGGTCAACACGGCGACCCGTTCGGCGAGCTCGTCGTTCGTCGAGTGCGACAGCACCACCAGGCAAATTCGGGCGTGTGCGCGAGCGATCGGTGCGAAGCCCACGTACGCCAGCCCGGTGAGGAGGAGGATCTGCAGTGGACCGAGGGTGAGGGCTGTCGCCCAGCCGGTCACCGGAACGTCGATGAACAGCCGTGGCCGGTCCTCCGGCCTGAACGCCCACCACAGCGGTGTGGCGATCAAGGCGACGACGATGTTGCCCGTGCATAGCAGCGCGGGCAGGCCAAACACCACCCCGGTCAGCGCGTTCGCCGGCAGCCACAGCAGGGCGCGGGAGGTACGGACCGTGGCCGAATCGGCCCGTGCCCCGCCTCCTGTCGCGCGCAGAGCAGGACGCGATGCAAACGGCGCGCCGAGCAGCCGGCCGGCACGGTAGCGGTGCCAGTCCGCCCACAGCCGGGACGGCCCCGGGATGCACAGCAGCGGCAGCGCGAGCACCGTGGCGACCCCGGAGAGTAGCGAGCCCAGCAGGTAGAACCCGCAACGCCGCACCCACGCCCATCGTCCCCATCGCCGACTCGACGTCACAGGATGGCCTTTCCCTGTACCCGCCGAGGCAGCTCGCCTTGTTGACACCGCGTCAAGTCTGCCCGGTGGCCGCCGCCCGTGCCATGACAGGCAGCCGCCGGCCAGCCAGCGACGCAGCGGATCGGTGAGCGATTTGACGACGACCACAGCTCAAGCAGTTCGGCATCATCCACCGCGCTCAAGGTACAGAGCCAGCGAAACGCGCACACGCGTGCCACGATGCCGACATCAGCGCGTGCTTCTGCCGCAGTCCGTTGCCCGACCGACTCAGTGTGAGCATGGGAAATCGAACGCTGGCGCGCTCACCGCACGATATCGGCGCGGCTGGTGCTCCGACGTGTGTGTCTGGCGTACCTAGCGCTGCACTGGAAGCCGTACGCCGACAACCGTGCTGCGGTGCCCCGCTTGATCGGGGTGCCACGCTGCCGTGGGCTCCCTAGGTGGCCCCTTGCCGGTGAAAGTCATCGCGTCTGTCCTGGTCAATGCGTCGATGATGCCGTGTGTGCGGGCTGCGGTCGGGTCGTGGACCGCATCTCGGTGAAGCCGGACGAGGCGGCCGGTGGCGGCGGTCATGACCTGCACGTTCACGCCGTGTCACCGTTTGTGAGAAGTGACTCTGTGGGGATGGGACGGCGTGGAAGTCTCCTAGAGTGGTTGTTCGTGCTTTACGGCAGGTCGGCGGAGGTCAGCGCACTCGACGAGGTGATCGCGCGGGCTCGCGACGGCGTTGGTGGTGCGGTGGTGTTGCGGGGCGAGGCAGGCGTGGGCAAGACGGCCCTGCTCGACGCGGTGGCCGTGCGTGGCGGCGCGATGCGTGTGCTGCGGACCACCGGCGTCGAGGCTGAGACCGACCTCGCGTTCGCCGCGCTGCACCAGGTGCTGTGGCCGGTGACCGGCATGCTCGACGCGCTGCCCGAACCGCAGCACGACGCTGTGTGCGCGGCGCTGGGGCTCGCCGCGGACACTGCCGGCGACCGGTACCTGCTGGGCGCTGGCGTGCTCTCGCTGCTGGTCGAAGCCGCCGCGCCGGATGGGCTGATCTGTGTGGTCGACGACTTCCAGTGGATCGACCAGGCCTCGGCCGACGCACTGCTGTTCGCCGCCAGGCGGCTGGAGACCGAAAAGATCGCGATGTTGTTCGCCGTGCGCGGGGACGCTCCGGTCAAGGGTGTGCCTCTGACGGTGGAGGTGCGTGGCCTCCCCGGAGCCGCCGCAGCCGAGATGCTGGAGTCCCGCTGCGGTGTGCAGCCCTGTGTGGCGCGGGAACTCGTCACGCTGACCCGCGCGAACCCGCTCGCGCTGGGCGAGATAGCCGCCCGCCTGACACCTGCGCAACTCGCCGGCAGCGAACCGCTGCCCGACCCGCTGCCCGGTGGGACCCGACTGTTCGGCGACCGGGTGGCCGCGTTGTCCGCCTCCGCCCGGCTGCTCGCGCTGGTTGCCGCCGTGGAGGCTGACCTCGACCTGGTCCTGCGCGCCACCGACCGGTTGTCCGCCGAGCGGACGGTACTGCCCGGAGAGTACATGGGGACGTGGGCCGGGCGGATGGCGCTGGCCGAGCTGGAGGAGTCCGGGCTGGCCGAGCTTTCGGGTACGCGCGTGCGCTTCTGCCATCCGCTCATCCGGTCGGCGGTGCACGAGGCGGACACCCCGGCCAGGATCCGCCGGGTGCATGCCGTACTGGCGGAACTCACCGAGGGTGAGCGTCGCGCCTGGCACCTGGCCGGAGCCGCCATGGGCCAGGACGAGCGGGCCGCCACCGAGTTGGTGACCGCCGCGGAGCTGGCGCGCGACCGCGGTGGGTACGGCACCGCTGCCGCAGCCCTGGCCCGGGCCGCCGAGCTGACCCCCGAGCCGCGCACCCGTGCTGCCCGCCTGAAGGACGCCGCCGTCGCGGCCTGGCTTGGTGGTCGCCCCGGGCAGGCGGAGTCGCTGCTGGCCGAGGCCCGTGACCAGGCTGGCGCGGATGCCGGCCTCGCCGTGGAGATCGCCCAGCTCAAGGGCAGGTTTGAGCTGAACTCCGGCAACGCCGCTGAGGCCGTGCGGATCCTGGCGGCGGGCGACAGCCTGGAGATGCTGGCCGATGCCGCGGAGGCCGCTTCGTACGTCGGCGACACGGCGGCCATCATCGAGCTCGGGCGGAGGGCGGCAGGGCACCGCGAGGGATTCTTGCGGGACACGGTTGCCGGGATCGGTCTGGCGCTGGATGGCGACGCTGCCGGTCCGGGTCTGCTGCGGCGGGCGCTGGCGCGGGTCGGCGAGCTGGGGGAGGCGGCGGAGTACCTGTGGGCGGCGGCCGCGGCCAGCCATCTGGGCGAGTCGGATCTGGCGACCGAGATGGCCGAGCGGGCCGGACGGGTGGCCAGGATGTCGGGGATGACCGGGCAGCTGCCGGTCGTGCTGGAGTTCGTGGCGACGGCCGAGCGCATCGCCGGGCGGCTGGCAAGCAGCCAGGCCATCTCCGAGGAGGGCCTGGAACTGGCCCGCGAGGCCGGCTATGAGAACACTGTGGCCGCGCACCTGGCCAACCTGGCGGTCCTGGCGGCGCTGCGAGGCGAGGAGGAGATTTGTGAACGGCAGGCCCGCGAGGCGCTGGCCATCGCCATACCGCACCGGGTAGGTCTGCGGGCAGGGGTCGCCGCGTACGCGCTGGCGCTGCTCGACCTGTGCCTGGGACGCTACGCGACGGCGCATGACCGCTTCACGGCCATCGCCGAGGCGGGACCGGGTGTCGGGCATCCCACCGTGGTGTGGCGGACGGCGCCGGATCGCGTCGAGGCCGCCCTGGGCGCGGGCGACGAGGTGGGTGCGCGGGCGGCGCTCGAGGCGTACGAGCGATGGTCGGCGTACGCCGCGACGTCTGAGTCGCGCGCCCTGCTGGCCCGTTGCCGGGGCTTGGCCGAGTCGTCCGAGGACGCCTTCGGCGAGGCGTTGCGGCTGCACACCAATCCGTTCGAGGAGGCCAGGACGGCTCTACTGCTGGGTGAGCGCCTGCGCCGAGCGCAGCGGCCGGGCGACGCGCGGGCGCATCTGCGGATGGCGTGGGAGACGTTCGAGCGGGCAGGCGCGAAGCCGTGGGCGAGGCGCGCACAAGGTGAGCTGCGGGCGGCGGGCGAGAGCGGGCAGGCCCCGGGCTCGGCCGTGCTGGACGCGCTGACCCCGCAGGAGTTGCGCATCGCGGGCCTGGTCGCCGACGGGTTGTCGAGCAAGCAGATCGCCGCCCAGCTGTTCCTGAGCCCTCGCACGGTCGAGTACCACCTGTACAAGATCTACCCGAAGCTGGGCATCGGCTCCCGCACGGAACTGGCGCGACTAGTAGTTCTACAGAAGGCGCCCGCAGCGGAAGAGGACATGCTCTGAGACATGACTGAGGTGAACATCTGGAGTGAAGAGTTCGGCGCCGTAACAGATGCGCCGATCCTGTTGATCATGGGGTCGATGTCGCAGGGCGTTCTGTGGCCGGACGAGTTCGTCGGCCGCCTTGTCGCCGGAGGCCGCAGGGTGATCCGGTACGACCACCGTGACACCGGCATGTCGGGCACGGTCGACTTCGCGGCACAGCCGTACACGTGGAACGACATCAAGAACGACGTGTACCGCGTGCTGGACGCCCACGGCCTGGAGAGCGCCCACCTGGTCGGCCACTCGGCCGGCGGGCTGCTCGGCCAGTTCGTCGCGGTGGAGCAGCCGGAGCGGGTGCGCTCACTGACCGTCATCGCCTCCTCGCCGCTCGGCGGCGGTGAAGGTCAGGTGATCCTGCGGGCTCTGCTGAGGCAGCCGCAGCCCGAGGACAGCCTGCCCGAGCCGACGCCGGAGTTCGTGGCCTTCTACCGGGCGCTGATGACCGCCGCACCGCCCGAGGACCGGCGCACCCAGATCAACAGCATGATCGCCGAACAGCGCGTGCTGCACGGCACCGGGCTGCCGTTCGACGGGGACGCGGCGCGCCGGCTACAGGAACGAATCTACGACCGGGCCCGCGACCTGACGGCGGTGGCCAACCACCGGCTGGCCGCTGCGGCCAGCCCGGACTTCGAGCCGGTGGGCGTGCTGCACCAGCTGAAGGCGCCCACGCTGGTCATCGAGGGCAGCCACGAGCCGGTCAAGCCGGGTCACGGCGCGATCATCGCCGAGCAGATCCCGGGAGCGCGGCTGATGATCACGGCGGGCATGGGGCATACGCTTCCGCCGGAGGTGCACGAGGAACTGGCCGTCGCCATCCTCACGCACACCGCCGAGTGATAGCTCATCCGACTGCGCTGCTCCGGCAACCCGCTTCGACGTCCTGTCGCATGGACGAGATCCGCGGCCTGATCGACGAATAGTGCGGCCGAATTGACCGGTCTGCCGTTCCTTGCCGGAAAGAGACGATGCAAGTGTTCGATTACACTGTCCCAGCCGTTGAGGTAACTGACCTCACCCAGCGTTTCGGCGCTGTACTCGCCGTCGACCGGGTCAGCTTGAGCATCCCAGCGGGAATGTGTTACGGCATCGTCGGCCCGAACGGGGCCGGCAAGACCACCACGCTGACGGCCATGTGCGGGTTGCGGGAGCCGACCTCCGGCACGGTCAGGATCGCCGGTCATGACCTGCGAACCGATCGGCAAGCCGCGCTCGCCCAGCTCGGCATCATGATGGACGGGCTGTCGCTACCCGAACGGCTGACCGCCACCGAGGCGCTGCGGTACAGCGCCGGGCTGCGTGGGCTGGATGACAGCTGGCGGGTCCGCGCCGAGGACCTGCTGGAGATCCTTGGCCTCGACGCTGCTCCACGCGCGCTGATCGTGGAGTATTCCACCGGTATGCGCAAGAAGATCAATCTGGCGCTGGCGATGCTGCACCGCCCCCGGGTGCTGGTCCTCGACGAGCCGTTCGAGGCAATCGACCCGGTCTCGGCCCGCTCCATCGAACAGGTGCTCACACAGTACGTCGCCGCCGGCGGCACGGTGGTCATGTCGAGCCACATGATGGACTTCGTCGAACGCAACTGCCGCCGGGTGGCGTTGGTGGCCGGTGGCCGGGTGTTGGTCGAGGGGCCGGTAGACGAGGTGGCAGCGAACGGGACGCTCAACGAACGTTTCGTCGAGCTGGTCGGCGCCGATCCGGTCCGCCCGTTGAGGTGGCTGACATGACCCGAGCCCTGTTCGCGCTGAAGCTACGCCTGCTTCGCAACGGCCCGCACAACGAGCGCGGATTCAGCCTGGTCGCCGGTATGGCCCTGGCCGCGTTGGTGGTCGTCGGCGCAGCGGTGGCCAACCGCGGACTGCTCCACGAAGGCTGGATCGCCGTGGCGCTCACCGGATGGGGAGGCATGTGGCTGTTCGGCCCTCTGACCCAGCCCCGCCACGATCCGTCGGTCATCTCGCGCGACTGGTTACGCGGCTATCCGCTGCGGCCATGGCGCGCGGCTCGGGCTTTGTCCTGGACCGAGCTGCTGGGCGTCGGCCCGCTGGTTACGCTGACCTGTCTGTCGTCCCTGGTCGTGCTGGCCGCACCGGGCGGCCTGACGGCGGCCACGATCGGCGCGGTGGCGATGGTGGCACAGCTGTATCTGCTGGTCTGGGCGGGTAAGACGGTGGCGGTGATCGCGGCCTGGCTGTTGCAGACCCGGGCCGGGATGAGGCTGGCCGCCATCCAGACCGCCGTCATGCTCGCGCTGTCGTTCGCTGGCTGGGTGCCGATCGCGGCCTGGTTGCTGCCCCGCCTCGGTCAGAGCGACACCACCCTGGTCCTCCCTACCTTCGGGCAGCTACCCGCGCCGATCATCGACGTGCTCGCCCTCCTGCCCACGGGATGGGGGTACCGCGCCGCGATCGCCGCCCGTGACAACGCCGGGACGGAAACGGTCGTCGTGCCGCTGATGGCCCTCCTGGCCCTGGGTGCACTGCTGCACATGGGCTGGACCACCCTGACAGCGCGGGCCCTACGCCGCCCACCTCGCCTCGTGACGCCGCGACGCCCTCACGCACCGGGTCGTGGGCTGTCGCTTCCGTTCACGACGCCGCAGGTGTCCGCTGTCGTCTCGCGAGAGCTGGCCACCTGGTCGCGGGATCCCGCGCGCGGTGTGGAACTGCGTAGTGCCTGGCTGACCCCGCTGTTGATGGCGCTCATCATCGGGGTCACCGACTGGAGTTGGGCGCTGCCCCTCGTGGGTTCCGCTGCGGCGGTGTTCGGCGCGATGGTCGCGGTCAACACCTACGCCCTGGACGGCACGGCCCTGTGGCAGCTGCTCACCACACCGGGCGCCCTTCAGGCTGACGTACGCGGCCGGATGGCGGCATGGTTCTTGTTATTCGGCGTACCGTCGATCGTGCTGGCGGCCGTGTTGTGGGCCGTGACCCGCTCTCCGCTGGGCGTCGTCGCCATCAGCGGCGCCATCGCCGCAGCCGCAGTGGCCTGCGCCGTGGCACCGCTGATCGCGCTCCTGATGCCGGCTGTCGGCACCGATGCCCGCGATCGCCGCTACCCTGGACAACGAGCAGGCGATCCGACCGGTGGACAAATGACGATCTTCCCCGTGGTCCTGCTGGGCGCCATTCTCCCTGGCATCATCGGCACCACCACCGGGAGTCACTTGTGGACGCCGGTGCTCGCGGCCATCCTGCTAGCCGCGGTCAGCCTCTCCCTGACCCCCACCCTCACCGCGCGTCTGCTGCAGCGGCGAGGCGCCCGCCTGCTCGACGTGATGGTCTCCCGCGACGCTGCCCTGTTACAGAGGTTGAATCGTCAGGGTTAGATCACCGGCATGACGGACTGGTCCCAGCTCATGCATGCCTACGGCGTGGCAGATGAAGTGACCCCTATCGGCCGGACACCTCGATGTCTGTCGGGGACTCTCGGTGGATCTTCTCGTAGGTGTCGGGGCTGACGTTACCCAGCCGGCTGTGCCGTCGGCGAGGGTTGTAGAAGCCTTCGATGTAGGAGAAGACCTCCATTTCCAGTTCGTGCCTGCTGGGCCAGGCTCGGGTGTAGACCAGTTCGGTCTTGAGGGTGGCGAAGAACGTTTCGGCCATGGCGTTGTCGTAGCAGTCGGCGACTGAACCCATGGAGGCGAGGAGGCCGCAGGAGCGCAGGGTGCGGCCGAACTCGAACGACGTGTACTGCGTTCCCCGATCCGGGTGTGAATGAGCTGGTCACGGGCCGGCCGGCGATGCTGGATGGCCATGCCGGCCGAGTCGAGGATGAGCTCGTGGCGGCGCCTCGACGCGGGACGCCAGGCACTGCTCGCCCTGGCTCACCTGCGCAACGGTGATACCTACACCCGGCTGGCCGCCGGGTTCGCCGTCGGCGTGACCACCGCATGGCGGTACGTGCAGGAAGCGATAGCCCTGCTCGCGGCGGCCGCCGACGACCTGGCCACCGCCATGGACCGGATCCGCCGACTGGCATACGCGATCCTGGACGGCACCCTGATTCCGGTCGACCGGGTCGCCGACCAGAAGCCGTACTACTCCGGGAAACACAAGCACCACGGCGTAGACGTGCAGGTCATCGCTGCCAGGGTGCGGGCCGACCGAGCCGCTCGGCCCGCTCGAACAGCCCGCACCGGCGTCGGCGGGTCCGCCACGCGTCATGGCGAGACCCGTGGTGCCGGGCGAGCGGGCGAAACGCCTTGCCGCCGACCACCACATAAACGATGATCATTGACAGCTGTGCAGGTGCGAGCGGGCGAGCTGTGGAGGCTGTGGTGGTCGGCGGCGACTCTCCCCGCCGTGGCGCGGCGGAGCCGGACGTCGACGGTGTGGCGGCCCCGCTGCTGATCGGCCGCGAGGGGGAACTGGCCCGGCTGGAGCAGGTGCTCACCGACACCTCGGCGCTGGTGCTGGTCGAGGGTGAGGCCGGCGTCGGCAAGAGCCGGCTGCTGGAGGAGTTCCTCGCTTCCCCCGCCGGCGGTGTGCACTGCGCGCTGACGGCGGTCTGTCCGCCCGTGCGCGAGCCGTACACGTTGGGACCGATCGTCGAGGCGCTGCTTGCCACCGACGTCGGCACGGTGGCGGGCCTGGGCCTCAGCAGCCTGGCCGGTGCCCTGCGACCGCTGTTCCCGGAGTGGGCGGAGCACCTGCCGCCGACCCCCGAGCCGGCCGGGGACGCGAGCGCCGCCCGGCACCGGGTGCTCCGGGCCCTCGCCGAACTGCTCGACAGGCTCGGAGTGGGCCTGCTCGTCGTCGACGACGCACAGTGGTCTGACGACGCGACCCGGGAGTTCCTGCTGTTCCTGGCCGAGCGGCACGGCCAGGGGCCGAGCCTGGTGGTGGCCTACCGCCCGGAGGACCTGGTGGGGGACCCGTGGCTGCTGCGCCTGTCGGGACGCCTTCGGCCGCACCGCGCACGGCTGCGAGTCGTCCTCGATCCGCTCGACGAGCCCGGGACCGCGGCGCTCGCCTCGTCGATGCTGGCCAACCAGGAGGTCTCCGGCGAGTTCGCCCAGCACCTGCACGCCCGCACCGAAGGGGTGCCGCTCGCCGTCGAGGAGTGCGTGCGGCTGATGGCCCGACGCGGCGACCTCGTTCGTCGCGGCCAGGGCTGGAAGCGGCTTCCTCTGGACGAGATCGTGGTGCCCCCGACGGTGCGGGACACCGTGCTGGAGCACGCCGGCCGACTCGACGGCGCCACCCGGGCAGTGCTCCGAGCCGCCGCGGTCGTCGCCGATCCCATCGCCGAACACCTGCTGGCGCGGATCAGCGAACTGCCGCCGGCCGAGTTCGCCGCCGGCCTGGCCGAAGCCGTCGCCCGTCGCCTGCTGCACCGACGGGACCACCACAGGGTGTCCTTCCGCCACGTGCTGGCCGGCCGGGCCATCTACGACGCCATGGACGAACGGGACCGCCGTACGCTGCACGAGCGCGCGGGGCGGGTGCTCGAAACCGTGACCCCACGACCGCTGGCGCAGCTCGCGCGGCACTTCCGGCAGGTCGGCGACGGCGAGAGGTGGGGCAGGTACGCGGAACTCTCCGCGGACGTGGCGCTGCAGACCGGCGACGAGACGACCGCGGGCGCGCTGCTGCACGACGTGCTGACCAACGGCGACGTGCCCGCCGAGCAGATGTGCGCGCTGGTGGAGAAGGTGCCGTTCGGTTCCTTCACCGGCCCGTGCCGTCTGCGGGACCTCGCCGCCGCCGTGCGCCGGGTGCTCGACGTAGGTGTCCCGGATCCGGGGGTGGAGGCCAATCTCCGCTTCCAGCTCGCCCGGATCCTCAACGACATGGAGGAGTTCGACGAGGCGCACGCCGAGCTGGAGCGGGCGCTGCCGCACCTCGACCGTCGGCGTGCCTCGCCCGCCGTCGCCATGATGCTGCTGGGCTGGCCGCGCGGCCGCTCGCCGGCGGCCCGGCACCTGACCTGGCTGGACCGGGCGGCCGAGTTCGCGCGGTCGCTTGAGCCGTCGGACCGGCTACGGGTCGCGGCCGGCCGCGCGCCCGCCCTGCTGCAACTCGGTGACGAGCGCGGCTGGGCGGAGGCGGCGCAGATCCCGCAGACGGCCCGGACCGTCAGGGACCGCCGGATCATCACCGTCGGCTACCTCAACATCGGCGACGGGGCCATGCGGTGGGGGCGGTACGCGGAGGCCGACGGCTGGCTCGCCACCGCCCGTCGGCTCGCCGTCGAGTACGAGCAGGTCAGGATCAGGGAGCTCGTCGACTCCACCCGGTTGCACCTCGACTGGTTCACGGGCGCCTGGAACGGCCTCGCGGAGCGCGCTGCCACGATGGCGGACACCGACGATCTCCACCCGGTCAGCCGGGTCGAGCCGATCATGATCATTGGCCTGCTGCGCATGGCGGCCGGGGACCTCGTCCAGGCAGCGCGGGAGATCGAACGCGCGGTGGCGGGCGCCCGCGACGCCGGGGCCTGGGACACCGTCGCCGAGGCGGTGGCGACGTTGGTGCAGATCCGGCTGCGCGAGGGCCGGCCCGACGCGGCGTTGACGCTCTCCCGCGACCCGTGCGAGGTCGTCGCGGAGAAGGGGGTCTGGCTGTGGGGCACCGACGTGGTGCCCGCCCGCGTCCAGGCCCTGCTCGCCGTCGGAGCCACGGCACAGGCGCAGGACCTGGTCGACGCGTTCGCCCGAGGGCTGCCCGCCGGGCGGTTGCCGGCGCCGCGGGCCGCCGTGCTGGACTGCCGGGGCCTGCTCGCCGAGGCCGCGGGCGACCACGCCTCGGCCGCGGTCCTGTTCGGGCGGGCCGCCGCGGCCTGGGCGGCGCTTCCCCGGCCGTACGGCGCGGCGCTCTCCCGCGAGCGGCAGGCGGGGTGCCTGATCCGGGCCGGGGCCGTCCCGGAAGGGCTCGACCTGCTCGCCGACGTCCTCGATGGACTGTCGTCCCTGCCGGCGAGCCTCGACGTGGACCGCGTCGCCCGTACCCTGCGCGCGCACGGCCGCCAGGTGCCGCGCGTGTGGCGCGGCGGCCGGAAGGGCTACGGCCCCGACCTGTCGCCCCGCGAGCGGGAGGTCGTCGCCCTCGCGGCCGAGGGTCGGACGAACCGGGAGATCGCCGATGCCCTGCACCGCTCGCACCACACCGTGGCGAGCCAGATGAAGTCGGCGATGCGCAAGTTCGGAGTCTCCTCCCGGGCGGCGCTCACCGCACGGGCGATCGGCGCGGGGCTGGTCGCCGAGCCCGGCACGGGCGCGGGGGAGTGACTCCCCGCCGGCGGTCGCGGGTTGTTTCACTCACCTGAGGGATCGCAGCACCGTCTCGCGGTTGACCACGATGCTGGCATGCCGCATCGAGATGACCCGGACGAGGACGAGACGACGTCGCCGGAGACCGCCCGCCCCGCCGACACGCGCGTCGAGTCCCGTCCCGGGGGCGGACCGGGCGACGACACCGACGTCCGGACCGACGTCGCGGACGACGACCGATACCTGCCGCTGTGACCAGTCGCGGCCGCAGCCCTCACACCCCTCCCGGAGGAGAATCCCCCATGCGCCCAGCCCATCCGTCGAGACGAAGAATCGCGACCGTGGTGGTGGCCGCCGTGGCCACGGTGCTCGCACTGAACGGCGCCGCCACCGCGCTGCCCTCGACCGCCCCGGAGCCGACGGCAGCGGCCGCGAAGGCCAAGATCCGTCCACAGCTCCAGTCCCAGCTCGGCGCCCAGGAGTCCCCCGTGGACTTCTGGGTCTACTTCGACGCGAAGGCGGACCTGAGCGCGGCCCGGTCGATCCGGGACTGGAACGCGCGCGGTACGGCGGTGGCCAGGGCGCTGCGGCAGGCCGCCGACGAGAGCCAGCGGGCGGTACGCAGGGAACTCACCGCCTCCGGCGTAGCGCACCAGAGCTTCTGGGCGACGAACGCGATCAAGGTGACCGGCGACCAGGCCCTCGCCGAGCGGCTGGCCGCGAAGCCCGAGGTCAGCTCGCTGCTGCCGTCGTTCAAGGTCGCCCCGCCCCCGGTCACCAGGGGCGTCGGCCGGCAGGCGGTCGACGCGGTCGAGTGGGGCGTCGCCAACATCAACGCCGACGACGTGTGGGAGCAGTTCGGCGTACGCGGCGAGGACATCACGGTGGCATCGATCGACACCGGCGTCCAGTTCGACCATCCCGCCCTGGCGCGGCAGTACCGCGGCAACAAGGGCGACGGCGTGTTCGACCACAACTACAACTGGTTCGACGCGGCCGGCACCTGCGGGGGAGCGCCCTGCGACGGCGACGGGCACGGCACGCACACGATGGGCACGATGGTCGGCGACGACGGCGCCGAGAACCGGGTCGGGGTGGCGCCGAAGGCCCGATGGATCGCGGCAAACGGCTGCTGCCCGAGCGACGCCGCGCTGATCAGTTCGGGCCAGTGGCTGCTGGAGCCGACGGACCTCAACGGCCAGAACCCGGACGCCGGCAAGCGACCGCATGTCATCAACAACTCGTGGGGCACCACCACCCCGTCGGACGCGCCGTTCCTGGAGGACATCAGCCTGGCGTGGACCGCGTCGGGCATCTTCGGCGTGTGGGCCAACGGCAACAACGGGCCGGGCTGCCGGACGAGCGGCGCCCCGGGCAGCCGGAAGATCAACTACTCGGTCGGCGCGTACGACTCCGACCACACCATCGCGCCGTTCTCGTCGCGCGGGGCCGGCCAGGACGGCGAGATCAAGCCGAACGTCGCCGCGCCGGGCGTGAACGTCCGGTCGAGCATGCCGGGAAGCGCGTACGCCAGCCTCAACGGCACCTCGATGGCGGCCCCGCACGTCGCGGGCGCCGTCGCCCTGGTCTGGTCGGCGGCCACGTCGATGGTCGGTGACACCGAGGCCACCAGGTCCCTGCTGGACGGCACGGCCGTCGACAACCCGGACGGTCAGTGCGGCGGCACCGACGACGACAACAACGCCTTCGGCGAGGGGCGACTGGACGCGCTCGCCCTGATGAGGCAGGCGCCGCGCGGACCCACCGGCAGGATCGGCGGCACCGTCAGCGACGCCGGGACCTCGAAGCCGCTGCCCGGTGCCACCGTCACGATCACCGGCCCGGTCAGTCGTGAGGTGACCACCGACGCGGAGGGCGCCTACCAATCGGGTGCCCTTCCGTTGGGCAGCTACACGATCGGTGTACGCAAGTACGGCTACGCGGCCGGCACGACACAGGCGCAGGTCCGCGAGGGCGAAGCCGCCACCGTCGACGTCAGGCTGACCCCTCAGCCGATGAGCACGGTCAGCGGTACCGTGACCGACGGATCCGGGCACGGCTGGCCGTTGTACGCCAAGGTCGTCATCGACGGCTATCCACTCGGACCGGTCTTCACCGACCCGGTGACCGGCCGGTACAGCGTGCGGCTGCCCGGATCCGCGTCGTACACCATGCGGGTCACCGCCCAGTACCCCGGATACCGGGGCGCTCAGCGGACGTTCGAGCTGGGCGGGGCGGACCTGACCCAGGACGCGGCGCTGACCGTCGACGAGTCGAGCTGCACCGCCCCCGGCTACCGCTTCAGCGGCGTCGGCGAGGACTTCGACGACTGGACCGACACCGGCACGCGCGATGGCTGGCGAACCTCCGGCAGGCCGGGCTGGCGGTTCGACAATCCCGGCTACCGACCGGTGCCCGAGGGCGGTGACGGCAGGTTCGCCGTCGCCGACTCGACGGTCGGCGCCGGGAAGCGGTTCGACACCACCCTGACCTCTCCGGCGATCGACCTCTCCGGCGATGCCTCCCCGAAGCTCACCTTCCGCACGTCCTACTACCCGGACGACGCCAGCCAGCGGGCCGCCGTCGACGTGTCCACCGACGGCGGCCGGACCTGGAAGACGGTGTGGCGGCAGACCACCAGGCACGCGTTCGGCCAGGTCACGCTGCCGCTGCCGCAGGCGGCCAACCGTGCGGACGTCCGGATCAGGTTCCACTACCAGGGCCGCGACGCCTGGTGGTGGGCCGTCGACGACGTCTTCGTGGGCGACCGCGCCTGCCGGCCGGTCGAGGGCGGGCTGGTCGTCGGGTTCGTCACCGACCGCGACACCGGCGCGCCGGTCTTCGCGACCGTGTCCCGGACCGAACAGCCCGGGGACACCGGCACGGGCGTCACCACACCGGCGGACCCGGCACTCGGCGACGGCCTGTACTGGGTCTTCAGCTCCGCGACCGGCGGCACCGAATTCACCGCGCGCGCGTCCGGCTACCAGACCGGCACCGCGACGGTCCAGGTCCGCGCCGACGCGGTCGTGACCCGGGACTGGTCGCTGGCCCGGGCAGGTGGCTGACATGCCGGACGACGCCGTGCAGCGCGGTCCCACCAGCTCGCCCGACAAGGAGCCATTCGTGACCACACCAGGCAGCAACCCCCACCCCCGCAGACGCCGTCGGCTACGCCTGCTCGCCGCCGCCTCGGCCCTCCTGACCGTGCTGGCCGCGCCCGTCGCCGCCGCCGCCCGGCCCGACGAGCCGGCCGGGCGGGCCCCGGCGCCGGCCGGAGCCGCGGCCGAGGACGGCCTACGGGCGGTCTCGCTACCCGGGCTGACCAAGCCCACCTACAAGCTCACCCTGATCACCGGCGACGAGGTCACGCTGGCCCGGACCGGTGGCCGTTACACAGTCACCGCCGTCCCGTCGGCACGGGCCGACGGCACCCGCCCGACGATCGACGTCACCGTCCGGACGGGGCCGGGCGGAGCGGACACCATCCTCCACGCCGTGCCGAGCGACGCGCAGGCGCTGGTGGCCGGCGGCGTCGTCGACCGTAGGGTCTTCGACCTGGGCTGGCTCGCCGGCCAGTCGGAGCGTGGCGGCGGCAGCCCGCTCGCCGTCACCGTCAAGTACGGCGACCGGCTGGACAAGGCGGCGCTGGACAAGCGGGTGTCGGGCCTGCCCGGCGCGGAGACCACCGCGAGGCACCCGGACGACGGCTCGGTCGACCTGCGCGTCGAACCTCGCCGGGCCGCCGCCTTCTGGGCCGCCGTCACCGGCGAACAGCGGGGCGGGCTGAGCAGCTACCTCTTCGACCGGGCCACTCCGAAGCTCGCCGGCGGCGCGGTGGCGATCTGGCCCACCGGGCTCCGCTCGGCCAAGGCCGGACCGCAGACCGACACCGGGCAGCCGAAGTACCGGGTCACCCAGATCGTCAAGCGGCAGAAGGGCGAGCGGTTCTACTGCGACAGCCGCCTCATGACCATCTGCCCGCTCGGCGGATTCATGCTCGCCCAGGTCGCCGGAGCCGCGGTCGGGACCGGGTACGAGTCGGTCAGCGCGCGGTGCCTGGACCAGGATCCCTGCACCACGTTCGAGGTGACGTACGAGGTGCCGCCCGGCACCTACGAGTCCGGCGGTTACGCGACCTTCCGGATCGACGGCCGGGAGCAGCACCTCAACCTGGAACTGCCGGAGTTCGAGGTCGCCGGGGACACCACCATCACCCGCGACGGCGACGCGGCCCAGCAGATGACGGTCGGCACCCCGCGACCGACCGAGACGTTCGTCGGCTCCCGGATCACCTTCCGCACATTCAGCAACGGCGCCGGCGGTGGCGTCCTCAGCTTCACCGGCTACAGCAACTCCAGGTTCTGGGCCATCCCCAGCGCCCCGGTGACGGTCGGCACCTTCCACCTCGGGGTCAACTGGGTGCTCGGCAAGCCGATGCTGACCGTGGCGGCCACCGCCCCCGAGCGGCTGGCGCTGACACCGACCCTGCCGATCGACTGGTACAAGCGCCCCGGCTTCGAGGTGGTGCGGTTCGACGGCCGGCAGACGGTCCAACTGGTCGACGGCGGGCTGGGGCGGGACGCCGACCTCCGGCGGATCGACGCCCGGGGCAAGCTCGTCCTGCTGCGCATCGACGCCGACAAGCCCGCCGGCGGGCAGTGCCGCGTTGGTCCCGCGCAGCTGACGCGGGCGCGGGCGGCGGGCGCGGTCGGCGTGCTCGTCGACCCGACCTCCACCGGGGGGCCGTGGGCCACCACGACCTGCCTCCTGCCGGTCGAGCCGGACTGGTGGTACCACGAGACGCAGGAGGCCGCCGACATCCCGTACGCCTCCATCCCGCTGGCACAGGCCGAGCGGCTGCGCGGCCTGCTGCGCCGCGGCCCGGTGAAGCTCGACGTGTCGGGCTACGACTCGGTCAGTCCGTACGTCTACGCGCTGCACGTCTACCAGGAGGGGCGGATCCCGGCCTCGCTGCACACCGAGCTCACCGACCGGCAGCTCGCCACGGTCGACACCGCGCTCCACGGCACGCGGGCGGAGCCGGCCAGCATGATCTACTCGGCCTTTCGGCCGAACGAGACCGCGGTCGCCGGAGTCTTCCACGGCTACGTCACCGACAGCGTCCGGTTCACCACCTACCGCGGGCCGGTCTCGCCCGACCTCGTGCGGAACCAGTTCTACGAGCCCTCGGGTTCGCAGCCCGGCGTCCGCACCATCGACGTCATCGACCGGGCGGGGCCGGCCACGGCGCGGTGGGCGGCGCGGCCCCTCGTGCCCGGGCCGCCGGAGCTGTCGCCCAAGATCTTCCGCACCCAACCCGGCAAGTGGGAGGGCGACTGGTCCACCGAGATCTGCGCCTTCTGCCGGCAGGGCGACACCTTCTACCCGATCACCTACCTGGTCTCCGGGACGGAGCCGGGACACCTCATCGGTTCGTACGTGTTCGAGCCGGCGAACGTGCACATGTACGCCGACGACGGTCGGGAACTGCCCCAGGGCAGCTCCACCGTGTGGGGTCCCACCTATGAGCTTCCGGCCGCGCCCGGGCGCTACCGGATGACGGCCCGGACCGCCGACGGCAGGACCACGACGGAATGGCGGTTCACGTCCGCCACGCCGACGCGGAACGAGCCGCCGCAGGGGTTCAAGTGCGTCGAGGGATCGGGCCGGCCGTGCCACGCCGACCCGCTGCTGTTCCTGCGGTACGACGCGGGCGCTGACCTCGGTGACGCGGTGAGCGCACCCGGCCGGCACCAGATCAGGGTCGCCGCGTACCACCAGGTGCCCGCCGCGCCGGCGGTGAAGAGCCTGACGGTGGCCGTCAGCACCGACGGCGGGGTCACCTGGCGGCAGCTCCCGGCGACCGCCCGGGGCGGCGGAAACTACACCGTGAGCTACCAGGCCCCACGCCTGGCCGCCACCACGGGCACGGTCAGCATCAGGGCCAGGGCGGAGGACGCCGCCGGCAACACCGTCGAGCAGACCGTCCTCGACGCCTTCCGCCTCACCGCGCACTGACGCGCTGTCGGATCCGCCGGGCACGTCGCGGACGTGCCCGGCGGGCCGGCACCCCCGGCCTCCAGCACGGTGACCGCCGACGACGAGCCCGGCCACGCAGCGCGCGGCCGGGCTCGTCGTTCTGCTCGGCGGCCGGAGTGGCTATCGCCGCAGGTCGGGCCAGCGGCGGTGGGTCCATGCGCGCAACGCCCACTCGACGGGGCCGTACCGGAACCGCCGCATCCACCACGCGCTGGTCGCCACCTGCACCGCGAAGATCGTCAGTGCGATCAGCAGCGTCTGCGCCGGCGACGTGTGGCCGGCCAGGCCCAGCCCGACGCCGGTGAACACGAGCACGCAGAGGAGTGACTGGCCGAGATAGTTCGTCAACGCCATGCGTCCGGCGGGCGCCAGGGCGTCCGCGACGCGCGGTCGCCGGGTGAACAGGCGCAGCAGGGTCGCGGCGTAGGCCGCGGCGAGGAACGGCGCGGTGACGGCGCTGACCATCAGCCCGGTCATGCTCGCCGAGCCGCCGCCGACCGCGAACACGGCGGCGCCGGCGAGGCCGACCGGATAGCCGACCCGCTCGCAGCGGCGCAGCAGGTTCTCGTGGGTGGGTACGGTGGCGAGCATCCGGTGCCTGCCGGCGGCGAGGCCGACCAGGAACGCGGCGAAGGCCAACGGCCCCTGCACGGCGAGCGCGCCGAGCATTGCCGGCAATGAGCGCAGGTGCTCCAGGACGACGTCACCGAGCCCGCCGCGTAGGGCCTCCGTCGAACGCGCACCGGCGGCGATCGCGGCGGCCTCGTCCGGGACCACCGTGGCGCCGAGGACCGCGGCCAGACCGATCACGGTCGCGACCACGCCCACGATGACCGCCGCTGCGAGCAGGGCGGCGCGCGGTTCGGTCCGCCGAGCGGCGAGCAGCACGAGACCGAGCAACGCGTACGTGGTGAGGATGTCGCCGTGGTACAGCAGCACCGCGTGCAGCGCCCCGAGCACGAACAGCCCGGACAGCCGGCGCAGGAACGACGGGCCGAAGGCCAGCCCACGCCGGGCCGCTGAGTCGAGTTGCAGGGTGAAGCTGTAGCCGAACAGGAATGAGAACAGCAGGTACGCCTTCATCGCGAACAGCAGTTCCGCCGCACCTGCGACCAGCCGGTCGACCGTGCCGTGCGCCGGATCGTCGACCAGGTGGAACTCGAATCCGGAGCTGAAGTACCACACGTTGGCCAGCAGGATGAACAGCAGCGCGATCCCGCGCAACGCGTCCACGTCGTTGATCCGGGCGTCGTCGTCGTGGGCGGCCACACCGCGGGTGCGGCCCTGCCGGTCAGGTCGGAGCGCGCTCATGACGCCGAACCTCCCGCGACCACCACGAGGGGCACGTGCCGCCTCTTCGTCGCGGCATTCCGGTGGCCGTCGGCTCGGTGCCGTCGGCGAACATCCCCCGGGGCGAGGTCGACGGCGACGCCGTCGAGCGTGGCCGCCGGGTCGTCGTAGGTCCTACGCTCCGGGTCCAGCTGCACGAGATCAGTCATGCTGTACACCGTACGAGTGCACTATCAGGGGAAATAGTCAGGCTGTCCCCCGTATTCGCTCTCGGGGTATCGTCACTGCACTAGTGCACGGGAGGCCGCTGTGGAGGAACCGCCGTACCGCCGGATCGCCGCCGATCTCGCCGGCCGGATCGCGTCCGGCGAATTCGCCACCGGAACGAGGATCCCGTCGACGAGGCAGCTCATAGCTGAGTACGGGGTGGCGATGGCGACCGCGACGAAGGTCCTGGCGACCCTGCGCGAGCGGGGTCTCGTCGAGCCCGTACGGGGCGTCGGCACCGTGGTGGCCGCCGCCGGTGTGGGCAGAGCACCCGGCCCGGACCGGGCGCAGGTGGTCGCCACCGCCGTGGCCACCGCCGACGCCGAAGGGCTGCACGGCCTGTCGATGCGCCGGCTCGCCGGTCGGCTCGGCATCCCGACGATGGCGATCTACCGGTACGTGGCCGACCGGGACGAGCTGGTGATGCTCATGATCGACAAGGTCATGGCCGACAATCCGCCCCCGGCCCTCACCCCGGAGCGCGACGGCTGGCGGGCCTGCCTCGAGGCCATCGCCCGGCTGCAATGGGCGATGTACCGTCGGCACACCTGGCTGGCCGAGGCGGTCTCCTTCACCCGGCCGCTGCCGGCCCCGCACGCGATGGTCCATACCGAATGGATGATGCGGGCCCTGGACGGACGCGGGCTCGACCTAAACGCACAGTTCACGGCGGCGGTGACGGTGGCCAACCACGTTCGCGGCACGGCGGTGAACCGGGCCGAGGAGGCGCAGGCCGAGCAGGACAGCGGCCTGACCGACGCCCAGTGGTTGGAGGCTCAGGAGGGACGCATCGGCGCGGTCCTGGCCGACGGGCGGCTCCCGCTGCTGGACCGCTTCATCGCCGCCGACGACGGGGCCTGGAACCTGGACACACTCTTCGAGTTCGGCCTCCAGCGCCTTCTCGACGGCCTCGCCCCGCTCCTGCGGTGACGGCCTCCGCCTCGCGCGCGGCCACGACGACCATCGGGATCTGGGTCACCGGAACCTGACAGCGAGCGCCGCGAACGGGCCGCGACAGCGTCGAGCCGCGTCTCGCCCGGCACCGATCCTGGCGGAGTCGTGGGCTGGTGGAGCGGCTGCTCACCCTGCTGCCCGAGGTGCCGTAACCCGACGCCAGCAGTAAGGGCCGTGCTCTCTCTCCTCGGCTCATCCGGTGCGGGTTGGTGCCTCCATGGTGCCCGGTCGATCGCTCCCCATCCCGATCGAGTGCAGTGACGATCGTTCAGCGTGACTGAAGATGAAATACAGAGGCAATTTAGTTGCATTTTTTATCATCGACCGACCCGGACATGGAGGGCCGAAGGGCCGGAAGCCGCTACGGTGCCGCGCAGACGTTGCATCGAGGATGCAAGGATGGCTGCATACGCAGGCCCGAGGACCGGAGTGAAACGTGAATCAGCACGAGCGGTGGCACCGGCTCCTGGAGATGGTGGCGGCCGCCGGCCAGCTCGACATCGAGTCCACCGCCCGGGAGCTGGGCGTGAGCGCGGCGACCATCCGGCGGGACTTCGACGAGCTGGCCACCCAGCAGCTGGTCACCCGCACCCGTGGCGGGGTCGTCGCCAGCAGCGTCTCCTACGACCTGCCGTTGCGCTACAAGGCCGTCCGGCAGGCGCCGGAGAAGCAGCGCATCGCGGCGGCCGCTGCGGACCTGATCCCGGCCGGAGCCACCGTGGGGCTCAACGGGGGTACCACGACGACCGAGGTGGCCCGGGCGCTCGCGCTGCGGACCGACCCGAACGGGCAGGCGCCCGCGGTCACCGTGGTGACCAACGCGCTGAACATCGCCAACGAGCTCATCGTGCGGCCGCACCTTCGGGTGGTGCTGACCGGAGGCACGGCTCGCCCTCAGTCGTACGAGCTGGTCGGCCGGATCGCCGAGACGATGCTCACCTCGGTGGCGCTGGACCTGGTGGTCCTCGGCGTGGACGCGATCGACCACCAGCACGGCGCCAGCGCGCACAACGACAGCGAGGCGGCGATCAACCAGATCATGGTGACCAGCGCCGCCCGGACGATCGTGGTGGCGGACTCCTCGAAGATCGGCCGCCGGACGTTCAACCGGATCTGCCCGCTGGGCAACGTCGACACCCTGATCACCGACAAGGCGGCGGACCAGGACGCGGTGCATCTCATCGAGCAGGCCGGCGTGAACGTCGTACAGGTCTAACTTGATCTTCAATGTGCGGGGCGGCGGCATCGACCCCGGCTGGGACGGTCAATAGGTAGCGGGGCGATGCCCGGCTATCTATGGCATGGGTAACATGATCTGCGGCCCCAGGTTGCGCTTCAATCGATGGCAGTGGTTGTTATGGGTATCAATTCCTGCCATGCTGAGCGCTCCGCCAGAGGGAGGTCTCATGCGTCATCGCCACGGACCGTCAGCCCGCGTGACATTGATCGTCGCCCTGATCCTGACCAGCGCCCCGCTGACCGCTTCGGCAGCGTCGGCGGCAGTGCCCGGCTCGTTCACCGTCAGCGTCGACAGCAGATCGTCATGGACCCGCCCGGACGACACTCCGGCCTTCCCGTTCATCGACAAGGACGGCACCTTCTACTACCAGCAGTCCCACTCGCTGTACGGACCGAACGACGGTCGCGCGTGGAGCTTCTACACCGGCGCCGACTTCGACTCGGCGTCGCGAGCCGCCATCAGCGACGCCGGGACCAACCCGGACACCACGGCGCTGTGCAACAACAGCCCCACCGGTGTGGAGTCGACGTACGCGCCCAGCGGCTCGGGCTACTCGCAGCGCAACTTCTGCGTGCTGTCCGGCGTCTGGGTGGACCCGGACACCGGCCACTGGTACGGGCTGGTCCACAACGAGTTCACCCCGCAGCCCTTCGGCGACGGCATCCACTACGACGGCATCGACTACGCCGTCTCCATCGACCAGGGCCGCACCTGGACCATCAGGGACCACGTCATCACGTCGCCGTACAGCACCGACCGGGGCGACAACGTGGCCTTCCCGCAGCAGACCTACCACTACGGCGACGGCGATCAGCGCCTGTACGTCGACGCCGCGTCGGGCTACTTCTACGCCTTCTACGGCTCGCGCATCGTCGACAAGTACGGCGGCTGGAAGGCGTTCTACGGGCACGTCGCCCGGGCGCCCATCGCGGGCAAGATGGCGCCCGGCTCCTGGCGCAAGTGGTACAACGGGGCCTGGTCGGAACCCGGAGTCGGCGGCCGGGAAAGCACCCTGATGCCGGTCACGGCGACCGCGCCGACCGGCTACGTCGCCGTCGACAAGGAATACAAGCCGACCACCCCCGGCACCGTCGACCAGCAGGTCGCGGCCGGCACCACCCCGCCCACCTCGCCGCTGTTCGTCATGGACATCACCTACAACGCGCACCTGGTCCTCTACATCGGTCAGCCGCAGGCGGTCGACCAGTCCGGCAACGCGCCGCAGCAGTTCTACGCCACCGACAACCTCGCCACGCAGAAGTGGACGCTGATCGGCGACACCGGCAGCTACCGCAACGCGTCGTGGTACCGGTGGTTCCTCGACAGCACCAGCAAGACCAGCTCGCGGATCGTCGGCAAGAGCTTCCGCTCCTACTGTTCCTTCGGGTGCTCGGGCGGCGCCTCCGGCGAATACATCAACGTCACCATAACCGGCTCGATCCCCGCGGTCGTGCCCTTCGACCCCGCCAGGACCTACCGGATCGCCAACGGCGACGGCCGTGTCCTGGCCCAGGTCGCCGGCGGATCCGCCACCACCTCGTCGGCCGGCGCCACCGGAACAGGCCTGGACGCCTGGCGATTCACCACGACCGGCGACGGCGCCTACCGGATAGCCAACGCCGCCACCGGCAACCTGCTCGGCGTGCCCGGCACCCCGGCCGGCCGTGCCTGGGGGGCCGCGCCCACCGTCACCGCTCCCGGCACCGGTACCGCGGCCGTCGGGCAACAGTGGTGGATCGTGCCGAGCGGGGGCACGTACCGCCTGGTGAACCGGCACAGCGGTCTGGTCATCGGCCTCTCCGCCACGGCCGGCCGGCTCGCCGAGACCACTCCCGTCCGCGCCTGGACCGACACCAGCGGAACCATCGTGGGCGCCGGGCGCACGGCCGGCGAGCAGACCCTCACCATCACCGCCACTGGCGACGCACCGAGCGGCGCCCGCACCCTCACCGTCTCGGGGAAGGCGCTCGACAACCCCGGGCACAGCACCGTCGCCGGCACCCAGCTCATCACGTACGCCACCAACGGGGGCGCGAACCAGAGCTGGATCCTCACCCAGCAGAGCGACGGCTCCTACACCCTTGCCAACCGCGAGTCAGGGCTGTGCGCCGATGTCGAGGGCGGCGTCACCACCGCCGGCGCCCGGATCATCCAGTGGACCTGCACCGGCGGCACCAACCAGCGGTGGCGGATGACCCCGCGAGCCGACGGCGCCTACACGATGGCCTCTGTCCGCAGCGGCCTCCTGCTCACCGCGGGTTCCCTGACCGACGGCGCACCGGTCACTCAGCAGCCGGACACCGGCAGCACGCTCCAGCGGTGGGTGATCGGCTGACCGTTCCGGCACCTGTCCTCGGGGCGTGCACCTGCGCCCCGAGGGCACATGTGCGTGCAGCACCCCCACAAAGTGCTGAGGACCAGAGTTCGTGCCACCCCTTCCTCCCGGCGGATGCGTCGCCTGCTGGTCGCCGGCTGCGCCGTCGGCGCGTCGCCTGCTGACGGAGGCGGTGTCGCACCGCAGAACCGGCTGATCGGATCAAGAAGATCGAGCTGCTGCGACGCCCTGCCCAGGGCCATCACGGCAAGCTGGCCGATATGGATAGAAAAACGATGGCCGCCACTTCGTGGCAGCCATCGTTCAACACCAGCCACCTAGCTCACGAGATGGACCACTGCTGACCGGTTCCGCCGTTGGCGGTCCGCTGGACGATGTCCGTCCCGTCGCTCGCCACCGGGCCGAGAAGGTCCAGTGGCAGGCCACTGTTGCGGTTCGTGATGACGTAGTACGCGCCGGACCGGGTGATTCGCCACTGCTGGTTCGCCCGGCCGGTCGAGGTCCACTGGATCACGTCGGCGCCGTCCGCGGTGGAGCTGCCGGTAACGTCGAGTGCCCGGCCGCTGCGGCGGTTGATGATGCGGTGGTACCCGTCGCCGGTGGGGATGATCGACCATCGCTGGTGCGCGCCACCGTTGTCGGTCCACTGCACGGCGTCGCCGCCGTCGCCGGGCGCGCTGACCGCGACCTCCATGACCTTGCCGCTCGCCCGGTTCCTGATCGCGTAGGAGGCGTTCGGGTCGAACGAGCCGTTTCGGGCGTCGAGCTCGGCGAGCGTGAACCGGACAGTCATGATGTACGGGTTGCTGGTGTCGGTCCGGTCGAAGTAGCCGTAGGAGGTGAGGACGAAAGTACCGTCGGGCAGGACGACGTTGCCGGCGTAGCCGGTGTCGCCACTTCGCGCCGAGGGTGTGAAGTCCTCCATCAGCCGGACCCGGTACTGCCCCTCGCGGGAGTTGACCAGGTCGTCATAGGTTCCGACCCACGCCACCCAGTCGCCGGCGAGCCACGCGCCGGTGTTGCTGACGCTGTTGCGGATGATCTCGCGGAAGGTGATGACGAGCCTGCCGCTCGCCGGGTCGTACGTCGCGGCGTGCCGTTCGCCCATCAGGGCGCCCTGCATCTCGCGCGGCTCGGTCCAGGTGTTGCCCTCGTCGTCGGAGAACGCGACCATGGCGTTGGTTCTCTTGTGCTGTGCGCGGGCGAGCAGCGCCAGCTGGCGCCCGTCGGGGGAGCGGATGATCTCGATCTCGCACAGGCCGGCGAACTTCTCGATGGCGTTGTGCGGTGCGAGCAGCCGGGTGGGTGTGCTCCAGACGGCGTTGCCCGCCGCGTCGAAGGTCAGGTAGGTCTTCCAGTTGTCGTACGCGCCGTCGTGGAAGACGCCCATGTACCGGAAGTCCCAGGACCCGTCGGCCCTCTTCAGCCGGGTCAGGGCGGCGTGCGCGACCCAGCCGTTGAAGCCGGAGTCGGCGAAGTGGTGGGTGAACTCCGACCAGGACGCGCCGTTGTCGTCGGAGAACGCGGTCTTGAAGCCGCCGGGGCTGCGCGGCAGTCCGCTGACCAGCAGCAGGCGGTTGCGGCCGGCCGGTGTGGCCACCTTGTAGAGCGTCGGTGTCTCCTGGCTGGTCTCCCAGCTCGCCGGGGTGGGCAGCCGGCCCGACCAGGTGCGGCCGCCGTCGTCACTGCGCTTGAGCACCACCGGGCCGACGCCGTGGCCGCGCGGGTACACGGTGAAGATCGTCCGGCCGTCGTCGAGCAGCACCGAGTCGGGCTGACCGAGGTACTGCCCGGCCTGGCGGTCGGTGAGTACCTGGCGGGCAGTGTCGTCCTTGAGGTCCAGGAACGGGATCGTGTAGTCGATGCGCATGCTGAGGTCGCTGATCTCGCCGGCCGGCAGCGGCGTGCCGTACACCCGGACGAAGTCGATGTCGCCGTCGTAGTGCCACTCAGCGCCCCGCGAGTCGACGTTGCGGCCGATCCACATGCCGTTGATGCCGGTGACGTTCGAGAAGAACCGCGTCGACGGGTCCGACGCCCGCAGCGTGCCGTCGACGTACAGCCGGGTGCCCCCGGCGCCGACGATGACGATGGCGACGTGCCAGCGACCGTCGTTGAACGGTCCGCCCGACGAGTTCAGCCGGGTGGCGTAGACGCCGTTCTCCCGGTTCTCGAAGTACACCGTCCCACCGTTGAGGGTCAGCGAGATGTTGCTGGACTCGTCCGCGGTGTGCGATGCGCTCAACAGCGTCTTCGCCGTGGCCGGACTCGAGGTCCGGAACCGGACGGCGATGCTGCCGTGCGTCAGCCCGGCCACCCGGGACACATCGGCGGACCGGTCGACGAAGGTGCTGCTGCCGTCGAAGGCCTGGTTGACCGCATAGTTCACGGTCGTCGCGGTCGCCGCCTGCGCGGCCGACGACGGTATCGACATGCCGAGCACGAGCATCAGCCCGGCGATGATGAAACTACCTGTCCGTTTCATCGGGTGAGTGTCCATTGCTGGTGGTTCCCTCCGGTGTAGGTCGACTGCACGACGTCCGCGCCGTCGGTCAGGTCGGAGCCCGCCACGGTGAGCGCCTTGCCGGTAGCTCGATTGACGATCCGGTGGTAGCCGCCCTCCGGAACGATGCTCCAGAGCTGGTTGTCGTTGCCGGTCCAGGCCCACTGGATGACGTCCGTGCCGTCCGCCGTCTGGCTGCCGAACACGTCCAGTACCTTGCCGCTGCTGCGGTTGGCGATGCGGTAGTAGCCGTTGCCGGCGTCGGTGAGGGTCCAGCGCTGGTGCAGGGCGCCGTTGTTCGTCCACTGGATGGCGTGGCCGCCGTCCCCGGCACCGGCCGGCACCTCGAGCGCCTTGCCGCTGTTGCGGTTGAGGATGCGGTACTCCACCGCCGGGTCGAAGGCGCCGGCCTGCACGGCGATGGAGGACACCTCGGCCTTGTCCACTGCGACCGCGGTGCCGGTCGAGGCGGCGTTGCGAGTGTTCAGCACCCGGATGCGCAGGGAGTGCTGGCCCTGCGCCAGTGGACCGCTGGTGAACAGCTGGGCCTGGTCCATCCGGGTGGCGGAGTACAGGTCGACAACGGTCTCCGGGCCGCCGTCGATCGAGATGCCGGCCCGCCCGTGGTTCGCGGCCCGCGCCCCGAACAGTTTGACCTTGGTGCCGGTGAACCGCAGTTCGGCGGTGCTGCCCGCGGTGCTGCTGTAACGGTCGTCGCCCTGGAACTGCCGGGCGCCGCCGGTGCTGCGGTTCCACGTGCCCGCGTACTGGAGCTGGTCGTCGTTGAGCTGGGTCACCGTCGGCACGCCGGGCGCGTCCCCGATCGCGTCCACCCGCGCGAAGTACGCCTCCACGGTGGCGGATCGAGGGCCGCCCCACGCCCGCTCGGCGAGAACCTCCATGGGCCGGGTCGCGTACTGGTCGAACCACTCGTCGGTCTGGAACTCGCGCTGGTCGGACCAACGGGCCATCCGATAGCCGTTGACCTTGGCGTTGGTGTCCGGCACCCAGTTCTCGTAGACGTTCTTGGAGTTGACGAACAGGTTGAGGCCCGGCGTCACGTACAGGGTGTTCTCCGGGATGGCCGACACCGTGTAGCCGAGGTTGTAGAAGTAGCTCAGGGTGCCGGTGTACGGCGTGAGCACGATCTGCGTGGACGGCTTGATGCTGGTCTGCTGGCCGTTGGTCTCCCACCAGTTCCACATCTGGGTGGTCTTGCCGTACGACCGCACCTTGTCGTTCATCAGGTTCATGAACTCGGTGAAGACGTCACCCGGGTACGGGAAGCCGCGGCTGCGGGCGTAGTCCACCAGCTCGGGGCAGGCGTTCTTCGCGGCGTCGTTCTGGTACTCGTCGCCACCGATGTGGAAGTACGGGCCGTCGAACAGCGGCACGAACTCGTCCAGCAGGTTCATGGCGAAGTCCCGGGCGTTCTGCTTTGTCAGGTTCAGCGTCCAGCCGCCGAGCTCGCCGCCCGGCCAGGGCGCGACGCTCATCGACTGGCAGGAGAAGCGCATCGTCGGGTCGTAGGTGGTCATCACGGTCGCGTGACCCGGCAGATCGATCTCCGGGACGATGGTGATGTGGTACCGGCGGGCGACGTCCTGCAGCCGGCGCAGGTCGGCCTTGCTGTAGGACTGGGCGGAGGCCAATCCGGGGTAGCGGTCGCTGCGCAGCCGGAAGCCGTTCCACTCGGTGAAGTGCAGGTGCAGGGTGTTGAGGCGCAGCCACGACATGCGACGGAGCAGGTTCTCCAGGTAGTCCATGTCGTAGTAGTGCCGGCCGACGTCGAGCATCACGCCGCGCTCGCGGAACTGCGGGAAGTCGCGGATCGTGCCGGCGGGCACGGTGGTCCGGGTCGCGCTCTGCTTGATGATCTGCAGCAGCGCCTGCGTGCCGTAGTAGACGCCGGCGGCCGCGGGCCCGCGGATCGCCAGGTGCGTGCCGACGGCCATCACGTAGCCCTGTGCGCCGACGCCGGCGTCGGCGCCGGTCGTGCTGAGCAGGATGTCGCCGGCCTGGGGCGTCGCCGACGAGACGATCGGCACGGTGATGCCGCTGATCGCGCCGAGGTCGGCGCGCAGGGTTTCGGCCGCCGGGGTCAGCGCGGCGGTCTGTGCGGGGTCCACCAGAATGCGCGAGGACGTCGTCAGGGTGAAGGCGCCTTCGCCGCCGGTCCATTGCCGGACGCTCGGCGCGACCGGCGGCGCCGGGTTGGCCGCCTGGGCGGCGGTGGGTATCTGAAGGCAGGCGGCGGCCACCAGGATCGCGGTGAGACAGGAACGCGCGGATGACTTCATCGGTTACGGGCCTCCGGGGGTCGGGGAGTGCGGGGGCGGGTGGCACCGAGCGGGGCATGGCCAGGGCATCGCGACTGTGGTAGACATCTGACGTCCGATGTGGGACGACAGTAAGAACGCGGCGTGACGCCGTCAAGAGGGTCGATGCAACTTCCTGCAACCTTCAGCTGAGGTCAAGGCTTAACTTATCGCCGGCAGCCTTGACGCCCCGGCCATCGGCCCCTAGGGTCTGCAATATCTTGACTGACTCTGGCGCTTTCGCGTCATAAAAACTCATGCGCTCTCACGGCTTCCAACACGGGAAGAGGCATATATGAATCGACGTCTGGGCGTGGCGCTCGCCGCTGCCACCGCAGCGGCACTCCTGATCTCCGGCTGTGGTTCTTCGGGAGAGTCCTCATCCGACGGGTCGGTCACCCTCAAGCTTGTCGGCGCCGACTACGGCACCGGCCCGGCCGACACCACGCAGAAGTATTGGCAACAGATCGCCGACGCGTTCCACGCGCAGAACCCGACGATCACGGTCGAGGTCTCCACCATCAACTGGACCGACTACGACACCAAGGTCAAGACGCAGCTGCAGAACAAGGACTACCCGGACATCCTCCAGGGCGTGTTCTACCCGCAGTACGCGACGAACAAGCTGATCGCGCCGCTCTCCGAGGTCATGTCGAAACCCGACGCCGGCACCGCGACCTTCAAGGACGCGCTCAGCGTCGACGGCGTGCAGTACGCCGCGCCGTTCGTCACCTCGGCCCGGGCGATGTTCTACAACAAGAAAGCGTTCGCCGAGGCCGGCATCGCCAAGCCGCCGACCACCTGGGCCGAGCTCGAGACGGCCGCGAAGGCGCTGAAGGCCAAGAACTACATCCCGTACGCCCTGCCGCTGGGACCGGAGGAGGCGCAGGCCGAGTCCACGCTGTGGATGCTGGGCAACGGCGGTGGCTGGAAGACCGGTGACAAGTACACCATCGACAGCCCGCAGAACGTCGAGACCTTCACGTTCCTGAAGAATCTCGTCGGCGCCGGTCTCACCCAGCCCAACCCGGCGACCTACGACCGGACGGCCAACTCTGCCGCCGACTTCGCCGCGGGCAAGGTCGGCATGCAGTTCAACGGCCCGTTCCTCACCGCCACCATCGCGAAGGCCGGCAAGCTCGGCGAGGCCGACTACGCCACCGCCCCGGTGCCCGGCAAGACCGGCCCGGTCCAGCAGACGCTCGGCGTGGCCGACGCGATCCAGGCCTTCAAGACCGACGACGCCGGCAAGGCCGCGGCGATCAAGAAGTTCATGGACTTCGCTCTCAGCGACGAATACCAGCTGTCGTTCGCCAAGCAGTACGCCCTGCTGCCCGGCACCCAGTCGGCGCTGGACAGCCTGAAGAGCGACCCGGTGCTGGGCACGTTCTCCAGCCTGCTGCCGCAGTCCGTGCAGTTCCCGAGCGACGAGAAGTGGACCGCGACCGTCCTGCCCGCGGTCAAGAAGAGCATCGGCCTGGCCGTCAAGGACGACCCGGCAACCGTGCTCGGCGACCTGCAGGCCAAGGCGACCGGGCGCTGACCGGCCCCGCGTAGACCACGGTGGCGCGCGGCTGCCCCGAGCCCGCGCGTCATCGTCCGACGCCCGGATGGGACTGAGAATGGCAAGAACTGCGACGCTGCCGCGGCCCCCGGCCGCGGTCAGTGCCAAGCCGGACGGCCCACCACGCCGTCGCCGGCGCTCCCGGTGGGCGGGGCTGGAGCCGCTGATCTGGATCGGGCCGGCGATCCTGCTGATCATCGGCGTGGTGCTGGTGCCGGTCGTCCTGATGTTCCGCACCGCGTTCCACGAGATCGACGCGATCGGCTTCGACCACGGCTTCGTGGGCTTCGCGAATTTCGAAGCGCTGTTCCAGGAGCCGTCGCTCCGCGCCGTCGTGATGCGCACGGTCCTGTGGGTCGTGGTCGTCGTGACGGTCACGGTGATCGTCTCGCTGCTTCTCGCGCAGCTGTTCGACCAGAGCTTCCCCGGCCGGAGGGTGGCTCGCTGGGCCCTCATCGCGCCGTGGGCGGCGTCGGTCTTCATGACCGCCGTGGTGTTCCGCTGGATGCTCGACTCCCGGTCCGGGCTGATCAACATCTTCCTGCACGACATCGGGCTGCTGACGGAGCTCGGCACCGCGCAGGCGGACTGGCTCGGCCGGCCGTCCGTCGCGGTCTGGTGGATGATGGGCGTCGCGGTGTTCGTGTCGGTGCCGTTCACCACCTACGCCATCCTGGCCGGCCTGCAGGGCATCCCCGGCGACGTCTACGAGGCGGCTGTGCTCGACGGCGCGTCCGCGTGGCGTACCTATCTCTCAGTCACCCTGCCGCTGCTGCGCCCGGCCCTGCTCGTGGCCACCTTGATCAACATCATGAACGTCTTCAACAGCTTCCCGATCATCTGGGCCATGACCGGCGGCGGGCCGGGCGACGAGACCGCCACCACCACCATCTTCATGTACCAGTTGAAGTCGTCGTCGATCGCCGAGTCGGCGGCCATGTCGGTGGTCAACTTCGGCATCGTCATCGTGCTCGTCGGGCTCTTCGTCAAGGCCAGCAGCGGAAAATCGCAGGTGCAGTCATGACCACAGCCGTCGCGCCGAGCCCCATGCGCCAACCCCCGCGTCGCGTCAAGCCCCGACCCTCGGCCCGCAGGATCATTCTTGCCGTCATCGCGTACGCGATCGCCGCCCTCTTCCTGCTCCCGTACCTGGAGATGGTGGTCGCTGCCGCGCGCCCCTCCGACCAGCTCAAGGACCCGAACTACCTGCCGTCGGAGTTCGACTGGTCGAACTTCGTCAGCCTGTGGACCAGCGGCCTGGGCGGCAACCTCTGGATCAGCCTTCAGGTCGCGGCCGGCGCGACCCTGGTGGTCCTGCTCGTGGCGCTGCCCGCGGCGTACTACACCGCGCGGTACCGGTTCCGCGGCCGGATGGTGTTCCTGCTGCTGGTTCTCGTCACCCAGATGTTCCAGCCCACCGCGATGCTGGTCGGCATCTACCGGGAGTTCGTGGCGCTCGGCCTGAACAACTCGGTGCTCGGGCTGACGCTGGTCAACGCGGGGTTCAACCTGGCGTTCGCGACGTGGATCCTCAACGCCTACATCCGCTCCATCCCGCCGGAGTTGGAGGAGGCGGCCACCGTGGACGGAAGCAGCCGGCTCGGAGCGCTGTTCCGGATCACCCTGCCGCTCGCCTGGCCCGGCATCGTCACCGCGCTGATCTTCACCTTCATCTCGGCGTGGAACGAGTTCGTCGTCGCGTTGATCCTGACGTCCGATCCGGAGAAGCAACCGCTGACCGTGGTGCTCGACAGCTTCCTCGGCGGCTACCAGATCGAATGGGGACAACTGTTCGCCGCGTCCGTGGTGGCCACCATCCCGGTGATCATCCTGTTCGCGCTGATCGAGCGGAAGGTCGTCGGCGGCCTCACCGCGGGGTCGGTCAAGTGATCGCGTCGGTGTCGCTCAACCCGGCTCTCGACCTCACCTATGCCTTGTCGGCGCTGGTTCCGGGCAGCTCGCACCGGGTCTCGGAGGTAATCGCCCGCGCCGGGGGCAAGGGCGTGAACGTGGCCCGGGTGCTGCACCGGCTGGGTGCCCCGGTCCTGGTCCTGGGCCTCGCCGGCGGCGCTACCGGCGAGCGTCTCGAGGCCGAGCTGACCGGTGCCGGCCTGCCGGCGCGGTTCACCCGGCTGGCCGCCGAGACCCGCCGGACGGTGACCGTGGTCGCCGGCGGTTCGGCGACGGTCCTCAACGAGCCCGGTCCGCCCGTCACCGGCGCGGAGTGGGCGGAGTTCCGCGCGACCTTCGCGAGCCAGGTCCGGCAGGCGCGGGTCGTGGTGCTGTCCGGGAGCCGGCCGCCGGGCGTGCCCGAGAGCGCGTACGCCGATCTCGTCACGGTCGCCCGGGCCGCCGGCGCCGAGGCGATCGTGGACGCCGAGGGACCCGCCCTGCTCGGCGCCCTGGCGGCCGGGCCGGCGGTGGCGAAACCGAACGCCGAAGAGGCGGCCGGGCTGCTCGGCCGGCCCGTGCGCACCCGTGACGACGCCGTGGCGGTGGCGCACCGGCTGGTGCGTGACGGCGCCGGAGCGGGCGTGGTGTCCCGCGGCGCCGACGGCTTCGTGGCGGTAGCCGGCGGGGCCACCTACCACGCCCGCGTTCCGGAGGCCGTGCACGGCAACCCGACCGGGGCCGGAGACGCGTTGGCCGCCGTGCTCGCGGCCGGTCTGGTCGCCGGGACGCCGTGGCCCGAGGTCTTCGCCCGGGCCGTGGCCGTTTCCGCAGCGGCCGTCGCCTGTCCCTACGCCGGCGAGTACGACGACGCCGTGGCCGCCCGGCTGCTGCCCGTGGCCACTGTCGAACAGCTGTAGACGCACCACACCGACAGAAAGCAGGAATCGTGTTCCACGTCGCCTCCGAGATCGCCGCCCAGCCCGAGACCTGGCGCCGCGCCGCGGATCTGATCGCCCGGTCGCGTGCCACGGAGATGCTTCCGCGCCTGGGCGAACGGGTCGCGGTCGTCGGCTGCGGTACGTCCTTCTTCATGGCGCAGAGTTGCGCGGCACTGCGCGAGGCGCTCGGTCAGGGTGAGACCGACGCGTTCGCGGCGTCGGAGTTCCCGGCCCGCCGCTACTACGACCGGGTGGTCGCCATCACCCGCTCCGGCACCACGACCGAGATCCTGCGGTTGCTGGGTCAGCTGCCGGCCGACAGCCGCTCCACCGTCATCACGACCGCTGCCGACCGGCCCGCGGCCAAGCTCGCGAACGCCAGTGTGGTGCTGGACTTCGCCGACGAGGAGTCGGTGGTGCAGACCCGCTTCGCCACCACCGTGCTGGCCGCGTGGCGGGCCGGCCTCGGCGAGAACCTCACGCCGGCCGTCCTCGAGGCGCAGGCGTCGCTGAACGCGCCGCTCGACCCGGCCCTGGCCGACCGGCAGCAGTTCACCTTCCTCGGCACCGGATGGACGGTGGGCGTGGCACACGAGGCGGCCCTGAAGGTGCGGGAGGCCGCGCAGGTGTGGGCCGAGTCCTACCCCGCCATGGAGTTCCGGCACGGCCCGATCAGCGTGGTGGACCACCGGTCGGTGGTGTGGATCTTCGGAGAGCCGGTGCCCGGACTCCGCGAGGACCTCGCCGCCTCGGGCGCGCTCGTGGTGCAGACCGGCATCGACGCCATGGCCGATCTCACCACCGCCCAGCGGCTCGCGGTCGAGCTCGCCGTGCGCCGCGGCCTGAACCCGGACCGGCCGCGGCTGCTCTCGCGCGCCGTCGTCCTGCCCGCACCGACCGCCTGAGGACTTCCGATGACCCTCGTGTCCACCGCCGACCTGGTGGGCGCCGCGCGCGCCGCCGGTACCGGTGTGCTCGCCTTCAACGTCATCACGATCGAGCACGCGCAGGCGATCGCCGCCGCCGCGCAGCGTGCCGGCCGCCCGGCCATCCTGCAGATCAGCCAGAACGCGGCGCGCTACCACGGCGGCGTGTCGGCCATCGCCGCGGCCACCGCCGACATCGCGCATCGGGCGTCCGCGGACCTGGCGCTGCACCTGGACCACGTCGACGACCTGAACCTGCTGGTGCAGGCTCCGGCCGCCGGCTTCAGCTCGGTGATGGTCGACGCCTCCGCGTTGCCGTACGCGGAGAACGTCGCCACCACCCGCAAGGCCGCCGAGTGGACGCACGACCGCGGGCTGTGGGTGGAGGCGGAGCTCGGCTACGTCGGCGGGAAACCAGACGCCCCGGCCAGCGCCCACGCCGCCGGGGTCCGCACCGACCCGGCCGAGGCGGCCCGATACGTGGCCGAGACCGGAGTCGACGCGCTCGCCGTGGCGGTGGGCAGCTCACACGCCATGGCCGAGCGGACGGCGTCGCTGGACCTCGACCTGGTGACCGCGATTCGCGACGCCGTGCCGGTACCCCTGGTCCTGCACGGCTCGTCCGGGGTCCCGCTGGAGCAGCTCCGGGCCGCCGCCGCCCGCGGCATGGTGAAGATCAATGTCGGCACCGCGCTCAACGTCGCGTTCACCGACGCGGTCCGCGGGGCCCTGCCTGCCTCGGCGGACCCGCGGCGATACCTGGCGGCCGGCCGGGAGGCGATGACCGATGTGGTCGCCGAGTTGCTCACCGTCCTGTCCGCGGCCGACTAGCCGGGCGACAGCGGTGGCCGAGGACCTGTGGGTGCTGCGCCGGCTGATCCGTTTCCTGCGCGCCGTCGCTGCGGCGACGGCTACGTCAGCGGCCGGGTCGGCAGCAGGGATTCGGACGCGGTGAACCGCAGGGCGGCCGCCACCGCGCCCATCGCTCCGCCCTCGTCACCGAACTGGGCGGGCACGACGTCCACGCGCCGGGGATGGCGGGGGATCGCCAGCCGGGCGATCGCGGTGCGCACCGGTTCGAGCACCGTGTCGCCGGCCTGGGCCAGCAGGCCCCCGATGGCTATCGTGCCGGGGTCGAGCTGCACCACCGAGCCCGACAGCACCTGACCGAGCAGGACCGCGGCGTCGTGCAGCACCTCCCGTACGGCCGGTACGCCGGCCTGCGCCTGCGCGACCAGGTCGGCCGGATCCTGCACCGTGACGCCGCGGCGGGCGCACTGCTCGATCAGTGCGGACGGGCGGATCAGCAGTTCCAAGCAGCCGCGTCCGCCGCACGGGCAGGGATCGCCGTCCGGGTCCACGCTGACGTGCCCGATCTCGCCGGCGGCGCCGTGCGCGCCGCGGGCCAGCTGGCCGTCGACGATGAAGCCGCCGCCCACGCCATCGCTCCACCGCACGTAGACGGCGTCACGAACGTCGCGGGCCGCGCCCCAGGTGCCCTCCGCGAGGGCGGCCAGCCGCGAGTTGTTGTCGGTGATCACGGCCGCGCCGTAGCGTTCGTGGATGCGGGTGCTGATCTGTTTGGCGGTCGCCGAGGAGCCGCCGCCGCCGGCCGGGCGGCCGCGCCCGGTCACGAGGCCGGGCAGGCCGATGCCGATCGCCTCGAGGGCCCGCAGGTCGATGTCGTGCTCGCGGACGAGGTCGTCGATGAGCTTGCCGGCCGCGTCGGCGCGCCGGGCCGGTCCCGCGGTGAGCGTGACGGCGCGGGTGCCGCTGGCCAGGATGTCGTGGCCGAGCGTGGCGATGACGACGGTGATGCTCGCGCGGGCGAGGTCGATACCGATGATCCGCCCGGCCGACGGGTTGAGGCTGACCGTCGAGGTCGGCCGTCCGCGTCCGCGCTGGCCGGACAACTCGGGTTCGCGTTCGACGACGACGCCGCGGGTGATGAGGTCGCCGATGATGTCGAACAGCGTCGTGCGCGACAGCCCGGTCAGCCGGATCAGCTCTGCCCGGCTCAGCGGCCCGGCACTGCGCAGCTGCGCCAGCAGGGTCTCGGTGTGCGCTCGCCGCACGCGTTGCATGGCATCCGGGCGTTCCATCACCGCACCATCATGCCTCCCTCATGTCGGCACCGGTCGCCACCGTCGCTCCGGGCGGGGCGACGGCGGCGACGCCGCGGTCAGGTGGCGCGCACGGTGACGGTCAGTGCCCGGGTGATCGGGGCCTGTCCGGCCGAGCGCACCGACAGCGTGCCGGTGTAGGTGCCGGCCGCCGCGAACGTACGCCGGGACACCACGGTGAACGCGCTGTTGATCTGCATCGCCGTGATGTTCGCCTCCCGGGTCGCGGTGACCGGCAGCGACTCGACGCGTCCGTCACTCCAGGTGACCGTGGCGATCAGGTCGGCGGACGCGGCGCCGGGGGCGGTGACCGTCCAGGTGGCGCCGGCCTGAGCGCCGACGGTCACGGTGGCCGGTTTAGCGATGACCTGGCGCCGCCACGGGACGTCGGCGGTGGGGAAGAAGTTGATCCCCTGGACGGTCAGCCGGCCGCCGGCCACCGACAGCCGGGTGGTGAAGTCGGCGTAGTCGCGTTGAGCTTGCGGAGTCCAGCCCACCTCGGCGGTGGCGATGAGCCGCGGGTAGCTGTAGTACTGCGCCTGCCCGAGGCGGCGGATCCACTCGCCCCACAGGGCCGACTCGACGCCGAGCACGCTGCTCTCGGCGATGTTCGGGATGAAGGTGCCGGGGTCCCAGTCGTAGTGCCGGTCGAGACCGCACGGCCCGCCGCACGCCCATGTGCCGCCCTGCGGCTGGCGCGGGTCCTGCTTCTGCGGCACGTACGTGTGCGGCGCGGGGGACAGGAGCACCTTGGCGCCCCGGTTGTTCACCGCGGTGGCCACCGCGGTGCGGTCGCCGTTCCAGTACTGCACGACGGCGTTGTTCTGCGGCAGCGTCGTGCCGGCGTACTCGTTCCACCCGACCACGGTCTTGCCGAGCGACGCGACAGTCGCGTTGAAGTTGTTCACCATCGTGGTGTAGTCCGCGTGGCTGGTGACGTGGGCCTCGTCGCCGCCGATGTGCAGGTACGGGCCGGGCGTCATGGCCGCGATCTGGGTCAGCACCTGCCGGACGAACTCGTACGTGGCGGGGCTGTCGGCGTCGAGCGAGGAGTAGCCGACGTCGCCGGTGCCGTTGTGCGGGACGGTCTGCTGCCCGGGGGCCGGCTTCGGCTGCGCGCCCGCGGTGTTCAGCTGCGGGATGGCGTGCAGCGCGGCGTTTGTGTGCCCCGGCACGTCGATCTCCGGGACCACCGTCATGCCGTTGACGCCCGCGTAGCGGACGATCTCGGCGTAGTCGGCCTTGGTGTAGAAGCCGGTGACGCCGAGCTCGGTGCCCATCAGCTGGCCGCTGGGGCTGTAGGTCATCGCCGTGCGGCCGCTGACCTGGGTGAGCAGCGAGTAGTCGATCCCCGCGGGGTTGGACGCGGGGTTGTCCATCACGATCCGCCAGCCCTGGTCGTCGGTCAGGTGCAGGTGCAGGCGGTTGATCTTGTATTGGGCCGCGGCGTCGATGTACGCCTTGACCTCGTTCATCGGGTAGAAACTGCGGGCGACGTCGAGCATCATCCCGCGGTAGGCGAAACGTGGGTAGTCGGTGATGGTCACGGCCGGTACCTGCCAGACCGCGGCGGCGACGGTGTCCGACTCCACCCATTGCGGGAAGAGCTGCCGCAGCGTCTGTACGCCGTGGAGCGCGCCGGCCGCGGTGTCGGCGCTGATCGTGACCCGCGACGAGGTGCTGGTCAGCCGGTATCCCTCGGCGGCCTGGCCGGCCGGTCCCTTGCCGGGGCCGACGTCGAGGACGATCTGCGAGGCGGCGCTGCTCTGTGCGACGACCGGCAGGGCGTAGCCGGTGGACGGGCGCAGGATGTCGGCCAGGTGGTTGGCCGGCGCGCTCGCTCCGGCGCCGAGCGCGACGATCGGGCTACCCGGGGCGAGGGTGAACGGCGTGCCGCCGTTCTCGGACAACGACACCGGCTTGGGGATCAGGCCCAGCGACGGCGCGGGTGCCGGCGCGACGCTGTCCCAGATCTCGAACTCGGAGATCGAGTACCCGTAGGTCGACCACCGCTGGCGTCCCTGCATCCGCACGTGGGTCACCGGCTGGGCCGACTTCACGTCGATGACGTCGGTGCGGGGGCAGGTGTCGCGCTGGACGCGGGCCACGTCGGTCCAGGTGGTGCCGTTGGCCGAGGTCTGCAGGACGAAGTCACGGGCGCAGGCGTTGGGCCAGCTGATCGTGACGTGGTCGACCCGCGCGGCGGACGCCAGCTGTACCTGGACCCAGCTGTTGTCCTGATACTTCGACGACCACCGGCTGTTGCGGTTGCCGTCGTTGACGTGCGCCGCGACGAAATCGGCGCGGTCCAGTTCGACGCTGGACGCGGTGGCGGTGCCCGTACGGGCGAGGTTCACGGGAGCGGCGGCGGCCGGGGCCGTGCCGCCGGTGAGAGGGGCGACGATCGTCGTGCCGAGCACGACGGCGAGGTACGCCGCGAGCCTGCGGCGTCGAGGGGATGGCATGGGACTCCTTCGTCTCCGCGAGTCGGTTATGCGGAGTATGGCCGCGCCGCTCATTAACGTAAATGGGTTGAACAAAAATCTGCGGCTACACTGCCGCCAAAGATGAGACGTCATACGTCGCGACCAGCTCGGCCTATTTAGTCCGACGGGTTGACAAGATTCGTGATGACGCACAAGATTCGTCCAGCCCCGCTCCCCGACCTGGCTACGGAGGACCACCGTGCCGACAGATGTCCGTCCGTCGCGGCCGCGCGCGCCGGGAACCACCCGCGCGGTCTCGCCGCGCCGCGTCCTGCCCTTGCCGGTCTGGAACGTGCTCGCCGTGGCGCTCGGCCTCGGCATCTGGACCGGCCTGGCCCGGGCCGGCGTGTCCGGACTGCCCGGCCCCCAGGAGGTCGCCGTCCGGGCCGGCGAACTGGCCATGGACGGCACGCTGCTCGACGACGCCCTGGCCAGCCTCCGGCGGGTGTTCATCGGCTTCGCGCTGGGGACCGCGCTCGCCGTCCCGGTCGGCTTCCTCATGGGCTGGTACCGCACCGCGCGCGGCCTCATCGAGCCCTACGTGCAGTTCTTCCGCACCATCCCGCCGCTGGCCGTCATCCCGCTCGCCATCCTGCTGATGGGCATCGGGGAGACCCCCAAGGTCTTCGTCATCTTCCTGGCCGCGTTCCTGTCCTGCGTCGTGTCGACGTTCCAGGGCGTGGTGAGCGTCGACAAGACCACGATCAACGCGGCCCGGGTGCTGGGTGCCGGCGACGCCGTGGTGTTCCGCCGGGTGGTCGTGCCCGCCTCCACCCCGTTCATCCTGGTCGGCATGCGCGTCGGCCTCGGCGCGGCGTGGGCCACCCTGGTGGCCGCCGAGCTGATCGCCGCGCAGGAGGGGCTCGGCTACCGGATGCAGCAGGCCCAGATCTACTACGACCTGCCCAGCATCTTCGTCGGACTGATCACCATCGGCGTACTCGGCCTGATCATGGACCGGCTCCTGCTCGCGGCCGAGAAGCGCCTCACCGGATGGCAGGAACGGCGATGACCGAGAAGATCTCCTTCCGCTCCACCAGCCGCACCTTCGACGTCGGCGGCAAGCCCTTCCAGGCGCTGCAGAGCGTGGACCTGGACATCGCCGACCGCGAGTTCGTCACCGTGGTCGGGCCCTCCGGCTGCGGCAAGTCGACGCTCATGAACATTGCGGCCGGCCTCGTCGAGCCCACCGGCGGCGAGGTGCTCGTCGACAACCGTCCGGTGCGCGGGCCCAGCCCGGAACGCGGCGTCATCTTCCAGCAGTACGCGCTGTTCCCCTGGCTGACCGTCCGGGACAACGTCGAATTCGGCCTGCGTATCGCCAAGGTCGGCCGGGCCGAGCGGCGCAGGCGGGCTCAGCACTTCATCGACCTGGTGGGCCTGACCGACTTCGCCGATGTGCTGCCGCGGATGCTGTCCGGCGGCATGCGGCAGCGCTGCGCGATCGCCCGGGCGTATGCCGTCGACCCGCAGGTGCTGCTCATGGACGAGCCGTTCGGCGCGCTCGACGCCCTCACTCGCGTGCAGATGCAGGACCAGCTGCTGGCGACCTGGGGCTCCGAGCAGCGCACCGTCATGTTCATCACCCACGACGTGGACGAGGCCGTCTACCTCGCCAACCGGGTCGTCGTCATGGCCGCCCGGCCCGGCCGGGTGCAGGAGGTCATCGACGTCGACCTGCCGTACCCGCGCACCGAAGCCGTCCGTCTCTCCCCGGAGTTCACCCGGATCCGCAACCGGGTCTGGCGCGCCGTGTATCACCAGCCCGTACAGGAAGGTTCCGACCGATGAGTCCTCTGTCCCGTCGTTCCGTTCTCGCCGGCCTCGCCGGCATCGGCGCCACCGCCGCCCTCGCCGCCTGCGGCGACGAGGAGCCGTCCGGAACCGGCAGCTCCGGTTCCGCCACCGAGCCGGTCAAGCTCGGCTACATCGCCGACTTCACCGGCGCCAGCCTCATGGCCGTCGCCGAGGACAAGGGCCTGTGGGCGCAGCACGGCCTCAAGCCCGAACTCAAGGTCTTCACCAACGGGCCGCTGCAGGTGCAGGCGCTAGGCGCCGGCGACCTCGACTTCGGCTACGTCGGCCCCGGCGCGATGTGGCTGCCCGCCTCCGGCAAGGCGCGGGTCATCGCCATCAACTCGCTCGGCTTCGCCGACCGGGTCATCGCCCAGCCGGGCATCACCTCGGTCGCCGCGCTCAAGGGCAAGAAGGTCGGCGTACCGGAGGGCACCTCCGGCGACATGATCGTGCGGCTGGCCCTGCAGCAGGCCGGGCTCACCATCGACGACATCCAGAAGGTCGCCATGGACGCCAGCACGGTGGTCACCGCGTTCGGCTCCGGGCAGATCGACGCGGCCGGCATCTGGTACCCGCTCATCGGCACGATCAAGAAGCGGGTGCCGGATCTCGCCGAGCTGTCCAAGAACGAGGACTTCTACCCGAAGGTCAGCTTCCCGTCCGCGTACGTGGGACGCAATCAGGTCGTGAGCGGCAAGCCGGAGCTCGTGAAGAAGGTGCTCGCGGTCCTCAAGGCCGCCAACGACGAGCGGGCCACCAACCTCGACGCCACGGTTGAGGTGACCACGAAGTTCCTCAGGTCGGCGCCCGCCGACCAGCTGCGCGCCGAGGCCGCCAACGCCCGGTTCCTGCCCTCCGCCGAACTCGCCGCCAGGTCGAAGGACGGCACCGTGAACGGCTGGCTCAGCGGTCTCAACGGCCTGTTCAAGGACCTCGGCAAGCTGCCCGAGGCCACCGACCCGGCCAGCTACTACGACGCGGCCGCCTACGCCGCCTGAGGTTGAGCGACTCCAGGCAAGAAAGGAAGGCCGTGCGGCCCAACATCGTCTTCATCATGGCCGACGACCATGCCGCGCATGCGGTCGGCGCCTATGGCAGCAAGATCAACGAGACACCGCACATCGACCGCATCGCGGCCGGCGGCGCCCTGTTGGACAACTGCTTCTGCACCAACTCGCTGTGCGCACCGAGCCGGGCAACCATCCTCACCGGCACCTACAACCATGTGAACGGCGTGCAGACGCTGTCGACCGAGTTCGACAACCGTCAGCTCGTCTTCCCCGAGCTGCTGCGCCGGGCCGGCTACCAGACCGCCCTGGTCGGCAAGTGGCATCTCGGGCACGGGCCGGAGCACGACCCCCGCGGTTTCGACTACTGGGAGGTCGTGCCCGGCCAGGGCCGCTACCGCGATCCGGTCTTCTACGGCGCCGACGGCGTGGAGCGGGTCCGGCCCGGCTACTGCACGAACATCATCACCGACCTGGCCGTCGACTGGCTCGACCAGCGCGACCGGTCGCGCCCGTTCTGCCTGCTCGTGCACCACAAGGCCCCGCACCGCAACTGGGAACCCGACGACAAGCACCGCGACATGTACGTCGACGACGTGATCGTCCCGGCCACCTTCGACGACGACCATTCCGGGCACGCCGCCGCCGCGCGGGCCGCGCGGATGCGCATCGACCGGGACCTGACCGCCGACGACGTCAAGGAACTGCTGCCGCCGGACCTCGACCCCGACGAGGCGGCACTCTGGACCTACCAGCGCTACATCAAGGACTACCTGCGCTGCGTGGCGAGTGTGGACGACAACGTGGGCCGCCTGCTCGACTACCTCGACGAGCACGGGCTGACCGACGACACCATCGTCGTCTACACCTCCGACCAGGGCTTCTTCCTGGGCGACCACGGTTGGTACGACAAGCGCTTCATGTACGAGGAGTCGCTGCGGATGCCGTTCCTCATCCGCTACCCGGCGGAGATCCCGGCCGGTACGACGACGAACGCCCTCGCCATGAACGTCGACTTCGCCCAGACGTTCCTCGACTACGCCGGGGTGCCGGCCGACCCGCGGATGCAGGGCCGTTCGCTGCGGCCCCTGCTGCGCGGCGACGACGTGGACGACTGGCGGCAGTCGGTGTACTACCGCTACTGGGAGCACGACGACAACGAGCACCACGTGTGGGCGCACTACGGGGTGCGCACCCACGACCACAAGCTCGTCTTCTACTACGCCGACGGGCTCGGCCTACCCGGCACGTCCGCGACGCCCCAGCCGCCCGAGTGGGAGCTGTTCGACCTGCGGGCCGACCCGTGGGAGATGCGCAGCGTCTACGACGATCCGGCGTATGCGGCGATCCGGGCGTCGCTCACCCGCGAGCTCGCCCGCGTGCAGGAGGAGTGCGGTGACGTCCCCTGGACCCCGGCCGCCTGACGACCGTCGCTGGCCGCGCCGGGTCTACGGGACGGGCGACGAGCCGGACCCGCGGTTCGCCCTGGCCAACGAACGCACCTTCCTCGCCTGGTTGCGTACGTCCCTGGGTCTCATGGTGGCCGCTGTCGCGGTGAAGGCCTTCGGCCGCGACGGCGCACAGTGGGCCGCCGCGGTGCTGGCACTGCTGGCGGTCCTGGTGGCCGCCGAGGCGTTTCCCCGCTGGATCCGCAACGAGCGCGCCCTGCGGATGCGAGCGCCGTTGCCGTCCACCCCGGTCGTGGTGGTGTCGGCGGCGGCGGTGATCGTGTCCGGCGTGATGATCAGCCTGGCGGTGCTGATCTGATGGAGCCGCGTCGGCCACCCGACCCCGGCGCGCAGGCCGAACGCACGCTGCTCGCATGGCTGCGCACCGCTCTCGCGACGGCCACCGTGCTGGTGCTGGCCGGCCGGGAGCTGGTGCCCCGCCATCCCTTCGCCGCGGGATGCGTGCTGGCCTGCGCGCCGGTGGCCGTCGCGGTGGCCGTCCTGGCCCGCCGCCGCTACCGGGTCGTCCGGCAGCCCGGCGGACTGGGGCGGCCGGGCGACGCGGTCCTGCTGGCCGCGGGCGGCCTGCTGGTCCTGACGGGCGGCCTGGCGGTCGCCGCCTCCGTCCTGGCCGGCTGGTGAGCCGCCTTCTGCATCGAGACATCCCGATGTGCTGACCGCCTTCATGAAAAGATGAGCAACTTTAGATGTAAATATTTACAACATTGAGCATCGGCTGGCACGATCGGCGTAGTCGCACCGAGCTAAGGGAGCCTCATGCGCCGACGTACACTGCTCGCAGTCAGCACGCTCACCCCGTTCGCGGCCGCATTGGGGTCGGGCGGTCCCGCGCACGCCGCCGCAGCGCAGACCTTCGGCTTCTCCGCCGACGGCAGCAACTTCCTGCTGGACGGCCAGCCCTTCCAGATCCGCAGCGGCGAGATGCACCCGTGCCGGATTCCGGTGGAGTACTGGCGGCACCGGATCCAGATGGCCAAGGCGATGGGCCTGAACGCGATCGGCGTCTACATCATGTGGAACGACGTCGAGCCGCGCGAGGGCGTCTTCGACTTCAGCACCGATCGCCGCAACATCGCCGCCTTCATCCGGCTGTGCCAGCAAGAGGGCATGTACGTGCTGCTACGGCCCGGCCCGTACGTGTGCGCCGAATGGGACGCCGGCGGCATCCCGGCGTACCTGATGCGCCACCCGAACATCAAGCTGCGGGTACGGACCGCGTCCGACCCGAACTACATGGCCGCGGTCACCCGCTATGTCAACGCCCTGGCCGCGCAGGTGCGACCGCTGATGGTCGCCAACGGCGGGCCGATCCTGATGGTGCAGGTGGAGAACGAGTACGGCTTCTTCGGCAACGACACCGTCTACCTCGAGGAGCTGCGGCAGCTGTGGCTGGGAGCCGGCATCACCGGCCCGTTCTACACCCAGGACCCGCTGGCGCAGGTGCAGGCCGCCCGCTCGGTCGTCACCGGCGGGGCGATCGGGCTCAGCCGCGGTGACGCCGCCGCCATCGCGGCCGCGCGGCAGTCCTTCCCGGCGGTGCCCGCCTTCTCCGGCGAGCTGTACCCGGGATGGCTGACGCACTGGGGCGACGGCACCTTCGCCGGGGCGACCACCGACATCTCCACCGAGCTGCGCGGGCTGATGTCCGGCCGGTTGTCGTTCAACTTCTACATGCTGCACGGCGGCACCAACTTCGGTTACTTCGCCGGGGCCAACGCGAACGACGACGGCAGCGGCTACCAGGCCGACATCACCAGCTACGACTACGGCGCGCCGATCACCGAGCAGGGCGGGCCGGGCCGCATGTACGCGGCATACCGCGGGATCATCTCCTCGTCGCTCGGCACGACTCCGCCGGCCGTTCCGGCGTCGATCCCCACGATCGTGCCGACCGGCATCCAGCCCACCCCGTACGCGTCGATCTGGGACAACCTGCCCGCCGCGCTGCCGTCCGCGGTCAACCCGCAGCCGATGGAGATGTACGGGCAGAGCTTCGGCTTCATCCTCTACCGGCGCGCCCTGCCCGGCTACGCCCGCGCCAACCTCACCGTCAACTCGGTGCGCGACTACGCCACCGTGTTCCTCAACGGCGTCTACCAGGGCGGCATCTCGCGGCAGAACGTCGCGTCCACCTACACCGGACCGCTGGGCGTCGTGCTCGGCAACGCGGCGCTGCCCCTGCAGAGCTCGGCCGTCGCCGCCCCGACGCTGGACATCCTGGTCGAGGGCATGGGCCGCAACAACTTCGGCCGGTACGTGGTCGACCGCAAGGGCATCACGAACTCGGTGTCGCTGGGCGGCACCACGTTGACCGGGTGGCAGACCTTCTCACTGCCGGTCGACGAGGCGTACGTGGCCGGCCTACGCCCGGTGATCAGCAACCCGTCCCGGCCCGGCATCTTCTTCAAGGCCACGGTGAACCTCACCCAGACCGGCGACACGTACGTCGACATGTCGCGCTGGACCAAGGGCGTCGTCTGGGTCAACGGCCGTAACCTCGGCCGCTACTGGAAGATCGGCCCGCAGCACCGGCTCTACTGTCCCGGACCCTGGCTGCGGGCCGGCGCCAACGAGATCGTGGTCTTCGACCTGCACCAGACGCAGGCCGCGCCGATCACCTTCGAGGCCACCCTCAGCGGCCAGGCCGGGGCGTCCACCTTCACGCTGACGAACCGGCGCAGCGGCAAGGTGCTGGACGTGCCGGCGCTGTCCTCCGAACCCGGCGTGCAGCTGGTGCAGTGGGCGGGCAACGGCGGCGCCAACCAGAAGTGGCAGATGGCCGGTGCGGCCGGCGGTGTCACCACGATCACCAACGTCAACTCGGCGCTGCTCGTCGACGTGGAGGGCAACGTGGCCGCCGACGGCACCCGCATCATCCAGTGGGCGAGCAACGGCGGCGCCAACCAGCAGTGGCGCCTCGTCACGGTGACCGGCGACTTCGTCAAGCTGGTGAACGTGTCGACCGGCAAGGTGCTCGGCGTGTCCGGCAGCGCGACCGGGGACGGCGCGTTGATCGTGCAGCAGACCGACAACGGCGACCTCAGCCAGCACTGGAGGCTGAGCGCCGGCTGAGCCGGGCCGGGCCGCGCCCGGCGGTTCCCGGAAGGCGCGGTGCGCGCTCCCGGACCGCCGGGTGCGGCTCAGCGCACCAGGATCACGTGCAGTCGCCGGGGGCCGTGCACACCTTCCACCCGGTCGAGTTCGATGTCGCTGGTGGCGGACGGCCCGGAGATCCAGGTCTGCGGGGCGGTGGAGCGCAGCGCCGCCACGGCGTCCGGCACGTCGGCGTGGATCTGCGACGCGCGGACGATGCAGATGTGGTGGTCCGGAATCAGGCTCAGCACTCGCGGACCCTGGGCAGGCCCGGCGTCGAGGATCACCGTACCGGTCTCCGCCACAGCCGCCGCGCAGCCGGTCAGCACCGCGTCCGCGGCGTCCACATCGGTCACCACGCGTCCGTCGTAGTGGGCGAGCCACTCGCGGGGAGCGTCGTCCGGCACGATGACCGCCGGTACGCCGGCGAGCGCCGCGGCGACCGACCGGGACAGCCCCTCGGGCGCGCACCTCGTGACGAGCGCCCGGTAGTCGGCCAGCCGTTCGGCGAACCGGTCGGCATCTCCCGGGCGCGGTGTGCACGGCATCGTGTCGCCCGGCGTGTGTGTCGGGCCGGTTGCCGCGGCTTGCCGGGCCCGGGCCAGGATCTCGTCACGAGCGTTCACGGATCCACCACTCTCGGAAGGTCTCGGCGGCCGGCTTCGGCGCGTCGCGGATGGTCGTCCAGGCCGAGGCCGGCCACGGCAGGCGCTTGATCCGGTCGCCGGGCATCAGCCCGGCGCCACGACGGGCGGCGCGCAGTGCCACCGCGTACCGCCTACGGTGGCGCATCACCCAGGACGCGGCGCGCATCGCGGCGCGCTCGCCCGACGGCCGGGTCCGGCGGCTGTCCACCACGGCCTGCCGCAGATGGACCAGCACCCGCGGAATGTCGATCTTCACGGGGCAGACGTCGTAGCAGGCACCGCAGAGCGTCGAGGCGAACGGCAGGCTGCGCGCGGTGTCGTTGACGGCGACGCCGGTCAGCTGCGGTGACAGGATGGCGCCGATCGGGCCGGGGTACACGCTGCCGTACGCGTGGCCGCCGACGCGCTCGTACACCGGGCAGACGTTGAGGCAGGCCGAGCAGCGGATGCAGCGCAGCGCCTGGCGGCCCACCGGGTCGGCGAGGGCGGCGGTGCGGCCGTTGTCCACCAGGACGACGTGGACTGCGCGCGGGCCGTCGCCCGGGGTCGTTCCGGTCCAGATCGACGTGTACGGGTTCATCCGCTCGCCGGTGGAGGAGCGGGGCAGCAGGCGCAGGAACGTGCCGAGGTCGGCCTGGCACGGCACCAGTTTCTCGATGCCCACCACGGCGATCAGCGTCTCCGGGAGGGTCAGGCACATGCGGCCGTTGCCCTCGGACTCGACCACCACGAGGCTGCCGGTCTCGGCGACGGCGAAGTTCGCGCCGCAGATGCCCACCTTCGCCGTACGGAAACGGTGGCGCAGGTGCAGCCGGGCGGCCTCGGCGAGGTCGGCCGGGTCGTCGCCGAGCTCGGCCGACGCACCGGGCATGCGGGCGCGGAAGATGTCCCGGATCTGCGTGCGGTTGTAGTGGATGGCGGGCACCAGGATGTGCGACGGCCGGTCGTCGGCCAGCTGCACGATGAGTTCGGCCAAGTCCGTCTCGGTCGCCTCGATGCCGGACGCCGCGAGGGCCTCGTTCAGCCCGATCTCCTGGGTGAGCATCGACTTGACCTTCACCACCTGGTCGGCGCCGGTGTCCCGGACCAGCGCGGTCACCACGGCGTTGGCCTCGGCGGCGTCGCGCGCCCAGTGCACCGTCGCGCCGGCCGCGGTCGCCGCCACCTCGAACCGGGTGAGCAGCTCGGGCAGGCGGGACAGGACGTCCGCCTTGATCGCCGCTGCGGTGTCACGCAGCGCCTCCCAGTCCTCGACCTCGCCGACCACGGCGGCCCGCTTGTCGCGGATGGTGTGGGTGGCGCGGCGCAGGTTGGCCCGCAGTTGCGTGTCGCGCAGCCGCTCCGCGGCCGCCTCCGGAAACGCCGTGCCCTCGGCCAGCGGCGCCGCCGGGCGAGCCTGACTCCGTCTCCTGGTCACGCCGCCGCCAGGATTTCCGCGTAGTGCAGGGCTCGCACCGGTGCGCCGCTGCGGGACAGGCCGCCGCCGATGTGGGCGAGGCAGGAGTTGTCGGCCGCCGCGAGGACCGTCGCGCCGGTGTCGCGGACCGCCGCGCACTTGTCGGTGAGCATGGCTCCCGAGACGCCGCTGTTCTTCAGCGCGAACGTGCCGCCGAAGCCGCAGCATTCGTCCGCGCCGGGCAGCTCGGCCAGCTCGAGGTCGCGCACCGCGCGCAGCAGGCGCTCCGGCCGGTCGCCCAGGCGGAGCATGCGGAGCCCGTGACAGGTGGGGTGGTAGGCGACGCGGGCGGGGAAGCGTGCGCCCACGTCGGTGACGCCGAGGATGTCGATGAGGAACTCCGAGAGCTCATAGGTGCGTGCGCCGATCTCGGCGGCGGCCGGGTCCAGCACCGGATAGGAATCGCGGACCATCGCCACGCACGAGCCGGACGGGGCGACGATCGCGTCGTACGCGGCGAAGGTGTCGACGAATCCTCGTACGAGGGGCAGGGCCTCGGACCGGTAACCGGAGTTGGCCTGCATCTGCCCGCAGCAGGTCTGTGCCTGCGGGAAGTCCACGTGAACGCCGAGGCGTTCCAGCACGGTGACGACGGCGCGTCCGGTCTGCGGATACAACAGATCGTTGACGCAGGTGATGAAGAGGGCTACGCGCACAGCGTGGTGGATCCTTTCGCTTCGCCATGGCAGCGGGAACCGGCCGCCCCGGGGCGGCGCTGCCCCGGGACGGCCGAATCGGTCAGGCTACCGAGCCGTACAGGTTGATCTCGGCGGCCGAGGCGTACCCGGCGCCGTTGGTGGCTCGGGTGGTCCACAGGCGGACGTAGCGGGCCGTGGTGGGTGTGAACGAGACCGACTTCAGGGCGCTGCCCGCACCGAACGTGCCGGCGGCCACCTGGGTCCAGGTGACGCCGTCGGCGCTGGTCTGGATCTGGTAGTCGGCGATGATGCCGTTGGTCCCGCCGTCCTGGCGGGGCAGGTAGTCCAGCCGGTCGATCCGATGGTTGCGCCTGGTGTCGAGCGTGATCTGGTGCGGCATGCCGGCGATCCCGCCGACGTACCGGGTGTGCCAGATCGTGGCCGGGTCGCCGTCGATGGCGTTGGCGGCGTTGCCGTTCTCCCCGGTCGTCTCGACGCTGTCGGCGCTCGCTGTCCAGCCGGCCCGCGACAGCACTGTGGTGCCGCCGAGCGGCTCGTCGGTCGGCGCCGCCTCGAAGACGGCCACCTCGAATGGCTGGAGGGTGATGGTCGTCGGTCCGGCCGGGCCGACCACGAAGCCGGGGCGCAGCCCGTCCCGCTCGGTGAACCGGTATCGCTGCCACACCCCGCCGGGCAGCTCGAACAGCGTCTGCGGGTTCACCGTGAACGTCTGCGCCGACGCCGACGGGTTGCGCAGCATCAGCATGCCCTTCGACGCGCCCGTCGCGGAGTTCCAGGCGGTCGTGCCGTAGACGGCGCCCGAGGCCGGGTCACCGCCGACCCAGCGGACGTCGCTCAGCAGCCCCTGGTTGGCGCGCGCCCACCTGGCGTTGGCCGCCACGGTGTCCCAGAACCAGGTCGCGCCCGGCCGACTCGCGTCGACGAGCGTGTTGCGCACGTACAGCTCCTGGAGGCTCAGCCCGAGCGCGAAGTACGCCCGGATGTCCTGCGAGACCTGAGCCTGCACGCTGGGCTTGGTCAGGTCGTGGTCCGCGGTGAACTGCGGCGTGCGGTCGGAGAAGATGATGCCGTGGTTCATGACGCTGGGCACCGGGAACAGCGGGTTCTGCACGGCGATGTTGCGGTAGGTCTCGGAGTCGCGGTAGTTGACGTATCGCTGCTGCGGGGTGCCCGCGCCGATGAGGTACGCGTCGTCGCCGTCGCGCCAGATCGAGTCGACGAACCACAGCCAGTAGGGCGAGCCCCACGTGCCGACGGTGGCGTTGACGAACACCTCCTTCTGGTGCGCCCGCAGGTCGCCGGTCAGCTTGAGCAGCGCCTCGTAGTCGGCGATGTAGCCGGCGTTCGGGCCCCGCTGGTAGAGGCCGCCGCCGATGCCGTCGAACTTGAAGCCGCGGACGCCGTGGTTGTCCATCATGTCGAAGGCGACCGACCGGAACCGCTCGTAGTACTTCGGGCCGCCCAGCTTGAACTGGCCGCCGCCGTGCGTCTCGTACTGCTGGGCGGCCGGCTTGCTGGCGTTGAGCGCGTTACGGGTGCTGGCACTTTGGCCGTACCCGCCGAACGGTGACATCCACACCGACATCGACGCGCCGTACTGCGCGGCGGCGGCCCGCTGCGGTGCGAAACCGGTGGGGAACTGGGTCGGGTCGAACGACCAGACGTTGAGGTTCGACTCGTTGACCGCCGGTGCGCGCAGGTAGTCCCAGCCGTCGTCGACCCAGAAGCTGTCGATCTTGGCGCCGCGGCTGGTCAGCTGCGTGCCGAACAGGTTCACCGCCCGGGTCAGCTCCGCGCTGTTGATGACCAGGCCCGGCGGCTTGAGGTCCATCCACGACTGGTAGTGCAGGAACGTCCGGCGGTCGTGGGCCCGCTCGCGCTGCACGTAGTACTGGAACGAGCGGCGCAGCTGCCCGGCCGGGGCGACACCGGTGGACGCCGTGTAGTTCCACGACTCGCCCTGGATCAGGTCACCGGCGCGCGCCACCGCGATGTCGACGTCGCTGCCGCTCACGGTGGGCTTCGCCATCGGGTTCTCGATGCCGACGAACAGCGTCTCGCCGCCGGCGGCGCCGTGCACCACCGGGCTGCCGTCGTCCTGACCCATGACGCGGGCCTCGCCGAGGCTCAGCTGCACCAGGCGCAGCGAGGTGATGTCGAAGGTGCCGGCCACCGACCGCACGGTGAAGCTGTGCTGCACCGAGTTGGCGCCGCCGCGCAGCCGTACCTGCCACTGCACCTCGAGCGTGCGCCCGCCGGACGCGTACCGGAAGGTGGTGGTGACGGCCTTGCCGGCGTAGCGCTCGGCGAGCCGGGCCGAGGCCGCGTCGGCCGGCAGGTCACCGAGCGCCGGAGCGGCCGTGACCGTCATGTTCGCCGGGGTGATGGTGGTGCCGTCGGCCAGCGTGAGCGTGAACAGCCCGCGCAGGCTCATCGGCACCGTGCGGTTCGCCGCCCGGTTGTCGAAGCGGGTCAGCGAGACGGTGCTGCCGCTGAGGTTCCAGGTGGCCGACAGTGCCGCGTTGGCCAGCGTGAAGCTGCCGCCGGACAGCGACACCGTGGCCGGGCCCGGCTGGACACCGGGGAAGACCTGGCCGGATGCGTTGACGTAGGCCGGGTCCGACGGTGGCGCCGCCGCGGCCGGCGGCGGGCCGCCCGGCGTGGCGAGCGCGCCGGCGGTCAGGCCGGCGACCAGCACGGTGGCCAGGGGTCGCCGCCGGGATCGTGGCCCGGGTGGGGACTGTGCGTGATGCAACCTTGCTCCTCCATGCATCATGCGGCGGGGAGGGTCCACCGCTGGTTCGCGGCGCCGGTGCACGGCCACAGCACCAGACGGGTGCCGTTGGCGGTGGCTGCGGCGTTGGCGTCGAGGCACTTACCGCCGGTGCGATAGCTGCTGCTGGCGGCGTCGTAGGTCCAGCGTTGGGTCGCCGCGTCGGTGCAGGTGCGGATCACGATGCCGGTGCCGTCGGCGGTGCTGCCGCCGGCCGGCTCGAGGCATTTGCCGAGAGCGACCAGGTTGCCGTTGGCCCGCTGGGTCCAGGTCTGATTGGCCCCGCTGTTGCAGTCCCAGAGGTTGACCGCGGTGCCGTCGGCGCTGTTGCTGGCCGGGATGTCGATGCAGCGCGCGCTGGCCTGACCGGTGATCACGCCGCGGCGGGGCCCGAAGACCTCGAACTCCCAGAGCGAGTAGCCGAAGCCGGTGCCGCGCTGGGTGCCCTGCATCCGCACGTAGCGGGCGGTGCCGCTGACGGCCAGCTCGTCCTTGCCGCCGTCGCCGGTGGTCGTGCTCGCCACGGTGGTCCAGGTGGTGCCGTTGGCGGAGGTCTGGATCTGGTACGAGCGGGCGTAGGCCGCCTCCCAGTGCAGCACGACGCGGGAGAGCTCCTGGCTGCTGCCGAGGTCGACCTGGATCGTGGTGGGGTCGGTCCAGGCCGAGGACCAGCGGGTGCCGAGGTTGCCGTCGACCGCCGCGGTGGCCGGGAAGCTCGCCGTCTCGGTGGAGGACGCGGTCACCGGCCGGTTGAGCGCCAGGTTGCCGTCCGTGCCCGGGCCGCCGGGCGCCCGGCCGACCCGGTCCATGACGGTGGTGAACGCGGTGTACGAGGCGACCGGCTTGGGCGAGCCCCAGGTCTGCTGGGCCACCACCCGCAGGATGGTGCGGATGCCCGCGGCGATCTGGTCCTCGGTCTCGTTGTCCGGGCTGTCGCACCACACGTGCACGAGCGAGCCGAGGTTGCGCGACGGGTCGGAGATGGTGGCGCCGCCGTGGAACATGTCCGGCCGCCAGGTCTCGTACGCCCAGGTCAGATTCGGCTTGCTGCGGCCGGGCACGTAGTAGGTCGGATCCCAGGAGGCGTTGGCGAGGGTGTGCCCGCGGTCGAGCAGCGCCTGCGGGCCGATGCCGAGGCCGTACCAGGCCTCGACGATGATGTTCGAGGCCGGCCGGATGGTGCCGTCGTTCTTGATGCCGTCGTTCCACATCCGGCTGGTCTTGCCGGCTGCGCGGACGATGTCGTTGGCCCAGTTGATGAAGCCGTAGTAGGTGTCCTGGGCGACAGCGTTCGGTCCGTAGTTGGCTCGGGCGTACTCGAGAAGCTGCGGGTAGTCGTCGAAGCTGGCGTAGTCGCCGAGGTACTCGTCCGCCCCGATGTGCCAGTACCGACCCGGGAACAGCGGCAGGAACTCGGTCATCAGGTCCCGGACCAGGGTGTACGCGCCCGGCTTGGACAGGTCCAGGTAGTACGGGTCGCGGTTGCCCCGCACGTCGGTGAGCTGGAGTTCCGGGTGATCGGCCAGGATCGCGTTCATGTGCCCGGGCATGTCGATCTCGGGGACGATCTCGATGTGGTACTGCCGGGCCAGCGCGATGAGCTCGCGCATCTGCTGCTTGGTGTAGTGCTGCTCGGAGACGACCTCGGGATGGGTGGTGCTCTCCAGCCGGAAACCGAAGGTGTCGGACAGGTGGAAGTGGAACCGGTTCATCTTCAGGTAGGCCAGCTCCTTGATGTGCTTGCGGAGCCAATCCACCGTGAAGTACTTGCGGCCCTGGTCGACCATCAGGCCGCGCTCGGGCTTGACCGGGCTGTCGGTGGTGGTGCCGGCCGGCACGGTGCTGGACTGCTTGAGCAGTTGAAGCACGGTGCGGGTGCCGTAGAAGGCACCGGTGTCGGTCGAGCCCTGGATGGCGATGCTGGAGCCGACCGTCATCGTGTAGCCCTCGACGGGCTGGTTGCCGCCGAGGGTGAGCCGGATGTCGCCGGCCGCGGCGGCGCCGGTGACGACCGGAACCGTGCGGCCGGTCAGGTCGCGCAGGTCGGCGGCGAACGTCGCCGCGTCGTCGTTCAGCTGGGCGGTCCAGGCGGGGTCGACAACGATGCGGGAGGCGGCACCGAAGGTGTAGCTGCCGGTGCCGGCGGTCCATTGCTTGAGAGCGGGGATGACGTGCAGATCGCCCGGTACGGCCGCGGCCGGACCGGCGGGCACGGCGATCACCGCGGCGGCGAGGGCGCTCACCGAGCCGGTGACCGCGAGTCGTCGGAGTCGCATGTGTTGAGCTCCCATCGGGGTCAGCAGGAGGAGGGGTTGGCGGCGGTGTCGGTGGAGTAGGCGGTGAGCGTGGCGACCTGTGGGACGCCCCGCGCGGAGGTGACCCGCAGCCGCAGCCGGTCGCTGGAGACTGCGGACGACAGCGGCACGATCCGCTTGTAGCCGACCGATCCGGCGGTGGCGACCTGCTGCCAGGTGCCGTTGATCCAGGCGTCCACGGCGAAGCCCTCGATGCGCTGGCCGTTGCCGATCGATTCCTGCACCAGCACCCGGTCGAAGGTGCGCGCCCGGCAGGAGGTCAGCTCGACCGAGCCGGTGGTGGCGTTGTTCGCCGGCGACCAGAACGAGGCCAGCGACGTGTCGGTCAGGGCGGCGGCGGTGCCGGTGGCGTCGGCCCGGGCGAACAGTTCCCTGCCGTAGCGGCCGCGGATGGTGGCGCCGAACGCGTCGAGCGAGGCGACGTCTGCCGTGTCCAGCACGCCGGCCTGGTTGGGCGGCACGTTGAGCAGCAGGTTGGCGTTGCGGCCCACCGCGTTCTCGTAGAGCCGGACCAGGGCGTCGGGCGTCTTGACCGAGCCGTTCTGCGCGGACTTCCAGAACCAGCCGGGCCGGATCGACACGTCGGCCTCGGCCGGGTACCAGGACAGGTAGGTGATGGTGCCGAGGTTGCGCCCGATCAGCGCGCTGGAGCCCAGGTCGGTCGACTGCGGCCCGCTCAGCAGGTCGTCGTCGCGGTTGAGCGCGGCGGGATTGGTGCCCTTGAACGGGAGGGCGCTCCACTCGTCGGCGCGGAAGGCGCCGGACTCCGAGCCGATCCAGCGCACATCCGGCCCGTTGATCGCGATGTTGGCGTTCGGCTGCAGCGACCTGATCAGGTCGTACCAGTCGCCGACCTGGTAGTTCTGCGGGTACGCGGTGTACGGGTTCGCGCCGTCGAACCAGACCTCGGACATCGGGCCGTACTCGGTGAGCAGTTCGTACAACTGGTTGAGGAAGTAGGCGTTGTAGTCGTCGGCCTGGTAGGTGAAGGTCCGCGCCGGGGTGCGGGTGTCGCCGACGACCAGCGTCGGGATGGTCACCGAGCGCCGGGCGCTGTTGTTGCCGAACCGGTCGCCGCCGCGCCGGCCGGGGATCTCCGCGCCGTCGGCGGGGGAGAGGTAGAAGCCGACACCGAGCCCGGCCGCGCGGGCGGCGTCGACGGTGGCGCGGAAGATGTCGTCGCGCCACGGGCTGGATCGCACCGAGTGGGTGCTGTACCGCGACGGGTAGAGCAGGAAGCCGTCGTGGTGCTTGACGGTGAGGATGACCTCCTTGAAGCCGTTGCGCTTGAGCACCTGCATCCACTGCGCCGGGTTGACCGTGGCCGGGTCGAACAGGGCCGGGTCCTCGTTGCCGGTGCCCCACTCGACGCCGGTGAAGGTGTTCATGCCGTAGTGCAGGAAGGCGGTCAGTTCCTGCTGCTGCCAGGCGAGCTGGCCGGGGCTCGGCACGACGTGGGCGGCCTTCTGCCGGATCCGCTCGAGCGTGTCGCACCGGTCGACCGGGATGACGGTGGCCGGGGTGACCGGTCCGCTGGTGCCGGGGTTGTTCTCACAGCCGGCCGGCGGCGGGGTGGCGCCGCCGCAGAGCGGCGCGTCGAGCTGGAAGTCTGCGGGGCCGGCCGCGCTGCGCATCGTCGCCAGCGCGATCGCGTCCATGGTGCCGTGCCAGCCCCGGTTCCTCGTGCCGGCGTCGTTGCCGAACGCCAGCAGGCCCTGCGCGGCGTTGGCCGCGGCGACCGGGGTGGTCACGGCGGTGCCGACGCGGCAGCCGTTCACGTACGCCTCGAGGCGAGCCGAGGTGTCGCTCACGTACTCGTAGGCCAGTGCCACGTGGGTGTTCTGTGTGTCGGACAGGTCCGGCCCGTTCTGCCGGGTGTCGTAGTAGGGCGCGTCCGGTCCGTACATGCCGAACTGGGTGGTGTTCTGCGACCCGTTGGCGTATCGGTAGTAGGCGCCGCCGGCCAGGCTGAGCACCGTGTCGAAGGCCATCGTGGCCCCGGCCCGGCGGCGCACGACCGCCTCGGCCAGCAGGCTCCGGTTCACGTACCTGGCGCTGGTCAGCGCGATGCGCGGGGTGAAGCCGACGCCGGTGCCGCCGCCGGTGAGCGTGACGGCGGAGCCGTCGACGGTCTCGGTGCCGGCCAGCCGGGTGAGCTGCCCGTCGACCAGTTCGCCGGGCGCCGGGGTGTACCCGCTGGCGGTGGTGAACGAGCCGCCGAACCCGACGTTGAGCAGTGGCTGGTATTCGGCCGCGCCGATGCGCCACTGCTGGTTGGTGGCGGTGCCGCAGGACCACAGGATGAGGCGGGTGTTGTTGGCGGTGCCGCCGCCGTCGGCGTCGAGGCAGGTGGCGGTGGCCTGGTTGCGCAGGGTCCGTGCGGTGGTGTCGTAGGTCCAGCGCTGGTTGGTGGCCGTGCCGCAGGTGCTGATGGTGGCGGCGCCGTTCGCGGCGGTGAGGCACTTGCCGCGGTTGCGGATGGTGGTGTCGGCCATCCGGTTCCAGATCTGGTTGGCCGCGCCGGAGCAGTCCCACAGGACCAGGGCGGTGCCGTCGGCCGTGGCGGCGCCCGGTACGTCGACGCAGCGGCCGCTGCCCACCCCGGTGATCTGTCCGGTGAACGCGGCGGGTTCGGCGGCGGCCGGGGAGGAGGGGGCGACGGCGATGAGGAAGGAAGCGGTCAGGGTCAGGACGGTGGCGCGTGTGATCGATTTCAAGGAGATGTCTCCTACATCAGCCACTGCTGGTTGGCCGCTGTGGTGCACGGCCAGAGGATGAGGCGGGTGTTGTTGGCGGTGCCGCCGCCGTCGGCGTCGAGGCAGGTGCCGGTGGCCTGGTTGCGCAGGGTCCGTGCGGTGGTGTCGTAGGTCCAGCGCTGGTTGGTGGCCGTGCCGCAGGTGCTGATGGTGGCGGCGCCGTTCCCGGCGGTGAGGCACTTGCCGCGGTTGCGGATCGTGTTGTCGGACTCGCGGGACCAGATCTGGTTGGCCGCGCCGGAGCAGTCCCACAGGATGAGGGCGGTGCCGTCGGCCGTGGCGGCGCCCGGCACGTCGACGCAGCGGTTGCTGGCGACCCCGGTGATCGTGCCGGTGACCCCGGTGGACACGGCCTGGTAGCGGCGGCCGGCGATGGCCGCGAAAGTGATCTGGTTGCCCGAGCGGGTCACCGGGACGGCCTGGCCGGTGCTCAGGTCGATCAGCGTGGCGGTGGACAGGATCGGGTTGCGTACCGTCAGATTGCCGCTGCGGCCGGCGGTCAGCGTGATCCGGCTGGCCTGCCGGTTGCGCCACTCGGCGTCCACCGTCACGTCGCCCCGCGCCTTCAGGCCGGTGACCGTGCCGGTCGGCCAAGCGGCCGGCACGGCGGGTAGCACGTCGACGACGCCGTGCTGGCTCTGCAGCAGCATCTCGGCCATGCCGGAGGTGGCACCGAAGTTGCCGTCGATCTGGAACGGCGGGTGGGTGTCGAACAGGTTGGCCAGCGTGCTGCCCTTGAGCTGCTCGCTGAGCATCTTGTGGGCGCGGTCGCCGTCCAGCAGCCGGGCCCAGAAATTGATCTTCCAGGCCTTGCTCCAGCCGGTGCCGCCGTCGCCGCGCGCGTTCAGCGAGACCTTGGCGGCCTCGGCGAACGCCGGGGTGGTCAGCGGCGAGATCTGCCGGCCGGGGTGCAGGGCATACAGGTGCGAGATGTGCCGGTGCTGGTTGTTGCGGTCGTCCCAGTCGGCCTTCCACTCCTGCAACTGGCCCCAGGAGCCGATCCGCAGGCCAGGGTCGAGCCGGTTGAGCGTCGACTGCCACTGCTGGCGCAGGGTGGTGTCCACACCGAGCGTCGTACTGGCCTCGACGACGTTGGTCAGCAGCTCCCACACGATCTGCTCGCTCATCGACGCGCCGGCCGAGAAGTCACCCTGCTCGGGGGAGTAGCTGGGTGAGACGACAAGCCTGTTGTCGCGCGGATCGGTGTGCAGGTTGGCGCGCCAGAACTCGGCCGCCTCCTTCATCGCCGGGTACGCCCGGTCGCGCAGGAACGCGGTATCGCCGGTGAACCGGTAGTGCTCGTAGAGGTGTTGGCACAGCCAGGCGGCCGCCTCCGGGAACCAGAACGCGGTGGCGTAGCTCTCCACGCCGGTGAAGCCGTACGGGTTGGTGCCGAGATGGGTGACCCAGCCGGTGGTGCCGTAGTTCCGCTGCGCGGTGACCCGGCCGGGGGCGCGCAGCGCCTCGATGAAGTCGAACAGCGGCGTCGCGGTCTCCGAGAGGTTGGTGATCTCCGCGGGCCAGTAGTTCATCTGCACGTTGATGTTGGTGTGGTAGTCGGCGTTCCAGGGCGGGCTGTTGGAGTTGTTCCAGATGCCCTGGAGGTTGGCCGGCAGGGAGCCGCCGCGCGACGACGCGATGAGCAGGTAGCGGCCGTAGGAGAAGAACAGCGACTCCAGCGCGCGGTCCTGGGCCCGGCCGGCCGCGCCGGTGTAGGCCGACCGCAGTTCGTCGGTGGGAATGTTCGGCATCTGCCCGCCCACGTTCAGCCGCACCCGGTCGTAGAGGCGGCGGTAGTCGGCCAGGTGCGCGGCGCGTAGCGCGTCCGGGGTGGCGGCCGCGGCCGCGTCGACCGCCTGGGTGACCTTCGTCCGCGGGTCCGCGCCGCGGTAGGAGGGGTAGGCACCGGCGTACGACGTCCCGGCGGACAGCACGACGAGCGCCGAGTCGGCGCCCGTGACGGTGACCCGGCCGGAGCCGTCGGTCCGGGTGCCGCCGGTCGTCACCACCCGGTACTGGGTCTCGTGGATGAGGCCGTTGCCGAGCGCGCCGCGGATGGTGATCCGGCCGTTCGTCACCGTGACTGAGCTGCCGGCCTGGGCGGTCACCGGCCGTAGGACGAATGAGATCTTCCCGGCGTGGCTGGCCGACAACCGGGAGACGATGACGTTGCCGGGGTAGCTGGCGAAGTACTCGCGGCGGTAGGTCGCACCGCCGTGCGAGTACTCGACGCGGGCGGTCGCATCGGCGAGGTCCAGCTCGCGCCGGTAGCCGCTGACCGTCGCGGGCGTGCCGGTCATGTCGAGGTACATGTCGGCGAGGTTCTGGTACGCGCCGAACGCGGTCGGCTGCTGGCCGAGCGCCGCGGAGACGGCGTTCGGGTCCATCCGGCCGTCCCGGTCGATCTGTGCCTGGACGGCGTCCAGGGCGCCCGGCCGGGGTGCCGTCCAGTTGCCGTGGTCGTACCCGGCGGCACCGGGGCCGCCGGTCCACAACGTCTTCTCGTTGAGCTGCAGACGCTCGGTCTGTACGCCGCCGAAGACCATGGCGCCGAGCGCGCCGTTGCCGATCGGCAGGGCGTTGTTCTCCCAGTTGGCCGCGGGCTCGTCGTACCACAGGGCCTGGCTGGGATCGGCGGCCGTGGCCCGTGCGGGCTGCGGGCGGTCGACCGCCGGCAAGGCGGACAGGGTGACGAGCAGGGTGGCGGCGACGGCTCGCGAAACGGTTCGGCTCCCCGCAGGTAGACGCATAAGCCCTCCTCAATACGTCGCAGTTAACATTGGATGTTTTTTTATGTCAAGACGTCGGAGTATTTTGGCAGCTAAAGCCGCCGAAGGCCGATCGCGCAAGGTCATTAAGGGCGGACGGAGGTCTTGCCCAGAGCGATCGGTGGATGTTAGACATCCGATGTTCGATGCCGAAACGGCAAAACACCCGATGTATTTGGTGGTGTGGTGAAGCTTCTCCGCGTAGGTCCTCCGGGCGAGGAACGGGTCGCCGTGCTGGGCGCCGACGACAGCCTCGTCGATGTGTCCGATGTGGTCGACGACCTGGATCCGGCGTTCTTCGCGGCCGGCGGCATCGACCGTCTGCGCGAGCGGTTGGCGGGGCGGGCGTCCCGGCCGGCGACGGGGGCACGGATCGGCCCGCCGATCCGGCGCCCCGGAAAGATCGTCTGCATTGGCCTGAACTACCGCGACCACGCCGAGGAGACCGGCGCGGCGCTGCCGGCCGAGCCGGTGGTGTTCCTCAAGGCACCGGACACCGTGGTGGGCCCGGACGACACGGTGCTCGTGCCGCGCGGCAGCAGCTGCACCGACTGGGAGGTCGAGCTCGGCGTGGTGATCGGCCGCCCGGCGCGCTACCTGGAGTCGCACGAGGCCGCGATGGCCTGCGTCGCCGGCTACGTCGTCTCGCACGACGTGTCCGAGCGCGAGTTCCAACTGCACCGCGGCGGTCAATGGGACAAGGGCAAGTCCTGCGAGACGTTCAACCCGATGGGCCCGTGGTTCGTCACGGCCGATGAGATCGCCGACCCGCAGCAGCTCGGCCTGCGGCTATGGGTCAACGGCACGCTGCGCCAGGACGGCAACACCAAGGACATGGTCTTCGGGGTGGCCGAGATCATCCGGTACCTGAGTCACTTCATGACCCTGTACCCGGGCGACCTGATCAACACGGGCACACCCGCCGGGGTGGCGCTCGGCCGGCCCGAGCCGCGGCCCTACCTGCGTCCCGGTGACGTGGTGGAGCTGGAGATCGACGGGCTCGGCCGGCAGCGGCAGACGGTGGGAGCGGCGTGACGATCCCGCGATTCCGGGCCCTGGAGACCCACGACATCCGGTTCCCGACCTCCACGGCGCTCGACGGCTCGGACGCCATGAACCCCGACCCCGACTACTCCGCGGCGTACGTGGTGCTGCGCACCGACGCCCCGGACGGGCTGGAGGGCCACGGGTTCGCGTTCACCATCGGGCGCGGCAACGACGTCCAGCGTGCCGCCATCGACGCCCTCGCGCCGTACCTCGTCGACCGCAACGTCAACGACGTGCTCGACGACCTCGGCGGGTTCTGGCGGGAGCTGGTGCACGACTCACAGCTGCGCTGGCTCGGCCCGGAGAAGGGGATCATGCACATGGCGGTCTCCGCGGTGGTCAACGCGCTGTGGGACCTCAAGGCCAAGACGGCCGGCCGGCCGCTGTGGCAGATGCTGGCCGCGATGTCGCCCGAGGACCTGGTCGACCTCGTCGACTTCCGTTACCTGACCGACGCGCTCACCCGGGCCGAGGCGCTGGAGATCCTCCGGCGGCAGGTGCCCGGGCGCGCCGAACGCCGGCGCCTGCTGCTGGCCGAGGGATATCCGGCCTACACCACCTCGCCGGGATGGATCGGCTACAGCGACGACAAGCTGCGCCGGCTGTGCGCCGAGGCGGTCCGGGACGGCTTCACCCAGATCAAGCTGAAGGTGGGCGCCGACCTGGACGACGATGTGCGCCGGATGCGTATCGCCCGGGACGTGTGCGGGCCGGACTTCCGGATCGCCGTCGACGCGAACCAGCGCTGGGACGTGGAGTCCGCGGTGACGTGGGTTGCCGCCCTCGCCCCGTACTCGCCCTGGTGGGTGGAGGAGCCGACCAGCCCGGACGACGTCGTGGGACACGCCGAGATCGCCCGCCGGATCGCGCCGGTGCCGGTCGCCACCGGCGAGCACGTCGCCAACCGGGTGATCTTCAAGCAGCTGTTGCAGCTCGGCGGGATGTCCTACCTGCAGCTCGACGCCGCCCGGGTGGCCGGTGTCAACGAGAACATCGCCATCCTGCTGCTGGCCGCCAAGTACGGCGTCCCGGTGTGCCCGCACGCCGGCGGCGTGGGCTTGTGCGAGCTGGTCCAGCACCTGTCGATGTTCGACTACGTCGCGGTCTCCGGCGCCATGGACGACCGGGTCATCGAGTACGTGGATCATCTGCACGACCACTTCGTCGATCCGGTACGGGTGCGTGACGGCCGCTACCAGGCGCCGCTCCGTCCGGGCTTCAGCGCCACCATGCGACCGGAGACCCTGGCCCGCTACGCGTTCCCCGGCGGTCCGCAGTGGATGGGCGTGGCTCGATGACCGTGCGCGAGTTCGACGGGCTGGCGGCCGTGGTGACCGGCGCCGCCTCCGGCATCGGCGCCGAGACCGCCCGCCTGCTGGCCGAGCGCGGCGCCCGGGTCGCCTGCCTCGACCGGGTGGCCGCGCCGGACCTGCCGTCGTTCGTGGCCGACCTCGCCGACGACGCGGCTGTCCGTACGGCGGTGCACCGGATCGCCGACCGGTTCGGCGGGCTGGACATCGTGGTGAACAACGCCGGCATCGGCGCGGTCGGCACCGTCGCGGACAACGACGACGCCGAATGGCACCGGGTCCTGGACGTCAACGTGGTCGGCGCGGTGCGTGTGACCCGTGCCGCCCTGCCGCACCTGCGCCGGTCCCGGCACGCCGCGGTGGTCAACACCTGCTCGGTCGCCGCGCACGTCGGGCTGCCCGACCGCGCGCTCTACAGCGCGAGCAAGGGCGCCCTGCAGGCGCTGACCCTCGCGATGGCCGCCGACCATGTCCGCGACGGTATCCGAGTCTGCTGCGTCAACCCCGGCACGGTGGACGGCCCCTGGGTGCGCCGCCTGGTGGCCGGGGCCGCCGATCCGGACGCCACGCTGACCGCGTTGCGCGCCCGGCAACCCAACGGACGGCTGGTCACCGCCTCCGAGGTGGCCACCGCGATCGCCTACCTGGCCAGCCCGCTCGCCGGTGCCACCACCGGAACCGTGCTGGCCGTCGACGGCGGCATGCAGCATCTGCGGCTGCCGCCGGCCTCTCTTCCACCCGTCGTCACGCCCGACCCCGAATGAGGAACTCATGAGACGGTCCCTGCGCGCCACGGGCGCCGCCCTGGCCACCGTTGCCCTGCTGACCACCGCCGCGTGCGGCTCCGACTCCCCGGACGCCGCGTCCGGCAACTCGGACAAGCCGCAGATCGGTGTCGACCTGCCCCGGGCCGACTCCGACTTCTGGAACTCCTACGCCAAGTACGTGCCCACCTTCGCCGAGGAGGTGGGTGCCGACCTGATGGCGCCGACCAACTCGCAGAACGACGTGGCCAAGCTCGTGGCCAACAGCCAGGCCCTGGCCAGCCAGGGCGCCAAGGCGATCGTCATGGCGCCGCAGGACACCGGCGCCATCGCCACCACGCTCGCCATGCTGGAACAGAAGAAGATCCCGGTGGTCTCCGTCGACACCCGCCCCGACAAGGGCAAGGTCTTCATGGTGGTGCGCGCCGACAACCGCGCGTACGGGCAGAAGGCGTGCGAGTTCCTCGGCCAGAAGCTCGGCGGCAAGGGCAAGGTCATCGAGTTCCAGGGAGCCTTGTCGTCGATCAACGGCCGGGACCGCTCCGAGGCCTTCGCCGAATGCATGAAGACGAAGTTCCCAGGCATCACCATCTTCGAAGAGCCCACCGAGTGGGAAGGCACCAAGGCCTCCGCCGCCCTCCAGACCCGGCTCGCTCAACACCCGGACATCATGGGCATCTACATGCAGGCGGGCGGCGTGTTCCTCGCGCCGACGCTGCAGCTGCTGCGCTCCAAGAGCCTGCTCGTGCCGCCGACCGACCCGAAGCACATCTTCATCGTCTCCAACGACGGCATCCCGCAGGAGTTCGAGGCGATCCGCAGGGGCGAGATCGACGCCACCGTCTCGCAGCCCGCCGACCTGTACGCCAAGTACGCGCTGTTCTACGCGAAGGCCGCGATCGACGGCAGGACCTTCCAGCCCGGCCCCACCGACCACGACAGCACGATCGTCGACGTCGGCAACGGCGTCCTCGAGGACCAGCTCCCCGCCCCGCTCGTCACGGCCGAGAACGTCGACGACGCCGGGCTGTGGGGCAACCAGGTCAGCAAGTGACCCCGGCCGTCGAGGCGACCGGCATCAGCAAGCGGTTCGGCGCCACAGTCGCCCTGGCCGACGCGCAGATCTCCATCGCGCCCGGCTCGACACATGCCCTGGTCGGGCGTAACGGCGCCGGAAAGTCCACCCTGGTGTCCGTCCTGACCGGGCTGCAACGCCCGGACGGCGGCACGCTGCACTTCGACGGCCGGCCGGCGCCTCCGACGGCCGACCGTCGACAGTGGCGGCAGCGCGTCGCCTGCGTGTACCAGAAGAGCACCGTCATCCCGGAGCTCAGCGTCGCGGAGAACCTGTTCCTCAACCGGCACGAGGAGGCCGGACCGCGCGGCCGGGCGCCGTGGATCAACTGGCGTGGCCTGCGCCGGGCGGCCGCCGACCTGCTGGACGAGTTCGAGCTCGCGGTCGACCCGGCCCGGCCAGCCGGCGAGCTCGACGTGGAACAGCAGCAACTCGTGGAGATCGCCCGCGCGCTGTCCACCGGCGCGCGGTTCATCATCCTCGACGAGCCGACCGCCCGGCTGGACGCCAACGCGATCGAGCGGTTGTTCCAGCGGATGCGCGCGCTGTCCGCGGCCGGGGTGACACTGCTGTTCATCTCGCATCACCTGCACGAGGTGTTCGATGTCTGCGACACGGTCACCGTGATGCGGGACGCACGCTGGGTGTTGACTCGGCCGGTCGCCGGGCTGAGCCGCGAGGCGCTGGTCGACGCGATGACCGGCGAGGCGGCCGCCGGCATGTCGCCGGCCGCCCGGCCGCCGGTGCCGGCGGACGCGCCGGTGGCGCTCGAGGTGCGCGACCTCGGCCTGGCCGGTTCCTACTCCGGCGTCCGGCTCGCCGTGCGGTCCGGGGAACTGGTCGGGGTGACCGGCTCGGGCAGCAGCGGCAAGGTGGCGCTCGCCGAAACGGTGGCCGGCCTGCGCCGGGCGGACACCGGCGAGATCCGGGTCCGGGACCGGGCGGTGCGGCCGGGGGACGTGCCGGCCGCCTGGGCCGCGGGCATCGGGCTGGTGCCGCAGGACCGCCATCGCGAGGGCCTGGTGCCGTTGCTGTCGGTGGCCGAGAACGCCACCATGCCGATCGGCGACCGGCTCGGCCCCGCCTCGGTGATCCTGCCCGCCCGCCGAGACAAGGTGGCGGCGGACATGATCGCGCGGTACGACATCAAGACCAGCGATCCCGGCGAGCCGGTGAGCAACCTGTCCGGCGGCAACGCGCAGAAGGTCGTCCTGGCCCGCGCCCTGTCGACCGGGCCGGACGTGCTCGTGCTCATCTCGCCCACCACCGGGGTGGACGTGCGCTCCAAGGAGACGCTGCTCGACGCGGTGCTGGACGTCGCGACCTCCGGGACCGGCGTCCTGCTGGTCTCCGACGAACTTGACGATCTGCGCTCCTGCGACCGGGTGCTGGTGATGTACCACGGCGAGGTGAGCCGCGAACTGGACCGCGGCTGGGACGACGCGGAGATGGTCGCCGCGATCGAGGGGCTGGCCGCAGAGGAAGGAACCCCATGACCGCAATGACGCCGGTGGCTCCGGCACCGGGCCGGGTGGTCCGCATCTCCCGCTTTCGGGACCTGGCGCTGGTACCGGCCATCCTGGTCCTGCTGTTGGTCGGCGCCCTCGTCGACCCCGTCTTCCTCACCCGGGTCAACCTCATCAACGTGCTGCAGCAGCAGACCGAACTGGCCCTGGTCGTACTGGCCGAGGCGATCATCCTGATCAGCGGCAAGTTCGATCTGTCGCTGGAGTCGGTCGTCGGTCTGGCGCCCGCGCTGGCTGTGGCTCTGGTCATCCCGGCAGGCAGCAACGGCCTCGGCACCGAGTGGGCCACCGCGCTGGCGGTCCCGCTCTGCCTGCTCGCCGGTGCGGCGGTCGGCGCCTTCAACGGCCTGCTGATCCTGCGCCTGCGATTGTCGGCGTTCATCGTGACGCTCGGCATGCTGATCGTGCTGCGCGGTCTGCAGATCGGCATCACCGGCGGGCAGAACCTGTTCGAGCTGCCGCCATCGGTGCTCTACCTCGGCAACGCCGTGTGGCTGGGCCTGCCGGCCTCCATCTGGCTGGCCGGGCTGCTGTTCGGCGCCGGCATCGCGACCCTGCGCTACCTACGCCAGGGGCGGGCGCTCTACGCGGTCGGCGGCAACGTCGACGCGGCCCGGGCGGCCGGCATCCGTACCGACCGGGTGATCTGGAGCGCCCTGGTGGTGGGCGGGGTGCTCGCCGCCCTCGCCGGCCTGCTGATGACCGGCCGGCTCGGCTCGGTCGCCGCCGCCCAGGGCGACGGCATGATCTTCACGGTGTTCGCCGCGGCGGTCATCGGCGGGATCAGCATGGACGGCGGCAAAGGCACCCTGTTCGGCGCGCTGTGCGGCGTCATCGTCCTCGGCCTGATCAACAACATCCTGACCCTCGCCGGGGTGTCGGCACAATGGATCCAGGCCATCTACGGCCTGATCATCCTGGTGGCGCTGCTGCTGGCCCGGCTCACCACCGGAAAGGCGCAGGACTGACGATGGCCGTGGAGATCGCTCTGCACACTGTCCTGAAGCCGGGTGCGCAGGCACGGTACGACGAGGTGCACGCGGTGATCCCGGAAGAGCTGGACCGGGCGCTGCGCGAGGCCGGGGTGCTCGGCTGGCGGATCTGGCGGGACGGGCAGCACCTGTTCCACCTGGTCCGGGTGGCGGACCCGGCGCACATGCGGCGAACGCTGCGCGACCACCCGGCCAACCAGGTCTGGCAACAGCGGATGGCGGAGCTGCTCGAGGTGGCCGACGACTACGACGACGACGGCCGAGGGCTGCCGATGGTCTGGGAGCTGCCGTGACCCGGACCAGCCTCGGCCTTGGCTGCGCCGCGCTCGGCAACCTGTACCGGGCGGTCACCGACGAGGTCGCCGCGGCCACCGTCGAGGCGGCCTGGACGGCCGGCATCCGCTACTTCGACACCGCGCCGCACTACGGGCTCGGACTGTCCGAGCAGAGGCTGGGCCGCGCGCTGCGCGGCCGGCCGCGGGACGACTACACGGTCAGCACCAAGGTGGGCCGGCTGCTGGTGCCCGACCCGGCCGGCGCCCGCCGCCCGGATCCCGAGGGGTTCGTCGTGCCCGCCACCCACCGGCGGGTCCGCGACTTCAGCCGCGACGGCGTCCGCCGCTCCCTCGACCAGAGCCTGGAGCGGCTCGGGCTCGACCGGGTCGATCTGGTGCTGCTGCACGACCCCGAGGGGCACGACCGGGCGGCGCTGGACGAGGCGTACCCGGCTCTCGCTCAGCTGAGGGCGGCCGGCGTGGTGGGCACGATCGGGGTGGGGTCGAAGGACCCCGGCATCCTGCAGCGGTTCGTCACGCAGACCGACGTGGACACGATCCTGCTGGCCGGCCGGTACACGCTGCTGGAGCAACCGGCTCTGGACGAGTTGCTGCCGGCCTGCCTGGACCGGAACGTCCAGGTGATCAACGCCGGGGTGTTCAACAGCGGCCTGCTCGCCGTCGCCGACCCGCACGAGGGCCTGCCGTACGAGTACGGCCCCGCGTCCGACGGCGTGCTGCGGCGAGCGCGGGCGCTGGCCGGCGTCTGCACCCGGCACGGCAGTTCGCTGCCCGCGGCGGCGCTCGCCTTCGCCGGCGGCCATCCCGCGGTCGCCTGCGTGCTGCTGGGCGCGCAGACGCCCGAGGAGCTGATCCGCAACGTGGCCCTGTTCCGGTGTCCGCCACCGGCGGCGTTGTGGGCCGACACGGTGGCGGCGGGGCTGCTGCGCGCGGACGCGCCGCTGCCGTCCGCGGATCACGAGAGGGAGCCGGCATGCTGACTGTCGACGCCCACCATCACCTCTGGCAGGTGCCGCAGGCGTACGCCTGGCTGGACGACGACCGGATGCGGATGATCCACCGCCAGTTCACCGTCGCGCAGCTGCAGGCGCAGCTGCGCTCCGCCGGGGTGGGCCGGTCCGTGCTGGTCGAGGGTGGCCGCTGCGACGAGGCCGAGTCCGACGACCTGTTGCGGTGGGCGGTCGAGGCGCCGCAGATCGCCGGCGTCGTGCTCTGGGCCGACCTGGCCGATCCGGCGCTCGCCGGCCGCCTGGCCCGGCACCTGCGGCGGCCCGGCGGTGACCGGGTGGTCGGGGTACGCAGCCAGGTCCAGGGCGAACCGGATCCGGATCACCTCGACCGCCCGGACGTCCGGGCGGGACTGCGGGCGGTCGAGGCTGCGGGACTCGCCTTCGATCTGGTGGTCCGGGTCGACCAGCTGCCGTCCGCCGCCCGGGCGGCCGCCGCGCTGCCGCAGCTGCGCTTCGTGCTGAATCACCTCGGCAAGCCGGAAATCCGGGCGGGCGCGGCCGGGCTGGCCCGGTGGCGCGGGCCGTTTGCTGCGCTCGCCGAGCAACCCAACGTCGCGGCCAAGGTGTCCGGCCTGGTGACCGAGGCGGACTGGGCCTCGTGGCGGACCGACGACCTGCGCCCCTTCGCGCGGGAGGCGCTGGAGCGGTTCGGGCCGGACCGGCTCATGTTCGGCTCGGACTGGCCGGTGTGCCTGCTCGCTGCCAGCTACGGCCGGGTCCGGGCCGCACTGCTGCAGGCCTTGGCACCGTTGTCCGAGGCGGCCCGGACGGCGATTCTCGGCGGCACCGCGGCGCGCGTCTACGGCCTGCGGGTCTGATCCGCGCCATCATGGCGACGCCCGTACCCTGAACCTTTTCCGCGGAGGCAGCGATGGCCCTTACCGACGAGGCGATCGGCAAGATCAAGTCGATGATCACGTCCGGCGAGCTCGGCCCCGGTGACCGGCTGCCCAAGGAGGGTGATCTCGCACAGCGACTCGGCCTGTCGCGCAACTCGCTGCGCGAGGCGGTGAAGGCGCTGTCGATCATCCGGGTGCTGGACGTCCGGCAGGGCGACGGCACGTACGTCACAAGCCTCGCCCCGCAGCTGCTGCTGGACACGCTGGGCTTCGTCGTGGACTTCCACCAGGATGACACCGTACTCGAGTTCCTGGAGGTCCGGCGCATCCTGGAGCCGGCGGCCACGGCGCTGGCCGCGCAGCGGATGAACGCTGAGGACGTCGCCAAGCTGCAGGCCGTGCTCGACGGCCTCGGTGACACCCTCGACGTCAAGGCGCTGGTCGCGAACGACCTGGAGTTCCACCGGCTCGTCGCGGTGGGCTCCGGCAACACAGTGCTGTGCTCCCTGCTCGAGGGCCTCTCCGGGCCGACCACCCGGGCGCGGATCTGGCGCGGTGTCACGCAGGAGGGCGCGGTCGCCCGGACCCGCGAGCAGCATCAGGCCATCGTCGACGCGATCGCGTCGGGTCAACCCGACCTGGCGCGGTCCTGGGCGACCGTGCACGTCGCCGGGGTGGAGGAGTGGCTCCGCAAGGCGCTGTGACCGCCGTCGCTCAGTCGAACTCCTCGACGTACTCCTCGGCCGGTCCCAGCTCCGGGCGGTCACGCAGTTCCAGGACCGGGCCGAGCCGGTCGGTCTCCAGCACCACCACCGTGTTCTCCCCGGCCCGCAGCAGTGGCGCCGGGCAGTAGAGCGTCACCTGCGGGCCGATGTCCCAGTACCGGCCGAGCAGGAACCCGTTGACCCAGACCACGCCGTGCACCGAGCCGGGCAGGGCGAGAAAGGTGTCGGCCGGCTCGTCGGCGCGGACCGTCGCGACCGCGAAGCCGGCCTCGGTGCGGGCCGGCCCGGTTCCGGTGGCCCGCAGCAGGTCGTCGGCCGTCCACTCGGGGAGCGCGATCGGCGTGCTGGTCCAGCCGTGCACGATCCGCCGGTCGACCAGCACCGGCCCGAGCAGCCCCTTGTGCTGCCCGACCAGCGGCCCGTAGTTGATCCGGCCGAGGTTCTCCACCAGGATCTCCAGGCGTACGGCCGCCCCCGTGCCGCGGATCGGCAGCTCGCGGTTGTCGGCGTCGGCGATCCCGAGCGGCACCCCGTCGGCGAACACGACCGCCCGGTCCCGGACGTCGCTCAGGACGATCCGGTGCTCGCCGGCCGGGATCCTCGGCCGGGCGGTGAGCAGCATCATGCCCGCGTCCAGTCCGAGCTGCTCGAAGCTGACCGGCCGCGGGGTGTCCACCGTGAGCGCCGGCACGGCGCACAGCCCGGCGAGCAGATCGGCGCAGTGCGTCAGCGGCACCCGGGCCGGGGGCAGCACCGGCATCCGCTCGGGTACCCGCACCGGCGCGGTGGCGCCGAGCACCGCCCGCATGGCGTGGAACTTGGCGGTCAGCGTGCCGTCCTCGGCGATCGGGGCGTCGGAGTCGTAACTGGTGACGGTGGGCTGGACCCGGCCCTGGCCGGCGTTGGCGCCCGCCCACAGCCCGAAGTTGGTGCCGCCGTGTGCCATGTAGATGCTCACGCTGCCGCCATCGGCCACGATGGCGTCCAAGGTGCCGGCCGCGCTGTCCACCCCGCGGACGTGATGCCGTTCGCCCCAGTGGTCGAACCAGCCGTTCCAGTACTCGGCGACCACGAACGGCTCATCGGGGCGGCGCCGCCGGAGCAGGTCCCGGGCGGCCGTGGGCTTCGAGCCGAGCGTGATCGCGGCGAGCGTGCCGGGGATCGTGCCGGCGTCGAGCATGAGCTCGGTCGGTCCGTCGGCGGTGAACAGCAGCTCGGTGATGCCGCGGGCGAGCAGGGCGGACCGGTTCCAGAGCAGGTAGGCGTGGTCGTCGCCGTAGCTGCCGTACTCGTTCTCGATCTGGACCGCCACGACTGGCCCGCCGGCGCTCGCCTGCAGCCCGGCGATCCGGGGGATGAGCTCGTCGAACCACCTTTCGACGGACCCGATGAACGCCGGATCGGAGCTGCGCAACGCCATGTCGCGGGCGGTGAGCCAGGCGGGCAGGCCGCCGTTCGACCATTCCGCGCAGATGTAGGGGCCGGGCCGCACGATCACGTCGAGGCCCTCGGCGCCGGCCAGCGCGATGAACGCCTCGACGTCGTGCCAGCCGTCGAACCGGGGCGCCCGGTCCGCGCGCGGCTGGTGGAAGTTCCAGGCCACGTACGTGTCGACGGTGTTGAGCCCGAGGTCGACCAGTCGCCGGATCCGGTCGTGCCAGAGGTCGGGGTGCACGCGGAAGTAGTGCATGGCCCCGGACAGGATGCGGTGCGGGATGCCGCGCCTGTGCAGCCGCCGGTCATGCCAGCCGAGCGTGGGGGAGACCGTGGTCGCCGGCTCCGGCGCTACGCCTGACGTGGTCGTCTCGATCATGGCGTGAGCCTATGTTACCGATGCCATAGCAAACAATGGCGCTATGATCAGGCCACCCCGAGTCTGAGGAGCGGCAGAACAGCATGACCGAGGCCATCACGCATAACAGGCAGCCGAGCATGGCTGACGTGGCACGCGCTGCCGGTGTGTCGGCGCAGACGGTCTCGCGGACCCTGCGCGACTCGCCGAACGTCAACGCGGAGACTCGCCGACGGGTGCTCGACGCCGTCGACCAGCTCGGATACCGCTACAACAGCGCCCCCAAGGTGCTGTCCTCGGGTCGCAGCTTCACGCTCGGGCTCGTGCTGCTGCAGGCCGGCGGCTACTTCTCGCGGTCCGCGGTGACCGACGGCGTGGAGGCCGCGGCCCGCGCCGCGGGCTACTCCGTCAGCATCACCACCATCGCCGAGCTGGATCCGGCGCTGATGGAGAAGGCCCTGTTCAAGCTCTCCGACCAGGGTGTCGACGGCATCGTCATCGCGGTGCCGCTGATCTCGGTGACCCAGCGGATGGAGGACATCACCCGGGAGATCCCCACCGTCACGGTGGACGGCTCCCGGACCACTGGCGCCAAGGTGCTCGGCATCGACCAGCGCGAGGCCGGCCGGATCGCCACGCAGCACCTCCTGGAGCTGGGACACCGTCAGGTCTGGCACGTGGCCGGGCCGGACGAGTGGATCGAGGCGCGCCAGCGCCGGCAGGGCTGGCAGGAGGCCCTGGCTGAGGCCGGTATCGACGCGCCGCCGCCGCTGGAGGGCGACTGGTCGCCGGAGTCGGGCTACCGGCAGGGCCGGATCCTCGCGATGATCCCCGAGGTCACCGCGGTCTTCGCGGCCAGCGACGAGATGGCGTTCGGAGTGATCAAGGCGTTGCGTGAACGGGGCCGGTCGGTGCCGGAGGACGTGTCGATCGTGGGTGTGGACGACATCGACCTGGCGGCCTACTGCCACCCGCCGCTGACCACGGTGCGGCAGGACTTCTACCGGTCGGGCGCGGCCGCGGTCGCCGTGCTGCTCGGCTCCGCAGGCGCCGTCGAGCCCGCCGTCGAGCCGCCGACCCTGACGGTCCGGGCCTCCACGGCGCCGCCAGCCCGCTGACCCGCCGTACCACCGCCCTGCTGACGGGCCGACCGGCCCGTCCCGTCGGCCATGCCCGCCGCCGCTGCCGGACGGAGCGTGTCCCTTCGCATCAGCATCGATCTTGACTACTCATGTTATCGGTGCCACAGTAACAATGCCTGGCTGACCGAGCGATTTGGCGCAGGCCAATTCACCCACGCGCGCTCGCCCACGAAGGACCACTCATGATGAAAAGATCATTCGTCCTCGCCGCCGCGGCGGCGACGGCGCTGAGCCTGATCGCCGGCTGTTCCGGAGGCGGCGACGCCACTGCCGGGGACAAGAAGATCCTCAAGATTGCCGCCTTCGAAGGCGGCTACGGCCGTGAGATGTACACCGAGCTCGTCGCCGCGTACCAGGCCAAGAACCCCGGCCTGGACGTGCAGCTGCAGATCTCGAAGTCTCTCGAGGACGAGATCAGCCCGAACATGAAGGCCGGCAAGTTCCCGGACGTCGTGGTGCTGCCCCAGGGCCGCAAGGCCGCCCTGTCCGAGACCCTGGTCAAGGACAAGGCGCTGGAGGACCTGACCGGCGTGCTGGACATGACCGTGCCCGGCGAGCAGACCACCGTGCGGGCCAAGCTGGCCGACGGGATCATCGGCCTCGGCACCAACCCGTACGGCGATGACAAGACCTACCTCATGCCGATGTTCTACGCGCCGACCGGTCTGGTCTACAACAAGGCCCTCTTCGCGCAGCAGGGCTGGCAGGTCCCGGCCACCTGGGACGAGATGTTCGCGCTCGGCGAGAAGGCCAAGGCGCAGGGCATCGCGCTGTTCACCTACCCGACCGCCGGGTACCTCGACTCGTACTTCTACGCGATGCTCGCCAACGTCGGCGGCACGGAGTTCTTCAACAATGTGATGACCTACCAGCAGGGCGTCTGGCAGACCCCGCAGGCACGCCAGACCCTGGACATCACCGCCAGGCTGCTGGGCTACGCGGCGAAGACCACGGTCGGCTACGCCAACGAGCAGGACTTCACCAAGAACCAGCAGTCGATTTTGGACAACAAGGCGCTGTTCATGCCGAACGGCACCTGGGTCGTCGGCGAGATGAAGGACGCGCCGCGGGCGAAGGGCTTCGCGTGGGCGATGACCCCGCTGCCGGCGGTCACCGCCGGTGGCAAGCGTCACCTCACCACGATCATCGAGTCGTCCTGGATTCCGAGCGGCGCCGCCAACAAGGACGCCGCCAAGCAGTTCATCGCCTACCTGTACTCGGACGAGGCCGCCAAGATCTTCGCAAAGTCCAGCGCGATCCAGCCGATCAAGGGCATCGCTTCCAGCGTGACCGGCGAGATCGCCGACTTCTACAAGCTCTACGACGACCCTGCCATCACCGCGCTGGTCGGCGGCTTCGCCAGTAGCGCCCCGGTCGAGGGCGTGAGCATCAAGACCACCCTGTTCGACACCGCCAACAGCATCGTCAGCGGCGACAAGACCGTGGAGCAGTGGCAGGCCGCGCTCAACGACGCCAGCGAGAAGCTGCGGCTGGCCGGCAAGTGAGCACGCGGCGGCAGCCCCGGTGCTGGGCTGCCGCCGCGCCCGCTCGTGCGGGTCGCCCCAATGTCCTTCCCGGCCGTTCGTTGCGGCCATCCCGTCCCGGCTAGAGGCAAGGACCGGTCACGGTGACAACCACCATCACCCCACCATCGGGCGTCGCCGAGCAGGCACCCAGCGAACCCCCGGCGCGCCGGCGCCACGCCGTCACCCGCCGGCGGCGTGGCAACGGCCGATTCGTCGCCGCCTGCCTGCTGCCTGCGCTGGCGCTGTTCGCGCTCTTCATGATCTGGCCCACGCTGAGCGTCTTCCGGATGTCGCTCTACACGTGGAGCGGCTTCTCCCCGAAAATGCGCTTCGTCGGCTTGGACAACTTCACCAAGCTGATCGACGACCAGCAGTTCCTGCGCGCCTTCCAGAACACGGTCGCGTTGCTCGTGATCGTCACCGTCGTGACGATGGGCCTGGGCCTTTCGCTGGCGGCCATCATGACCCGGCAGAAGCTGCGCGGCCGAAACCTCTACCGGTTCATCCTCTACATCCCGAACGTGCTGTCGGTCGTGGTCATCGCGGCCATTTTCTCGGCCGTCTTCGACCAGGAAAACGGCTTGATCAACGGTACGCTGCGGCTGCTGTCGCTGGACGGGCTGCAGCAGGTCTGGCTCGGTGACCAGGGTGTGGTTCTCTGGTCGGTCGCCATCGCGATGGTCTGGCAGGCGCTCGGCTACTACATGGTCATCTACATGGCCAGCATGGCGAGCATCCCGGAGGAACTCTACGAGGCGTCCGCGCTCGACGGCGCCGGCGCCGGCCGGCAGTTCTTCACGATCACCCTGCCGCTGATCTGGGAGACCCTGCGCACGACACTCACCTTCTTCGTCCTCAGCGCGGTCAACCTCAGCTTCGTGCTGGTCCGGGCGATGACCGGCGGCGGACCGGACGGTGCCTCCGAGGTGCTGCTCAGCTACATGTACCAGCAGGCCTACACGAACTCCTCGTACGGCTACGGCATGGCCATCGGCGTGGTCATCTTCGCCTTCTCGTTCCTCGTGTCGCTGCTGGTCAGCCGCGCGACTCGGCGTCAGCCCCTCCAGTACTAGAGGACGGTCCCATGTCCACCATCCGCAAGTCCGGCCGGACCTTCTCCACCTTGCTGCTCACCGTGATCGCGCTGCTCATCGTGATCCCGGTCGGCTGGGTGCTGGTGGCCTCGGTCAAGCGGAAGAGCGAGTTCTTCGGCAGCCCGTGGACGCTGCCGGAGGGCCTGCACCTGCGCAACTACGTCGACGCCTTCGTCACCGCCGGTATGGGCGGGTACTTCGCCACCTCGGTGCTCGTGACGCTGCTCGGGCTGGTCCTGGTGCTGGCGGTCTCGGTGCCGGCCGCGTACGCGGTGGCCCGCTACGAGTTCCGCGGCAAGCGCCTGGTCGAGACGGCGCTGATGGCCGGGCTGTTCATCAACGTCAACTACATCGTGGTGCCGATCTTCCTCATGCTTGTCGACTGGGACCGGGCGTTGCTCGACGTCTTTCCAGACGGCTTCTTCATCGACAACCCGGCCATGCTGGCGCTGGTCTACGCGGCCACCTCGATCCCGTTCACCATCTATCTGCTCGCCTCGTACTTCCGGACGATCCCGGGCGACTACGAGGAGGCGGCACTGCTGGACGGCGCGTCCCGGTTCCGGATCATGACACTTGTGATGCTGCCGATGGCCCGCCCGGCGGTCACCACGGTGACCCTCTTCAACTTCCTGGCCTACTGGAACGACTTCATCATCGCGCTGACCCTGCTGCCCGGCGAGGGCAAGACGCTGCAGGTCGGCCTGCTCAACCTGATGACCGCGCAGAAGGCGGCCGCCGACTACGGCCGGCTCTACGCCGGCATGGTCATCGTCATCGTGCCGGTGCTGCTCGTCTACGCGCTGATCCAGCGCCGCCTCATCGAGGGCATGGCCGCCGGCGGCGTCAAGGGCTGAGGTTCGAGGAAGGACTGTCATGAAGGATTCGACACGCGGCGCGGCGCTCATCGCCGGCCGGGCGGCGCTCGCGCTCGCCTGCGTCGTCACCGTCGTCGTCGCCCGGCCCACCGTCGGCTGGGCACACCTCGCGGTGATGCTCGGGGCGCTCGCCGTCCTGCTGCTCCTACTCGCCGGATACAACCGCAAGTTCCGATCTTGATTGCTCCTGTCGCCCCCGCACAGTTAGGACAGTCGATGCACCCGTTCCGGACAACCCTCATCGCGCTATCGCTGGTAGCCGCCGCAGTCCTGGTCGCCGCGCCCCCGGCAGCGGCCGCGAACACCACCTACTACGTCGACTGCTCCGCGACCGCGGCGGGCAGTGGCACCCAGGCCAGCCCCTGGAACAGCTTCGCGGCGGTGAACTCCCGGACGTTCACCTCCGGTGACCAGATCCTGATCCGGCGCGGCACCACCTGCGCGGGCCAGCAACTGTGGCCCAAGGGCTCGGGCAGCGCAGGCGCGCCCAACATCGTCGACGCGTACGGCACCGGCGCCAAGCCCATCCTGGCCGGCAACGGGGCCGTAGACGACGTGGTGAAGCTCTACAACCAGCAGTACTGGGAGATCCGGAACCTCGACATCTCCAACCAGGGTGCGGCGCCAGCCGCCCGTCGGGGCGTGCACATCATCCGCGAGAACTCCGGCACCGGCACCTACTACCGGGTCACCGGCGTCGACGTTCACGACATCAACGGCGTACAGAACAAGAAGGACGACAACGCGAGCGCCGGCATCTTCTTCGAGGTGCTCGGCAATTCCGTGCAGACGAAGTTCGACGACGTGGTGATCGCCGACAACACGGTCCGGGCGGTGGACCGCTACGGCATCCACTTCTGGACCCGGTGGATGACCCGGCCGGAGCTGGCCAACCCCAACTGCGGCTCGACCTGTGGTGCCTGGCACCCGCAGACCAGGGTCGTGGTGCGCGGCAACACCGTCACCGACATCGGTGGCGATGCGATCGTCGTACACCACACCCAGGGCGCACTGGTCGAACGCAACCGGGTGGACGGCTTCCGGATGCGCGACACCAACTGCGCCGCCGGCGTCTGGGGCTGGAACGTCAACGACACCCTGTTCCAGTTCAACGAGGTCAGCGGCGGCCGTAGCACCTGCGACGGGCAGGGCTTCGACCTCGACGAGGGCAACATCCGCACCATCTACCAGTACAACTACAGCCACGACAACGAAGGCGGTTTCATCCTGCTGTGCAACGGCGGCGGGTCGACCACCAAGGACAACATCGTGCGCTACAACATCAGCCAGAACGACCGCGGTGACCTGGTCGACCTCATCTGCGGGAAGATCACCAACACGAAGATCTACAACAACGTCTTCTACGTCGGTCAGAACGCCAGAATCATCAACAACACCAACGGGTCGACCGGCGCCAACGCCGAGTTCTACAACAACATCTTCTACGTGACCAGCACCGGCTCCAGCTACGTCAATGCCGGCTCGCTGCTGTGGGACTCGAACACCTTCTACGGCCAGCACCCGGCCGGCGAGCCCACCGACCCGGCCAAGAGCACGGCGGACCCGCTGCTGGTCGGTCCGGGCACCGCCACCTCGATCAGCAACGCCGGTGGGTACCGGCTGCGGGCCGGCTCGCCGGCCCTGGCCAGCGGCCAGGTCATGACGAACCCGGGCAGCCGGGACTTCTTCGGCGGAGCGGTCACCGCGGGATGCCGTCCCGACCGGGGTGCGCACCAGCTGACCACCACCTGCGCGCCCGGTGGCGGCGTCGTCCCGCGCACCGCCTGGTCGGTGCGGTACGTCGACAGCCAGGAGACGGCGGCGGAGAACGGGGCGGCGACCAACGCGTTCGACGGCAACATCAGCACGATCTGGCACACGAAGTACACCGGCGGCAGTGACCCGGCGCCGCACGAGATCCAGATCAACATGGGCGCGAGCTACTCCGTTTCGGGCCTGCGTTACCTGCCCCGGCAGGATGGCGGCTCCGGCGCGGCCAACGGGCGCATCGGCCAGTACGAGGTGTACGTCAGCACCGACGGCACCAACTGGGGAACGGCCGTGGCCACCGGCACGTTCGCCAACGACGCGAGCCAGAAGGACGTCCGGTTCACCGCGAAGACCGGGCAGTACCTGCGGCTGCGTGCCGTGAGTGAGGTCGCCGGCAACCCGTGGACGTCGGCCGCGGAGATCTACGCCCTCAACTGAGGCTCGTCCGTGCGTCCCTGGGGGAGTGACCGCACGGGACGGTAAGGCATGGGGTGGCCGCCACGGAGCGGGCACCCCATGCCGTTATGAGCCGGCTGCACCCCGGTACCAGACGAAAGACGCATACGAACACCAAGTATCGGCCCGCTGAACAGGGATGACACGGTGCGCTCCCGAAGAGTCGACGACTTCCGGAGTCAGTCTTCACCGAGCGGCGGCATAGGTCGGATCCTTGATCTGGCAGGGATCGGGTTCACGACTCGCTCGGGTGACCGAGGGCTCCCACGCTGAAATTTGTGGAAGATGTCGATGACGCCCGCGAGCTCGTTGAGCAGCGGATGCGCGCCACGGGGTTCGAGGAGGCCGGCCCTCGACGCCCCGCCAGGCGAGCCCGTCGCCCACGCCCCGCCTTCATGATCGAAGAGCTTGTTCCGGCCACGAGCCGCGGGCGGCGCTTCAGGTGGAGGTGCGTTTCCGCCACGCCCGCAAGCGGTCACGCAGCCAGTGGTAGCTGGCCTTGGGCGTACGGGATCCGGTGCCGTAGTCGACGTGGACCAGACCGAAGCGGGGCCCGTACCCGCGGGCCCACTCGAAGTTGTCGATGAGCGACCAGTAGAAGTACCCCCGCAGATCGAGCCGGTCGTCGACGGCGGCCGCACGGGCCGCTGCCGCCAGGTGCCCGGCCACGAACGAGATCCGTTCCGGGTCCGGCTCGGGTCCGTCCCGCAGGTCGGCGCAGCCGTTCTCCGTCACGTACACGGCAGGCAGGCCCGGGTAACGGTCCGCGAGCCCGGTCAGGGTGTCGAAGAGCCCTTGCGGCTCCACCGGCCAGCCCAGGTCGGTGGTGGGTAACCCGTCCGGCCGTAGCTGCCGGACCCCGATGTCGAACGCGCTGCGCAGCGCCGGGTCGGGCTGCTCGTACGGGGCGTCGGCGACGTGCACCCGGTAGTAGTAGTTGACACCGAGGAAGTCCAGCGGCGTGGAGATCACCGCCAGGTCACCGTCCCGGCGGAACGACAGATCGCTCACCCCGGCGTAGAGCCGCTCGAACCCGGACGGGTACGCGCCGCCCAGCACCGGATCCGTGAACTGCCGGTTGAGCATGAGGTCCTGCCGATCCGCCGCCGCCCGGTCGGCCTCGGTATCGCTGGCCGGCACGGCGGGGGAGAGGTTGAGCGTGATGCCGACGCGCGCCCGCGGGCCGGCGGCGGACCGGACTGCGGCGACCGCCCTGCCGTGCCCGAGCAGCAGGTGGTGGGCGGCGGCCAGGGCACCGTGTCCTTCGGCGGTGCCGGGAGCGTGCCGGCCCTCCGCGTAGCCGACCATCGACGAGCAGTACGGCTCGTTCAGCGTGATCCAGTCCTGGACCCGGTCACCGAGGACACCCGCCACCGCGGCGGCGTACTCGGCGAACCACTCGGCGGTGTCCCGTACCCGCCAGCCACCCTCGTCCTCGAGCGCCTGGGGCAGATCCCAGTGGTACAGCGTGACGAACGGCCGGATGCCGTGCCCGCACAGGGCGTCGACGAGCCGGTCGTAGTAGTCGAGGCCCCGCCGGTTCACCGCGCCCCGCCCGGCCGGCATGACCCGTGGCCAGGCGACCGAGAAACGGTAGGCGTCCACGCCGAGGCCGGCCAGCAGGTCGACGTCCTCCCGCCAGCGGTGGTAGCTGTCACAGGCGACCGAGCCGGAGGTGCCGTCGTCGACGGCACCGGGGCGGCGGCAGAAGGTGTCCCAGATCGACGGCCCGCGGCCGTCCTCGTCGACCGCCCCCTCGATCTGGTACGCCGCGGTGGCCGCGCCCCAGCTGAAGCCGGCCGGCAGGTCCGGCAGCTCGGGCAGGTCCGGCCGGGTTGCGGCCGCGGCGGCGCCTTGGGATGTGGTGGTCATCCCTTCACCGCCCCCTGCATGATGCCGTCGACGAGATGCCGGCCGAGGAGCATGAAGACGACGAGGATCGGCAGCGTGGCGAGCAACGTGCCGGTCAGCGTCAGGGTGTAGTCGGTGGTGTAGCCGCTGGCCAGTGCGGAGAGCGCCACCTGCACGGTCGCGTTGTCCTGCAGCACGACCAGCGGCCAGAAGAAGTCGTTCCACGCCTGCATGAAGGTGAACAGCCCGAGCACCGCCGCGGCGGGGCGGGCCGCCGGCAGGACGATGTGCCAGTACAGGCCGAACGTGCTGGACCCGTCGACGCGGCCGGCCTCCAGCAGTTCGTCGGGCACGGCGCGGCCGAGGTACTGGGTCATGAAGAAGACGCCGAACGCGGTTACCAGCCCGGGCACGATCACGGCGGTGAGGCGCCCGGTCCAGCCGAGGTCGGCCATCAGGATGTACAGCGGGATGATGCCGAGCTGGTGCGGCACCATCGAGGTCGCGATGGCCACGACGAGAAGCGCCTTTCGGCCCCGGAACCGCAGTTTGGCGAAGGCGAACCCGGCCAGGGTCGAGAAGAACACCACGGAGACGGTGATCGAGCCGCTGACGATGAAGGAGTTCACCAGGGCTCGGCCGAAGTCGGTCGTGTCGAACACGCGCGCGATGTTGTCGAAGAGGTGCCCGCCGGGCACCAGGGCCGGCGGCACCTTCGTGACGGCGTCGCTGGTCTGCGAGGACACGACGATGGACCAGTAGAGCGGGAAGACCGACCCGGCCACGACCGCCAGCAGGGCGCCGTAGCTCCAGACCGAGCCCTTGCGTGGGTACCCGAAGCTCCGGCGCCGGTGGGACCGGCGTTGCGGCGGCGAGGGTGTGGTGCCGGTCTGTATGGGGTCCGCGAGGGTGGTCACGGCGTTCTCCTCAGTCCTCGTCCTTGGCGATGCGCCGGGTGAGCAGGAAGTTGATGATCGCGAAGATGGCGATGACCAGACAGAGCGTCCAGGCGACCGCCGAGGCGTAGCCGAAGCGGAACTCCCGGAACCCCTGCTCGTACATGAACAGGGCGACGGTCTGGAACTGCCGGTCGGAGCCGCCGGTGGGCGTCTGGGAGCTGGCGAACAGCAGGGGTTCGGCCATGATCTGCAGGCCGCCGATCGTCGAGATCACCGTGGTGAAGATGATCGTCGGCCGCAGCATCGGGACGGTGATCCGCCTGAACTGCTGAGCCTGCGACGCGCCGTCGAGGTCGGCGGCCTCGTACAGGTGGTGCGGGATCGCCTGCATCGAGGCGAGGTAGATGAGGGCGTTGTAGCCGGTCCACCGCCAGGCGACGATGAACGAGATGGCCAGGTGGGAGCTCCAGGTGTTGGCCTGCCAGTCGATCGGGCCGATGCCGACGAGGCCGAGCGCCCAGTTGACCATGCCGAAGTCGCGGCCGAAAAGCTGGGTGAAGACGATCGTCACCGCCACGATCGAGGTGACGTTGGGCAGCAGCACGCCCATCCGTAGCGCGGTGCGGGCCCGCAGCCGGTGGTTGAGCAGGTGGGCGATCCAGAGCGCGGCGAGCAGTTGGGGCACGGTGGACAGCACCCAGATGCTGAGTGTGTTGCCCAGGGCGTTCCAGAAGTACGCGTCCTGCAGCATCTCGCGGTAGTTCGCGAGGCCGACCCAGCGGTGCGACCCGGAGTCGAGCAGGTCCCAGTCATTGAACGAGACGTACGCCGTGTACAGCAGCGGGAACAGCCCGAACGCGCCGAACAGCAGGAAGAACGGCAGGATGTAGAGGTAGGGCGAGCCCTTGGTGTCGAGCCGGCTCAGGCCGGCCCGCCGGGCCTGGTGGAGGTAGGTGGCCATCGTCGATCCTTCGTCGCCGGGCGCCGCCGGCGGTCAGGGGCGACCGCCGGCGGCGCGGGTCGAGTTACTTGGCGAGGCGCTCGACGTCGCTGACCATCTGCTTCCAGGACTCGTCGGACCTTTGCTTGCCCTGTTCGATGCGGACGAGGGCGTCGCGGATGGTGGTCTGCACGTCTCCGGCTCGCGGGCCCTGGTACTGGGGCTTGAGTTGCTTCGCCGCGGTGGTGAAGAGCTGGCCCACCGGGGCGTTGTTGAAGAAGGCGTCCTTGTACTGGGCAATGTCGGGCTTGTCGTACAGAGCCGGGATGGACGGCAGGTTGCCCCGCGCGGTGAACACCTTGGCCTGTTGTTCCGGGGCGGTCAGCCACGCCGCGAGCTTCTTGGCCTCCTCGATGTGCTTGCCCTGCTTGGGAACGGTGAGGTACGAGCCGCCCCAGTTGCCGCCGCCGCCCGGGACGCTCGCCACGTCCCACTTGCCGGCGGCGTGCTTCGCCTGGTCCTTGATCTTGGTCATCATCCAGGCCGGGCACGCGATGGTGGCGAACTGGTCCTTCGCGAAGCCGTTGTTCCACTCCTGCGAGCTGCCGATCAGCTTGGCCGACAGGTTGCTCTGGATCGCCTTCACCGTCAGGTCCCAGGCCTTTCGGACATCGGGGTTGGTGCTCACGACGATGGCGTTGTCCTCGTTGTAGTACCCGACCGGGGCCTGGCCGATGATGGCGTTGAACAGTTGGCCTCCGCCGTCGAAGAAGGCGCTGCCGGCCGGGGCCTTCGCCGCGTACCGCTTGCCGAACTCGATGTACTGGTCCCAGCCGCTGCCCCAGGCGGCCGACACCTGGTCGCGGTCGAACGGCATGCCGGCCTTCTCGAACAGGTCACGCCGATAGCAGATGGCCAGGCCACCGACGTCGGTGCCGTACCCGACCTGCTTGCCGTCCTTGGCCAGCGACGCCGCCCACTTCCAGTCGAGGTACTCGGACTGGCGGTCCTTGCCCAGGTCGACGAAGAGGTTGCCCCGCTCGCGCATCTGAGCGATGAAGCCCGTGTCGACGCCCTCGATGTCGCCCGCGCCGGAGCCGGTGGCCAGGTGGGTGATCAGGTCGCGATGATGGTCGTTGTAGGCGGCCGTGCGCTCCTGGATCGTGATGTTCGGGTGCGACTTCTGGTACTCGGCGTACAGGTCCTGGTACCCGAAGTTGCCGAACAGGTTGACGTTCAGGGTGATCTTTTCGTTGCCGCCGCCGGAGCCTCCCTCAGTGCCGGTGCCACACGCGGTCAGCAGTACTCCGGCGGCCAGGGTGGCCGCCGCTAGTCGCAAAAGTCGGTTTGGGTGCATGCCAGGGGAACCCTTTCGTGCGATGTAACCGGTTACCTGAAACCGGTTACATTGTCGGCGAAGCGATGGTGGTGGGGGTGGGTGGAGTTGGATGAAGATCGGATGCCGGCAGAGTTGCGGGTGGCCGCCGGCGAGCGCCTTTCCTGAGAAGTGTGAACGGGTTCGGCTAGGGGGTGTCAAGCTACGAAACGGTAACGGTCGATGCGGCTTGACCGGCGGACATCGCTGGCGCTACGGTCGTGAAACCGGTTACAGAGAAGGCACCACATTGACCACTATCAGGGAGTTGGCGCGCCGCTCCGGCGTGTCCGTCGCCACCGTGTCCCGCGTCTTCAACACCCCCGAGGTCGTCAGCCAGCACACCCGCCAGCGCATCCTCGACCTGGCCGCCGAGATCGGCTACCTGCCGAACGGGTCGGCCCGGACGCTCGCCACGAAGAAATCCAACATGGTGGGCCTGGTATGGGACACCGACCATCGCCGCCCTGGATGGCGCCATCCATTCCTGCAGGAGATCCTCGTCGCGCTCAAGACGGCGCTCAGCGCGCACGGGCTGAACCTGCTCATGCTCGCCGGCCACGACGCGGCGGGGCCCGACGACGGGCAGCGATACGTGCGCGCCGTCCGCCAGCACAACCTCGACGGCGCGGTCATCATCGACAACGGCACCCGGGACCCGGCCGTGCTCGCCCTCGTCGAAGCCCAGGTGCCGTGCGTCGCTCTCGACCTGCGGGTCGACGGCCCGACGTCGACCTACATCACCTCGGACAATGCCGGCGGCGCGGCGCTCGCCGTGCGCCACCTCGTCGAACGCGGCCACCGGCGCATCGCCACCATCACCGGCCCGCTGCGAACCTGGCCGGGAGCCGAACGGCTCGTCGGCTTCCGGGCCGCGCTGGCCGGGGCCGGCCTGCCGCTCGCCGACGGCCACGTCGTCGAGGGAGACTTCTATCTCGACGGCGGTCACGCCGCGATGGACCGGCTGCTCGCCCTCGACGACCGCCCTACCGCAGTGTTCGTCGCCGGTGACGAGATGGCTGTCGGTGCGATGCGGGCGGCCCAGGCGGCCGGCCTACGGATCCCCGACGACATCGCGATTGTCGGCTTCGACGACATCGAGGTGGCCGCGCTGATCCCGCCCGGGCTCAGCACCGTCGCCCAGAACAAGCCCGGCTTCGGCACGGCCGCCGCCGAGGCGCTGGTCGCCATGCTGCACGGCGGCGACGACCCGCCCAAGCCGACCGTGTTGCCGACGACGCTGGTCGTCCGCGGCTCCACCTGACCCGAACCGCGCGACGTCGGCGCCGTCCCGCTCTGGATCGTGCTGCTGCTCGCGGTCGCTGTTGCCGGAGCCGCTGTCACCGCCCCCGCAACCGGGCCTGCCCCGAGCGTCACACCTGTGCCTGGCCGGCGGTGGCTCGAATGATCCGGGGCCAGGTCCATGCGGCGCGCAGGATGAAGGCCAGAGGAGCGGGTCCCACAGTTCGAAGTCTTGATGGCGGCCATCGGGCGATGGAGCGACGGGGTCTCGTCGCCCGCCCGAAGTGGTCACCGAGGCCGGGCAGAACGGAAGGCTTCGGCCTGCGGTGATGTGGGCGATGAATCCGGTGTGACCTCCCAGAGAACTCCGAAGTGGTCAGGCGCATCGCTCCCCGCATGACTGGTGTCGGCTGTTGTCTCGAAGCGCGCTGACGTCAGGCAGCAGGGCTTCGTCGCGTCACCGCATGGCACCGGATGCTCCCGCCGCGGGCGCTTCAGCTCCGCCGACTCCTCCGACGTGACTGAACCGCCCCGGGCTCTGTGGAGACCATGATCCGGGGCGGTTCAGTTCGTGTTCCGGCTGGGCCCCCTTGGAACATCCGCCCGGACGCCCGCCGCTCCCGCAGGCGGCCGTCCTCACTCGGCGGACGCGACCCCGACCAGCGTCGCCAGCTGAGCCCGCGACGTGATGCCCAGCTTGGGGAACGCCTTGTAGAGGTGGTAGCCCACGGTCCGTGGGCTGAGGAAGAGCTGGGCGGCGATGTCGCGGTTGGAGGCGCCGGCGGCAGCCAGCCGCACGACCTCGCGTTCCTGCGCCGTGAGCACGCTGAGCGGGTCGCCGGCCCGGCGCGGCGCGGCCGGCACGTCCCCGGTCGCGCGCAGCTCGGCGCGGGCCCGCCGGGCCCACGACTCCGCGCCCAGCCGGTCGAAGACCTCCAGCGCGACGCGGAGCTGGGTGCGCGCATCCGCCCGCCTCCGGGCCCGCCGCAGCCACTCGCCATAGGCGAGTCGCGTCCTCGCCTGCTCGTACGGCTGGTCGTCGCCGTCGTGGGCGCGAACGGCGGCGACGAAGTGCGCCTCGTCCTGCTCCACCAGGGCCCGGCAGCGCAGGGCGACCGCGTCCGAGGCCGGTTGACGGACATGCCGTGCCCAGGTCACGTAGCGCTCCAGCGGCTCGGCGGCCCGCTCCGGCCGGCCACTGCGGACCGCCGCCTCGACGAGATCGGCGGCGGCGAGCGCCCCGAACCCGGTCGGCGGAATCCGTTCCAACTGCTCCAGAGCGGCGTCCGCGTTCCCCTGGCCGAGTTCGAGCCGGCCGAGCGCCCAGCGTCCGAGGGTCGCCGCGAGGACCAGCTTGCGGTCGTCGGCCCGCCGGACGCCGTCCTCGGCCCTCGCGCGGCACCCCGCCACGTCCTCCTGATGAGCGAGCACCCAGGCGAGGCAGCAGGTGAGGTGGATGACCCGGTGCTCGTGACCCAGGTCGGTCGACAGCCGCAGCCCTTCGTCGAGGGTCGCCCTCGCCTCCCCGTAGCGGCCCTGTAGCCCTTGCGCGAACCCCTGGTCCTGGAGGGCGAACGCCAGCCAGCCGATCATCCCGCTCGTCCGGCAGTCCGCCACGACCCGCCCGGTGAGTTCCTCGCAGAGGGCCGCGCGGCCCGTCGCGAGGGCGGCGCCGGCGGTGAAGGTCAGTCCGGGAACGCCCAGCCCGGCGAGCCCGGACGGGTCCAGCGCGCCGCCGGTGAGCGGCAGCCCACCCGCGAGGTCGCCGACGAGCAGCCGGGTCAGCCCGACCGCCTGGCCGACCAGCGGCGAATTGGTCGCCGGCAGCTCGTGGAGCGCCGTCGCCGCCTGTTCGGCCAGCGTCGCGTCGCCGGCGAACCAGGCGCAGCGAACCGCCTCCACCAGCAGCCAGGTCGCCTGCTCGGGGTCGCGCGCCGCCACCCGGGGCGCGGCGTCGAGGATGATCCGGCCGGCGGCCGGCGGCGTCCCCAGCTCGACCTCGCGGTGGGCGCGGACCTGGGTTAACGCCACGATCATCGCCGGGTCGTCCACGTCGGGCGTGGCGTTTGCGGCGAGCGCGGCGGCGCGGTCGGTCAGACCGGCGTCGCTCGCGGCCAGCGCCGCCGCGGCCAGCCGAGCGGATCGGCGTACCGGATCGACGGTGAGTTCGGCGGCCCGCTCGTAGGCGGCCGCCACCGCGGCGTGACCGCCCCGGGTACGGGCCCGGCCCGCCGTCTCCTCCAGCTGCCGCGCGACGTCCTCATCGGGACCGAGCGCGGCGGCGGCCAGGTGCCAGATGCGCCGGTCGGCGGCGTCGGGCGAGGCCGAGCCGCTCAGCGCGTCGGCGAGCGCCCGGTGTACGGCGAGGCGGCGGCTCACCGACGCGCTCTGGTATGCGGCAGCCCGGATGAGGGGATGACGGAAACCGACGGCCGTCCCGTTGATCCCGATCAGCCGGCTCCGCTCGGCGGCTTCGAGACCGTCGAGCGGAGCGCCGGCGGCGACCAGCGTCGCGAGTTCGCCGGAGCCTTCCGCCGCCGCGACCAGGAGAGCGGTGCGCGCGGCTTCGGGCAGCGCGGCCATCTGCGCGAGGAAGGCCTCCTGGATCCGCTCCGCCACCGGCATCGCCCCCACCGGCGACAACCGCCCGGTCCGCTGTTCGGGGGTCAGCGCGGCCGGCAGCTCGATGAGCGCCAGCGGGTTGCCGGCCGACTCCTCGACGAGGCGCTCCCGGACCTGCGGCGGAAGATCGGCGGGGAGCAGGGCGGTGGCGGCCGTGTCGTCGAGCCCGGCGAGACGGTGTTCGGGAAGGCCGGTGACCGGGAGGTCCGGACGGGCGGCGAAGATCATGGCGACGCCCTCGGCGCCGAGCCGGCGCGCCGCGAACACCAGGGCGTCGACCGACGCCTCGTCGCACCATTGCACGTCGTCCACGAGGCAGAGCAGTCCGCCCTCCCCGGCCAGCTCCGACAGGAGGCTGAGGGTGGCCAGGCCCACCAGGAACCGGCTCTCCGGTGGCGCGTCGCGCAGCCCCAAGGCGGCGCCGAGCGCCCTCGCCTGCGCGTCGGGCAGCGCGTGGATCCGGTCGAGCCCGGTTCGCAGGAGCAGGTGCAGCGCGGCGAACGGCAACGCCGCCTCGGACTCGATACCGACACCGCGCACCACCCGCATGCCGATCGCCCGCAGCGCGGCGTACTCCAGCAGCGCCGACTTGCCGATTCCCGCCGGACCCCGGAGAACCAGGGCGCCGCTGCGACCTTCCCGGGCACCGTCCACCAGCCGGTCGATCTGCGCCTGTTCCCCGACCCGCCCGTACAGCACGACTGGCAACCTACCGTCACGACGACGGATTCGGCATGGCCACCAGCTCCGTAGCTTCGTGATCAGACGCACGTCAGCACCACGAAGGGACTTCGAGATGGCCACCATCGCCAGTACCGTCCGGACCGCCGACGACGCCAAGCTGCTCCGCTTCGCCCTCAAGCAGGACGCGATCGGCTCCGGCGCCAACGGCGTCGTCTACCTCGCCGCCGCGGCGATCTTCGGCCGGCTGTTCGGCCTTCCCGCCGGTCTTCTCTACCCCGTTGGCGCCTTCCTGGTCGTCTTCGCGGCCACCCTGCTCCTCCTCGCATCGAGGCCCACGGTGAGCCGACCCGCCGTGGCGGTCGTGATCGCCATCAACATCGCCTGGGTCGCCGCGAGCGTCGAGGTGCTCGTCGCCGGCTGGTTCCCGTTGACCACCCTCGGCGTCGCGCTCGTGATCGCACAGGCGGTGGTGGTCGCCGGATTCGCCGCCCTCCAGATCATCGGCCTGCGACGGACGGCCTTCTGATTCGTACCGATCCCGGGTGCCCGTTCCGGGCCGGAGCGGGCACCCGGGGATCCAGCCCGCCGGCCGATCCGGTCGGCGCCCGTTCAGTGACCGACACGCCCGAACCGCCTGCGCCCACCACGGACGCCTGGTGACCGTGCGGCAGTCGACGCATTCACCCGCGGCTGGGTCAGGCCGGGGGATCGTCTCGGAAGAGGGCTTCCTTCACACCTCGACCGCCCCAGCGGGTGGCGACGAGTTCGGGACGGGGACGGGTCGGCTCGGGCACCCCGCGGTGTCGTCTGGTGTCGGGCGCCGGGCGGTCCCAATCAGCGACCAGGCCGAAAGGATCGGTGGCGCGGTCCGACTCATCGTCACATCGCTCCCGGACAACCATCGCTGGGTAGAAGCGCAGTTCCTGCGCCACGTTGCAGTCATCTGCCCGCGAAGCGACCACGGCGCCGCAGCCCCGACACGCGACACAGGGGATCCATCCCACCACCGACCAGCAGCCCGTGCGGACACGGTCATGGACGAAGCGTGTCCCGCGTACGTCGCCGGGTGAGAGGACGAAGGTGCCGGCGACCTGATCACGGCCGTAGGCGGCATCGTCGATCGCGTAGGCGCCGGGGTCCAGGAGCGGCGGGTTCACGTGGTGGCAGTCCAGGAGCGACCAGTGCGGCTCCGCCGGCAACTCCACCAACCGGACCGGGACGCTCAGCGTGTTCCCACAGCCCGCACACCGAAAGCGCTCCACTGCCGCAGTGTGGCATCGCAGCCGAGCGACGGCATCCGAGATGTGCCTACTTCGGCAGGCTGCGATCTACAAGGCGTTGGACGTGCGTGGTCTGATCTGGCGGGTCTGTCAGGATGGGTCCGTCAATGGGCACCGCTGTCAGAGTGGTGGATCTTCGGTCGCTGGGGCGGGCGGTTGGTCGCGCCCCACGGCTTGGACCCGTGCCCGGTCGCCGTGGAAGTCCGGGTTGAGGCGGTCAGCCAGACACGACCGGTGCGCGACGAACGACGCGCATCCGGGTCCCTCGCTGCTGCGCACATCGGTTGATCGTCGCGCACCGCTCCGTCGGCGTCACACAGGCATGCCTGCCACCCGGCCGAAGCGCTCACCGAGCCTGCGCGGAGGGGAGTGGCTTGCCCTGCGGTGATGCGGCCGGGTGATCCGCCTTGAGCCCGTTCATGGTTGCTCCGATCTTCAGCCACGAGGGGTCGCTGTCGGACGCCTCGGTGACCGTTCTCAGTTCGCCGGGCTGCCAGGTGCGGGTTCCGTCGGTGAGATCGAGTTCGTCGATGTCGGTGGCTGAGGACTCGGCGGTGCCGGTGAGGAAGGTGCGGACTGCGTCGGTTGCTCCCTCCGCTGTGGTGGCCGGTCCTCCCGAGAGCACGACGAGGGTGCCGTCGCCGGCGACGATCAGTTCGCCGGTGGCGGCGGCTGTCAGAGCGGTCACCGGGGTTCCGGGCAGAACCTCGTGCTCGGTCACCTGTCGCCCGTCGATTTCCAACTCGATGAGGGCACCTTCCGGTGTGCCGATCCAGAGGACGCCCGGGGACGGGCCGAACGCGACGTTGTGGCGCGACCAGGCGTTCATGCTCTCGAGCCATTCCTCGGGGTACGGGTATCCGGGGCAGGGATCCCCGAGTGTCAGGCCGAGAAGCCGGCGCAGGGACGGGAAATCGAAGACTTCCAGCGAGTTGTCGTAGGCGTTGCCCCGTATCGCGAAGTGCCGTCCGTTCGGGCTGAAGATCGGAGTTTGGTAGCCGTCGCAGTCGAGGATCAACGCGCGTCGCAATGGCCGCAGCACAGGCTGGGTGTCTTGCGAAAAGCGCACCAGCGTGGCGCCTTGGTCGCTTTGCAGGGTGGCGACCAGGCCCCCACCGGGGTGCGCCGCGACTCCGGTGTCCCAGCGCGGTCCGGTCGAGGTCGTGCCGGAGGCGAGGTCGAGCGCGATGGACGACTCCCAGCCGTTCTCGCCGTCGTTGGGCGACAGCCAGAGCGTCCGACCGTCCGGACTGAACGCCACCTCTCGTGAGTACTCGGCCGGCGGTACGCCGTCGATCGGGGCGGTTCCCGAGGGAGTCCAGCGGACCGTGCTGGTGTCGTCTGCGATGACCAGCTGCGGTTCAGTCGGATGCCAGGCGGCAGAGGGTGTCCGCTCGGCGCGGTCGTAGCCGCTGGCGTCGTAGCCAGCCGCACCTGTACCGAAGGCGCCGATCTCGCGTAGCTGCCCGACCGTGTACTCCCAGATCCTGATCGTCGGACGGTCGGTGTCCCACCCGGCGACCAACGGCAGCGTGGGGTGGCACAGCAACCGCCCGAGCGTCGCTCCGCAGCGCATCCTCGCCAAGGTTTGCACCGGCACACCCTAGCGGCACCGATGTTCTCCGGCGCAGCAAGCGAGGCCGCCCGGCGGCTGATCCAACAGGCCGCGGATCGATCCCTCATGCCGAGCACACTGTTGCCCCCGCCGGTGGCGATCCTCTACGGTCGGCTCAAGCGGTGGGCGGTGCGGTCCGCATCCGACCGACACCGCCGGGTGCCCGTCGCGCGGGCCGGGATGGTGGAGTCCCGGGCCACCCCGTCGGCGGTCGACGCGGCGGTCGTGTGACTCCAGCTCGTACTCCGGGTGGTGCTGCCCGGCGCGGCTCCGCGCGGAGCCGACGGCGAGCGGGCCACGCCGATCCCCACCGGAGAATCCCGTGTTCCTCAGCCCGCATGAGCAGGACCGCCTGCTCGTCCACGTCGCGGCCGACGTCGCTCGCCGCCGCCGCGAACGCGGCCTGCGCCTCAACTATCCCGAAGCCGTCGCGATCATCGTCGCCTTCCTGCTGGAAGGGGCCCGCGACGGACGGTCGGTGGTCGACCTCATGTCCGCCGGCCGGACGGTGCTCGGCCGCGAGGACGTCCAGGACGGCATCCCCGAGCTGCTGAGGGAGGTGCAGGTGGAGGCGACGTTCCCGGACGGTACCAAGCTCGTGACGGTGCACCACCCGATCCCGTGATCCCCGGGGAGATCCTGCCGGCGGCCGGCCCGGTCGAGATCAACGTGGGTCGGCCGGTGACCACAGTGGTCGTGGTCAACACCGCCGACCGTCCGGTGCAGGTCGGCTCGCATTACCACTTCGCCGAGGCCAACCCGGCCCTGATGTTCGACCGGGCCGTGGCCTGGGGTCAGCGTCTCGCTGTTGCGGCGGGTACCTCGGTGCGGTTCGAGCCGGGCGTGAGCCGCACCGTCGAGCTGGTCCCGCTCGGCGGCGCACGCGTCGTGCCCGGCCTCCGGGGCGAGTGCGCCGGGCCGCTGGACGAAGCGCCACCGACCACGCCGGAAGCAGACGCGCCGACGAATGGGGCGCCGGCGAGCGGGGCGCCGGCGACCGACGGGCCGGCGCGGTGAGCGCCGTGCGGCGGGACCGCTACATCGACCTGTACGGGCCGACCACCGGCGACCGCATCCGGCTGGCCGACACGAGCCTGCTGATCGAGGTGGAGACCGACCACTGCGTGGGCGGCGACGAGGCGGTCTTCGGCGGCGGGAAGGTGATCCGCGAGTCGATGGGCCAGTCGCGGGCGACCCGCGCCGAGGGCGCGCTCGACACCGTCATCACCGGCGCGGTGGTGCTCGACCACTGGGGCGTGGTCAAGGCCGACGTGGGTCTGCGCGACGGGCGGATCGTGGCGCTGGGCCGGGCCGGCAACCCGGACACCATGCCCGGCGTCCACCCCGAGCTGGTCATCGGCCCGGCCACCGAGGTCATCGCCGGCAACGGCCGGATCCTCACCGCCGGCGCCGTCGACACCCACGTCCACTTCATCTGCCCGGAGATCGTCACCGAGGCGCTGGCCAGTGGCATCACCACACTCGTCGGCGGTGGCACCGGCCCGGCCGAGGGCACCCGGGCCACGACTGTCACCCCGAACGCCTGGCACCTGGCCCGCATGCACGAGGCGCTGGACACGCTGCCGGTCAACGTGCTGCTGCTCGGCAAGGGCAACACCGTCTCGCCGGAGGCGCTGTGGGAGCAGTTGCGCGCCGGCGCGGGCGGTTTCAAGCTGCACGAGGACTGGGGCACCACACCGGCGGCGATCGACGCCTGCCTGCGGGTGGCGGACGCCTCCGGGGTGCAGGTGTCCATCCACACCGACACCCTCAACGAGGCCGGTTTCGTGGCCGACACGCTGCGGGCGATCGCCGGCCGGGCCATCCACTCGTACCACACCGAGGGCGCGGGAGGCGGGCACGCGCCGGACATCATCACGGTGGCCGGCGAGCCCAACGTGCTGCCGTCGTCGACCAACCCGACCCGGCCGTACACCGCCAACACCCTCGCCGAGCACCTGGACATGCTGATGGTCTGCCACCATCTCAACCCGTCCGTGCCGGAGGACCTGGCCTTCGCCGAGAGCCGCATCCGGCCGTCCACGATGGCCGCCGAGGACCTGCTGCACGACCTCGGCGCGATCTCCATCATCGGCTCCGACGCGCAGGCGATGGGCCGGGTGGGCGAGGTGATCCTGCGAACCTGGCAGAGCGCGCACGTCATGAAGGAGCGGGTCGGCGCACTGCCCGGCGACGGCGCCGCCGACAACCACAGGGCCCGCCGGTACGTGGCGAAGTACACCATCTGCGCCGCGATGGCGAACGGGCTGGACCGGGAGATCGGCTCGGTCGAGCCGGGCAAGCTGGCCGACCTGGTGCTGTGGGATCCGGCGTTCTTCGGCGTACGACCGCACCTGGTGCTCAAGGGCGGCATGATCGCGTACGCCCAGATGGGTGACGCCAACGCGTCCATCCCGACGCCGCAGCCGATGCTGCCGCGCCCGATGTTCGGCGCGTACGGCGCCGCGGCGTCGGCCACGAGCCTGGCGTTCGTCGCCCCGGCCGCCATCGACGCCGGGCTGCGCCTCGACGTGCGGCGGCGGGTGGTGCCCGTCGCGGACGTGCGCTCGCGGGGCAAGGCCGACCTGCCGGAGAACGACGCGATGCCCCGGATCGAGGTGGACCCGGACACTTTCACCGTGCGGATCGACGGTCAGGTGGTAGAGCCGGACCCGGTGACGCGCCTGCCGATGGCCCAGCGGTACTTCCTGTTCTGATGGCGACGTCGAGTCTGCTCCTGCTGCTGGCCGACGGCCGCTTCCCGGCCGGCGCGCACGCCCACTCCGGCGGACTGGAGGCCGCCGTCGCCGCCGGCCGGGTCACCGACCTGGCCACGTTGGAGGCGTTCCTGACCGGCCGGATGGCCACCGCCGGGCTGGTCGGTGCGGCGTTCGCGGCGGCGGCGCACCGGGCGGTGACCTCGGCCGGTTCCGCCGTACGCGGGTCCGCGCTGGCGTTGCTCGACGCGGAGCTGGACGCCCGGACGGCGGCACCGGCGCTGCGCACGGTGTCCCGTCGCCAGGGACGGGCCCTGCTGCGCGCGGGCCGGGCCATCTGGCCGGAGGCTTCCTTCGACGACCTGCCCTCCACACCTGGCGGAGCGCACCAGCCGTTGGTGCTCGGGCTGCTCTGCGCCGCCGCCGGCCTGAGCCGCGCCGAGACCGCCACGGTCGCCGTCCACGGGACGGTGACCGGTGCGGCCAGTGCGGCCGTACGCCTGCTCGGCCTCGACCCGTACCAGGTCCAGGCCCTGCTGGTCGGTCTCGCCGATTTGTGCGACGGCACCGCCGCCGCGGCGGCCCGGGCCGCCGACGGCCCACCCGAGCGGCTGCCCGCGGCAGCCGCCCCCCTCGCCGACATCCATGCCGAAGCTCATGCCACCTGGGAGGTGCGTCTCTTTGCGTCCTGACACCGTTGCGCCGGCCGCTGCGCCCACTGCCGGCCGGAATCCCGCCCCGCACGACGAGACCGTTCCGCACACCCACCCTGAACCGGGGGTGGACCCGCACCCGCCGCTGGCACTCCCCGGCCGGGCGCTGCGCGTCGGCATCGGCGGGCCGGTCGGGTCCGGCAAGACCGCCCTGGTGGCGGCCCTGTGCCGGGCGTTCGCCGGCGAGCTGCGGCTCGGCGTGGTCACCAACGACATCTACACGACCGAGGACGCCGACTTCCTCAAGCGGGCCGGTGTGCTGGACCCGAGCCGGATCCGCGCCGTGGAGACCGGTTGCTGCCCGCACACCGCCATCCGGGACGACATCGGGGCCAACCTCGACGCGGTGGACGAGCTGGTCGAGGCGGTCGGCCCGCTGGACCTGGTGCTGGTCGAGAGCGGCGGGGACAACCTGACCGCCACGTTCAGCCGGGGTCTGGTGGACCGGCAGATATTCGTGGTCGACGTGGCCGGCGGGGACAAGGTGCCGCGCAAGGGCGGACCGGGGGTGACGTCCGCCGACCTGCTCGTGATCAACAAGGCCGACCTGGCCCCCATGGTGGGCGCTGACCTGGCCGTCATGGACCGGGACGCGCGTGCCCGGCGCGGCGACCTGCCGACCGTGTTCCTGTCGATCGTCGGCGACCCGGCGGCGGGGCGGGTCGCCGACTGGATCCGCCACGAACTGACCCACCACGCCGCACTGCACCCGGTCACCACGCGGGTCGGCCCGGCCTGATGCGCGCGTACGCCCGGCTGGTCGCCCGGGCCGACGGCCGGGGCGGCACGGTCCTCGCCGAGCTGCGTGGTGAGACGCCGCTGCTGTTGCGGCAGACGCCCGGCAGCGGCCGTGGCGTGACCGTGTACGTCGTCGGCGGGGCGGCCGGCCCGCTCGCCGGCGACGACCTGCGCCTGGAGATCGACGTGGGACCGGGGGCGGCGGTGCGGCTGCACACCGTCGCCGCCTCGGTCGCCCTGCCCGGCCGGCCCGGCGCCGTGTCGCGGATGGCGGTCCGCGCCGTGGTGCACGACGGCGGCGCACTGCGCTGGCTGCCCGAGCAACTGGTCGCGGCGGCCGGCTGCGCCCACCTCGCCGAGTCCCGGGTCGAGCTGGCCGCCGGGGCGATGCTGACCTGGCGCGACGAGGTGATCTGCGGCCGGTACGGGGAGGCGCCGGGCGGCGCGGTCGTCCACACCCGGGTCGACTACGACGGCCGGCCGCTGCTGCGCCAGTCGCTTGAAGTGGGACCGGGCGCGCCCGGCTGGGCCGGCCCCGCGGTGCTCGGCGGCGCGCCGGCCACCGGGTCGCTGCTGGTGGTGGACCCGTCGCTTCCCCACGAGACCGCGACGGTCGAGGGCACCGTCGCCCGGCTGCCCCTGGCGAGCGGTCCGGCGACACTGTGGACCGCCACGGCTCCCGACGCGCACACGCTGCGCGCCCACCTCGACGTGGAGGTCGAGCCGCTGCTCACCAAGGTGGACTGAAGCGGGGTCAGCGGCGAGGGCCGGCCGCCTCGACGTGGTCACGGCGGCCCGCCGGGTCGAGCCGGGCGATCAGGTCGGCGAGGTGGTCGAGCAGGGCGGTGTCGCCCGGTACGCCCGCCTCGGCGAGGCTGGTCCGGACCCGCTCGTCGAGGCGCGCGTGCTCGCGGCGCCCCCGGGCGGTCAGGTAGGCCCGGATCCGCCGGCGGTCCAGCGGGTCGATCCGCCGGAAAACCAGGTTACGGTCGACGAGCTGGTCGACCAGCTTGGTGAGGGTTCCCGGCGGCAACGACGCCTCGGCGGACACCTCGCTCATCGGATGGCCCTGACCGTCGGCGAGCAGGCAGAGCACCCGCCACGCCTCGGTGGTCAGGTCGTGGTCGGCCAGAACGGCGGCCAACCGGCGGGAGAGCAGCCGTTCGGCGCGGGTGAGCGAGCGCAGCAGATCGGCTGGCGCCCCGGGCACGTCTGACATCGAACTCCCTGGGCCGGTGGCCCTGTCATGGTAGCGACTCGTCCCGGTCCGTGGAGAGCTGTGGTTTTCCCACGTCGGCCGGGCAATCATGGGCTCATGTCCGCGCCGGCCCCGCCGTGGCTCACAGTCGATCGGACCGTGGTCGGCATCGCGCTGGTGTACCCGATGCGCGGGCCGGCGGGGATGTTCGGCCCGACCTGCGAACTCTGCGCCCAGCTCGCGGTCGAGGAGATCAACGCCGGTGGCGGGGTGCTGGGCCGCGAGGTGCGGCTGGTGCCGGTCGACGGTGGCGCCCCGCCGGCTGAGGTGGCCGCCCAGGTGGAGGCGCTGGTGTCGGTGGGCGCCGTGCAGGGCGTGACCGGCTGGCACATCTCCTCGGTGCGGCAGGCGCTCGCGCCCCGGGTCGCGCACCGCGTGCCGTACGTCTACACCGCCCTGTACGAGGGCGGTGAGCGTACCGAGGGGGTATATCTGACCAGCGAGACGCCGGACGCCCAGCTGTGGCCCGCGATGCGGCTGCTCGCGGGGGAGCAGGGCGTGCGCCGCTGGTTCGTCGTCGGCAACGACTACGTGTGGCCCCGGCGCACCGCGCGGGCGGCCCACCGGTACGCGCTGCGCGGCGGTGGTCGCGTGGTGGGGCAGGCGTTCCTGCCGTTGGAGACGCACGACTTCGACGACGTGATGCGCCGGATCGAGCGCAGCGCGGCCGACGCCGTGGTGATGCTGCTCGTCGGCGCGGACGCGGTGCGGTTCAACCGGGCGTTCGCGCGGGTCGCGATGGACCAGCGTTGCCTGCGGCTGAGCACCCTGATGGACGAGAACATGCTGCTGGCCAGCGGGGCGGGCGCGACACGGCGGCTCTACAGCACGGCGGGCTTCTTCGCCGGCCTGGTGACGCAGGAGAACCTCGACTTCCACGGCGAGTTCGCCCGCCGGTTCGGGGTGGAGGCGCCGCCGCTGGGCAGCCTGGGGGAGTCCTGCTACGAGGGCGTGATGCTGCTCGCCGCCCTGATCGGGCAGGCCCGCACTCTCGACGTGCGGGCGATCGAGACGGCCGCCGACACGGTGGCGTACCACGGGCCGCGCGGCCGGCTCCAGCTGCGTCGGCGGCACGTGCGCCAGCGGATCTACCTCGCCGAGGCCGACGGTCTCGACTTCACCGTGCTCGCCCAGCTCTGACCGTCCGGTGCAGACCCTTGACACGTCCACCCGGCCCGGTCATAAGATGCTTCCTGCGTGAAGTATCTGCCCCAGGGGCGGATACCGTGAACGTCTGTCCACCCTCGGCGGAATCTGTCCGCCGACCATTGTGGCGGCGCTATTCTTCGGCGAATTGGACACGGCTGAAATCGTCTCGCATGGGGCGCCGTCAGTCGTTGTGTCGTGCGCTCTCGCCAGGTGTGTGGGAAACAGTCAATTAAGGACTGGGAAACGTCCGCGCAATCATGTCGGTCAACGCTTTGCGTGCCCGTAACCGATGCGATGACCACACGCGACGTCCACCCGTCGGCCTCGTCGTCGCCAACTCCACCGGACCGCACCGACCGCCCTTTCGCTACTTGAGTGCACCGCAGGGAGATTAGATGTCAGTTCTTTGGGGCCGCCGCATCCTGGCGGGTGCCATGACCCTCGTCGCCGCGGCGGCCATGACCGCGTGCGGCAGCAAGACCAGTGACGAGGGCGGCGCGGCCGGCGTCACCGCCGACGTCTCCGGCGACACCGTCAAGGTGGGCCTGCTCAACTCGCTCTCCGGCACCATGGCGATCAGCGAGGTCACCGTCCGCGACTCCATCATGCTCGCCGTCGAGGAGATCAACGCCGCCGGCGGCGTCCTCGGCAAGAAGATCCAGCCGGTCGGGGAGGACGGCGCCTCGGACTGGCCCACCTTCGCCGAGAAGGCCGAGAAGCTCATCTCCGAGGACCGGGTCGCAGCCGTTTTCGGCTGCTGGACGTCGGCCAGCCGCAAGGCGGTCAAGCCGGTGTTCGAGAAGAACAAGGCGCTGCTGTTCTACCCGGTGCAGTACGAGGGTCTGGAACAGTCGCCCTACATCTTCTACACGGGCGCGACGACCAACCAGCAGATCGTCCCCGGGCTCGACTACCTCAAGGCCCAGGGAACGAAATCGGTCTACCTGGTCGGCAGCGACTACGTCTTCCCGCGGACGGCCAACAAAATCATCAAGGCGTACGCGGCGGCGAACGGGATGACAGTGGTCGGCGAGGACTACGCGCCGCTCGGGTCCACCGAATTCGGCACGATCGTCAACAAGGTCAAGTCGTCCGGCGCGAAGGCGGTCTTCAACACGCTCAACGGCGACAGCAACGTGGCGTTCTTCAAGGAGTACAAGTCGGCCGGGCTGACCGCCGCCGCGATGCCTGTGGTGTCGGTGTCCATCGCCGAGGAGGAGGTCAAGAGCATCGGCACCCAGTACCTGGAGGGTCAGCTGACCGCCTGGAACTACTACCAGACCACACCCGGCGCGGCGAACGGCAAGTTCGTGGCCGCGTACAAGGCGAAGTACGGCGCGGACAAGCCGACGAGCGACCCGATGGAGGCCGCCTACGTCAGCGTCTACCTGTGGAAGGCGATGGTCGAGAAGGCCGGCGCGTTCGACGTCGAGAAGGTCCGCGGCGCCTCCGACGGCATCACCTTCGACGCGCCGGAGGGCCTGGTCACCGTCGACGGCAAGACCCAGCACATCGCCAAGACCGCCCGCATCGGCAAGGTCGGCGCGGACGGCCTGATCACCGAGGTGTGGAACTCCGGCAAGCCGATCGCGCCGGACCCGTACCTCAAGACCTATCCGTGGGCGAGCGCCCTGAGCTGACGACGCCGGCCCCGGGCGGGCACCGCGACGACGCGCTTCCGCCCGGGACCCCGACCAGCAGTACGGGAGTACCCACCGTGACAGTCCTCTTCGGTCAACTCTTCACCGGCATCAGCATCGGCGCGGTGCTGCTGCTCATCGCGCTCGGGCTGGCGCTGACCTTCGGCCAGATGAACGTCATCAACATGGCGCACGGCGAGTTCATCATGGCCGGCGCCTACACCACGTACGTGCTGCAACAGAGCATCACCGGCGCCGGCCTGTCGCTGCTGGTCGCGCTGCCGGTGGCGTTCGTGGTCGCCGGCACGATGGGGGTGCTGCTGGAGATCCTGCTGATCCGCCGGCTCTACGCCCGTCCCTTGGACACGCTGCTGGTCACCTGGGGCGTGTCCCTGATGCTGCAACAGCTCGCCCGGGACGTCTTCGGCAGTCCGAACGTGCAGACCCGCGCGCCCGACCTGCTCACCGGCAACGTGGCCCTGCCCGGCGGGCTGTCGGTCGCCAACAACCGGCTGTTCATCCTGGCCCTGGCCCTCGCCGCCGTCGCCGCACTCACCCTGGCGCTGCGGTTCACCCCGTTGGGGCGCCGGATCCGCGCGGTCGTGCAGAACCGCGACCTCGCCGCGGTGTCCGGCGTCCCCACCGCCCGGGTCGACCGGACGACCTTCTTTCTCGGCTCGGGCCTGGCCGGGCTCGCCGGGGTGGCGCTCACCCTGCTCGGCCCGATCGGCCCGACCATGGGCACCAACCTGATCATCGACGCCTTCCTGGTCGTCGTGGTCGGCGGGATCGGTCAGCTCAAGGGCAGCGTGATCGTCGCCTTCGCCCTCGGGGTCCTCCAGGCCACCGGGGAGTACCTCACGACCCTCAGCGTCGCCAAGGTGATCGTCTTCGTGGCGATCGTCGCGTTCCTCCAGTGGCGGCCACAGGGCCTGTTCGCCCTGCGGACCAGGAGCCTCGCATGACCGCCGTGACACCCGCGCCACCGACCACCGCCGACGCACCGGCCCCGGCCGGCATCGCGCCTGCGAGCCGGCCCGGTGGCCGGTCCCGGCTGCGCGCGGCGGCGGGGTTCGCGTTCGGCGCGGCGCTGCTGTTCGCCGTCGCGCCGCTGGCGCTGTCGGACTTCCGGCTGGCCCTGCTCGCCAAGTACCTGTGCATCGCCATGGTGGCCGTCGGCATCGGCATCGCCTGGGGGCGCGGCGGCATGCTCACCCTCGGCCAGGGCGTCTTCTTCGGCCTGGGCGGCTACGCGATGGCCATGCACCTCAAGCTCGCCGACGCGGGTCCCGGTGGGATGCCCGACTTCATGCAGCTGTACGGGCAGCTCGACGAACTACCAGTCTGGTGGCGGCCGTTCGCCAGCCCGTGGTTCGCGCTGCCGGCCACGGTGCTGCTGCCGATGGCCGTCGCCTTCGGGCTCGGCTCGCTGGTGTTCCGCCGCCGCGTGCGGGGCGCGTACTTCGCCATCCTCAGCCAGGCGCTCGCCGCCGCCATGGTGATCCTGTTGATCGGCCAGCAGGGGACCACGGGCGGCACCAACGGGCTCACCGACATCCAGGGCTTCTTCGGTTACGACCTGGACGACCCGGTCAACCAGCGGATGGTCTACTTCATCATCGCCGGCGTCCTGCTCGCGCTGCTCGCGCTGGCCCGCCAGGTCGTCCACAGCCGCTACGGGGAACTGCTGGTGGCGGTGCGTGACAGCGAGGAGCGGGTCCGCTTCCTCGGCTACGACCCGGCGTCGGTCAAGCTCGTCGCCTACGTGGTGGCGGCGGGTATGGCGGGCCTCGCCGGCGCGCTGTTCGTGCCGGCGGTGGGCATCATTTCGCCCGCCCTCATCGGCATCGTCCCGTCGATCGAGTTCGTCATCGGTGTGGCGGTGGGCGGCCGGGCCACGCTGCTCGGGCCGGTGCTCGGCGCGGTGGCGGTCGCCTGGGCGCGTACCGCCCTCTCCGAACGTTTCCCGGGCACCTGGACGTACCTGCAGGGTCTGCTCTTCGTGGTGGTGGTGGCGTTCCTTCCCGGCGGCCTGGCGTCGCTGTGGGCGCTGGCCCGCCGCCGCGACGCCGGCCCGCAGCGGAGCCGGCGCGGCTGGCCGGCGCCGGGCCGACGGCGTGCCCAGCGGGCCGAGGTGAACCAGTGAGCGGCGACCGGCTGGACGGGCTGTCCGTCCGTGACGTGCGGGTCAGCTTCGACGGCTTCACCGCCGTCGACGGCGTCTCGCTGGAGGTGCCCGCCGGTGACATCCGGTTCCTGATCGGGCCGAACGGTGCCGGCAAGACCACAGTGGTCGACGCGATCACCGGTCTGGTGCGGGCCACCGGCTCGGTGTGCTTCGGCGACCAGGAGCTGCTGGGGCGCCCGGTGCACCGGATCAGCCGGCTCGGCATCGGCCGGACGTTCCAGACGTCGACCATCTTCGAGGAGCTGACGGTCGTGCAGAACCTCGACATCGCCGCGGGTGCCCGCCGGAGCTGGGCCACCCTGGCCCGGCGTCGGCGGGGGATCCCCGACGAGGTGGCCGCCGCGCTGGAGACCATCGGGCTGACCGGCCGGGCCGACCGGCTCGCCGGCACGCTCGCGCACGGCCAGAAGCAGTGGCTGGAGATCGGCATGCTGCTGGTGCAGGACGCGCGGCTGCTGCTGCTCGACGAGCCGGTCGCCGGGATGAGCCACGAGGAGCGCGACGCCACGGGCACCCTGCTGGAGACGGTGAGCCGGGACCGCACGGTGGTGGTGATCGAGCACGACATGGACTTCCTGCGTCGCTTCGCGCGCAGCGTCACAGTACTGCACGCGGGGAAGGTGCTCAGCGAGGGCACTGTGGCGCAGGTCCAGGCGGACCCGCGCGTGCAGGAGGTCTACCTCGGCCACCCGGTCGACGCCGGGTCGGTCCCCAGCGGTCTGGAGGCATGATGCTGACCCTGCGCGGGGTGCACGCCGGATACGGGCGTTCCCGGGTGCTGCACGGCGTGGACCTCGCCGTCCCGCCCGACGGGGTGGCCGCGGTGCTCGGGCACAACGGCGCCGGTAAGAGCACCCTGCTGCGGGTCGCGGCGGGCCTGCTGCGCCCGACCGCCGGCACCGTCGAGCTGGACGGCGAGGACGTCACCCGCCTCGCGCCGCACGAGCGGGTGGCGCGCGGCATGGCGTACGTCCCGCAGGGCCAGCAGTGCTTCCCGCACCTGACGGCGGCGGAGAACCTGCGCCTCGTCGCGGACGCCCGGCGCGACGGCGCGGTGGCGACGGCGGAGGTGCTGGACCTGTTCCCGGCGCTGCGTCCGCTGCTGCGGCGGCGGGCCGGGCTGCTCTCCGGTGGTCAGCGTCAGCAACTCGCCATCGCCCGCGCGTTGATCACCCGGCCGCGGCTGCTCATGCTCGACGAGCCGACCGAGGGCATCCAGCCGTCGGTGGTCGCCGAGATCCAGGAAAGGATCGTCGAGCTGACCCGGCAGTCCGGCTTCAGCGTGCTGCTCGTCGAGCAGCACCTCGGGTTCGCGCTGCGGGTGGCGAGCCGCTACCACGTCCTCGAATCCGGCCGGGTCACCTCGCACGGCGACGGGGGAGTGACGGCGGAGCGGGAGGTGCGCGCGGCCCTCGCGGTCTGATCCGGTGCGCCGGTATCGATTTACATTGACAGCCGTCTTTACTAACATCGTGGCTGGGAGTCGCCATGCGCTGCTGGGCAGCAGTGCCGTCCACCCCTGGGACGGCTTGAACCGATCGGCGTCACCTTCTCCGGGGTGGGCACCCAGCGAGGGCCACTGGGCGCCGGCGCATCCACTGGAGCATCATGAAAATCTCACGGACAGTACGCCGTCTGGGACTGGGCGCGGTCGCAGTTCTCGTCGCCTCGTTCACGATGGTCGCCGTCAACCAGGCCGGTCCGGCCTCGGCGCACGGATCGGTCACCAACCCGCCGTCACGCAACTACGGATGTTACGAGCGCTGGGGTTCCGACCACCTCAACCCCACGATGGCCCAAACCGACCCGATGTGCTGGCAGGCGTGGCAGGCCAACCCGAACACCATGTGGAACTGGAACGGCCTGTACCGCGAGAACGTCGGCGGCAACCACCAGGCCGTCGTGCCGGACGGGCAGCTGTGCAGCGGCGGCCGCACCCAGGGTGGCCTGTACGCCTCGCTCGACGCGGTCGGCGCGTGGACCGCGAAGCCGATGCCGAACAACTTCACGCTGACGCTGACCGACGGCGCCAAGCACGGCGCCGACTACATGTTGATCTACATCACCAAGCAGGGATTCGACCCGACCACCCAGCCCCTCACCTGGAACAGCCTCGAGCTGGTACTCCGCACCGGCAGCTACCCGACCACCGGGCTCTACGAGGCGCAGGTGAACGCGGGCAACCGCACCGGGCGGCACGTCGTCTACACCATCTGGCAGGCGTCCCACCTCGACCAGCCGTACTACCTCTGCAGTGACGTGATCTTCGGCGGTGGCGGCAACCCGCCGCCGACGACCCCGCCGCCCACCACGCCGCCGCCCACCACCCCGCCGCCGACGACTCCGCCGCCCACCACGCCGCCGCCGGCCGGAAACGGTGCCTGCACCGCCACCTTCCGCAAGACGAACGAGTGGTCCGGTGGATTCGGCGCCGAGGTCACCGTCCGGGCCGGCAACGCCGCCATCTCCGGATGGACGGTGGCATGGACCTGGCCCAACGGCCAGAGCATCACGAACTCCTGGAACGCGACGGTCACCTCCAGCGGTTCGTCGGTCACCGCGTCCAACGTCGCCTACAACGGTTCGCTGAGCGCCAACGCCACCACCAGCTTCGGCTTCAACGCCTCCTGGAACGGCACCAACTCCACACCCAACCTCACCTGCACCGCCCGGTAACAGCATCTGCGGTGGGGTGGCGCGGCATGCGCCATCCCACCGCGGGCAGGGCCCTGCGCCGGGGGTGACACTGCGGACGGACCCGACTTCCGAGCAGAGATCCGTCCGCTGCCCTCCGCCACCATCAGGAACCGCGACGAGGTGAGGAACGACAATGATTCCCCGGGTACTCAGCGGCTGGTACCGGAGCGCGTTCGTGTGGATCGAGGTGTGCCTGCTGGCCGCGTCGATCGGCGTGGCCGCCGTGGTCACCTCGACCACCCCGAAGACGGACCCGGCAGCTCTCCGCCAGGAGATCCTGGCCCGGATGCGTACGACCCTCGAGCAGGCGGACCCGACACATCACGGTCACGCCGGGCACACCGCCCCAGAGGCGCCGGCCGGAGAGCAGGCCGCGCCGAAGGTCGTCTGCGGAGTCCACGTCTACGGCCACGAGCCCGCCGGGGCCGCCACACTGGCCGACGTCCGGACGGTCTACGGCTTCCACCTCTGCGGCGTCGCCGAGCAGAAGCGCCAGTGGGACGGGGCGGTCAAACTCGTCGGCCCGTTGATCATGGACATGACCACCCAGCCTCCCGGCATCACGGTGGTCGAGGCGACCGCCGACGTCAGGTTCGTCGACCGGCTGCGGGAGATGTTCCCCGACAAGTACGAGGAACTGGCACTCAGGGAAGCGTTGCCCGCATCGGAGATGGCCGACCTGCGGCGCCGGTACGACGACGCCGCCGGCCTCTGACCACGCCGAGCGGCCGGGTCACCGATTCCTGGACGCGATGTGCAGTAGGCACCCGCCGGCGCCTCCCGACAGCCGCCGATCGGCGCGAGAGCATCGACGTCAGCGGCGCGTGGCGAGGACCACGCCGCTCAGGCACAGCGCGCCGCCGGCCAGGGCGAGCGGTGCCGGCACCTCGCCGAGCAGCGTCCACGACAGCAGGACGGTCACCGGGGGCACCAGGTAGGTCGCGGCGGTGGTGCGACCCGCGGTCCAGCGGGACAGGACGTAGCCCCAGGTGAGGAAGCCGATAGCGGTCGGGAACACGCCCAGGTACAGCATGCCCAGGGTGGCCGCCGGTGGGGCCGTGGCGAGCTCTGCCAGGAGCGTGGGGGCGAACGGCAGCAGGGCCGCGGTCCCGGCCAGCGCGCCGAGCCAGGTCATCGTCACGGCGTCCACCCGCGCCAGTAGGCGCTTCTGGAGCAGTACGCCGAAGGCGTACAGGAGGGCGGAGAGCACCGCCAGGGCGACGCCGGCCTTGTCGGCGTGTCCGGTGAAGCCGCTGGCCGCGATCAGGGCGACGCCGGCGAAAGCGATCGCCACCCCGACGCCGAGCCGGCCGCTGAGCCGCTCGTTGAGAACGAGGACCGCGGCGACCGCGACGAGAATGGGCGCGACCGCCACCAGCAGTGCCGCAGTCCCGGCGTCGACCAGCCGCTCGGCAGCGTTGAGCGCCACGTTGTATCCGCCGAACCAGGCCGCGCCCCAGACCGCGATCAGCGCGAGGGTTCCGCCACGGGGCAGGGCCGTCCGGCGGGGAGCCGTGGCGTCCGGCCCGGGCTGAGCGTGCTGCGGTCGCGTGCTGCGGCGTCGGACGCCGGCGTTTACCGCCATGAACGCGCTCAGCGCGACGGACGCCGCTGCCATACGGCCCAACGCCATGGCGCCGGGGGAGTGGTCGTGCCCGGCGAAGCGGATGCCGACGAACGCCGACGCCCACAGGAGCACGGTGACACCGGCGGCACCGACCGTCGGCCAGGACCGGGGGTACGCCGCGCCGGCTCGGTCGCTCTCGGTGGCAGTCGGCCGGCTCGGGGCGGCGGTCAGCGGTGCACTCCTCATGTCACGATCCTCATGCGCCCGAATGTTCAGCACCAGCGACTATTTCTTCACAACCATTCAGCGGGGCTTTACTGTCGTGAGGTGCTCGACGTCCACCGCCTCCGCGTCTTCCGCTCCGTCGTGGCCTCCGGGTCCGTCCAGGCCGCCGCCGCCAACCTGGGCTACACCCCCTCCGCGATCAGCCAGCACCTCACCGCACTCCAACGCGAGACAGGCCTGACCCTCCTCGCCCGAGTGGGACGCGGCCTGCGACCGACGGCCGCCGGGCATGCCCTCGCCGCCGAAGCAGACCGGGTGCTCGCTCGGGTCGGAGCGGCCGAGTCGCTGATCGCCGACCTGCGCACCGGACGCACCGGCGCACTGTCCATCGCGTACTTCGCGTCAGTTGGCGGCGCCTGGATGCCCTTCGTGGTGCGGCGCATCCTCACCGAGTTCCCCGGAGTCCGGCTCGACCTGCAGCTGCGCGAACACATTCCGGACAGCCGCGAGGAACGCGCTGACGTCCAGGTGGTCGTGGCAGGCAACGGCTTCGACCCCGGCTCGGGTTTCACCACCCGTCACCTCCTCGACGACCCCTACGTGGCCGTCCTTCCTGCCGGGCACCGCCTCGCCGGGCAGGAGGAGGTGGACCTGGCCGACCTCGCCGACGAGCGTTGGATCGACAACGACTTCGCCCGCGGCTGGTGTCGCGCCAACCTCATCGAGGCCTGCACCGCCGCCGGGTTCAGCCCCGCCTTCCGCGTCGAGGCGCACGACTACCCGACCGCGCTCGCCTTCGTGGCGGCCGGCATCGGCCTCACGGTGCTCCCTGCGCTCGGGGCAGTACACCTGCCCGACGACGTGATCCCCGTCCGGGTGGTCCGCCCGACGCCGATCCGGTCGATACACGTAGTGGTGCACGACGCGGTCGAGCACACCCCGGCGGTACGGACGGCGGTCGCCGCGCTGTGGGAGTCGGCCGGCGCCGCGAGCGAGCGGTAGGACCGGGAGGAGGGGTCCGCCTCACCGGCAGCCGCGGACCCGCCACCGCCCGCTGCCGCAGGCGATCTGACTTCGCGGAAGGTCATCGACAACCGGCGGGCCCGTCAGACGGCCGTACGCGACCACTGCTGGTTGGCGCCGGTGTTGCAGGTGTACTGCTTGAGGACCACACCGTCCGCGGTCGATGCGGCCGGCACGTCCACGCACTTGCCGCTGTGCCGTGCCCGGAGCTGGAAGTAACTGCCGCCCGTGAGCATCTGGAACTGCTGATTGGTGCCACTGCCGCAGGTGTACTGGATCAGCTCGGCGCCGTCGGCGGTGGACGCGCTCACCACGTCGAGGCACTTCCCGCTGTTGCGGCTGACAAGCCGCCAGTAGCCGCTGCCGGCGTCCTGGAACTGCCACTGCTGCCACGTGTTGCCGTTGTACGTGTACTGGCCGACACGCGCGCCGTTGTCGGTGTTCGGTTGCTGGACGTCCATGGCCTTGCCGCTGTGCCGCACGGTGATCCGGTAGAACGTTCCCGTCGACGGTGGGGGCGTCGTGGGGCCGCCCCCGATGGTGTCGCCCCACGCGTACCGGATCTGGTCGGCGCCGGAGGTGTTGCGGACGGTCAGGTTGAGGTCGGTGCCGCTACCGCTGAGCGAGTACATCGAGTACCAGTCGTAGCCGATGGTGCCGGGCTTGCCGCCGAGCGCGGGCCAGTACGTGCCGCCCATCCGGTTGTCGCGCATGACCTGGGCCATGGCGCGGATGTGGCGCACGAAGTTGTCGGTGCTGTTCGCGTCGGCGTAGTTGCGGCCGTCGTTCATGGGTGCGCCGAACTCGGTGGCGACCGCCCGCGACGCGCAGTTGCCGAGGCGGGTCTGGATGTGGCTCCGGAAGGCGTCGTAGGTCATCTCGCCGTAGAAGAAGGCGTAGTGGTGGAAGGACAGCAGAGTCGAGGCGAAGCGGGTGTCGTTGCAGATGTCGCGCAGGTCCTGGCTGAACCCGGTGCCCCCGATGAGCACCCGGCTGGGCACCGCCGAGTAGTGGTAGCTGAGCCAGTCGGCCGCGACGTTGCGCCACTCCACCGAGCTGTAACCGTGGGGCTCGTTCATCGGTTCGAAGTAGACGTCGGGGTTCGAGCCGTACGTGTTGGTCACCGTGGACCACATCGCGTTCCACGCGGCGAGGTTCGTGATCCGGCCGCCGGAGGCGGCGCCGTCCTCCCAGTAGGCGAGGATGACCTTGAACCCGCGGGCGGTGGCGGCGTCGACGGCACCTCGGTAGGCCTCCCACCACGCCGTCCCCACCGTGTGGGTGTTGATGGGCAGCCGGACGGTGTTGACCCCCATGGTGGAAGCCATGTCGTCATAGAGGGCGTTGGCCTTGGCCCGCACCGTCGCGTTGCTGTCGGAGGTGCTCAGGCCCTGCACGACGAGCGGGCCGGTGCTGAAGTTGTCACCCAGCACGGCCCAGTTCATGCCTCGGAACTGGTTGGTGGCGGCGATGGCCGGTGACGAGATGACGATGCCGCCGACCATCGCCGTCGTCGCGGCCACCAGCACGGTCAGCAGCCGGCGAAACGACCGGGTGCTCCGTGGTGGTCCGGCGGTGTGGCCCCGCGACGACGTGGTCCGCGTCAGGAAGTGGTGAGTCACCGATCTGGCCTCTCTGGGTTCGGGCATCAGGCTGATCGTCGAGCCGCTGCTGCCCCGGGGTCCGAGTCCGTTAGCGTTAACATCGCCGGATCACGCTCAAGCCAGTCACGACGAGGCGGGCAGATGTGTCCTGATTGTTAAGTGCGTGTTGCAGACAAGTGTTAGCGGTCTCATCTGGAGAGTCAAGGCATCGACCAAGGTCGTTCCCTCTGTGCCCCGGCCCACCGGCCTGTGCCGGGCGGGCGCAGAGACCGCGCACCCGGGACGGTGCCCGGCACTAGATTGAGACGGGTGAGCCGGGGCGAACCATCGGCGGAGGTCGGTCCGTCGGGCGAGGACGTGACGGCGACGCTGCTGGCGGCGGCGCGTGCGGGCGACGACGCGGCCTTCAGTCGTCTGGTCGCACCGCTGCGGGACGAGCTGCGTGCGCACTGCTACCGGATGCTCGGTTCCTTCCACGACGCGGAGGACGCGGTCCAGGACACCCTGGATCGGGCATGGCGGGCAGTCGACCGGTTCGAGGGTCATGGGTCGATCCGGCCGTGGCTCTACCGGATCGCCACCAACCGCGCGCTGTCTCTCCTCCACTCGCGCGGGCGGCGTGAACTGCCGACCGATTTCACCGCTCCGGGCGTGTCCCGGGCCGAGGTGACCTGGCTCGAACCGTATCCGGACCGCCTTGCCCCGTCCGTTCAACCGGATCCGGAGACCCACGCCATCGCGAGGGAGACCATGGAACTCGCGTTCGTCGCCGCGTTGCAGCATCTGCCGCCGCGGCAACGTGCCGTTCTGCTGCTGCGTGACGTTCTCGGTTACTCCGCCGAGGAGACCGCCCGGATGCTGGTCACCACCGTCGCGGCGGTCAACAGCGCGATGCAGCGCGCCCGCCGGATCGTCGCCGGGCTGACGCCGTCGGACAGTCAGCAGCGGATCCTCGCCGACCTGGGCGACGCGGGGCAGCGGGAGGTGGCCGGGCGGTACGCCGCGGCGTGGGAGTCCGGCGACGTCGAGACGATCGTGGCGATGCTGACGGAGGACGCGCGGTACTCGATGCCGCCGCTGACCGCCTGGTACGAGGGCCATGAGCGGATCCGCGGTTTCCTGGCCGAGGTGACGGGAGGGCGGAGGTGGCGGTTCCTGCCGACGAGTGCCAACGGGCAGCTCGCGTTCGGGACGTACCTGTGGGACGACGCGGCTGCCGCCTACCTGCCGGCAGGGCTGGACCTGCTCGTGCTGCGGGGGCGCCGGGTGGCCGAGGTCGTCTCGTTCCTCGACGCGCGCCTGCCTGCCTTCGACCTACCGGATCGGCTGCCGGAAAGTTCGCGCGGAGGCGATGAGTTCGCGGTCCGGCCGGGGTTGTAGTCCCGACGGGTTCACCGGCCACGAAGGGCAGAGCCGACATGCCGAGCAACGAAGAACAGATCGGGGCCCTGGTCGAGCGCTGGGCCGCCGCGGTTCATGACGGGAACCTCGCCGGCGTCCTGGCCGACCACGCCGAGGACATGGTGATGTTCGACGTGCCGCCGCCGTACGAGGGCGTGCGCGGGTTGGACGCCTACCGGGAGATCTGGCCGCCGTTCTTCAGGTGGCAGGCGCAGGGTGCGTCGTTCGAGGTCGAGTCGCTGGACGTCGAAGCCGGCGAGGACGTGGCCTTCGCGTACGCGCTCCTGCGCTGCGGCACGGCGGCCGACTTCGCCGCACGTCCGGAGAACCGCCTGCGGCTGACCCTGGGCCTGCGCAGGCGGGAGGGCCGGTGGGTGGTCACCCACGAACACCACTCCTTCCCGCTGGCCGATCCCGCCGCCGAGCCGGCCCCGGACGCGGCAGCCGCCGAGGCGGAGGTACGCCGGCTCCACCAGCGCTGGTTCGAGGGCACCGCGGCCAAGGATCTCGATGCCCTGATGGATGCCGTAGCCGACGACGTGGTCTCGTACGAGCACGACCAGCCGCTGCGATACGTCGGCGTGAACGCGGTCCGCGAGGTCTGCGCGGCGGGTCTGGAGGCGTCGGGTGACGGATCAGTCGCCTGGGACGTGCCCGACCTGACGATCGTGGTCGACGGCGACCTCGCCGTCGCGTGGGGCCTCAACCGCGTCTCGGTACGCCCGAGCGGTGGTCCGCCGATCGAGAGCTGGTCCCGGGGCACCCGGGTCTTCCAGCGGCGCGACGGGGCATGGCTGATGACCCACCAGCACCTCTCCTACCCGTACGACCCCTCGACCGGGGCGGCACGGACGGATCTGCGTCCGTAGCGGCGCGGCACGACGTCGCACACCGAGCCGTCCATCGACGTTCATCCAACAGATCGGTGTGCGTAAGCTCCGCACGGTCGGATCTGGGGAACCTACGGAGGAGGTTCCATGGATCGTCGAGCGATGTTGCGGGCCACTGTTCTCGGTGCGGGCGCTGTCGCCCTGCCCTTCACGGCGTGGTCGGCCGCGTACGGAGCCCCGGCGCAGAACGCGGCGGGGCCCTACGGTGGGCTCCAGGCCGCCGACGCCAACGGCATCCAGTTGCCGGCCGGGTTCACCAGCTCGATCGTCGCGCGTTCCCGCCGGACGGTGCCGGGGACGTCGTACACCTGGCACGACGCTCCGGACGGCGGCGCCGTGTTCCCCAACGGCTCCGGCTGGATCTACGTGTCGAACTCCGAGGTGGCGGCCGGCGCGGGCGGCGGCGCCTCACGTCTGGTCTTCAACTCCAGCGGTGTCGTGGTCGGGGCGTCGCGGATCCTCTCCGGCACCAACAGCAACTGCGCCGGCGGCAAGACGCCGTGGAACACCTGGCTCTCCTGCGAGGAGGTGTCCCTGGGCCGGGTCTTCGAGACGTACCCCCTCGGCGGGACCGCCGTGGCGCGTCCCGCGATGGGCCGGTTCAAGCACGAGGCGGCCGCGGCCGACCCGGTCCGCCGGGTCGTCTACCTGACCGAGGACGAGACCGACGGCAAGTTCTACCGCTTCGTGCCGGCCACCTGGGGCGACCTGTCCGCCGGAACCCTCCAGGTCTTCCGCGCCGGTACGGCCACCTCCGGCACGTTCACCTGGGCCACGGTGCCCGACCCGGACGGCTCGCCCACCCCGACCCGGCAGCAGGTGTCCGGCGCGAAGACGTTCAACGGCGGCGAGGGCTGCCACTACGCGGACGACACCGTCTGGTTCACCACGAAGGGCGACAACCGCGTGTGGCAGGTCAACCTGGCCGCCGGCACGTACGAACTCGCCTACGACGACAACCTGGTCAGCCCCGGCACCCCTCCGCTGACCGGCGTCGACAACATCACCGGGTCCACGGCCGGTGACCTCTACGTCGCCGAGGACGGCGGCAACATGGAGATCTGCATGATCACGCCGGACGACAAGATCTCCGTCTTCCTGCGGATCACCGGACAGAGCGGTTCGGAGATCACCGGGCCGGCGTTCACCCCGGCGGGGGACCGGCTGTACTTCTCGTCGCAGCGCGGCACGACCGGCTCGTCCTCCGGCGGCATCACCTACTGCGTCACCGGGCCGTTCCGCCGCTGACCGGCTGCCGGCCGCGCTGACCGTCGCGTGGCCCGTCCGGCGAGGGGCGCCCGGTCGTCACCGGCCGCCCCTCGCCGACGCCACTGCCCGGACCCGCCGGGACGACCAGGCCCGCGCCGACCGGTCATACCTTGCGGTCGCGCGCCTCGGTCGGCGCGGGCACGCCGTACGCCGCGAAGCCGTGCGCGATCACGAGCAGCAGGCCGACGCGGGCTGCGATCGACGTCGTGATCCAATGATGCGCATGGTTCTCCAGCGCGTTACCGCCGGCCTTCTGTTGCTGATCGGGCTTCTGGCGATGGTCGCCACCCGGACCTTCCCGTTCCTCGACGATCTCTCCGAACCGGCCGAGACGGCGGTCGCGATCGGGGGCGCGGCATGCCTGCTGGCGGGGGTGTGGCTGTGGTTGCGCAAACCGGCGGACCGGTCGCCCGCAGCCGGCGACGGTGAGCCTGTGACCGCGCGTGAATCGGAGGGGCGAAGGGCGGAGTGATCGGCGGACGCGTCACCCGGGAATGCGGGCGAGCGCGCCCGTCGCCGCGCCCGGCGGGCGGTCCGGGCGGTGGCGTCGGATACTGGGCCGATGACCAACCCCGACCTCGATCCCGAGGTGTATCCGCCGATCGACCCGCGTGAGGACGTGCCGGACGACCCCGGCGAGCTGCTCCCGGACACGCCCGGCGAACTGCCCGAGGCGCCGGTCGAGCCGATGCCCGACGACGGGGATCCCGGGGGTGTACCCGAACCGGCCTGACCGGTCCGGCCCGCGCCGCCCCCCTTGTCGATCGACGATGATGGATAATCCTGTGGTGACCGGTGCGCCGACCGCAGGGGAGACCGGATGAGAATCGTCGACGCCCGGGTGATCGTTACCTGCCCCGGCCGGAACTTCGTGACCCTGAAGGTCGTCACCGACGAGGGAGTCACCGGCGTCGGCGACGCCACCCTCAACGGCCGGGAACTCGCAGTCGCGTCCTACCTGCGCGACCACGTCGTGCCGCTGCTGATCGGGCGGGACCCGGCCCGCATCGAGGACACCTGGCAGTACCTCTATCAGGGGTCGTACTGGCGGCGCGGGCCGGTCACGATGAGCGCCGTCGCCGCCGTGGACACCGCGCTGTGGGACATCAAGGGCAAGGTCGCCGGGCTGCCGGTCTACCAGTTGCTCGGTGGCCGGTCCCGCGAGGGAGTGACCGTGTACGGGCACGCCAACGGCGAGACCGTCGACGAGGTGCTGGCCGAGGTCGCCCGCTTCGTCGACCTCGGCTACCGCGCGGTGCGGGTGCAGTGCGGCGTGCCCGGCCTGCCCCGGACGTACGGCGTCAGCGCCGACAAGATGTTCTACGAGCCCGCCGACGCCGCGCTGCCGACCGAGACGACCTGGTCGACGGAGGCCTACCTGGCCCACGTGCCGGGCGTGTTCGCCCGGGTCCGCGAGGAGTTCGGCCCCACCCTCCGCCTGCTGCACGACGTGCACCACCGGCTCACCCCGATCGAGGCGGCGCGGCTCGGCAGGAGCCTGGAGCCGTACGCGTTGACCTGGATGGAGGACCCCGTCCCGGCGGACCTCCAGGAGGGGTTCCGGCTCATCCGCTCGCACACCACCACGCCGATCGCCGTCGGCGAGGTCTTCAGCAGCATCTGGGACGCCGCCCAGCTCATCCGGGAACAGCTCATCGACTACGTCCGCACCACTGTGGTCCACGCCGGCGGGATCACCCACCTTCGGCGCATCTTCGACCTCGCCGCGTTGCACCACGTCCGCAGCGGCTCGCACGGCGCCACCGACCTCTCCCCGGTCTGCATGGCCGCCGCGCTGCACCTGGACATCGCCATCCCCAACTTCGGCCTCCAGGAGTACATGCGGCACACCGAGCAGACGGACGAGGTGTTCCCGCACGGCTACCACTATGACGGCGGCTACCTGCACCCGGCCGAGACCCCGGGGCTCGGGGTGGACATCGACGAACAGGCCGCGGCCCGCTACCCGTACGCGCCGGCCTATCTGCCGGTGAACCGGCTGGCGGACGGCACCGTGCACCCCTGGTGAGCGTGCCGGTTCAGTGGATGCGGCGACCGTGCGCGTCCGGCACCCCGGACTTGCGGAAGAAGTAGGTGTTGATCTGGTCCCGCCACTCGACGGCGCTGCGGAGCTGTTCGTCGAGGCGCTCGGCGACCCGGTCGTGGACGGCCGGGTCGACCGCCCCGGCGACGAGCCGCCACCGCTCCCGCATCGCCGCCACCTCGTCGACCCCGGCGAAGTGCGTGTCGTAGATGTGCTGGATGACGGTGCGGCCGCTGTGCAGCACGTGCCCGTACGGGACGTGATGGAAGAACAGCAGCAGTTCGTCGGGGCAGCGCTCCCGTGACTCGTACACCTCCGACCACGGCGGCGGGTACTGGCCGGTGAAGCCGGTGCCGGTCGCCCGGGTCCGGTCCACCCCGACGCCGTCGCGGTCCGCGAAGTGGTAGGTGCCCCACGGGGTGTACTCGTAGCCGTCCACGTCCGGGCCGTAGTGGTGGCCGGGCCGCACCATGAAGCCGACGCCGAGCGGGGCGGTGTAGCGCTCGTAGGTGCGCCAGGAATCGTCCATGATCGCGTGCATCGTCCGCCGCACCGCTTCCGGATCGCCCGTGGTGACCGGCAGCCAGGTCAGGTCGATCCACTCGTCGAGGATCGCGGCGGGATCCAGCAGCGGATCCCAGGCGAGCCGGCCGAAGGCGTACAGGTTCGACTGGGCCAGCGGGTGCCCGGTCCAGAACGGGTCGTCGCCCACGTTGGCCACGGCGACCAGGCCGCCACCGGCGCCCGCTCGCCCGGCGGCCACGTCGGCGATCGTGCCGCCGGCCTCGCCCCGGGGGCGGAACCGCAGCACCTCGCTCCACCAGGGCCCGAGGTAGCAGACGTGCCGCTGCTGGCCGGTGTACTCCTGCGTCGCCTGCACCTCCACCGCCAACCGGGTGGCCGGCATCGCGGCGAGCACCGGGGACACCGGTTCGCGTGGCTGGAAGTCGATCGGGCCGAACTTCACCTGGAGGATCACGTTGTCGGCGAATCGTCCGTCCAGCGGCGCGAAGTGGTCGTAGGCGGCCCGGGCCCGGTCGGTCGACCGGTCCCGCCAGTCCTGGTGGTGGTCGTAGACGAACGCCCGCCAGCGCACCACGCCGCCGTGCGGGGCGAGCGCCTCGGCGAGCAGGTTCGCGCCGTCGGCGTGGTCGCGCCCGTACGCGAACGGGCCGGGCCGGCCCTCGGAGTCGGCCTTCACCAGATAGCCGCCGAAGTCGGAGATCCGCTGGTAGACCCGCCGGGTGGCGTCGATCCACCAGGCCCGGACCCGGTCGTCCAGCGGGTCGGCGGTGGGCAGGCCGCCGAGGACCACCGGGGCGGCGAAGGTCACCGCCAGATGCACCCGGATGCCGTACGGGCGGAGCACCTCGGCGATCTCCGCGACATCGCCGAGCCGGTCGGTCAGCAGCAGTGCCTCGGTGTCGTGCACGTTGACGTTGTTCACCGAGATCGCGTTGACGCCGCAGGCGGCGAGCAGGCGGGCGTAGTCCCGGAGCCGGGCGGGCTCGCGCCGGGCGGCGCCGTCGCGCCAGAACAGGGAGCCGCCGGCGTAGCCCCGCTCGACCTGGCCCGACACCGGGTGTACGGCCACGTTGTCCCAGTGGTCGAGCATCCGCCGGTCCAGCGCCGGCCGGTGCCGGCGCGCCGGAAGGTCGTCGTCGAAGGCCGCCGCGCCGAGCCGGACCACGTGGAACATCCCGTACAGCAGGCCGGCCGGCGCGTCGGCCAGCACCACAGTCACGCCGTTCGTCCGCGCCAGCAGGTACCCCTCGTCGCCGAGGGCGCCGTCGCCGGTGCCGTTCACCGCCGGTGTCGCACCGAGCCGGGCCGCCTCCGCCGCCGCGTTCGGCACCGGGCCGGCCTCGCGCAGGGCCAGCACCAGGTCGGCGTCCACCTGCCACGGCGGACCGTGCCAGACCCGCCCGCCGTACCGGGTGCAGGCCCGGCTCACCTCGTCGAGGACGGTGTCGACCAGCAGGCCGTCGCCGTGCACCAGCACCGGCCGGGAGCCGAGTTCGCGGAACGCCGCGGGCGGCAGCCAGGCGGCGTGCCAGGTCGACTCGCCGGCGTCGGCCGACGCCCGGCCGGTGACCGGAACGCTCATGCGGTGAACTCCGCCCGGATGTCGTCGATCATCGGGCCGCCGATCCGCAGCAGCGCCAGCACCAGGAGCGCGGCCAGCAGGGCGAGCACCGCCTCGGAGAACACCGCTGTGACACCGGCGGCGGCGGCCAGCAGCACGACGTTGCCGAACGTGACGCCGGGCTTGCGCGCCACGTAGTACACGGCGAGCCGGAGCACGTCGCGGGTGCGGAAGGTGAACAACGAGACGATCACCAGCGCGTTGAGGCCGACCAGGACCACGCCCGCACCGACCACCACGAGCGGCACCGTCCACCAGCCGGGGACGGCGGCGGCGGGCAGGTTCGCCAGGTTGACCGCGATGACGGCCAGCCACAGCAGCGTCGGCGCCCAGACGCGCAGCGCGCCCGGCAGGTTGGCCCGGTAGGCCCGGCGGAACGCGGCCGCGGGACGGAGATCGGTCAGGTCGGGGCGTTGGTGCCGCAGCGTGTACAGGGCGGCCGAGACCGCCGGACCGACCGGCAGCGCGGCGGCGGCGACCAGCGGGAGGTTGCTGCTGTCGCGTTCGAGCAGCACGAGCACGGCCAGGCCGGGCAGCATGCTCACCAGGAGCAGCAGTTCGACCACGAGCAGGATGTGGACCGTCGCGGCGGCCCGCGACAGCGGCCCGTCGCCGAACTCCCGCAGCCCGCCGGCTGGGTTGGCGCTCATGATCGCTCCCCGGGTGGGTCGAGCAACCGGTCGCCGTCCCACCACGGCGGGGTCTCGTCCACAACCGGAGTCAGTTCGGCGAGGGTCACCTCGTGCCGGGCGAGGTCGAGATCGAGGTCCGCCCGCCCGCCCGCGACCGGCAGGGCCCGATGGGTACGGGCCGGCTCGGCGGCCTCCCGCAACGCGTCGAGTTGCCGGGGCCGGGGCGAGTGCGGGCTGCCCATCTCCCGCCAGGCCGCCCAGGCGTTGCCGGCGTCCTCGCTCACCGACGAGCGGAGCAGGAACGCCGACGCGGTGCCCGGCGGGCCGATCGGCACCGACAGCGACAGGGTGTGCCGTTCGGGTGCCGGTTCCCGGCCGGTGACGTCGACAGGGGCCCAGGCCAGCACCGCGACCCGGCCGTCGGGGTGCCGGGTGACGAGGTGGTCCGGCCCGCGCGCGAGCACCTCGTCGCCGAGCCGGGCCATGAACGCGTACAGGTGGTAGGTGGGTTTCTTGATCTGCCGGTGGGTGAGCAGGCCGAAGCCGCCGTGCAGCGGCGCGGTCGGCACCCCCTCCTCCTCGAACACGTCGGTGAAGGTCCAGTAGGAGAAGGAGTCGACCAGGTCACCGCCGCCGGCCAGCACCGGAGCGAGGTAGGCGGCGTGGAAGGCCGTGTCGTGGATCGGATTGTCCGGCCGGTAGGAGGAGTTGAACTCGGTGATGTGCACCGGGCGGTCGGCCAGCGCGGTGCCGGCCAGGTGCCGGTGGGGCGCGGCGAACTGCTCCAGCAGTTCCGTCGCCGGGGCCAGGGTCTGCCGGGTGCCGAACGGCAGGTGCCGGGCCGGTCCGGAGGTGTAGGCGTGCCGGCTGACGAAGTCGACAGGTACGTCGCGGTCGGTGACGAACTCGGCGAAGGGCTTCAGCCACTCGTCGGCGCCGGGGGACAGGGCCGGGCCGCCGACCTGGAGCGCCGCGTCGACGTCCTTGACGGCGTGCGCCGACACCTCGTACAGGCGGTGGTAGGCGTCCTGGCCGGCACCCGCCCAGAACGCCGGCAGGTTGGGCTCGTTCCACACCTCGACGGGCCAGCCGCGCACCTCGTCGAGGCCGTACCGGTCGACCAGGTGGGCCACCGTGGCGCGGACCAGGTCGCCCCATTCGGTGTACGACCGGGGCGGCGTCACGTTGCCCCGCCACCAGAACACCGTCTGGTCGCCGGAGGCGAGCGCCGAGGGCATGAACCCCAGCTCCACGAAGGGCCGGATGCCCACTTCGAGGTAGGCGTCGACGACCTGGTCGACGTAGGTGAAGGCGTGCCGCACCCGGCGCTCGCCCCGGTAGTCGTAGGGGCGGTGCACCCCGACGCCGTCGCTGAGCAGCCCGTGCCCGCGGATGTGCCGGAAACCGATGTCCCGCTGCACCAGCGCCAGCGAGTCCTGATAGTCGCGTCGCAGGGCCAGGTCGAACCGGCCGGTGCCGACGCAGGTCCGCCAGGCGTCGGTCAGCCGGCCGACGGGCCGCTCGGGAACGGTGCCGCGCATCGCCGCTCAGCCGTGGCTCTTGCGGTACCGCTCGTACGCCTTGTTGACCAGGTCGACGTAGGCCTGCGCGTTCTTGCCCTTCAGCTCCGAGACGTAGGCGTCCCACTCGCTCAGCGGCCGCTGGCCGAGGGCGAACTTCAGCGTGTTCTGGGTGACGTGGTCCTTCAGCGCGGTCGCCCAGAGCGTCGTCTGCTCCCGCTCCTCATCGCTGAGCGGCGCGGGTGGCGGAGTCACCCAGGGCGCGGCCTTGCGGGCGTTCATCTCCTTCTGGAACTCCAGTTCCTCCGGCGAGAAGAACGACTGCACCAGGTCGAGCTTGCCGCCGTAGGCGAAGACGCCGTTGTAGAAGCCGAAGTCCTTCTGCAGATGCTTGCTGCCCTTCGGGTTGAGCCCGATGACGTTGACGTCCGGGGCGAGGGTGCGCTTGCCCGAGGCGTCCTTGGTGTACGTGGTGCCCTCGACGCCCCACTTGGCGAACTCCTGGCCGGCGTCGGAGTACCAGAGCCAGTCGACGAACTGCATCATGGCCACGAAGTTCTTGCCCTCGCGGGCCTTGCTGGAGATCATCACGCCGTTCTCCAGCCGGCTCGCCGCGTTGACCGGGCCGGCCGGTCCGACCGGGAAGAGGATCTTGCCGAGCCGTGCGTTCGGGTTGATCTTCGCGATGTCCGGGCGGTAGTCGTTCACCAGCGTCTGCGCGTTCGTGCTGATCACGAAGGACTTGCCGCTGGCGAGCTTCTGCCGGGCCTGGTCGTCGGTCTGGGTGAACGTCTCCGGGTCGAGCAGCCCTTCGGCGACCAGCTTGTGCAGGTACTCCACCACCTGCCGGTAGCCGTCCGAGGCGCCGGTGAAGACGTACTTCCCGGCCCCGGCGTCCCAGCTCGTCGGCTGGTAGTTCCAGCCGGCGCCGGGCAGGCCGTGTGCCAGGGCGAGCATGTTCAGCAGGTTGCCGGCCGGGTTGGGCTTGCCGAAGCGGTCGGAGAACGGGATGACGTCCGGGTGGGCCGCCTTCATCGCCTTGAGCATGGCGTACACCTCGTCCCACGTGGTGGGGGACGGGATCTTCAGCTGCTCCAGCACGTCGGTGCGGACCGCGAGGGTGTAGTCCTGCCAGGGCTTCTCGTGCAGCCCGGGCAGCAGGTAGAACTTGCCGTCCTCCTGCCGGAGCGTGTCCATCTCCGGCTGGAGCTTCCACCGCTCGATCTTGTCCTTGAAGTGCGGCATCAGGTCGAGGTAGTCGCTGACCGGCAGGATCGCGCCGGAGGAGACGTACGAGTTCTCCTGCGGGTGGTAGGTCTTCGGGATGATCAGCGGGGCGTCGCCGGAGCCGACCAGCACGCTGCGCTTCTGCTCGTAGTCGCTCAGCGGCACGGCTACCGGGTCCAGCTTGACGTTCGTCCGCCCGGCCAGCTCGGTCCAGAACAGCCACTCCGGCTTGAGCGGGTAGTTCGGGTGGTTGTTGTAGAGGATCGAGAACGTGACCGGCTCGGTGGCCTTGAACTGGTCCCCGACACCGTACTTCTCCATCGCGCCGGCACGGTTGCGGTCGAGGTCCTTCTTGTCGGGGGTGTCGTCGCCGCAACCCGCCAGGGAGACGACGGCGGCCGCGCCGGTGGCGAGCAGCACCTGGCGCCGGGACAGCTGGGCCATGAGTTCTTCCTTCCGGTGGTGGGGGTGCGTGGGCGGCTATCCCTTCACGGCGCCGAGCATGACTCCGGAGACGAAGTAGCGCTGGATGAAGGGATAGACCGCGAGGATCGGCAGGATCGTCAGCACGATCGTCACGGACTGGATGGTGGCGGCGGACTGCACGACGTCGCCGGCGCTGCCGAGGCCACCGCCGGTCTGCGTGGCGTCGGTCGCGCCCGCGATGAGGTTGCGCAGATAGACGGTCACCGGGAGCAGGTCCTGACGGTCCATGTAGAGGAACGCGGCGAACCAGGAGTTCCAGAACGAGACGGCGTAGAACAGCACCATCGTGGCGACCATGGCCTTCGACAGCGGCAGCACGATCCGCAGCAGCGTGCCGTACGTGTTCAGGCCGTCGACGGCGGCGGCCTCCTCCAGCTCGACCGGCAGGCTCTCGAAGAACGCCTTCATCACCAGCAGGTTGAACACGTTGATGGCGTTGGGCAGGGCGATCGCCCACACGGTGTTCTTCAACCCCAGGCTGGTGACCAGGACGTAGTTGGGGATCAGGCCGCCGGTGAAGAACATGGTGAACACGGCGATCCCGACCAGCGCGGTCCGGCCCCGCAGGTGCCTCTTTGACAGCACGTACGCGTAGCAGGTGGTCAGCACGACGGAGATGAGCGTGGCGACCACCGTGTAGAAGACGGTGTTGCGGTAGCTGACCCAGAACGTCGGGTCGGACGTCACCACCCGGTACGCGGTGAGGTTGAACCCGCGCGGCACGAGGTTCACCTCGCCCGCGACGATGTACGCGTTGTCGCTGAGCGAGCGGGCCACGATGGTGAGGAACGGGTACAGCGTCACCACCACGACGCCGGTCAGCACGACGGCGTTCACCACCTGGAAGACCCGGTAGCCCCGGGTGGGCCGGGGGCCACGCGGCCGGGCCGCCGGTTCCCGCGTAGGGGTCCGGGTACGGTCCTGCGTGCTCACCACAGGCTCGTCCCGACCGTGCGCCGGGAGATCGCGTTCGCCGACAGCACCAGCGTCAGCCCGATCACGGACTCGAACAGGCCGATCGCGGCGGCGTAGCTGAGGTTCCCGGAGACGATGCCCACCCGGTACAGGTAGGTCGAGATCACGTCCGCCGTCGGGTAGGTGAGCGGGTTGTACAGCAGCAGGATCTTCTCGAAGCCGACGGCCATGAAGGTGCCGATGTTGAGGATCAGCAGGGTCACCATCGTCGGCCGGATCCCCGGCAGCGTCACGTGCCACGTCTGCCGCCATCGGTTGGCGCCGTCGATGCGGGCCGCCTCGTACAGGTCGCCGTCGACTGTGGTGAGCGCGGCGAGGTAGAGGATGGTGCCCCAGCCGACTGTCTGCCAGACCTCCGAGGAGACGTAGATCGTCCGGAACCATCCCGCCTGCTGCATGAACGGGACCGGCTCGCCGCCCACGACGCGCAGCATCTGGTTCACCGCGCCGTCCACCGACAGCAGCTGGAGGACCATGGCCGCCACGATCACGATCGACAGGAAGTGCGGCAGGTAGGACACCGACTGCACGAACCGCTTGAGGGCCCGGTTGCGCACCTCGTTGAGCAGCAGTGCGAGCACGATCGGCAGCGGGAAGCAGAACACCAGGGTCAGCGCGCCCAGCACGAGCGTGTTGGTGAACACGTTCCAGAAGGTGGGGTCGGTGAAGAACAGCCGGAAGTACCGCAGCCCGGTCCAGTACTCGCCGAACAGGCTGCCGCCCGGCTGGAAGCGCCGGAACGCGATCACGTTGCCCAGCATCGGCAGGTAGCGGAACGTCAGGAAGAACAGCAGCGGCAGGACGGCCAGCGAATAGAGCTGCCAGTCCCGGCGCAGGGCCCGCCGCCAGGGCGTACGGCGACCGCGCGGGATCGGGGATGCCAAGCTCATCCTCCCGCCTGACCATCGACCGGAACTTTCCGGTAATACGCCGTAAGCCTTTCGGAAATTTATGGGTATCGTTATCGCGTGTCAAGAGCGTCGATTGACAACTCCCTCGACCAGCTCCGTCGCTACACGCCGGCCGTCGTCGAGCCCGCCGACTTCGACCGGTTCTGGCGCGCCACCCTCACCGCCGCCGCGGCCACCCCGCCGCTCGTCCGCGTCCGTCCCGAACCCACCGGTCTGCGGCTGGTCGACGTGTGGGACGTGACGTTCGCCGGCTTCGCCGGCGAACCCGTCCGGGCCTGGTACACCCGTCCCGCGGGCGTACAGGAGCCGCTGCCGGCCGTGGTGGAGTACCCCGGCTACGGACGCGGCCGGGGCCTGCCGGGCGAGCGGCTCACCTGGCCGGTGGCCGGTTACGCCCACCTGCTGGTGGACAACCGGGGACAGGCCGGACTGTTCAGCCGCGGGGACACCCCGGACCCGCACGACGCGCCCGGCGGGCCCAGCCCCGCCACGCGGGGAATCCTGGCCCCGGACGACTACCACTACCGTCGCCTGATCACCGACGCGGTCCGCGCGATCGACGCCGTCCGCGAACTGCCCGGGGTGGACCCGGCCCGCGTCGCCGCGGTGGGCAACAGCCAGGGTGGTGGACTCGCGCTCGCGGCGGCGGGCCTCGTCGACGGCCTCGCCGCGCTCCTGGTCACCGCCCCGTTCCTGTGCGACATCCAGCGCGCCATCGAGCTCACCGAGGCTTCCCCCTACGGCGAGATCGCCCGCTACCTGGCGGTGCACCGCGAGGCGGAGGAGCAGGTCCGGCACACGCTGTCCTATGTCGACGGCGTCACCTTCGCCCGGCGGGCCACCGCTCCGGCGCACTTCGGGATCGGCCTGCGGGACGAGGTCTGCCCGCCGAGCACCGGCTTCGCCGCCTACAACCAGTACGCCGCCGCCGCATCGGCCACTCCGCCACGGGAGATGCACACGTACCCGTTCAACGGCCACGAGGGCGGGGAGGCCGTCCACGTCCGACGGCAGCTGCGCTGGCTCGACGCGGTGATCCGTCCCGCCGGGACGGCGGCCGGCTGACGGCCTCACCGGATGCGGGCAGCGGAGCGCCTGGACCTGGGCCGGCGTCCCGGACCAGGCGTCGTGACGCCTGCGCGGGCACTCTCCGGAGCGACTTGTCGTCCGCCCCTAGACTGCGCCGATGGATGCTGAGTTCACGGCCAACGCCGCCGCCACCGCCGCGATCTTCGGAGTCTTCGGGATGGCCTGGTTCGGCTGGGCGCAGGAGGCGCCGCCGAAGGCGTGGCGTCCGTGGCTCGGCGTCGGCTCGGTGTTGTCCCTGGCGGCAGCGATCGCCGGCGGCGTCGTCGCCGTACGCACCTGGGACGAGGGCAGCTCCGTGGACGACAGGACGGGGCCGGTCTTCGGTGTGATCGTCCTGATCGAGGTGGTCCTCTGCGCCGCCGGCGCGATCTGGCTCCAGCGGACCGGCCGCGCGTCCCTGGTTCCGGCGTGGGTCGCCCTGATCGTCGGCCTGCACTTCTTCCCCCTGGCGCCACTGCTCGGGTATCCGGCCCTCGCGATCTGGGCCGTGCTCGTCACCCTGGTCGCGGTCGCCGGCGTCGCCGCCGCCCGGCGGTACGACCTCACCCCCAGCGCCGTCGTCGGTGCCGGCACCGGCGTGACCCTCCTGATCGGAGCGACGACCGCACTGGTGCACGCGCTCACCTAGATGTCCCGCCGTGAGATCGTGACGACACGGCGTAGGTGAGACGAAAGCCGCGAGTGCGGATTCGTCCGCCGCGAATCGCGAACACCTTTCTTATTTCCATCGATGAGTATTACGCTCTGGGCCAGCCCTGAGGTGGATCACATCGGAGGTTCTTGTGAGGAAGATGACCGTCCGTCGCACGACTGCGCTCCGCCTGGTGTCCGGCGCACGCCGGCTGTGGATCGAGTGGTGCTGGTAGCTGCCGGCACGGCGGGCGCTCCCGGGCGCCCGCCCCTGCGGCGGCGGGTCCGGCTGTGACCGGCGGGCCGGAGCGCTACGACTGCCACCGCGACCACGGGCCGTACGCCGGTGTCTCGGCCTTCCTCGGCCGGGTCGCCGCCGACCGGCCCCGCCTGGCGGCGCGGCACACGGTCGAGCTGCGGGCGATCGTTCCCCGACTCGATCCGGCGGCCCGGCCGGTCGCTGAGGAGGAGCCGATCCGCTTCCACCCCGCCCGCCGGACCGCCTGCCTGGCCTACGGCGCGGCGGAGCTGGTGGCGGCCTGGGCCGGCACACTCCGGCGGCCCGTGGTCGTCCGGTTCGATCATGTCGCCTCCGCCGACGAGACGACCGCCGAGCTGCTGGACGCGCTGGCCCGCCGGCTCGGGCCGACCCCGGTTCGCCTCGACCTCCGCGATGACGGGGCCCCCGACCCGGCGCCCGACGAGCGCACCCCGCAGGCGTTGCGGCGGACCCTGGGCGACAGCCTGGCCGCCGGCTACTACCACCACGCGGCGCGGGTCGCCCGGCGCGGGCGGGCGGCGGTCACCCCCGGCCGCGACCTGAGGCACTGGTGGGCGTTCACCACCGGCCTGGCCACCGCCCTGGCGGCTCTGAACCGGGCCGCCGAGGCGCTCGACCTCTACGACGAGGCGCGGACCGCCACCGACGACCCGAAGATCACCATGTCGGCGGCGTACGCCACAGCCATGCTGTACGCCCGGCACCTGCCGGCGGCCGACCAGGACCCGGCACAGGCCCGGCTCTGGCTGGAACGGGCGCTGCGCCTCGCCGCCGGGCTGGCCGACCCCCGCCGGCGGCTGCTGTCGACGGTCTTCTACGAGCAGGGCCTGGCGCTGCTGGACAGCCGGGCAGGCCGGCCCGACCGGGCGCTGCGGCTGGTCGACGACGGGCTGGCCCGGCTGACGGCCGCGCTCGGCCCCGGCGAGCGCCCGCAGGACCTGGCCCGGCTGCGCCACAACCGGGCGCAGGTTCACCTCGCGCTGGGCGACCCGGCGCGGGCGCTGGCCGATCTGGACACCGTGATCGCCCAGGACCCCGGAAACTGTGAGTACTACGTGGACCGCGCCGCCCTGTACCGGGTGGCGGGCCGGACCCGAGCCGCGATCAGGGACTACGACGCCGCGATCCGGCTGGGACCGCACCTGCCCGAGGCGTACTACAACCGGGCCGTGCTCCACCAGGAGCGGGGCCGCCCCGAGCGGGCACGCGCCGACCTGGAGCGGGTGCTCACCATCGAGCCCGGCCACCTCGACGCCCGGATCACCCTGGTCAACCTGCACGTGGAGCGCGGCGCGCTCGACGCCGCCGAGGCCGCCGCGCGGGCCGGGCTGGCCGACGTGCCGCAGGAGCCCGCGCTGCTGTGCACCCTGGGCCTGGTCCGCGCCGAGCGCGGCCGGCCCGCCGAGGCCGACGAGCTGTTCACCAGTGCTCTGAGTGGGGACCCGGAGCTGGTGGAGGCGTGGACGAACCGGGCCGCCGTCCGGTTCGAGCGCGGCGACGTGGCCGCCGCGCTCGCCGACCTGGACCGGGCGGTGGCGCTGTCGGCCGCCCCCGTGCCGCGATACAACCGGGGCACGGCCCTGGCCCGGCTGGGCCGGTGGGACGAGGCGGCCCGCGACTTCACCGAGGCGCTCGCCCAGCCCGGGCTGGACCGTGCCCTGCGCCGCGACCTGCGCGCGGAACTCGCCCGTTGCCGCCGAGCGCCGGCCGACTGACCCGGCCGCGGGCCGGGTGCGGGCCGGGTGCGGGTGGGAGCGGAGTCAGCAGCCCTGGCGGCGGCTGTAGATCTGGTGGCGCTGACCGGCCCATCCGATGTAGCCGACCGCCTCGACGCAGTAGTTCGCCGTACCGGTGACGGCGACCGGGCCGGCGTAGTAGCTGAAGTCACCGGAATTGGTGTCCGTGCCGCCCGAGCGGGTGCAGTGCGCGCCCTCGCCCGACCGCTCCGCGCAGCGGTAGATCTGCACGAAGGTGGGTGCCGACTTCCCGTACGCCGCGCCGCGGTGGTAGAAGCAGGCGCTGTTGGTGCCGCCGTTGCTGCTGTTGTAGTAGATCACCAGTTCACCGAGCCCGGACGACTGCACCTGGCTGTAGGTGATGGTCCCCGAGCAGGAGCCGGCCGCCTGGGCGGCGGGGGCGCCGACCGTCAGGCCCGCCCCGACTGTCACCAGCGCCGTCAGCATCGAAAGTGCGCGCTTCATGAATCCCCGATCTACAGTCGACTGTTTCGGAGTGGATCTTAATCGACCGGTGACCTTCGCCGTGGCCCTGCTCCATAGGCGGCCGCCTATTGACAAACATTATTAACAATTGGAGTCTGCTGAGAGAGCGCTCTCCCGTCCCCGTCTCCAGCGAGGTGTCGCCATGCGTCTCCGAAGAAGGCTGCTCGCCGCCGCGTCCGCCCTGCTCGCCGGGCTCGCGGGCGCCGTCGTCGCCACGCCCGCCCACGCGGCCGGACCGGCGTTGCTGCCGGTCACCGTCACCAACACCACCGGCCGCAGCGACCCGGTCTACCTGTATGTCATCGGCGTCCAACTGTCCTCCGGCCGGCTCGGCTACGTCACCTCCGGCGGTGCCTTCGTGCCGTGGACCGGCGGGCAGATCCCGCCGTCGCCCGCGCCGGACGTCTCCATACCGGGCCCCGGCAACGGCGGCAGCACCACGATCCAGTTCCCCCGCGGCTTCTCGGGCCGGGCCTACTTCGCGCTCGGGCAGAAGCTGAAGTTCTTCCTCACCCCGGACGGGCTGGTGCAGCCCGCGCCCTGGGCGGCCGGTGACGCGAACCGCGACATCCTCTTCGACTGGAGCGAGTTCACCTACAACGACTCAGGGCTGTGGCTCAACAGCTCCCAGGTCGACATGTTCGCGATCCCGCACGCGGTCACCGTGACCGGCGCCAACGGCGTCACCAAGCGCACCGGCGACGTGGTGGCCAACGGGCGCAACGCGGTCATCGACGGCATCCGCGCACAGCCGGGCTGGGCCGGCACCGTCCACACCCGCTCGGACGGGACCGTGCTGCGCGTCCTGGCTCCGGGCAAGGCGGCCGGGGCCGGCCTGCTGAGCGCCACCTACCTGGACTCCTACATCGCCTCCGCGTGGAACGCGTACACCACGAAGACGCTGACCGTGGCGCCGTTCGCCGACCAGCCGGCCATCCGGTACTACGGCCGCACCTCGGGCAACACCATGACCTTCACCAACGGCAGCGGCCAGGTGGTCGCCTCCTTCAACCGGCCCTCCTCGGCCAGCGTCTGGGGCTGCGACGGCGACCTGCCCGCGCCGAACGACCAGGTGGTCGGCCCGATCTCGCGTACACTCTGCGCCGCCCTCAACCGGGGCACGCTCGGCACCGTCGACACCCAGCCCAGCACCGACGCCGCCGGCTTCTACCGCAACAACCCCACCAACCAGTACGCCCGCCTGATCCACGCCAACATGACCGACGGCCGGGCGTACGCGTTCGCCTTCGACGACGTCGGCGGATTCGAGTCGCTGGTGCACGACGGCGACCCCCGTTCGGCCGGACTGATCCTCAGCCCGTTCACCGGCGGTGGCGGCGGCACCCCGACCACCGGGGTTCCCGTGGTCAGCACCTGGAACAACAAGTGCATCGACGTGCCGAGCTCCAACTTCGCCGACCGTGCGCCGCTGCAGATGTGGAACTGCAACAACACCGACGCGCAGAAGTGGACGTTCAGCGGCACAGCGCTGAAGAGCCAGAACAACAAGTGCATGGACATCGACGCCGGGTCCACCGCCAACGGGGCGGTGGTGCAGCTCTACACCTGTAACGGCACCGGCGCCCAGCAGTTCACCCTGAACGCGGCCGGAGACCTGGTCAACCTGCAGGCCGGCAAGTGCGTCGACATCAAGGACTGGAACAGTGGCGACGGCGCGAGGCTCCAGCTCTGGGACTGTGGGGGCACTGCAAACCAGAAGTGGCGCAAGGGCTGACCGGCCGTGCGACGGCGGCGGGGGCCGACCGCGAGTCGTCCCCGCCGCCGGCAGGGTGACGGTTGCGCCGACCACCGGGCGAGCCGGCGCGGGCGCCGCCTGCTCGCTGCGACCGCGCGGCGAGGATCCGTGATCGGCGACGCGGCGCCCGCCCGGCGTTGGATGATGGCGTGAGTCGTCCATGCACGAGAGGCTGCGGTGAATGACCGAGCAATTGCGGGCGCGCCCGGCACGCGAGGTGCTCGACGAGCACCTGCGCCTGTCGAACGAGGGCCGGTTCGCCGAGGACATCGAGCGCAACGTGTCGCCGGACTGCCTCGTCCTCGACCGCAGGGGAGTGTTCCGGGGGCACGACGGGGTGCGGAAACTGGCGCAGTGGCTGAGCGCGGAGCTTCCGGGCGCCCACTTCACCTACACGACGGTGCTGATCGAGGATCGGATCGGGTTCCTGGAGTGGACCGCTGACGCAGCGGGCACGCGGGTCCGCGACGGCGCCGACTCGTACGTCATCGAGGACGGCTGGATCGTCGCGCAGACCATCCACTACACGGTGGAACCGACCGCCGAGGCCTGAGCGTCCGACCGGCCGCGGGCGGAGCGCTCACTGGACCGGGACGAAGGTGGCGGCCAACACCCGCCAGTTGCCGTCCTCCCGCACCCACAGCCGGGTGTAGCGCAACCGCGCGGACACGACGGCCCCGCCCTGAACCGCATCCACCGCGGCGACCGTGCGGGTCACCCCGGTCTCACCGTCGTCCTGGACGTCGAGCGACTCCTCCACCAGGCCGGTGATCCGCAGGGCCCCCGAGCGGTAGCTCTCCAGATCATCCTCCTTGGTGAAGACCGTGCCGTCCGGTCCGGCACCCACGACCCGGGGGTGCAGAAGCGCGTCGAGGGACTCGACATCGGCGGCACGCTGAGCGGCTTGGAGCCGCCGTTCCGCAGCACGAAGATCCATTCACCGATCCTCTCCGGCGCCCCGCACCACGACAAGCGGGTTAGCTCGCGGCAGAACGGCGACGCTGCGCCCACACGCCGGTCGCTGACATCTACCATCCCTGATCATGATCTCGACCATGTGGCGGATACTCACCCGCCAGATCGACCCCAACCCGGCGCAGGACGACGCCGTGCTGCGCGAGGCGTGCACGCAGGCGCGGTACGGCTCCGACATCGGACCGGCCCGGAAGGCTCTGACCGCCACCCGGGACGACTACGACCGCCGGGCACGGTACGTCCGTGTGCTGGCCGAATCGACCGCTCGCGGGCTGGGATCGCGGGTCGACCGCACGACCGGTCGCGTCGACACCACGGACGCGTGGACCGACCGCTGGGCCTCTCGCGCGCCCGCCGATCCAGACGCCCAGCTCGTCCGTGCCCGTTCCCTGATCGCACGGGCATGGGAGGTGCGCGGCGGCGACTGGGCCTCCAACGTACGCCGGGAGCAGTGGGCCGAGTTCCACCGCCTGCTGGACCTGGCCCGGCAGGTGAACGATGTCGCGATGCGGCTCGCACCGGACGACCCCACGCCGTGGGCGCACCGGCTCACTCTCATGATCGACGAGAGCGCGCCACTGGAGGACGTCGAGGAGACGTGGCGTGAGCTGACCAAGCGGGATCCCCGGCACCATCAGGGCCACGTGCTGCGGCTGACCTACCACTGCCGGAAGTGGAGCGGCTCGCACGAGGCGATGTTCGGCTTCGCCCGCTCGGTCGCCGCCACGGCGCCCACCGGCTCGCCGCTACTCGTGCTGCCGGTTCGGGCCGCCGCGGAGTGGGCGCTGTGGGAGCAGGATCGCGAACCCCACGGTGGTACCGGCGACGAGATCGGCGAGCGGTGGCGACAGGATCCGGTCATGCAGTCGGATCTCGACAACGCGCTGAACCGGTGGTTCCACCAGCCGGCGGCCCGGCACGCCGACTGGCTCGACGACGCGAACTTCCTGGCGTACGGGCTGGTGCGCACCGGCCGCGACGCCGAGGCCGCGCCGGTCTTCGCGTCGATCGGCCGGTACATGACCGACGTTCCGTGGGCCTGGTGGGGCGACGAGCGGCACGACGCCGTCTTCCTCCGCGCCCGTCGCCGCGCCCGCCGCGCCGCCTGACCGCAGGCGAGGCCGTCACGGCCACAGCCGATTCCCCCTCGGAGGAGCCGTTCTTACCACTCTCTTACGGGACGCGCTCGGGCGCGCACGGACCTTCCCGAAACGGGATGCCGAGGTCCGGGCCGCCACCGGCCCGGGCAACGCCTGGTCCGTCGGCTACCAGGCGTCCACCTACACGGGGTACTCGATCGACCAGCCGTACGCCCTGATGCAGTGGAACGGGCGGGCGTGGACGGAGCGGCGGCTGCCGCACCAGGCGCACGTGCTGTACAAGGTGGACGGGGCGAACGCCCGGGACGTCTGGACGGTGGGCGTCCGGCGCCTCGACATCCCGGGGACCTCGTCGTTCTGGGGGAGCGGCACCGTGTCGACCGCCGGGCTCCGCCTCACCGCCGTGATCGAGCGGACCAGCTGAGGGCAGTCGTCGACCGGACTACCGCCCGGTCGCTAGGACCGAACGGGTCAGTGCCGTCAGCCCGGCCTCCCAGCGTTCGTCGGGCCAGTCGCGCAGGTGCTCCACCAGGTCGCTGCGCACGGCGGCCAACAGGGCGTGGGCGAGGTAGTCCGCCGACTCCGGACCACGGGCCTCGGACACGACGGCGGTCAGCGTGGCGTGCCAGTCCTCGTACGACTCGGTGCGATAGGGGCTCCCGTCGCCCGCGTTCTCCAGGGCCAGCGTCAGCACCCGGTTGGCCTGCTTGAACCGGACCAGTTCCCGTAGCAGGTGCAGGGCGCGGTCCGCCGGCGAGTCGCCGGGCAGGCTCGCCGCGAGTGACGCCTGTAGCTGCTCGCCGCGGGCGGTGTAGAGGGCGCGGATGAGCCCCGACCGGTCACCGAAGTGGCGGAACAGCGTGCCCTTGCCCACACCGGCGGCGGCGGCCACGTCGTCCATCGAGATCCGGTCGGGGTCGGTCGCCGCCTCGAACAGCCGATCCGCCGCCGTGAGCACCGCCTCCCGATTCCGCGCCGCGTCAGCCCGCATCCCCTGCCCCTCTCGCAAACGGACCGCCGGTCCGCTATGGTGAAGTGGACCGGCCGTCCGCTTATCGTAGATCACTGCGGCGGCCCGCCGACCGGAAGGGACAACAGTGCCGAGCACCGCCACCGACGTTTTCCACCAGGCCCTGGAGCATCTGCTCGCCAAGGACATGCCGGGCTTCATCGCCCTGTTCGCCGACGACGCCGCCATGGAGTTCCCGTTCGCGCCGCCCGGACGGCCGAGCCGGGTGGCCGGCCGTGCCGAGCTGCACGACTACCTCGTCGACTACCCGCAGACACTGGACGTCCGCCAGATCGCCGACGTCACGGTGCACGAGACGGCGGACCCGGAGGTGATCGTCGCCGAGTTCACCGCCACCGGCGTCGTCGTCGCCACGGGAGAGCCGTACCGGCTGCGGTACATCGCCGTCCTTTCCGTCCGGGCCGGGCGCATCGTGCGCTACCGCGACTACTGGAACCCGCTGGCCGTGCAGGAACTGTTCGGCGAGGGGGTGCGCGCATGATCCTCGTCGTCGGAGGCACGGGAACGACCGGCCGGCTCGTCGCCGCGAAACTCGCCGCCGCCGGCCGCCAGGCCCGCGTCGCCAGCCGCCGGGCGTCCGCCGAGGGCGTCCGCTTCGACTGGTACGACCGCGGCACGCACGACACGGCGCTGGACGGTGCGACAGGGCTCTACCTGATCGCGTCCCTCGGCGACGCCGACCCGGCGCCGACCATGCTGCCGTTCCTGGATCTGGCCCGGCGCGCCGGGGTGCGACGGGCCGTCCTGCTCAGCTCGTCGGCGATCGACGCCGGCGCGCCCGGACTGGGGGAGGTGCAGGCCCAGCTCGGCGAGATGATCCGCGAATGGGCGGTGCTGCGGCCGTCCTGGTTCATGGAGAACTTCGTCGGCGCGCACCCGCACGCCGCGAGCGCGCGGGAACGTGGCGAGATCGTCAGCGCCACCGGCGACGCGCGGGTGGGGTTCGTGGACCCGGCCGACATCGCCGAGGTGGCGGTACGTGCCCTCACCGACCCGGCGCCCCACGACACCGAGCACGTCATCACCGGCCCCGAGCGGCTGAGCTACGCCGACGTCGCCGCCACCCTCACCGATCTCCTCGGCCGCCCGGTCCGGCACCGCGCCGTCGACGAGGACGCGCTCACCGCGTACCACGAGGCTCACGGCCTCCCGCCCGACTACGCCCGCTTCCTCGCGGGCCTGGACACGGCCGTCGCTGCGGGCTCGGAGGACCGTGTCACGACGACCGTCGCGGACGTGACCGGCCGGCCCGCCCGGACGTTCCGGGACTTCTGCCGCGACCGGCTGGCCGGGGCGCCCCGCGCCGCGGACGCCTGAGATCGGCGTCAAGCAGGGCTTGCGGGTTCCGTCCTGCTCGCGTCGGGCGCCTCGCGCGGCGGCGTACGGCCCGGCGCCGGCCCGGTCCGGGCGGCCAGCGACCCCAGCAGGCGCAGGTTGTCGTGCGACGGGCTGCCGGGATCGGTGGTGTAGACGAACAGCGTCTGGTCCGGGTCACCGGGCAGGGCGAGAGCTTCGTAGCGGAGGGTGATCGGCCCGACCGCCGGGTGGTTCATCCGCTTGGTGCCGTGCGTGCGTTCGTGCACGTGACGGCCGTTCCACCAGGTCCGGAACTCCGGGCTCCCGATGGTCAGCTCGCCGACGAGTTCGCTCAGCCGCGGATCGTCGGGATGGCGCCCGGCGTCGAGGCGCAGGGTGCCGACCACGTCGGCGGCCACGGTCGACCAGTCGAGGAAGGCGTCGCGGGCACCCGGGTCGAGGAAGATCCACCGGATGTAGTTGCGGTGCCGCGGCGGCAGGAGTGTCCAGTCGGTGAGGAGCGCACGCGCGAGCGCGTTGGAGGCGAGCACATCCGTGCGGCGCCCGAGGATGAGCGCGGGATGTTCGGTCATCGAGGCGAGGAGCTGGTGCATCGCCGGGCGAACCCGTTGCGCCGGCGTCTGCCTGCCGCGCCTGGCCGGCCGGGCGAGGTCGGCGAGGTGGGTGCGGGCGGCGGCGTCGAGCCGGAAGACCCGCGCCAGGGCGTCGACCACAGCGGCCGACGGGCTGGTGTGCCGGCCCTGTTCGAGCCGGGTGTAGTAGTCGACGCTCACGCCGGCGAGCATCGCCACCTCCTCGCGGCGCAGTCCGCGGACGCGGCGTCCCTGCGCATCCGCGGCGATGCCGGCCGCTTCCGGAGTCAGGTCGGCCCGGCACCGACGAAGGAACCGGCCGAGGTCCGATTGTCCCGTCATGACTCGATGATCCGCCGCGACCGCCGTCCGCGACACCGCCTGGGTGGGTACGCCGTTCCCCGGCAGCGCTGGGCCTGCCCGGCCGTGTTCCCGGCCCTCCCTCGTACCCACGATGGAGAGGCGTCCCCGGCCGGGGACACGACGACATCGAGATCCGGGAGTTTCCATGCCCTACCCCACCGCAGGTCCGGCCACGTGGTTCGTCACCGGCACGTCCCGCGGCATCGGCCTCGAACTGGTCCGGCAGTTGCTGGAGCGGGGTGACGACGTCGCGGCGACGACCCGGTCGGCCGAGCGCCTCCGCGCGGCCCTCGGACCGGTCGACCGCGAGCGGCTGCTCGCCCTCGAACTCGACCTGACCGACGCGGCGGCGGTGACGGCGGCCGTCCGGGCCACCACCGACCGGTTCGGCGGGATCGACGTCGTGGTCAACAACGCCGGCTACGGCTTCCTCGGCGCGGTCGAGGAGGCAGGAGACGCCGAGGTCCGGACGATGTTCGAGGTGCAGGTCTTCGGCGTCTGGAACGTGCTCCGCGCGGCCCTGCCCGGCATGCGCGCCGCCCGCAGCGGCCACATCATCAACGTCTCCTCGATCCTGGGGCTGACCGCCTTCCCCGGCTGGGGCCTCTACTGCTCGGCCAAGTACGCCCTGGAGGGCCTGTCGGACTCGCTCGCGGCCGAGGTCGCACACCTCGGCATCAAGGTCAACGTGGTGGAGCCCGGGTACACGCGTACCGACTTCCTGCGCCCGTCGTCGCTCGGCCTGCCGGCGCGCACCACCGACGGGTACGAGGCGATCCGCGAGATGACCGAGGCGCACCTGGCCATGCCCGGCACCCAGCTCGGTGACCCGGTCAAGGCCGCGGCCGCCGTCATCGAGGTGGCCGTCGGCGGCGACGCGCCGCTGCACCAGGTGCTCGGCTCCGACTCCTACGACCTGGCCAAGGCCCGCGTGGCGGCGCTGCTCGCCGACGTCGAGGCCGGCCGCGACCTCGCGTTCAGCACGGACGTCGACGGAGCCTGACCGCGCCGTCGACGGTTCGTGGCGCGCCGCGCGGCAGCTCATGTCGGCGTGATCCGGTGTTGTCGGAGTCCGTGGCTATCCTGTCGCGGTGTCGTACGCCGATCTGAGTTTCTCGCAGTGGAACGATCTCTCCGACGCCGCTGCCGGCCGGCTGGCCCAGGAGATCGCCGCGCGGCACGAGCTGACGGTGGCCGGCGTGCGGAACACGTCGTACGCGGGGCGGTCGCACCGGACGGCGCTGTTCGACCGCGGCGGGATGCGGTTCGCGCTCGTACCCGGCGGCCGGCCGGCGCTCGGCTACGACGCGGGCCGGTTACGACCCGGTCCGCGCCAGGCCGCCGACTACGCCGACAGCGCCGCCGAGTTCGGGCTTCCGTCCCTGACCGAGTACGTCGAGGCGATGACCTCGCCGGTACGCGACGTCGACATGCCGGCCATGCTGGTCGCGGTGGACGCGTTCGACCCGTGCGAGATTCCGCTGGCGCCGGACGACCCCCGGGTGCGGGAACTCGTCGCGTCGGCCGGTGGGCGGTTCGGCGGGGTGCGCACCGTCGGATCGGGCGGTGACGGGCTGACCGTCGAGTTCGACCGGACCGGGCAGGTGGTGCGGGCCCGGGCGATCCGCGAGGTCTCCTACGACGAGGCGATGGCCGGGCTCGCGAGCCTCGGCCTGCGGACGGCCACCCCGGACGAGTGGGAGTGGGCGTGTGGCGCCGGTGCGACGACCCTGTTCCGCTGGGGCGACGACTGCCCCGACGACGGCTATCCGTACGACCACAGGACCGGCCCGCACCGGCAGGAGAACCTCTGGGGTCTGGCGATCGGGCAGGACCCCTACCGGCACGAGGCGACGACCGAGCGCACCGTCGTCTGTGGTGGCGACGGCGGCGGTGCCACCTGCGGCGGCAGCGGCTTCTTCCTGGGCTGGCTCACCATCGCGACCGCGTACCGCGACGAGGATTTCGGCCAATGGTTCGCCTCCGACGACGGGTATGCCGACGAGATCCTGACCCGGCCCGTCGTCGAGCTGGGCTGAGGCCCGGACGGATGCCCGGGAGCCGAGCCGGTCAGGCTGTGCACAGCGCCGCCTGTCATGCTCGAAACGATGACCACCGAGTGTCCCCATGGTTCCGGCCGCCCGCGCCGCCGCGCCCCGCGTGTCCTGCTGGTCGTCGGCGTCCTCGCGGTGCTTGCCGCCGCCGCGGCGGTCGTGGTGCCGCTGGTGCGGCCACCCGGCCCGCGACCGGACTTCCAGCTTCCGGTGGCCTGCGGCGAGACGTGGCGCCTGTCCACCTATCCGGGGCACGACGACTACGACGTCGACCTCTTCCCGACCTCCGGGGAGGCGTGGGGACGGCCGGTGCTCGCCTCCGCCGCCGGCACCGTCACGGTGGCGGGGATCAACGGCTCGCTGGGCGGTCGTACCCCTGAGGATCCGGACGGGCCGCGGGGACGCGGCGGCGGCTACTGGGTGAAGATCGACCACGGCGGGAAGTGGGAGACGCAGTACCTGCACCTGCTCGAACCGCCGTCGGTGAAGGCCGGGCAGCGGGTGGCCCGGGGCGACCAGCTCGGGCGCGTGGGCAGCACCGGGAACTCCGGCGCCCCGCACCTGCACTACGAGCAGCGCCGGGGTTGGGAGAAGGTGGAGGCGTACTTCGACGGCGTACCGTCCGGGATCACGTCCGACGACCGCGAGTACTCGGTGCGGCTGACGAGCGCGAACTGCCGGCCGGCCCGCCCGTGACCGGGGCCGTCAGCGTTCGTCGGCGGCCGGCCCGGCACGGCGGGCCTTCCCGATCCGGCCGAGGTGGGTGTGCTCGAACCCCTCGGTCGTCTTGAGGCCGTAGCCCAGGGCGCGGTCGACGGCGATGTGGAACGCCCACGCGACGGCCAGGACTCCGAGCCAGTCGATCCGGTCGCCGGACGCGGCCGCCGCCACGGCCACCGCGCCGAGCACCGCCGGCAGCGTGTACGAGTGCGCCACGTTGTAGCAGACGGCGCCGACGCGCGGCCCGCGCAGGTAGCCGAGCATGGACAGGTCGAAGACGAGGAAGAGGGCGAGCAGCGACCACCACGGGTACCCGGCCGCGACGGTCACGACGACGGCGAGGGCCGCGACGGCGACGGCCTCCGCGCGCTGCGCCGCGACCGGGTTCAGATGCGGCATCTCCCACCTCGCTGTCTGTCCGTGGCCACCGCCCAGGGCCCGATCACCCCGGTGGCCGAGGTGGCCGGCGGCAGCCGGCTCGCGCCGTCACCGGCCCCGACAGGGTACGCGGCGCAGGCCGCGCGCCGGCGACGACCGCGACGGTCAGCCGGCGAAGCGTTGCCGCAACTGGAACTTGAGCACCTTGCCGGTGCCGCCGCGGGGCAGCACGTCGAGGCGGTGGATGCGGGCGGGAACCTGGTGCGGCTCCAGCCGCTCGGCGAGGAACGCGGCGAGCGTCGCGTCGTCCAGGGCCGGGTCGGCGGCCACGACGGCGGCGACGATCTCGCCGTGCTCCGGGTCGGGCAGCGCGATGACCGTGGCCTCGCGTACCGAGGGGTGGTCGTAGAGCGCGGCCTCGACCTCCAGCGACGACACGAGCTTCCCGTCCGTGGTGATCACGTCGGTCATCCGGTCGAACAGGAACAGCTCGCCGTCGGCGGTGGCGCGTCCGAGGTCGCGGGTGCGGGTCCATCCGCCGGCGTGGACGCGGGCGTTGAGCGCCTGGTCGAGGTACAGCCGCTTGGGCGCCTCGCAGCGCAGCCACACCTCGCCGAGCTCACCCGGCGGCAGCGGCTCGCCCTGCGGGTCGACGACGCGCATTTCGGTGCCGCGTCCGGGGCGTCCCAGCCACATCGGCCGGTCCGGGTCGACGTTGCCCAGGATGATCGCCGGCACCGCCTCGGACTGCGCGTAGGCGTTGGCGATGGTGGCGTTCGGCATGGCGGCGAGCAGGTCGCGGGCGATGCGCGGCGGCATGATCGCCGACGCGTTGCCGATGGTCTTGACCGAGCCGAGGTCGTAGCGGTCCTGCGGGCGGATGGCGGCGAGCCGGATCGCGGTCCACGGGGTCAGGATGAGCGTCGCGCAGCCGTGCGTGGCGAGCAGGCGGGCGATCTCCTCCGGGTCGTCCGGCGAGCACACGATCAGCGGTGACGGCGTCGTGGTGGCCAGCACCGCGACGGTCGTCGCGCTCGACGTGGTGCCCAGCGGCATCGGCGCGAGCAGCGGCGCGGGGTCGACCAGCTGCCCGAGGGCGGCGGACCCGCGCCCGTATGTCAGGTTGCCGTGCGGGTTGGTGAACGGCTTCGCCGGGCCGGTGGTGCCGGAGGTGTAGAGGATGTCGGAGATGTCCTCGGGGGTGACGCCGGTGTCGACGGCGCCGCTGTCGCCCTGGTCGAGGTCCGCGACGACCACCGACCAGCGTCCGGCGTCGTCCCGCCACGGCGGCAGCGCCGCGCCGCGGATCACGCCGGCCACCGCGCACTGGTCGAACCGGCGGCGCAGCTCCACCGCCGGCATCGTGTCGTTCACGTGTACGGCGGTGGCGCCGGCCTTGAGCACGCCGAGGTAGGCGACCGCGTAGTCGATCCAGTCGTCGCCGCCGAACAGCAGCGCCACCCGGGCGCCCCGGCCGGTGCCGCCGAGCCGGTCGAGCACCGCGCGGGCGACGGCGTTCGAGCGCCGGTCCCAGTCGCCGTAGGTGATCGCCGTCTTGCCGCGGACGTTTATCGCCTCCTGCTCGGGCATCAGGCCGGTGCGGTGCCGGAGCAGGTCGGGCACGACGACCGCGGACGTGGGCACACTCATGGGTCCTCCCTCGGATGGCGCGCTCAACTCCACCGGTACACGCGGTGGAAGTCTTCGATCCGGTCGAGCAGCAGCAGGCCCCGGCCGGCCACGTGGCTGTCCAGCACGGACCGGTAGGGGCCGGTGTCCAGGACGGCGTCGCGGACACCGAAGGCACGGTCGGCGGTGTGCCGGCTCCACTCGTCGAACTCGGCGACGGTGAGCCGGCGGCGCTCCTCGACGGCGCGGGCGAGCGGGCGGGCCGCGAGCCGGCCGGCGGCGCGCTCCGTGACGACCCCGCTGAAGAACTCGGACCCGCAGCCGGAGCCGTAGGAGAACAGGCCGATGCGGCGGGCCACCGTGAAGTCGGCGTGGTCGATCAGCGAGCACAGCGCGAGGTAGAGCGAACCGGAGTAGAGGTTGCCGATCTCGCTGGTGTACGACAGCGACGGGGCCACCCGCGCCGCGAAGTCCCGGTCGATTTCGGCCGGCGCCATGCCCTTGGTCTTGCGCAGCAGCGTGCGGTGGGCGCCCTTGACCATCCCGGCGAAGGGGATGTGGAAGACGAGGTGGTCGAACGTGGTGACGATGTCGGCGCCCTCGACGCGGTCCCGGTAGGCGGCGAAGCACCGTTCCAGGCAGGTGAGATAGGCGAGCAGGGACAGGTCGGAGTTCACCACGTCGACGTCCGGCCGGGGCCGTAGCGTGTCCATCACCTCCTGGGTGTGGTACCCGCTGGCGCCCAGGTCGAGCCGCAGCACGTCGGGCGTCCGGCTGACCAGCATCGCGACCGCGCCGGCGCCCTCCGACGGCTCGAAGTAGCTGCCGGTCGCCGCGACGCCCGCGATGTCGGTGGCGACCACGAGCGCTCGCGCGTCCGGCGCCGGGCTCGCGGCGATGATCGCCGCCGCGCTCTGCAGGGCCGCGGTGCCGCCGTAGCAGGCGTGCTTGACCTCGAACGACCGGCAGCGCGGCGGCAGGCCGAGGAGGTCGTGGACGTAGGTGCTGATCGGCTTGCCGAAGTCCAGCCCCGACTCGGTGGCCACCACCACCAGTTCGATCGCCTCCCGCTGCTCCGGCGACAGCGCGTCGACCAGCGGCCGGGCGGCGTTGACGGCGTGGGTCACCTGGTCCTCGCAGGGCAGGCTCACCGACCGGCGGCGCATCATCAGGTTCGGCAGCCGCGACGGGTCCAGGCCGCGCGCCTCGAACAGGCCCGGCACGTCGACGTACGCCCGCCCGGGGTAGACGTGGAGATCCTCGATGCCGACCGCCGTGGTGATCATCCTCGGGCCTCTCCTCTTCGTGGATTCCTCACCGTCGCGGTCCCTGACGTTGTACGGCCCCGGGCCGGGCGTGTCTGCTCAGAGTTGAGCGCCCGCGACCGGCCCGGCCGGTTACCATCCCGGGTCATGACGAGATACGTCGCTCTGTTGCGCGCGGTGAACATCGGTGGCGGTAGCTCGATGGTGATGACGGAACTGAAAGAGGTCTTCGTCTCCTGCGGCTTCGACGGCGTGGCGACGTACATCCAGAGCGGCAACGTCGTGTTCGGCTGCCCCGAGACCGACGAGGTCGCGATCCTGGCCGAGATCGACCGGGGCATCAAGCAGCGGTGGGGCCGCGACGTGCCGGTGCTGCTGCGCAGCCTGGCCGAACTCGACGCGATGATCGCCGCCAACCCGTACCTCGACGTGCAGACCGATCACACGAAGCTGCTCGTCACGATGCTCAGCAGCGATCCCGGCGCGGACAAGCAGGCGGCGCTCGCCGCCCCGCCCGGCGAGACCGGCACGCTGACGCTGCTCGGCCGGGACGTGTTCGTGCACGTTCCCGACGGGTACGGGCGCAGCAAGCTCAGCAACGCCTTCGTGGAGAAGAAGACCGGCGTGGTCGGGACGACCCGCAACTGGCGCTCGGTGCTGAAGCTGCGCGACATGGCGGCGGCCTGACCGCGTACCCGTCATCGCGGGCTCACCACTGACCGGCCGGGCACGGCGCCCGAGGCGCTGTCGCCGGCGTCGGTGCCCTGGCCGAACCGGTCCGCCAGCGACAGCAGCGGGCCGGTGAGAAGCGTCGTGACCAGCGCCATGACGAGCAGGGCGAGGAACAGCGGCGGGCTGAGGATGCCGGCCTGGAACGCGACCTGGAGCACGATGAGCTCGGTGAGCCCGCGCGTGTTGAGCAGGATGCCGATCCGCGCGGCCTCCGCGGGCGGGCAGCCGCCGAGCCGGCCGCCGAGATAGCCGCCGCCGATCTTCCCGACCAGGCCGAGGACGAGGACGACGACCACCAGCGACCACGGCGTGCTGCCGACCGCGCCGGTCAGCGCGGTGAGCCCGGCGCTCACGAAGAAGATCGGCAGCAGCGACCGCCCGAGCCGCGACACGGCGGCGGTCGGCGCGTCCCAGGGCTCGCCGGGCGGCACCGCCAGGCCGACCAGGATCGCGCCGAACACCGCGGTCAGCCCGAGGAGGTGGACGCCGAAGCCGACCACGAGAGCCACCACGCCGAGCACCACGGCACTGGCGGCCGGCCACCGGCCGCACCACAGTTCCGCCCGGCCGCGGCGCAGCACCCATCGGATCCCGCCGGCCAGCAGCAACGCTCCGGCGAGGACCGCCATCGCACGGCCGAAGGTCGCCGGGTCCCCGGCGCCCAGCCCGACGGCCAGGGACAGCAGCAGCCAGCCGATGACGTCGACGACCACGGCGGCGGCCAGCGCGAGGGCCCCGGCCGCCGTCTCCGTGAGGCCCCGCTCGGTCAGCAGCCGCGCCAGCACCGGTACGGCGGTGATGGACAGCGTCACCGCGACGCCGAGCACGAAGGCCGGCATCGGCGCGTCGCCGCGTACGGCCGGTCCGGCGACGAACTGCACCCACAGCGCGACCAGCACACCGCAGAACAGCGCCGGGACGAGCGCCCCGGCGGTGACCCAGGCCAGCCTGCGGTCGTCGCGCGCCGGCCCGACCCGTAGCTCACGCGCGAGGCCGACCAGGAAGAGCACCAGCGCGCCCTCGGCGACCAGGCGCAGGAGCGCGCGTACGTCCTCCGGCAGCACCGCCGCCAGCCCGTCGTGACCGGCGAACAGGACGAGGGCCGGGCCGACGAGGAGACCGGCGACGATCTCGCCGATCACCGGCGGCTGCCGCAACAGCCGCGCCGCGGCTCGTCCGGCCCCGCCGACGAGCAGGAGCGCCACGAGCAGCGCGGCTCCGTGCAGGGAGACCAGGACGGCGCTCACGCGGACAGCTCCCGTTCGCCGCGCAGCAGGCGCGCGCCGTTCACCGGCCGGATCGGGTCGGCGCCCCACCGGGCGGGCTCGTACTGCCCGCACTCCACGTACCGGGTCAGCGCCGGCTCGTTGATCAGGAGATAGCCGCCGGGCAGCTGATCCACCAGCTTCGCCGCGCGGAAGTGCTTGAGGAACAGCCCCACGCGGGACCGGGTGGTGCCGACCATGCTGGCCAGCTCCTCCTGGGTGATCTTCGCGTCGATCTGCATGCCGAGGTTGAGCCGGCGGCCCACCTTGCGGGCCAGTCGCAGCAGGGTCGCGGCCAGCCGGTGTTCGCTGTCCATGGTGACCAGTTGGGTGATGGCCTGCTGCTGGTCGAGCAGCTTGGCCATGAGGAACTGGGTGAAGTGCCAGTTGAGCTGCTCGTCGCTGCTCAGGACGTCGAACAGCTTCGCCGAATTGACTCTCCTGATCACACTGTCGCGCATGGCCCGGGCGGTGTCGTGGCGTGGTCCGCCGAGCAGGCCGAGCTCGCCGAACATGTCGCCCCGCGTGTGGATCGACAGCAGGCACTGCTTGCCGTCGGCGGAGGACGCGATGGTCTTGAACTGGCCGACCTCCACGAGGTACATCCGCAGATCGTGGTCGCCGGAGTTGTACGCGGCCCCGCCTCGGGGGACATGTGTGCGGACGGCGAAAGTCGGGTCGTCCCGGATCAGCCGATTCAGCTCGTTACGCAAACTGGTGGTGGCGCCGGCGATTCGCAAGGAGGCCTCCTGGCGCCCGATGTCGGTGCTCGGGCGTGTTGTCAGGTTCCTGAACATTCGCTGGTGAAATGCGTGACGCTATCAATCGTTGACAGTGCAGCCGCAACGCCGGCAAGTAAATTGCCAGCGCGCTGTCGGCATACTGTCGGAATTGCATTACGGCCCGTGCCGGCCGTTCGTCCCGTTGGCCGCCCTCGGTGCGCCGCGTGCTCGACGCCGGGGCGGGTTCGCCACATATCCGCAGGTGAGGGGCGTCAGGCCGGGTGGAGGCATGGCGCGACCTGCGATGTCCATCGATCCGTGGTGTCTGATTCCTTCCACGTTCGGGACGCGTTCATCCAGTGAAGCAAATGCATGCAAGGGGCCTTCCGGAGGGTGTGGGCGACGGTTGCACATACTGCTCGATCGAGCGGTATTAATGCCCGCCGCCATCGTAACTAATTGGGTGACGGGTGTCTACGCAGAGCAATGACCAGGCATTTTGTGACCTCGGGTCGGTTCGTAGGGGGTGATTGTCAGCGGAATGGGAACCGGCTGGCCTTTTTAAGGATTTAGGTCAATTTGCCTCGCTGAGCAGACGCTCGGTGACCAGCTCGGCGTGCCGGGCCCGCCAGTCGGCCAGCGGCTCCGCCGCGACGAGCCGGTTGAACGCCCCGACGTCGGTGGAGGCCGGCACCCGGTAGTTCAGCCGCTGACCCGGGGTGCCGCGCAGGGCCGCGGCGGTGGCCTCCCGGCAGTAGGCGGCGCAGACCGACGCGAGCACACCCCGGTCGTCCCGCCCCGCGACGCCGAGATCGGCGCGCACCTCGTCCAGCGGGCGGCCGAAGTGCGTCCGCTCCAGCTCGGCCAGCCGCCGGGGACCGACGTCGGCCAGCCGGTCGTAACGCAGGAACATCCGGTACAGCTCCTCGGCACGAGCGGCGAACAGCGTGCCCCGGTGCGCCACCGGAGACCGCGCGCCGAGCTCGAACAGGTCCGGATCGGGCGCCTCGCGGACGTCGGTGACGTCGAGCGCGGCGAGCAGGTCCTTCGCCGCGTCCGAGGTGGCGGCCTCGGCGGTGCACTGGTTCACCGTCGTCGTGACCACGAAGTCGGCACCGAGCGCGAAGGCGGCGGCGACGGCCGCCGGGGTGCCCACCCCGGCCACCCCGATCCGCGCCCCCGGCGCCTCCCGGTCGCGCAGGGCCACCAGGGCGGGCACCAGCGCGTGCGCGTCCCGTTCGACGGCCACGTCGGTGGCGACCGCCTCCCGTGCCGCCGCGCCCGCGGACGCGCCGTCCAGGTGCCCGGCGGCGGCCAGCGCCCGTACCGTCGCCGGGTCGGCGGGGCGCAGGAACCGGACCGCGGTGGCCAGATCCGGGGCGCGGACCAGGACCTGCCGGGGACCGTCGCCGTGCCGGAACCGCACGAGCTGCGGCGACACCACGGCGAGCGGGCCGGCGACCTCCACATGGCGCACGTCGTGGGCGAGGTACAGGTCGCACAGCGCCCGCTCGTCGCCACCGGACGGCCAGGCCACGCCGTACCGGCGCACGTCGCGCAGCTCGGCGAGCGCGGCCCGGATCTCCGGCAGGGTCAGGCCCTGGGCGCCGAAGAAGCCGAGCAGCCCGGCCCCGGACAGCCGTCGCAGGAACGCCGGTGACGTGACGCCGAACGGTGACGACCCGGCCAGGCAGGCGTACCGGATGCCGTAGTCGGCCCGCAGCCCGGACGAGCCCGCCGGGCGCGGACGCGACGCCGCGACCGGCGGCGGCCCGGAAGCGGGACCGCGCGCCACCGGCGGCGGCCCGGGGGCGGGACCACGCGCGGCCGGCTCGGACTGCGGCGGCGCGGCCGGCGGAGGCGGCACGGGAGGCGCCACCGGCGAGGGCACCGGAGGAGCGACCGGCGTGGCCGACGTGGGCGGCGAGGCTGGCGTGGGCGGCGGGACGGGCGCGGCGCGGGCGAGCGGCCCGCCGGGGGCGGGCGCCGGCAGGCTCCCGGCGGCCCGGCGCCACATCTTGGTCAGCACCTCACCGGGACCGACCTCGACCGGCTCGGTCACCCCCGACCGGGCCAGCAGGCACATCGTGTCCCACCACCGCACCGGCTCGACGAAGTGCCGCAGCAGCGTGCCCGGGATCTCGCCCGGGACGTGGGGCGCCCCGGACACGTTGCTCACCACCGGGATCGACGGCGGCGCCGGCGCGACGTCGCGCAGGGCCACCGCGAACGCCTCCGCGGCGCCGGCCATGAACCGGGAGTGCGCCGGCACGCTGACCGCCAGCGGCACGCACCGGCCGGTGCCGTGCCGCCGCACGGCGTCGACGACCGCGCGGACGCCCGCCGCGCTGCCGGCCAGCACGAACTGGTCGGGCAGGTTGTGGTTGGCGAGGTCGACGTCCGGGATGTCGGCCAGCAGTTCCGTCACCCGCGACAGCGGCAGGCCGAGCACCGCCACCATGCCGCCGCCGGTCACGCTCTCCATCAACCGTCCACGGCGGACGACCAGACTCAGCGCGCTGTCGAAGTCCAGGCAGCCGGCGAGGTGCAGGGCGGCGTACTCGCCGAGGCTGTGCCCGGCCACCACCTCCGGCGGCGGCCGGCCGTCCGCCAGCGCGGCCCGGGCGGCCAGCACGCTGACCAGGAACACGGCCGGCTGCACGTACCGGGTGCGGCCGAGGTACTCGCCCCGGACGTCCCGGCACAGCTGCGCCGGTGGCACGCCGATGATCCGCTCGGCGGTGGCGCACTCGGCGGGGAACCGGTCCAGGAGACTCTCGCCCATGCCGGGGTGCTGCGAGCCCTGCCCCGGGAAGACCCACGCGCGCACGGCGATCACCGTTCCCAGGGGTAGCGGCCGTGCGCGACGAACTCCGTGATCCGCTGCCGGACCGCGGGCGCCGACATCAGCCGGCCGAACTCGGTCACCGCGTGCTCGCGCAGCCGGTCGTCGACGCCGGAGAACGCCCGGAAGTACCGCTTGGCGTCGCCGACGACCACCGGGTCGAGGCGGTTGAGCCGGAACAGCAGCTGCCGCAGCACCGTCTCGGGACGCTCGGCCACCTCGTCGACGAGATGGATCCGGTACGCCTCGGCCGCGGAGATCGTCTGCGTGCTCAGCGTCGCGGCGTACGCCTTCTGGAACCCGACCCGCCGCACCAGGAACGGCAGCACACAGCAGGGCAGCAACCCCCACAGCGCCTCCGGCAGCGCGAACGTGCTGCGGGCGGTGGCGTGCACGAAGTCGCTCGCGGCGGCCAGCCCGACACCACCACCGGCGACCTGCCCGTCCACCTGGGCGATCACCACCCGTGGCACGGTGGTGAAGCGTTCCAGCAGGGCGAAGAACGCCGCACCGCCGTCGGAGGCGCCACCGTCGCCGGCGGCGCTCTGGAAGTCCATGCCGGTGCTGAACACGCCGTCCCGCCCGGCCAGGACCACCGCCCGGCAGGCGGCGTCACCCTCGGCCTCGTCGAGCGCCGCGTGCAGCTCGCGCAGTGTCTCGTCGTCGATGCCGTTGCGCCGCTCCGGCCGGGCCAGCGTGACGCGCAACAGCCCGGGCTCGCGCCGGAGCTCGATCGTGCGGTACGCCATCGGTGCTCAGGCCGTGCCGCTCGGCACCTGCGGCAGCAGCAGCGTGTCGCGGATGCTGCCCTCGATGAACAGACGGTCCCAGGTGCCGCCGCCCTTGGACTCGTGCAGCCGGCGCCGGCCGAACACCTCGGTGGCCATCTCCTTGCTCCGCTCCAGCTCGGCCAGCTCGTGGTAGTCGTCGACGCTGCGCAGGTGGATCAGCTGGAACAGGTGGTCCTGCTGGCCCCAGGTCTGCTCGTACAGCGTCGCGGTGACCCGGCCGGCGAGCCGCTCGTTGACGAAGTGCTGCCAGTGGGCCGCGTACATCCGGCCCTCCTCGCGGAACTCGTACTTGACGTCCGAGGTCCGCATGACGATCGCGCCCGCGGTCGCGGAGTTGATCTGCTGCTCCGGCGGCTGGTTGAGCTGGGACGACGCGGGCGGTACGAAGGTCGCCGGCTCCGCGTCGTCGCCGTCGTGGTCCATCCCGTGCTGCGGTACGAGCACGTCCTCGTGCAGGCTGCGGTGGACGAAGATGCGGTCCCAGTTGCCGCCGCCCTTGTGCGGCAGCCGGTCCTCGTCGGAGATCCGGCGGAACTCCAGGTCGTGGTCGACCATGTTGAGCAGGATCCGGTAGTCCTGCGGGGACTTCAGGTGGATGAACCAGTGCATCCGGTCCCGGCCGCCGAACACCTCCTCGAAGGCGAACGAGGTCGCCACGCCCTCCTGCGAGGTGTTGATGTACTGCAGCAGGTCCACGCTGAACTGGCGCCCCTCGGCGGCGAACCCGTAGGCCATCTGGCCGACCCGGTGCAGGATGAAGCCGGAGTTGAGCGTGTGCAGCACCCGCTCCAACGGCAGCGACGATTGGTTCAGCGCGCGGTACGGCTCGACCGTCGTGGTCATCGGTTCGCTCCTCAGGTGAGATCGCCGGTTCCGGCCCGTTTCTACGGGGACGGCCGACGGCGTGTCTGCTCACGGTTGAGCGGGCGTGGCAAGCAAGCGGCCTGCTCAACGTTGAGCAGGCGAAGCCGGTACGACTGCCTAGCGTGATGTCTCGGCCGGGATCCACGGCCGTCGACCCTTCCCAGGCGGGCAGGTGCCGTGACGCAACAGACCGATCCAGCCCACGCCGTTGTCCTCTCCGCCGCCGATCCGGAGCGGCTACGCCGGTCCGCGCACCGGCTGCGCGAGCACGTCTCCGCCACGGAGCCGGCGCTCGACCTCGCCGACGTGGCGTACACCACGCAGGTCGGCCGGATGCCGTTGCCGCACCGGCTCGCGGTGCGGTGCGCGAGCGTCGCGGAGCTGGTCGGCGGACTCGACGCCTACCTGCGGGGCGAGGCCCGCGACGGGGTGCTGCACGGCGTCGCCGGGGCGCCGTTCGCGCCGGCCGCCGCGCCGACCGACGCCGACGCCGCCGCGGACTGGGTCGGCGGCGGCCTGGTCGACTGGCGGCGGTACTGGCCGGGACCACGCCCGCGGGTGCCGCTGCCCGGCTACCCCTTCGGTGCGGCGCCGCCGGCCCCGCCCGCCGCACGTCCGCGCGACCCGGCCGGGTCGCTGCGGGCCTACCTGGTCGAGGTGTACGCCGAGGTGTCCGGCCTGCCCGCCGAGTCCGTCGACCCGCTCCTGCCGCTGGCCGAGCTGGGCCTGTCGTCGTTCCTCGTCACGCGGCTGACCGCCCGGCTGGAGAGCGACCTGGGCGAACGGTCGCGGACGCTGTTCTTCGAGCACGCCACGCTCGCCGAGGTCGCCGCGGCGCTGGCGGCCGCCGGCCGTACCGCGCCCGCCGGGGCGGTTCCCGCCGAGCCCGCCGAACCCGCCGCCGCACCCGCGGCACCCACCGATTCCGCCGCACCCGACACACCGCCCGCCCCGGCCGTCGTGCCGGCCCCGGCGGTCGTGCCGGCCCCGGCCGTCGCCGCGGAGCGGGAGCCGGGGGAGGAGCACGAGACGGAGATCGCGGTGATCGGCGTCGCGGGACGCTACCCGCGCTCGCCCGACCTCGACGCGTTCTGGGACAACCTCGCCGGCGGCCGCGACTGCGTCACCCCGCACCCGCCGGAGCGCGCGCGACCGGGATGGCCGACCCACCTCATGGACGGCGGGTACCTCGACGACGTCGACCGGTTCGACCCGCTGCTGTTCGGCATCACCCCCCGCGACGCCGCCCTGATGGACCCGCAGGAGCGGCTGTTCCTCGAAGTGACCTGGGCCGCGCTGGAGAGCGCCGGGTACACCCGCGCCCGGCTCCGGGAGCGGCACCACTCCTCGGTCGCCGTGTACGCCGGCGCGATGTGGAACGAGTACCCGCTGTTCGGGGCGGAGCGGACCCTGCGCGGCGTCCCGCAGGACTCCGGCGCGACGCTCGGCGGCATCGCCAACCGGGTGTCGTACTGCTTCGACCTGCACGGCCCCAGCCTGACCGTGGACACGATGTGCTCCTCCGCGCTCGTCGCGCTCGACCTCGCCGTACAGAGCCTGCGGCGCGGCGACGCCGAACTGGCGGTGGCCGGCGCCGTGAGCCTGTCGCTGCACCCGAACAAGTTCATCCAGCAGCACCGGATGAAGCTCACCGCGAGCGACAGGCGCAGCCGGACCTTCGGCGCCGGTGGCGACGGGTTCGTACCGGCCGAGGGGGTCGGCGCGCTGATCCTCAAGCCGCTGCGGCGGGCGCTCGACGACGGCGACCCGGTGCACGCCGTGATCCGCGGCACCGCGGTCGTCCACGCCGGACGGACGAACGGCTACATCGTGCCCAGCCCGGTCGCGCAGGCCGACGTGGTACGGCGGGCGCTGCGCGACGCCCGCACCGGACCCGCCGAGATCGGCTACGTGGAGGCGCACGGCGCCGGCACGGCACTCGGTGACCCGGTCGAGATCGACGGCCTGACCCGGGCGTACCGGGACGCGGCCGGGACCGACCTGCCGCCGGGCGGCATCCCGATCGGCTCGGTGAAGTCGACGATCGGGCACACCGAGGCCGCCGCCGGGCTCGCCGGTCTCACCAAGGTCATCCTGCAACTGCGGCACGGCGTGCTCGCGCCGTCGCTGCACGCCGACGAACTCAATCCGAACATCCCCTGGGACGCCGTGCCGTTCCGGGTGCAGCGGCAGCGGGCCGAGTGGGCCGGACCGCGGGTCGCGGGCGTCAGCTCGTTCGGCGCCGGGGGCACCATCGCCCACGCGATCGTCGCCGCGCCACCCGCCCGTACCCGGCCGGTCGCGCCGCCCGGACCGCAGCTCGTCGTCCTGTCCGCCTACGACGAGGACCGCCTCGACGAGGTGGTGCGGCGGCTCGTCGCGTACCTGCGCCGGGACCGCGGACCGAGCACGGCGGACCTCGTCGCGGCGGTCCGGCGGATCGCCGCCGGGGAGCACGCCGGCTCGGCCGCCGACCACGCCGCCGCGCTGCTTGCGCACGACGGGCCGGCCCTCGCCGACATCGCCTACACGCTCCAGGTCGGCCGGGAGCCGCTGCGGCAGCGGCTGGCGGTCGTGGTCGAGGACGTCGCGACGCTGTGCGAACGCCTCGCCGCCTACCGCACCGACCCCGCCGTGCTGCGCGGGCGCGCCCCCGCCGCGCCGGACCCGGACGCCGCGCCGCCGGCCGGGGCGAGCCTGACCGAACTCGCCCGGCACTGGGTGACCGGCGGAGCCGTCGACTGGGCCGCGCTCCACGGGCCGGGCCGCACCGTCGTGGACCTGCCGGCGTACCCGTTCGCCCGCATGCGCTGCTGGGTGCCCGAGGACGTACCGGCCGGTGCCGGGCACTCCGGCACGCAGACGCCGGCCGCCGGGCCGACGCCGGCCGCCGGGGCGTCGCCGGTCGTCGAGCCCGCGCCGGCCGCGGACGTGCCGCTCTACGCCAAGGGGTGGGAACCGGACCCCGATCCCGGACCGGCCGCGTCGCCGGTGGCCGGGGTGATGCTGTGCGTCGGCGGCAGTCCCGATCTCGTCGCCCGCCTCGGCGGCCTGGCCGTGCACGACGTGGCGGACCTCGCCGCCGTGCTGTCCCGCGTGCCCGGCGTCGGCGGACTGGTCGGCCTGCCCGGCGGACCCGGCTGGGAGACCCGGGTACGGATGGTGCAGCGGCTGCTGGCCGAGCGTCCCACCACGCCGTTGCGGATCCTGGAGACAGCCGTCGACGTCCGCACGGCCGGCTTCGTCAAGGTTCTCGGCGCCGAGTACGCCCGCGTCACCGCCACCGTGCTGCACACCGACCGTCCCGGCGACGACACCGACCTCGCCGCCCGGATCCTGGCCGAATGGGTACGGGCCGACGCCTACGGCGAGGTCCGGTACGCCGGCGGCCGGCGCTTCCGGCCGCGCCTGGACCTCGTGCCGGCGCCCCATGCGCCACTGCGGTGCGACCCGGCCGGGGCGTACCTGGTGACCGGCGGCACCCGGGGCGTCGGCGCGCTCGTCGCCCGGCACCTGGCCGCGCACGGCGCCCGGTCGATCGCCCTCGTCGGCGTCCACGCGGACACCGGGGTCGCGGACGACCTGCGCGCCCGCGGCGTGCGCGTGCTCCAGCACGCCGGCGGGTTCCCCGGTGTCGAGGAGTTCCTGCGGCAGGTCCGCGCCGAACTCGGCCCGCTGCGGGGCGTCGTGCACTGCGCCGGTGTGGAGAGCCGCGGCAACCCGGCGTTCCTGCACAAGGACCTGGCGGACGTACGCGCGGTGATGGCGCCCAAACTGGACGGCTTCGAGACCCTGGCGCCGCTGTGCGCCGCCGACCCGCTCGACTTCTTCCTGGTGTTCTCCTCGGTGTGCGCCACGGTGACCGGGCTGGCCGCCGGGGTCTCCGACTACGCCGCCGCGAACATCGCCGTCGACGAGCTGGTCCGCGCGCGGATCGCCGCCGGCCGTACCGAGTTCCGCTCGGTCGACTGGCCGCAGTGGGCACAGACCGGGTCCACGAGCGGACGCCCCAACCCGTGCGCGCCGGCCGGGCTCGCCCCGCTGGACGACGCCGCCGGACTACGCGTCGTCGACCGCGTGCTCGCCCTGCCGGCCGGTGCGGTGGTGCTGCCGTGCCCGCCGCTCGGCGACGCCCCCGACCCGGACGCCCTGCTGCGGCTGCGCCCGCGCCGTCCGGCGCCGGCGGCACCCACCGCCGCGACCGGCGCTCCGCCCGCCGGTACGCCCGCCCCGTCCTCGGCCTCGGCCCCGCCGTCGGCCGTGGCTACGGGCGCGGCACCACGTTCGGCTCCGGCCCCGGTCACGGGAACGGCGCCGGCCCTGACTACGGGCACGGCTTCGGCCGCGGTGGCGTCGGGCGGGCCGACGGCTCCGCCAGGGTGGCTCGTGGGCATCTTCTCGGCGGCGCTGGGCATCCCGGAGCGCGACCTCGACCCGACCGTCGAGTTCGGCGACCTGGGCGTGGACTCGGTGCTGCTCGGCGAGCTGCTGGTCCGCATCGAGGAGCGGCTCGGCACCCACCTCGACCCGGCGACGCTGCTGCTGCACCCCACGCTGGAGCGGCTCACCGCCCACCTCGGCGTGCAGGCCGCGCCCTCCGAGCCCGAGCCGGTGACGGCGCCCGAACCGGTGACCGCGGCCGAGGCGCTGACGGCGCCCGAGCCGCTGACCGCGCCCGTACCCGTGACTCCGCCCGAGGCGGTGACCTCACCCGAAGCGGTGACGGCGCCCGTACCCGTGACTGCGCCCGTACCCGTCGATGAGCCTGTGCCGACGGCGGCGCAGGCGGCCGGCGGCCGGACGCGGGCGGACCTGGACGGACGGGTGGCCGTGATCGGCATGGCCTGCCGGTTCCCGGGGGCGACCGACGTCGCGACGCTGTGGGACAACCTGCTGCACGGGCGCTGCGCGGTCACCGAGGTGCCGGCCGAGCGCTGGGACCACCGCCGCTGGTACTCGCCGGAGCCCGGCCTCGGGCGGTCGATCAGCAAGTGGGGCGGCTTCGTCGAGGACATCGAGTGGTTCGACCCCGGCTACTTCGACATGGGCGACGACGAGGCCCGCTGCCTGGACCCGGCGATCCGGATGTTCCTGGAGGGCACCGCGGAGTGCCTGGCGGAGGCCGGGTACGCCCCGGACGAACTGCGCGGCCGGCGCGTCGCCGTCGTGGCCGGAGCGCGGCTGTCCGACTACGGCCGGCGCGTCCCGATCCGCACCGACGTCCTGCGCTCCGACCAGAACTTCATCGCCGCCCGCGTCGCCCACCACTTCGACCTGCGTGGCCCGAACCTGGTCGTCGACAGCGCCTGCTCGTCCTCGCTCGTCGCGGTGCAGGTCGCCTGCCGCAGCCTGCTCGCGGGGGAGTCGGAGCTGGCGGTCGTCGGTGGCGTCGAGGTGCTGCTGGACCCGGAGACGTACCTCGACCTGAGCGCCGCCCGGGCGCTGTCCCCGACCGGCCGGTGCTGGACGTTCGACGAACGCGCCGACGGTTTCGTACCCGGCGAGGGCTGCGGCGTGGTGCTGCTCAAGCCGCTGGCGGCCGCGCTCGCCGACGGCGACCGCGTCCACGCCGTGATCGACGGCGTCGCGGTGAACAACGACGGGCACACCATGGGCGTCACCACCCCCAGCCCCGCCGCCCAGGCCGACGTGGTCCGGCAGGCGCTGGCCGCCGCCGGCCGCCGTCCCGCCGACATCGCGATGCTGGAGGCCCACGGCACCGGCACGCTCATCGGCGACCCGATCGAGCTGCGCGCCCTCAACGACGTCTTCGGCGACCGGCCCGGCGGCCGGATCGAGATCGGCAGCGTGAAGTCGAACCTGGGCCACCTGCTCAGCGCCGCCGGCATGGCCGGGCTGTTCAAGGTGGCGCTCGCCCTGGAACACGGCACGATCCCGCCGACGCTGTTCTGCGACACCCCGAACCCGCGGTTCGACTTCGACCGCTCGCCGCTGCACCCCACCACGGAACCGGTCGGCTGGCCCGCCGGATCCGAACGCGTCGCCGGCGTCAGCTCGTTCGGTCTCGGCGGCACCAACGCCCACCTCGTGCTCAGTGGCGCGCCACCGGGGCCGGTCCGCCGGGCGCCGCTGCCCCGGCCGGTGTTCCGCCGCCGGCGGCTGTGGCTCGACGGCGACGCGCCGGCCGGGGCGCCACCCCCGGCCCGGCCGGACGCGGGCGAGCCACTCACGGCGTCCCTGCTGCGACTGCAACTCGTCACCACCGACTGACCAGCGAACCGGAGGCAGGTTCCCGATGGCCGACGTCCAGAGCCGGTTCCGGCTCACCCACGACGACTTCGTCATGCGGAACCACCGGCTGCACGAGGTGTCGGTGCTTCCCGGCGTCGTCTTCTTCGACCTCGTCTACCGCACCGCCGTCGCGGCCGGCTGGGACCACCGGCGGCTCTGCGTCCGGGACACCGTGCTCGCCGAGGCGATCGTCACCACCGACGGCTTCGACCGCGAGGTCGTGCTCACCATCGGCGAGCAGCGGGACGCCGGGCGCCCGTTCACCGTACGCAGCCGCTGGCTGCGCGGTGACGACCCGGTGTCCGGCTGGCACGACAACGCGCACGGGCTGATCTGCTTCACCGACGAGCCGGTCCCGCCGCCGCTCGACCTGGCCGCGCTGCGGGCCGCCGCGGACCGGCACGACGACGTGGACGTGCTCTACCAGCGGGCGGTACGGGAGAACATCCGTCACGGCCCGGCGATGCGCTGCCGCGGCACCCTGCACATCGGTGGCGGCGCGCTCCTGGCCGACCTGACCCGCGAGCAGCACCCGGGGGCCACAGCCGCCGGGTTCCACCTGCACCCGGCCTCGCTGGACGCCTCGACGCTGGCCGGGTTCGGGCAGGTCGAGATGCCGACCGACGACCCGTTCGTGCCGATGTTCGTCCGGGAGTTCCGGGCGCCCGAGGCGCTGCCGCCGACGTGTCACGTCCACGTACCGCGCCCGGAACGGCTCGCGCCGTCCGGCGACGTGATCACCACCGACTACACGATCCGCGACGAGCACGGCCGGTTCCTGGCCGGTTTCACCGGCCTCACCTGCAAGCGCATCCGCGAATCCGGGCTGGTGCGCCGGCTGCTCGCCGACGTGTCGGCCGACGCCGCACCGGTCCGGCCCGCCACCGGGGCGTCGGCCATGGCGCCCGGACAGCCGGCGGCGTCCCCGCCCGGTGCCGCGAACGGCTTCACCGACACGCTGCGCGCCGCCGTCGCGGACATGCTCGGCCGGCCGCCCGCCGAGGTGGCGACCGGGGCCGGGTTCTACGACCTCGGCTTCGACTCGGTCGCGCTGCTCCGGCTCACCGAGCGGGTGGAGCACCTCGTGGGCCGCAAGCTCTACCCGACGCTGCTGTTCGAGCACACCACCATCGACGCGCTCGCCGCGCACCTGTCCACCGGGCCCGCCCCGGCCGTCCCTCCGTCGCCCGACGCGCCGGTGGCCGACGCGGCCCCGGCTCCGGCCGTCCCCGAGCCGGCGGTGCTGTCCTTCGTCGACGCCTGGGTGCCCGCGGATCCGGCGCCGCCGGCCGCCCGTACCCCGGAGGCACTGGTCGTGGGCGGCGTGCTCCCCGCCGGGCTCGCCGCCGCCCACGTGGACTCCGTCGACCGGCTCCGTGACGTCCCTGACCTGCCGCCCGCCGTCGTCCTGCTGTCCGGCGACCCGGCCGCCGACCTGTGGCGCGCCGCCACCGCCCTCGTCGACGCCGGACCGCGCGACCTGCTCGTCGTGCACGCCGGCGAACCCACGGCCGAGCAGGCGGCGACCGCGGCGCTGGCCCGTACCGTGACCGCCGAGGTCCCCGGCCTGCGCTGCCGGTTCGTCCAGGTCGAGCACGCCCGCGACCTCGCCGCCGCGGTACGCGCGGAGCTGCGCGCGGCCGACGCCGAGCCGGAGGTCCGCTACGTCGGCGGCCGGCGTCTCGTGCGGCGCTGGCGCGAGGTGGACCTGGCCGTCGAGGCCACCGGCGGGGAGCCGTTCCGCGACGGCGGCGTCTACCTCGTCACCGGGGGATCCGGCGGTCTCGCCGCCGTCCTCGCGACGCACCTCGCGCGCCGGCACCGGGCCCGGATCGCCCTGCTGTCGCGCACCGCGCCCGCGGCGGCGCTCGTCGACCGGTGCCGCGCCGCGGGCGCCGAGGTGCACGTCGCGATCGCCGACGTCACCGACGCCGCCGCCGTGGACGCGGCGGTGGCCGGCGTACGCGAGCGGTTCGGCCGGATCGACGGGGTCCTGCACTGCGCCGGCGTCACCCGGGACGGGCTGTTCTTCCGCGGCGACCCGGGTGACCTCGCCGCCGTCGCCGCCGCCAAACTCGACGGGCTCCGCCACGTCGACGCCGCCACCGCCGGTGACGCGCTCGACTTCCTGGTCGCCTTCTCCTCCGCGTCGGCCGACGTGGCCAACCCCGGCCAGGCCGCCTACGCGTACGCCAACGCCGGCCTGCGGCACGTCGGACGCCGGGGCCGCGGCCGGACCGTCGTCATCGGCTGGCCGTACTGGGCCGAGGGCGGCATGCGTGCGCCCGCCGACGCCCTGCGCCGCTCGACCGAGCGCACCGGCCAGGAGCCGATGCCGACCGGGACCGCGCTCGGTGTCCTGCGCGACGTGCTGCGCGGTCCGTACGACGCGGTCCTGGTCCTGCACGGGCAGGCGGACCGGTTGCGGGAACTCGTACCGGCCGCGGGTGAGGCTGCCACCGAATCCGTCACCGTCCCGGGCCCGGCCGTCCTGTCCGACCGCGGACCGGCCGTCGGTGACTCGGCCGTGGGCGTACCGGCCGTGGGCGAGCCGGCCGACGACCCGGTCGCGGTGGTCGGCGTGGCCGGGCGCTACCCCGGCGCGGACGACCTGGACGCGTTCTGGCGCAACCTGGCCGGCGGGGTCGACGCGATCACCGAGGTGCCCGCCGGCCGCTGGGACCACGCGGCGCTGTTCGACCCGGAGAAGGGCACCCCGGGACGCACGTACGGCCGGTGGGGTGGCTTCCTCGACGGCGTCGACCGCTTCGCGCCGGCCTTCTTCGGGGTGTCCCGGCGCGACGCCGAGCGGATGGACCCCCAGGAACGGCTGTTCCTCACCACCTGCTGGCACGCGCTGGAGAACGCCGGGCATCCGCCCGAGAGCCTGCGCGGCGAGGTCGTCGGCGTCTACGCGGGCGTCATGTGGAACCACTACCAGCTCGTCGGCGGGGCCACCGACGGCGTCGCCCCGACCGCCATGCACTGCGCGATCGCCAACCGCGTCTCGCACACCTTCGACCTGACCGGGCCGAGCCTGGCCGTCGACACCGCCTGCTCGTCGTCGCTGACGGCCGTGCACCTCGCGGTCGAGAGCATCCGGCGGGGCGAGTGCACGCTCGCGCTGGCCGGCGGGGTGAACGTGACAGTGCACCCGCAGAAGTACCTCCAGCTCGCGCAGGGCCAGTGGCTGTCCACCGACGGCCGGTGCCGGGCGTTCGGCGCCGACGGCACCGGCTACGTGCCCGGCGAGGGGGTCGGCGCGGTGCTGCTCAAACCGTTGTCGCGGGCGCTCGCCGACGGCGACCACGTGTACGGCGTCATCCGCGCGACGTCGGTGAACCACACCGGACGTACCGCCGGGGCCACGGTGCCGAGCCCCGGTTCGCAGGCCGCGCTCGTCCGCGCCGCCCTCGAATCGGCCGGCTGGACCCCCGCCACCGTCGGCTACGTCGAGGCCCACGGCACCGGCACCGCGCTCGGCGACCCGATCGAGGTCGAGGGCCTCCGGCAGGCGTTCGACGGTGCGGACCTGCCGGCCGGGGCGTGCGCGATCGGGTCGGTCAAGTCGAACATCGGGCACCTGGAGGGCGCCGCCGGCATAGCCGGGCTCACGAAGGTGCTGCTGCAACTGCGGCACCGCGCGCTCGTGCCGTCGCTGCACGCCGAGGAACTCAACCCGCACATCGACTTCGCCGCCGTGCCGCTGCGGGTCCAGCGCACGCTGGAGCCGTGGACCCCGCCGCCCGGCGTCCCGCGGCGGGCCGGCGTCAGCGCGTTCGGCGCCGGGGGCACCAACGCGCACGTGCTGGTCGAGGAGTTCGCCCCCGCCGCCGCACCCGCGCCGGACGGGCCCGCGCTCGTGGTGCTCTCCGCGCCGACCGCCGGGACACTGCAGGCGTACGCGGGCGCGATGGCGGCCGGCCTGCCGGCGTCGACCGGCCCGGCCGCGGCGGTGGCCGACCTTCTCGGCGTACCCGAGGAGGCGCTGGAACCGTCGGCGACCCTCGGCGACCTCGGGCTCGACCCGGCGCGGCTGGCGGACCTGGTCGGGGTGGAGGCGATCGGCCGGCTGAGCGTGGCCACGCGCCTCGACGAACTCGCCGGGGACCGCGGCGTCCGCGACATCGCCTACACGACGCAGGTGGGACGGGCGCCGCAGGCGGTCCGCATCGCCGTCGTGACGTCCGGCACCGACGCGCTGAGTACCGCGCTGGAACGCTTCGCCCGGGGTGAGGACACCGCGGACGTGGTGACCGCCGGCGCGCCCGCCACCGGCGATCCGGTGGCGGCGTTCCGGGCCGGTGACCTGCACGAGGTGGCGCGGCACTGGGTCGGCGGCGGCGCTGTCGACTGGTCCGCCTGCTACCCGGACGGGCATCCCCGCCGCGTTCCGCTGCCGACCTGCCCGCTGCCCGAGGAACCGTGCTGGCTCGGCGGCTGGGACGCCGCCCGCGCCGGCACGCCCGTGGCCGGCACGGCCGGTACGCACGTGACCCGTGCCGACGCGCACGTGGCCGACGCCGGCGCGGCCGGTACGCAGGCGGTTCGCACCGGCTCGGTCGACGCGGTCCGAGCCGGGACGGGCGGCGACGCCGCGCCGGCGGCGGGCGCGCCACCGGCCGTCGACGGCGACGTGGTCGTCCCGGACGGGCCGGAACTGGAGTTCCGCGTCCTGGACCAGGGCGTCGCGCTGGTGTCGATGCGCGCGCCGATGTTCACCGACGGGCTGCTCGCGGCACTGGGGGACACGTTCGCGGAGATCGAGCGGCGCGACGACGTACGCGCCGTGGTGATCACCGGCCACGGCTCGGTCTTCAGCATGGGCGGCACGCCCGAGGCCCTGCGGGCGCTGGCCGAGGGCGAGGGCACGTTCACCGACGCCGCGCTGGTGTACGAGGGGATCCTGCGGTGCACCCGGCCGGTCGTCACCGCCGCCGCCGGGCACGCCTCCGGCGGGGGACTGGCGTTCGCCTGCTACGGCGACGTGGTCGTCCTCGGCGACACGTCGGTGTACAGCGCGAACTTCACCCGCTACGGATTCACCCCGGGCATGGGCGCCACCTACATCCTGGAGCAACGCCTCGGCCCGGCCCTGGCCGCCGAGATGATGCTGACCGGACGGTCGATGACCGGCGCCGAGCTGAGCCGGCGCGGAGCCGGCGTGACCGTGCTGCCGCCGCACGAGGTCGTTCCGGCCGCGCTGGACCTGGCCCGGTCCATGGCGGACAAGCCACCGGCGGTGATCCGGTCGCTCAAGAACGAACTCGCCGGCCGGATCCTCGACCGCCTGCCCGACGTCATCGCCAGCGAGGTCCGCATGCACGGCAACGTCCTCGGCGCGGAGTCCGCCGCCCTGGTGCGGGAGCACTTCACCAAGGTCGACGACTTCCGTAGCCGGGCGACGCCGGCCGCGCAGCCGGAGCCCGGCCCGGACGACGGGACGGTGAGCGACGCGGTGACGGAGATCGTGGGCGCCCTGCTGTACCTGCGCCCGGACGAGGTGCTGCCGTCGCGTACCTTCGCCGACCTGGGACTGGACTCCATCGGCGCCGTCGAGCTGGTGCGGGACCTCAACCGCCGGTTCGGCACCGACCTGGACTCGGCCGCCGTGTACGACCACCCCACGGTGCCCGACCTCGCCCGGGCGGTGCGGCGCAACCTGGCCGAGTCCGCCTCGCTGCGCGCCCAGGCCACCGCGCCCCCGGCACCGTCCGTCGTGGACGAACCGGTCCCGGCCGCCGCGGGCCCGCCGCCACTTGTCCTGACCGCACCCGCCGCGGCGCCCGGGACTGCCCAGGCGCCCGGGAGCGCCCCCGCCACGGCGTCGGAGCCGCCGCCGCTGACGTTCGCCGTCCGCCCGCCGTCGGTGTCGCCTTCCCACGCGGAACCGGCGCCGACCGGGATGCCGGCATCTGCGGCGACGCCGCTACCGGCATCGACCGCAGGACCGGCACCGGCTGCGGCCGCGGCACCGGCACCAGACACGTCGCCGGACGCGCCCACCGCGATCGCGGTGATCGGCATGGCCGGGCGGTTCCCGGACGCCCCGGACCTCGACACGTTCTGGGACAACCTCGCCGCCGGCCGGTCCGCCATCCGGGAGGTTCCGCCCGACCGCTGGGACCTGACGGAACTGTACGACCCGGACCCCGCCGTATCCGGCCGCACCCGCAGCCGGTGGGCGGCGCTGCTGGACGACGTGGACGCGTTCGACGCCGGGCTGTTCCGCGTCTCGCCGCTCGAGGCCGAGGCGATGGACCCGCAGCAGCGGATCTTCCTGGAACAGGCGTGGGCGGCGCTGGAGGACGCCGGGTACGCCGGGCGGCCGATGCGGTGCGGCGTCTTCGTCGGCTGCGGCGCGGGCGACTATCCCCGGCTGCTGGAGCGGCACGGCCGCGGCGACACCAGCGAGGCGTTCCTCGGTGGGGCCAGCTCGATCCTGCCCGCCCGGATCGCGTACCTGCTCGACCTGACCGGCCCCACGATGGCGATCGACACCGCGTGCTCGTCGTCGCTGACGGCGGTGCACCTGGCCTGCGAGAGCCTGCGCTCCGGCGACTGCGACACGGCGCTGGCCGGCGGCGTCGCCGTCATGTGCACGCCGCAGATGCAGGTCTGGACCAGCCAGACGGGGATGCTGTCGCCGACCGGCCGGTGCCTGCCGTTCGACGCCGCCGCCGACGGCATCGTGCTCGGCGAGGGCGTCGGCGTGGTCGTCCTCAAGCGGCTGGACCGGGCGCTCGCCGACGGCGACCACGTCCACGGCGTCATCCTGGCCGGCGGCGTGAACGGCGACGGCCGCACCAACGGCATCACCGCGCCGAGCGCGGTCTCCCAGGCCCGTCTGCTGCGTGAGGTCCACGCCCGGGCGGGCGTCGAGGTCGGGTACGTCGAGACGCACGGCACCGGCACCGCGCTCGGTGACCCGATCGAGGTCAAGGCGCTGGCCCAGGTCGTCGGTCCGCACTGCCGGATCGGCTCGGTCAAGGCGAACATCGGCCACACCACGATGGCCGCCGGTGTGGCCGGCCTGATCAAGGTGCTGCTCAGCCTGCGGCACCGGCAGTTGCCACCGACCCCGCACGCCACCGAGCCGATCCCCGGGCTGCCGGTGGTGCGGGAACTCACCGGCTGGCACGACGACCGGCTGGTCGCCGGCGTCAGCTCGTTCGGCTTCAGCGGTACCAACTGCCACCTCGTGGTCGCCGAGGCGCCGGCCCCGTCGGCGAGCACCGGCACCGGGCCGGTGGTGGTGCCGGTCTCGGCCCGGACCGCGTCCGCGCTGCGGGACCTGACGGACCGGCTGGCCGAGCGCCTGCGTACCGAACCGGCCGACGTCCACGACGTCGCCGCCACCCTCGCGCGGGGCCGGGCGCACCTGGCGGTCCGGGCCGCGTTCGTCGCCTCCGACACCGCCGACCTGGTCCGGCAGCTGGCCGGCGGGCCGCCCGCGCCCGACGCGCCGAACGATCTGGTGGCGCTCGCCGAACGCTGGGTGGCCGGCGCGGACGTGGACTGGACGGCGATGCCGGCCGGCCGTCGCGTCCCGCTGCCCACGTACCCGTTCGCCCGCGACCGCTTCTGGACCGGCCGCGACCGGCGGGAGACCGCCCTCACGCCGGCCGACCCGCTCGTGGCCGACCACACGCTGCACGGCGTCCCGGTTCTGCCCGGCGCGGCGTTCCTGCGCCAGGCCACCGCCGGTGGGTCGGCCCGCGCCGCCGACGTGACCTGGCTGCGGCCCGTCGTGGTCACCGGGCCGGTGACGGCTGTCGTCACCCGGGACGACCGGATCACCCTCACCGTGGGCGGGGTGCCGCACGCCGTCGCCACCCGCCGCGCCGCCGACCCGGCCCCGCCGGGCCGGGTGGACCTGGCGTCCGTCGAGGCCCGCTGCCCCGGCCGCCGTCCGGTCGACGACCTGTACGCCGGGTTCGCCCGGGCCGGTCTGCGCTACGGGCCGTCCTTCCGGGTGCTGACGGAGCTGCGACTGGGCGCCGGTGAGGCGCTCGGCACGCTCACCGGCGACGGCGACGTCCAGCTGCTCGACGGGGCGTTGCAGGCGATCGCCGGGGTCGCCGATCCCGCGGACCGGATGCTCGTCCCGTTCGCCGTCGAGTCGGCCTTCGTCGCGGACCGGCTGCCCACGACCGCCCGCGTCCACGTGGTACGCCGGGACGGCGGACGGTTCGACGTGGTGGTCACCGACCTGACCGGCGACGTCCGGGCCCGGCTCGACGGTGTCGCGCTGCGCCCCTACGACCCGTCCGGCGCCACGCCCTCCGCCGCCGAGAGCCGGCCGGTCGCGCCGGCACCACCGGCCGCCGGGGAACCGGACCTGCTGTACGTGCCGGCCTGGCGGCCGGCCGGTGCACCCTCCGGAGCACCGCCTGCCGGGCGGGTCCTCGCCGTGCACACCCCCGGCGACGCCGCGCTGGCCGCCGCCCTCGGCGCCGACGACACGCTGCCGCTCGGCGAGCTGCCCACCGGCCGGTACGACACCGTGTACGTGCTCGCCCGCACGGCCGATCCGGCCGCCCCGCCGCACGACGACACCGCGACGCTCGACGCGTTCCGCCTGCTGCGCCGGCTGCTCGACCTGGGCGCGGACCGGGGGCCGCTGACGCTCACCCTCGTCGTGTCCGGGGTGGCCGGTCTGCCCGGCGAGCCGGTCCACCCGCACGCCGCCGGCCTGGCCGGCCTGGCCAGCGCGATCGCCGCCGAGTACCCGCAGTGGCGGGTCACCTGTGTCGACGCCGGTCCCGGCGACACCACCCCGGCCGACGCGATCCGCCGCGAACACGGCACCGACCGGTTCGTCGCGCTGCGCGGTGACCGCCGCCTGGTCCGGCGCCTGGAGCCGGTGGCCGGGCCCGCGGACGCGGCGCCGCTGCGCGACGGCGGTGTCTACCTCGTCGTGGGCGGCACCGGCGGCATCGGGTTCGAAGTCAGCCGTCACCTCGCCCGGACCCGGCGTGCCCGGCTCGTGTGGCTCGGCCGGTCCCCGCAGGACGAGCGGATCCGGTCCCTGGTGACGCAGATCGAGGCGCTCGGCGGGCAGGCCGTCTACCTGCGCGCCGACGTCACCGACGCGGTCGCGGTCCGCCGCGCGGTGGCCGAGGCGCGGCAGCGGTTCGGGCCGGTCGACGGCGCGTTCCACGCCGCGCTCGTGCTCCGTGACCGTGCCCTGTCCGCGATGGACGAGGCGGCGTTCACCGAGGTGCTGCGACCGAAGGTCGCCGGTGTCGGCGTGCTCGCCGACGCGTTGGCCGGCGAACCGCTGGACTTCCTCGCGCTGTTCTCCTCGGCGCTGTCGTTCGCCCCGGCCCCGGGGCAGGCCAACTACGCCGCGGCGAGCACGTTCGAGGACGCGTACGGGCTCGCGCTGCACCGCCGCGGACAACCGGTACGCGTGGTCAACTGGGGCTGGTGGGGCAGCGTCGGCGTGGTCGCCGACCCCGGATACGCGGCCCGGTTCGCGGCGCTGGGCATCGGCTCGATCGAGCCGGCCGAGGGCGTCGCCGCGCTGGAGCGGATCCTCGCCGGCGCGCACCCGCAGGTGGCAGTCCTCAAGGGCACCAGGGACGGGCTCGCCGCGCTCGGCGTCCACCCGTCCGCGCCCGCCGCCGACGCCGCCGTCACCGCAGTGTCGGGCCCGCCCGCCACGGGAGGCGCCGCCGGGGACACGGACCCGTCGCTGGACCGGTCCAGCGCGGCCTTCCGTACCCTCGACGGGCTGGCCCGCGACCTGCTGCGCGACCGGCTCCGGGACCGCCGCCCCGCGCCGGCCTCCGGGCCGCTGGCTGCCGCCGTCGCCGCCGCCGTGTCCGCGCCCCCGGCCGGTATGTCCACCGCCGGCGTGCTCGCCCGGCATCCCGACCTCGCCCCGCACGTGGCGTTGCTGGCCCGCTGCGTCGACGCGCTGCCCGGCGTCCTGGACGGCCGGACCTCACCGACCGAGGTGCTCTTTCCCGGCGGCAGCACCGACCTGGTCGCCGCCGTCTACCGGGGTCAGCGGGCCGCGGACTTCTACCACCGGCTGGTGGCGGCCGAGGCCACCGCCGTCCTGGACCGGACGGACGGGCCGGGCCGTGTGCTGGAGATCGGCGCCGGCACCGGCGCCGGCTCGGCCTTCGTCCTCGACGCCTGCCCGGGCGTACGGTACGACTTCACCGACCTCTCGACCGCGTTCCTCCGCGAGGCCGAGGACCGCTTCGGCGGACGCCACCCGGGCCTGCGGTTCGGTGTCCTCGACATCGAACGGGAACCGGCCGGGCAGGGCTTCGCGGCCGGCTCGTACGACGTCGTGCTCGCCACGAACGTGCTGCACGCCACCGCGGACGTGGTCCGCAGCCTGCGCCACGCCCGGTCCCTGTTGCGCCCCGGCGGGGTGCTGCTGCTCAACGAGGTCACCCGCGCCTCCGACTTCCTCACCGCGACGTTCGGCCTGCTGCCGGGCTGGTGGCGGTTCACCGACGCCCACCGGCGGCTGCCGCACTCCCCGCTGCTGTCACCGGCCGGGTGGCGCGCGGCGCTCGCCGAGGCGGGCCTGACCGGCCGGATCCTCGGCATGCCCGGTGTCCCCGGCGACGAGCAGGAGCAGTGCGTGCTCGTGGCGACGGCCGGTGCGCCGCCGGTGGACCGGGTGCCGGCCCGCGCCGCCCGGGACTACGTCCGCGCGGTCTTCGCGGAGGTCCTCAAGTACCGCCCCGACCAGCTCGACGACGACGTCACGTTCGACAACTTCGGCGTCGACTCGCTGGTCGGCCAGCACCTCGTACGCCGGTTCTCGGCCGACCTCGGCGACCTGCCGGCCACCCTGCTGTTCGAGCACCTGACGATCGAGCAGCTCGCCGACCACCTGGCCCGGGAACGGCCCGGCCCGCTCGCCGCCGTGCTCGGCGCCGCAGCGGTGGAGGCTGTGCCGGCGCCCGTGCACCCGGCGGAACCGGAGCGGCCGGCAGCCCCGGTCGCCCCGGCCCTCGCCGCCCGGGGCGACGCGGACGCGATCGCGGTCGTCGGCCTGTCCGGCCGTTACCCGGGCGCGCCGGACCTGGAACGGTTCTGGCAGAACCTGGTCACCGGCACCACCTCGATCAGCGAGGTGCCGCCGGAGCGGTGGGACTGGCGCGAACACTTCGACCCGCGCCGCGGCCGGCCGGGGCACACGTACAGCCGGTGGGCCGGGTTCCTCACCGACGTCGACCGGTTCGACCCCGGCTTCTTCGGCATCCTGCCGAAGGACGCGGCCGCGATGGACCCGCAGGAGCGGCTGTTCCTGGAGACCGTCTGGCTGATGCTGGAGGACGCGGGCGCCCTCGGGGGAGTGCTGCCGCGCGACACCGGTGTCTTCGTCGGCACCATGTACGGTTCGTACGGCCGCATCGCCGCCGCGCAGGGCTGGCCGGAGGGCCGCTACACCGACGGGCACTCGGCGTACTGGTCGATCGCCAACCGGGTGTCGTACACGCTCGACCTGACCGGGCCGAGCTTCGCCGTCGACTCGGCCTGCTCCTCGTCGCTGACCGCGGTCCACCTGGCCTGCGAGAGCCTGCGCCGCGGTGAGTGCTCGGCGGCCGTCGCCGGTGGCGTCAACCTGGTCCTGCACCCGGCGCACCTGATCGCGCTGTCGTCGATGACCATGTTGTCGGCCGACGGCGCCTGCAAGGTGTTCGACGAGCGCGCGGACGGGTTCGTGCCCGGCGAGGGCGTCGGCGCGGTGCTGCTCAAACCGCTGTCCGCGGCCCTGCGCGACGGCGACCGGATCTGGGGCGTCATCGAGGGCGGCTTCGTCAACGCGGGCGGCCGGACCGCCGGCTACACCGTGCCCAACCCCACGGCCCAGGCCGACCTGGTGGTCCGGGCGCTCGCCGCGGCCGGTGTGACACCCGGCGACGTCGGCTATCTGGAGGCGCACGGCACCGGCACGGCCCTCGGCGACCCGATCGAGATCGCCGGCCTCGGCCGGGCGCTCGGCACCGGGCTGCCGGACGGCCGGCGCATCCCGGTCGGCTCGGTCAAGGCCAACATCGGTCACCTCGAAGGCGCCGCCGGCATCGCCGGGCTGACGAAGGTGCTGCTGCAACTCGCGCACGGCACGATCGCGCCCTGCGCGAACCTGTCGACTGTCAACTCCCGCATCGACCTGTCCGGGTCGTTCCTGCTGCCGACGAGCGCGCAGCCGTGGACCGCGCCGCGCCGCGCCGGGGTCAGCTCGTTCGGGGCGGGCGGCGCGAACGCGCACCTCGTGGTCCGGGAGCATCCCGCGCCGTCGCCCGCGCCCGTCCGGCCGGGGCCGCACGTCGTGGTGCTGTCGGCGCGGACGCCGGAGCAGCTGCGGACGCTCACGGCCGCCGTGGCGGACCTGGTCGAGCGGACGCGCCCGCGCCTCGACCAGCTCGCGTACAGCACCCAGGTCGGGCGGGCGGAGTTCGACCACCGGCTCGCCGTCGTCGTGTCCGACATCGACGAGCTGGTCCGCCGCCTGCGAGCCGGCGAGGTCACCACCGGCACCGCCGGCACCGATCCGCTGTTCGACGGCGACGGCGGCGCCGAGATCGCCGCCGACCTGCTGCGCCGCGGGCGGCTCGACCAGTCGGCGAAGCTGTGGGTACGCGGTGTCCCGGTCGACTGGGCGGGCCGCTGGCCGGTCCGGCCGGGACGGGTGTCGCTGCCGCCGTACCCGTTCGACAGGCAGCGGCTGTGGCTGCCCGAGCCCGCCGGTACCGCACGGCCACCGGCGCCACCGTCCGTACCGGACGGTGACCGGACCGCCGACCGCCGAGACGTGTCGCCGAGCCCGGCGGTCACCGAGGCGGTGGCGCGGGCGAACGCCGTGCCCGAGGCGGCGGCGCCGGAGAACGCCGTGCCCGTGAAGACCGTGCCGGGGAGCGTCGTGCCGGAGACGGCGGCGCGGGAGACCGGCGTGCCCGAGACCGGCGTGCCCGGAACCGGTGCACCCGAGAGCGACCCGTGCGTGTACCTGCGGCCGCAGTGGCGGGCCGAGCCGCCCCCGCAGGGCGGGCGACCGCCGGCCCGCATCCGGGTCGTCGGCGAGGGCCCGACGTTCGGCGGCCGCCACGACCAGGCCGACCCGGACGTGGTCGTGGTGCACCTGCCCGCTCGTGCCGGCGGACTCGCCGACGAGGTGCGCGAGAGCCTGCACACGGTCCTGCGGACCGCCGTCGAGCTGCTCACCCCGGATCCGGCCGCGCCGCTGCGGATCGTCGTCGGCTGCCCGGACGAGCGGCCCGCGTACACCGCCGTGACGGCGGCGCTGCGCACGCTCGCGCTGGAGCACAGCGGCTTCTCCGGTGCGGTGGTCCGGGGTGGCGTGACCGCCGAGGCGGACCTGTGGCACGTCTCCGGGCCGCCGGAGCAGCGGGTGGACGACGTCCGCTGGAGCGGCGGCGTCCGTGAGGTGCGGCGGATGGTGCCGTTCCGGCCCGGCCCGGCCGTCCGGCGCACCGGCGGCGTGTACGTCGTGGTCGGCGGCACCGGCGCGGTCGGCCGGCACCTCGCCGTGCACCTCGCCGCGACCCGCGCGCCGTCGGCGGTGGTGCTGGTCGGCCGGACCGCGCCGGCCGACGACACCTTCGCGTTCGTCCGCGCGGACGTGACTGTCGAGTCCGACGTGCGCGGTGCCGTGGCCGAGATCCGCCGGCGCTACGGGCGCATCGACGGGGTGGTCCACGCCGCGGGCGTGCACGACGACGCCCGCGCCCTGACGAAGCCGGCCGCCGCCGTCGACGCGGTGCTGGCCCCGAAGGTGTTCGGCCTGCGGCACCTGGTGGACGCGCTCGGCCCGGAACCGCTGGAGTTCCTCGCGCTGTGCTCGTCGATCGCCGGGCGGACCGGCAACCTCGGGCAGGTCGACTACGCCTACGCCAACGCGTTCCTGGACGAGTTCGCCGCCGGGCGGCCCGGCACGGTGTCCGTCTGCTGGCCGCTCTGGGCCGACGGTGGCATGGCCGTGGACGACGCCACCCGGCGGTTGTTCGCGCGGCGCTGGGGGAGTGCCCCGCTGCCGACCGCCGAGGCGGTACGGGCGTTCGACCGCGTCGTGTCGGGCACCGAACCGGTGGTGGCGGTGCAGCGCCCCGCCGACGTCGCGCCGGAGGTGCCGCAGAGCGGCCCGGACCCGGAGCTGGACCTGGACGCGGAGCTGCGCGCGCTCGCCGCCGGGTTCCTGCTCGTCGAACCGGACGAGGTCGACCCGGACATCCAACTGCTCGACCTGGGCTTCGACTCCATCTCGCTGACCGGCCTGGTGAACGAGACGAACGAGCGCTTCGGCGTCGACCTGCTGCCCACAGTCCTCTACGAGCACCCCACGCTCGCGGCCTTCGGCGCGTACCTGCGCACCGTACTCCCGGCTCGTCCGGCGGCGGCCACAGTGGACGCCGGGCTCGCGGCGGACCGGCCCGGGGCGGCCGCCGCCGAGCCCGCGGCGGACCTGCCGGCCGACGCGGTCGCCGTGGTGGGAATGGCCGGGGTGCTGCCCGGTTCGCCGGACCTCGACGCCTTCTGGCGGCACCTCGCCGCCGGTGACGACCTCGTCCGCGCGGTCCCGGCCGACCGCACCGACCTGCTCGCCGACCCCGCCACCGCGGGCGTCCGCGCCGGTTTCCTCGACGACGTACGCTCGTTCGACGCCGACCTGTTCGGCATCGCGCCGCGCGAGGCCGCGCTGATGGACCCCCAGCAGCGGTTGTTCCTCCAGACCGCCTGGCAGGCCGTCGCCGACGCGGGCTACCGGCCGGCCGACCTCGCCGGCACCGACACCGGGATCTTCGTCGGCGTGTCCGCCTGCGACTACGACGACCTGCTCCGCGCGCACGACGTGCCGGTCGAGGCCCACACCGCGAGCGGCCTCGCCGACTGCATCCTGGCCAACCGGGTCTCCTACCTGCTGGACCTGCGCGGCCCCAGCGAGGCCGTCGACACCGCCTGCTCCAGTTCGCTCGTCGCGGTGCACCGCGCGGTACGGGCGCTGCTGGCCGGCGAGTGCTCGACGGCGCTCGCCGGTGGGGTGAACGTGCTGCTGAGCCCCGGCCTGTTCGTGGCGTTCCAGTCCTCGGGCATGCTCAGCGCCGACGGCCGGTGCAAGACGTTCGACGCGTCCGCCGACGGGTACGGCCGCGGCGAGGGCTGCGGCGTCGTGCTGCTCAAGCCGCTGCGCGCGGCGGTCGCCGACGGGGACCAGGTGATCGCCGTCATCCGGGGCAGCGCGGTCAACCACGCCGGCCGCGGGCCGTCGCTGACCGCGCCGAACCCGCAGGCGCAGGCACAGGTGGTCAGCCGGGCGTACCGGGCCGGCGGCGTCGACCCGGCCGACGTCAGCTACATCGAGGCCCACGGCACCGGCACCCGGCTCGGCGACCCGATCGAGATCGAAGGGCTGAAGAAGGCGTTCGAGGGCGTGGACGCCACGATCGCGGTCGGGACGGTGAAGACGAACATCGGCCACCTGGAGGCCGCGGCCGGCATCGCCGGGCTGCTCAAGGTGCTGCTGAGCCTGCGGCACGAACGGCTGCCGCGCACGCTGCACCAGCACCGGCGTAACCCGTACCTGCGGCTGGACGGCACCCCGTTCACAGTGCTGGACCGGGACGTGCCCTGGACCGGCGACCGGGTCGCCGGGGTCAGCTCGTTCGGGTTCGGCGGAACCAACGCCCACGTGGTCGTGCAGTCGCCGCCGCCGCTGCCGGCGTCCCCGGCGCCGGGCCCCTGGCGCCTGGCGCTGTCCGCGTCCGGTCCCGCGGCCCTGGCCGAGTACCGGCGCCGGGTCGCGGACCACCTCGCGGAGGGCGCCGACCTGGCCCGTGCCACGTACACGCTCCAGGTGGGACGCGACGCCCTGGCCCACCGGTTCGCCGCTGTGGTCGCCGACGCCGCCGAGGCGGTGGCGGTGCTGCGCGGCGACGCCCCGGCCCGCCTCGACGCCGAGACCGAGGCCTGGCTGGCCGGCGGTGACGTCGACTGGGCGGCGACCTGGGAGCACCGGCCGGCCCGGATCTCCGTGCCCGCGCCGCCGCTGGCGGCCCGGCCGTTCTGGTTCGACGAGGGCCTGGCCCGCGCCGCCGCGCCGTCCCGGCCCGCCCCGGCCGAGCCGCCCGCCCCGCATGTTCCGGCCGAGCGGCCCGCCCCGGTGCGGCGCACCGCCGCCGACCGGATCGTGCTGCGTGATCCGTCGGCCTTGCGCCGCAACGGCGCGGGCCGGCGCGCGTCCGCCGGCGCGGGAGCGGTGAACGGCGGACACACGCCGAACGGCGCGGCCCCGGTGGGCGTCCTCGCCCGCCCGGCCACCCGCCCGGCCGGAGCCGGTCCCGCCGCTACGGCGCCACCCGCCGCCGCTGCGCCACCGGCCGCGCCCGCGCGGACGAGCCCCGCGCAACCGCACGAGCACGTCGACCGGCCGGACCCCGCCGACCGACCGGACCCCGCCGACCCGCGGGGCCTCGTCGAACCGCACGGCCCCGCCGAGCAGCCGCGCCGCGCCGGCCGGCCGGCCGCCGCCGTCGTCGTCGTCCAGGAGCCCGCCGGTACGGTCCCGGCCGCGCCCGCGGAGGTGGCCGAGGCGGTACGGGACTGCGTGGCGCGGGTGCTCGGCGCCGACCGTACGGAGATCACGGCCGACCGGGCGTTCGCCGACCTCGGCCTCGACTCGATCTTCCGGATGGAACTGGCCCGGCTGGTGGTGGCCACGTTCGACGTGGAGATCACCGCCGCCGACCTGTACGAGCACGACACGGTCGAGGCGGTGGCGGCGCTCGTGGCCGCCGGCACGCGGGCACCACGCCCGGCCGCACCCGGCGACGGCGTCGAGGAGATCGTGGCCGGGGTGCTGGAGCGTCCCGTCGAGCCCGGGCGGACGTTCGCCGACAGCGGCCTCACCTCGTTCGACATGCTGCGGGTCGTCGGCGCCCTGGAGCAGCGTTACGGCGCGCTGCCCAAGACGCTGCTGTTCGACCACCCGACGATGGCCGACCTCACCGCGTTCCTGGCCGGGCGGTCCGCCGGGACCGGCGTCCGGACCGAGCCGGGCGACGGTTCGCGGGCCACCGGCCGGACGATCGAGAGCGGCGCCGAGGTCGACGGCGAGCCCGTCGTCGTCCGCAAGCGGACCTTGCCCGGCCGCCCGGCGCTGAGTGACCTCCTGGCCGACCTCGACCGCCGCCACGCCAAGGAGGGCGGGCTGGCCGGCCGGGACATCGCCCCGTACGCGTTCGTCGACTCTGAGCGGGCCGGCTACGTCAACTTCTCGGTCCGCGGCGACGACGTGTTCGCCTGGAGCTTCGTCGGGCACCACGACCACTTCCACGACCTCGTCGCGGAGTGGATGGCCTGGGCGCGGCGCCACGGTCTGCGGCCCAACTTCCTGTCCCTGGCCCACCTGACCGAGGTCGCCGGGGAACCGGTCACCGCGACCCCGTTCGGGGCGGTGCAGCGCCTGACGGACCTGGCCTCGTTCACCGTACGGGGCGGCCGGATGCAGCGGCTGCGCAGCCTCCTGCACCGGTTCGAGCGCGCCGGTGACTGCCGGATCGAGGAGTACCGGGCCGGCGCGTCGCCGGAGACCGACCGGCAGATCGTCGGTCTGATCGACTCCTGGGGCCGGCGCAAGCAGATGGTGAACCCGTACGTCGGCGTGGTCCGCGAGGAGATCGGCGGCGGCACGCTCGACCCCCGGCACCGGGTCTTCCTCACCCGGGTGGACGACGTCCTCGTCAACGCGGTCATCGTGACCCGGATCCCGTCCGAGCGGGGATACCTGCTCGACCTGGAGTTCTACGCCGACGAGATGCCCGCCGGCGGTCTGGAGTGGGCGATCGTCCGGATCATCGAGCTGACCGCCGCCGAGGGATGCACGTCGTTCAGCTTCGGGGCGAGCTTCGGCGTCGCCATCACCGAGTCGCCGAACGCCGACCCGGCGGTGGCGGACGCGCTGGCGGAGCTGCACTCGGTGGGCGTGTTCGGGCCCGGCAACTTCCAGTTCAAGAACAAGTTCCGGCCCGAGAACACGCCGATCTACCTGTGCCAGCCGGCGACCGGCGACCGTACGTCGGTCACCGACATCATCCTGATGATCGCCAACCCGGACCTCGTGGACGGCACCCCCGCCGGTCCCGCGCCGTCGTCGGACGCCGCCGCCGCGACGCCGCCGCGCGCCACCGCGCCGCCGGAGAGCGCCGTGCCGTCGGGCGCCGCCGCGCCGCCGGCGGACGCGGGACCGCCGCCGGACCCGGCGCTGCGGCCGGGACGTGCCGACCTGCTGGCCGCGCACGGGTACAACGCGCTGGCACTGCCGACCGAGCTGGTCCCCTTCGACCTGCTCACCGACTCCTGGGCGGAGCGGGCGGACGGTTTCGTCGCGGCCCGGACGCGGCTGCTCGCCGAGCGGCCCGCCCCGCCCGAGCTCACCGCGCACGACTGGCTGCCCATGCCCGAGGTGGTGCCGACCCGGTCGGGGCGGACGGCCGAGGAACTGCTCTGCCGCTGCCACCCCGGCCCGCGCGGTGTCGTGCTGCACGCCGCGGCCTTCCCGACCTGGCTGTCCACGCTCGCCGACCTCGGCTACGAACCGGTGGCCGTCGGAATCGGCCGGCTCGACCCGGAGACGATCGAGGCGTTCGCGGCCGAGCTGACCCGCCGGACCCCCGGATCGGTGTCGTTCGTGGTGGTGGAGGCGGCCAGCAACGCCGCCGGTGGCGTACCCGTCGAACCCGCCGCCCTCCGGGAGCTGCGCCGCGTCACCGCCGCACACGGGGTGCCGCTCGTCCTGGACGCCAGCCGCGTCGTCGACAACGCCGTCCGGCTCGCCGGCCCCGGCGGGGATCCCTGGACCGTGGTGCGGGACATGCTCGCCGTCGCCGACACGGCGACGCTCAGCCTGTCCAAGGACTTCGGCGTCACCGCCGGCGGGCTGGTCGCCACCCGCGACCCGGAGCTGGCGGCGCGGCTGCGCGAGCACGTGGCGCGGCGCGGCGCCGAGGTGGACCGGGCCACCCGGATGACGCTGCGGGCCGCGCTCGCGGACCGCGACGGCGTCACGGAACTGGTCCGGCGGCGCGTCGCCGCCGTCGCGGTGCTCCGCGACGGCCTGCGGGCGGCCGGCCTGCCGGTCGTGGACGTCGACGGCGCCCACTGTGTCCTGCTCGACCTCGCCCGGATGCCCGGACTGGCCGGTCAGGAACACCCCACGATGTCCGGGCTGGCCTGGCTCTACACCGGCGCCGGCGTCCGGGGCGGCCCGCACCTGGCCGTCGGCGGGCCGCTCGCCGGCACCGTCCGGCTCGCCGTGCCGGTCGGCTTCGGGCCCGACGACGCCGAGGCGATGGTGGCCGCCGTCGCCGCGCTCGCCGCCGCACCGGGCGAGGTTCCCGAACTGGTCACCGGCGGGATCCGCACGGCGGGGGAGGCGGCCCGGGCGGTCTACCAGCCCGCCGACCGGGTGCCCGAGGACGTCCGGCAGGCACTGCGCGACCGGGCCCCGGCCGACGACAACGGCACCGTGCTGCGGGAACACCAGCCGGCCGTACGCCGGCGGGTGGTGCCGGTGGCCGGCGCCCAGGTGGAGGTCTTCACCGCCGGCGACGGCCCGCCGCTGCTGCTCGCCCACCCGTTCAACATCGGCGCCGGCGTCTTCGCGCGGCAGTTCGAGGCGCTGGCCGGGCGGTACCGGGTGATCAGCGTCCACCACCCCGGCGTCGGGGCGAGCACCGCCTCGGCCGACCTCACCCTCGACGGGATCGCCGCCCTCCAACAGCGGGTGCTGCGGGAGATCGGGGTCGACGGGCCGGTCCACGTCGCCGGCGCGTCATTCGGCGGGCTGGTCGCGCTCACGTTCGCCCTCAACCACCCCGAGGACACCGCCTCGCTGATCCTGCTCGGCAGCTCCTACAAGATCGGCAACCGGGTCGGTGAGATCAACCGGCTGGCCGTGGTGGCGGCCCAGGACCTCGACCGCACGATCGAGGGGTCCGGCGCCGACCGGCTGCGGCACGAGCGGGCCGCCGTGGAGGCGCTGCTGCTGCGCTGCGAGAGCATGGACCCCCAGACAGGGCTGCGCTACCTCGACGTGTTCGCGGCCCGGCCGGACCTCCGCGCCCGGCTCGGCGAGCTGGACCTGCCGGCGCTCGTGGTGCAGGGCCGGCACGACACGGTCATCCCGTCGGAGACGGCCCGGCTGCTGCACCAGGGCATCCGGGGCGCCCGCTACGAGGAGATCGCCGACGCCGGCCACTTCCCGTATCTGACCAGCCCGCAGGAGTGCAACCGGATCCTGACCGACTTCCTGCGCGGCGCCGGAGGGGAGGGGTCGTGACCGTCCTGACTCCCGAGCTGGAACTGCTCGGTCCCGACGCGACGACGCGGACGACTGTGGTGCGGCCCGGCATGTGCGGGCCGGGGTCGCTGTTCGTCGGCCAGGTCGGCGACTGGACCTGGGACACCGTCAGCGCGCTCTGCGACACCAACGTCTACACCGCCCGCGACGCCGACGGGATGCCGACCTACCTGGCGTTCCACTACATCCACCTGCGCGGCGGCGCCGACCTGCACGTGCGCGGCATGACCTTCGGCGACGTGCTGCGGGTGGACTCGCGGTCCTTCGCCTCCGGCAGCGAGTCGGTGCTGACGCTGCACGAGATCCGGCGCGGCGACCGGCCGGGACGGGTCGTCGACCCGGACGAGTTCTACGCCCACCCCGACCCGGCATGCCTGTACGCGCAGAACTTCAACCGCTGGGTGGTCCGGGGCCCGTCGGGCGGCAACGGCGACCTGCGCAGCGCGTCCCCACCGGGGTTCCGCCACGCGCACCTGCCCGTGCTGCCCGCGCGGCACTCGCCCCGGCGCGCGTACGCCGAACTGCGCGCCCTCGGCGCCGAGCCCGACCCGCCCGACCCGCTGGACCGGCTGGCGCTGGACTACCCGGTCGACCCGAGCCGCGACCTCAACGGCGTGGGCCTGCTCTACTTCGCGTCCTACTTCTCCATCGTGGACTGGGCGTCGCTGCGGCTGTGGCGGCACCGCGGCGGCACCGACGCCGGTTTCCTCCGGCGGATCGTGCTGGACCAGCGGATGAGCTACCTCGGCAACGCCGACGTGGGCGCCGTGCTGCGGGTGCGGGTGTCCCGGCGGTCGGGCGGCGACGTGACCGGCGCCGACGAGACGGTCCGGGTGGTGCTCGCCGACCGCGACACCGGACGGCCGCTCGCGGTGGCCCTCGCGCAGACCCGGACGGAGGCGACGACGTGAGCGCGAACGACGAGGCGGTCCGGCGGGTGGTCCACGAGGTGATCACCGAGATCCTGCCGGCGGTCCCCGGCGACCGGATCCCGGGCGGCGCGCACCTGCGCGACCTGGGCGCCGACTCGATCGACCGGGTCGAGATCATCCTGGCCCTCCGGGAGCGGCTCGGCGTCGACGAGCCGCTCGGCAGCTTCAGTGACCTGCCCGACATCGACCACCTGGTCGCGTACCTCTGCGAGGTGACGGCATGAACGTGGGCATCGAGGCCCTGAACGTGTACTGCGGGGTGGCCTCCGTCGCGGTGCCGGTCCTGTTCGAGGGGCGCGGTCTGGACGCGACCCGCCTGGGCAACCTGATGATGACCGCGAAGTCGGTCGCGCTGCCGTTCGAGGATCCGGTCACGCACGCGGTGAACGCCGCCAAGCCGATCCTCGACGCGATGGACGAGGCCGACCGCGACCGGATCGAACTGCTGGTGACCTCCAGCGAGTCCGGCCTGGACCTGAGCAAGTCGATCGCCTCGTACGTGCACCGGCACCTCGGGCTGAGCCGCCGCTGCCGGATGCTGGAGGTGAAGCAGGCCTGCTACGCCGCGACCGGGGCGCTCCAGCTCGCCTGCGGCTACCTCGCCGCCGGCCTGTCGCCGGGCGCCAAGGCGCTGGTGATCGCCACCGACGTGTCACTGGTGAACGAGAACGCCTCGTACACCGAGCCGGCCATGGGCACCGGCGCCGCGGCGGTGCTGCTCGGCGACGACCCGCGGGTGCTGGACGTGGACCTCGGGGCGTTCGGGACGCACAGCTACGAGACGTTCGACTCGGCGCGGCCGGGCCCGACGTTCGACGTCGCCGACGCGGACCGCTCGCTGTTCGCCTACCTGGACTGCCTGACGAACGCCTACGCCCACTACGCGGAGAAGGTGGCGGACGTCGACTTCGCCACCACCTTCGGCGGGCTGGCCATGCACACGCCGTTCGCCGGCATCGTCCGCGCGGCGCACCGCAAGCTCGCCCGCGAGCACCGGCTGCCGGACGCCGACGCGGACTTCGCCCGCCGCGTCGCGCCCGGGCTGGAGTACCCGCGGCTGGTCGGCAACCTCTGCTCCGGCTCGGTCTACCTGGCCCTGGCCAGCCTGATCGACCACCTGCGGCCCGACGAACCGGTACGGGTCGGGATGTACTCGTACGGCTCCGGCTGCGCCGCCGAGTTCTACTCCGGCCTGGTCGACGCGCGGTCCACCGCCGAGGTGGGCCGGATGCGCATCGGCGAGCACCTCGCCGGCCGGTGCGAGCTGACGTTCGACGAGTACAGGCGGATCCTCGCCGACAACGCCGACTGCCTCGTACCGGTGGCGGACAAGCGGATCGACCCGGGGCGGTACGCCGAGGTGCTGGACCGGGTCGCGGGCCCGCGCACGCTGCTCGCCTGCACCGGCGCCCGCGCCTACCACCGCACCTACGAGTGGATCGGGGCGGGCGCGTGACGCCGGGGCTGGACACGGCCGCCGCGCTGCTGGCGGCGGGCCCGCTGCTGCGGGTGCTGCCGCCACCGGTACGGGTGCGGTGCGCCGACCCGGCCACCGCCGCCGCGCTGGCCCGGCTGTGCGAACGGCTGGACGTGCCGGCGCCGACGCCGGTGACCGACGTCGCCGATCTCGGCCCGTTCGAGCGGGTGCTGAGCGCCCTGCTGGACCTCGACGCGAACCCGGCCCCGCGGGCGGCGGACGAGCCGCGGGTGGCCGCCGAGGCGCGCGAGCGGGACTTCACCTGCCGCTTCCGGCGCACCGACGTGCGTACCGGCGACGGGGCGGTGCTGCCGACGTACGCCGGCGGCGACCCGGACCGGCCGCCGGTGCTGCTGGTGTCCGCGTGCGGGATGCCCGCCCGGCTCGCGGAGGGCTGGGCCGACCGGCTGTCCCGCGACTTCCACGTGCTCGTCCCCGAGACCCGGGGCCTGTTCGCCGACGTGGACGGGTTCACCGGCGACACCGGCGTGGTGGCCCAGGCCGACGACCTCCTCGCGGTGCTGGACCGGTTCGGGCTGCGCCGCGCGCACCTGATCGGCCTGTGCGGCGGCGCGGTGCTCGCGGTCGTGGCGGCCGCGCGGGCGCCGGAGCGGGTGTCGTCGCTGAGCCTCTGGCACGGCGACTTCGACCTCGGCGGCGAGAGCCCGAAGACCGACCACCAGCAGAACCTGCAGGCTCTGATGGCGATGGCCGCCCGCAGCCCGCAGCAGGCCGCGGCGGTGCACGCGGTGCTCACCAACACCATGCTCGGCGTCGCCCCGCCACGGCTGGCGCACCTGGTCACGTACCCGTACGCGACGCCCGACCTGCTGCGCCGCTACTGCCGGCTCAACGGCGCCATCATGGGCACGGACCTGCGTCCGTACCTCGCCGGGCTGACCACGCGCACGCTCGTCGTCACCAGCGAGGACGACCACACGGCGCATCCCGCCGGGTCGCGGGCCGTGGCCGCCCGGATCGCCGGGTCCGTCCTGCACGTCGCCCCGCACGGCGACCACCTGTCGCTGTTCCACGCCGAGGACAGCCTCGTCGACCTCGCCGCGCGGTTCGTCGGCGGCGACGACGCCCTCGGCACACGATCTCCCGCCGAAGCCGGCCGGCGGGTGCCCCCCGTCCCGACGAGAGGTGGAGAGGAGGTGTTCCCATGACCAAGGAGACCGCGCCCAAGAAGTCGCTCCCGGTGCGCAAGCTGGAGTCCATCAAGGCCAGCACCGTCGCCCCGTGCGCGCCCGCGCTGAACTGAACCCGGTGACACGGGGGCGGGGGTCCGGTTGCCGGACCCCCGCCCCTGCGCCCAGTCCCGCACGTCAGAGGAGAGGTCCCACAGTGACCGAGTTCGCCCTCGACGCACCGGTCCTGGTCCGGCCGTACACCGCCCGCAGAGACGGTGACTTCGCCGTGATCGGTGACGACAGTCGTCAGGTCTACCTGTCCATCCCGGCCGAGGGCCTCGACCTGCTGGAGTGGCTGCGCGACGGCGCCACAGTCGGTGAGGCCGTCCGCCGCTTCGAGGCGACGCACGCGGCGTCGCCGGACGCCGACGCGTTCCTCCAGGCGCTGGCCGACGAGGGGTTCCTCGCCCCGGCCGGCGCGCACGACCCGCCGCCGGACGCCGAACCGGCCCGGGCGCGACGCGCCGGGCATCTGGAGTGGCTGTCCCCGCACGCCGCACGGCGCCTGCTGAGCCGGCCCGTGCTCGCCGTCTGCGGTGTGGTCGTCGGAGTCGCGGTCGCGATGGCCGTCGACCGGCCGGGGCTGGTGCCCGGGCCGTCCAGCCTCATGTTCCACTCCCACTTCTGGGCCTACCTGCTGGTCGTCCTCGGCATCGCGGTGATCGGCGTGTGGCTGCACGAGCTGGCCCACGTCGTGGGGGCGCGCGCCGCCGGCACGTCGGCCCGCATGACTGTCGGCAACCAGATGTACGCCATCGTCGCGCAGACCGACCTGTCCGGCATGTGGATGGCGTCCAAGCGGGAGCGTTTCGTCGCGGTGCTGGTCGGGCCGCTCGTCGACGTGATCGGCGCGGCGCTGCTGTTCATCACGCTGTGGCTGAACGACGTCGGCGTCCTCGGGCTGCCGGAGCCGGTACGGCTGGTGGTGGCCGGCGTGCTGTTCACGTCGTTCATCCGGCTGCTCTGGCAGACCTTCCTGTTCCTGCGTACCGACTTCTACTACCTGATCACGACCGCGCTGGACACCCGGAGCCTGATGGCCGACACCGGCGCCTACCTGCGCAACCTCGTCCGGCGGGTGCTGCGCCGCCGGCTCATCGACCAGTCCGGGGTCGGGCGCGGCGAGATGCGCACCATCCGGATCTACGCGGTCGTCTGGGTCCTGGGCCGCGTCGTGGCCCTGGCCGTCCTGTTCACCGCGACCATCCCGCTGCTGTGGTTCTACCTGGTCCGGGTCGTCGGCTTCTTCCGCGGCGACGAGATGACCGGCCAGTTCACCTGGGCCGACGTGCTCGCGCTGGCGATGCTGTCGTTCCTGCTCGACGGCGGCGGCACCCTGATGTGGCTGCGGTCGCTGCGACGTTCCAGCCGGCTGCGCCGCCGCGCGCCGGACCGCGTCCTGGTGGAGTAGGCCCCCCACCGACGACGACTCCGCCCGATTGCACGGGCGGAGTCGTCGTCCGGCGGGAGGCGGGCGTCTCAGCGCCCGGCGGACCTGCGGAACTGGGCGATCGCCAGCGGGATCGACAGGGCCAGCAGAGCGCCGATCCACAGCGCGGAGGCGGCGACCGGGTGTTGCAGCGGCCAGACGTCCGGCGCGGTGGACGGGTCGACGTTGCCGAACTGGACCCGGACCGCCTGGACGATCGCCGAGACCGGGTTCCACTCGGCGACCGGTTGCAGGACGCCCGGCATGGAGTCGATCGGCACGTAGGCGTTGGAGAGGAAGCCCAGCGGGATGGCGATGGTGAAGCCGGTGCTGCTGACCGCCTCCGGCGCCCGGGACGCCAGCCCCACCACGGCCATCAGCCACGACAGCGCGTACGCGAACGCCAGCAGGATCAGGAATCCCAGCGCCGCCTCGGGCACCGACGTGCGGCTGCGCCACCCCACGACCAGGCCGAGCAGCGCGGTGACGGTGATGACCACACCGCTGTTCACCAGGTCGCTCGTGGTGCGGCCGACGAGCACCGCGGACCGGGAGATGGGCATCGACATCAGCCGGTCGACGATGCCGTTGCGCAGGTCGGCGGCGATCGCGGTGCCGGTGTTGACGGCGCCGAAGAGGACCGCCTGCACGAAGATGCCGCCGAGCAGGTACTCGCGGTACGGCACCCCCTGCGCGTCGATCGCGCCGCCGACGATGAAGCCGAACAGCAGCGTCATCATCGCCGGCGCGATGGCCGCGTTGAGCAGCATCTCCGGTACGCGCAGGATCATCCTCAGGTTGCGCTTCGCGACGACGACGCCCTCACCGAAGGCCAGTACGACGGCGTTCACTGCTTCTCCTCCACGGTCTCCTTGGCGGGCTCGTCGCCGGTCCGCCGGCCTGGGCCGGTGAGGGCGAGGAAGACGTCGTCCAGCGTCGCCGTGCGCAGCGCGGCGTCCCGGACCGGGATGCCGGCCTGGCGCAGCAGCCGCGCGCCGGCCAGGAGCGTGTCCACGCCGTCGCCGGCCGGCACGGAGATCCGGCCGGCGGCCTCGTCCACGCTGGCCGGTCCGGTGCCGAGCGAGGTGAGCACCGCCTGTGCGGCGGTCAGGTCGGCGTCCGGCCCGAGGGTGATCTCCAGGCTGGTGCCGGAGACCCGCCGCTTCAGCTCGTCCGGCGTGCCGCCGGCGACCACCCGGCCGTGGTCGATCACCACGATCTGGTCGGCCAGCCGGTCGGCCTCCTCGAGGTACTGGGTGGTCAGCAGCAGCGTCATGCCGCCGGAGACCAGCTCACCGATGGTGTCCCACAGCGCCGTCCGGCTCCGGGTGTCCAGGCCGGTGGTCGGCTCGTCGAGGAACAGCACCCGCGGCGTACGGATCAGCGCGGCGGCCAGGTCGAGGCGCCGCCGCATGCCGCCGGAGTACTCCTTCGCCCGGCGGCCCGCGGCGTCCACGAGGTCGAAGCGTTGCAGCAGCTCGTCGGCCCGCTGCCGGCTCTGCCGGGAGCCCAGGTGCAGCAGCCGGCCCAGCATCTCCAGGTTCTCGAACCCGGAGAGGTTCTCGTCCACGGCGGCGTGCTGCCCGGACAGGCTGATCACCCGGCGTACCTCGGCGGCCTGGGTGACCACGTCGAACCCGGCCACCTCGGCCCGGCCGCCGGTCGGGGCGAGCAGTGTGGTGAGCAGCCGGACGGCGGTGCTCTTGCCCGCGCCGTTCGGCCCGAGGATCCCGGTGATGGTGCCCTCCGGCACCACCAGGTCCAGGCCGTCCAGCGCGGTCACCTTGTCGAACTGTCTGCGTAGCCCGTCAGCGACGATGGCGTTCGCCACGTCGTCTCCTCCCTCTGCGGTTCGGTCGGGATGCTCACCGGCCGGCCGGCCGAACCGCAGTGGGAGCCGGTCGCGCCGGCCCGGTCAGAACTCGACCGTGAGCGCGGTCAGCCCGCGCAGCGTGAGCCCGGGCCGCCAGGGCGTCTCGTCAAGGCTCTCCGCCGGGCGCAGGTCGGGCATCCGGGCGAGCAGCGTGGTGATGGCGACCTGCCCCTCGACGCGGGCCAGCGGCGCGCCCAGGCACATGTGGGCGCCCCGGCCGAAGGCGAGGTGCCGGTTCGCGGTCCGCTCGATGTCGAGCCGGTCCGGCTCCGAGTAGCGGCCCGGATCGCGGTCGGCGGCCGCGAGGACGCCGATCACCATCTCGCCGCGGCTGATCGGCACGCCGCCGATCTCGGTGTCCTCGGCGGCGAACCGCGGGAAGCTGATCTCGATCGGGCCGTGGTAGCGCAGCATCTCCTCGACGGCGCCCGGCGCCAGCTCGGGCTTGTCGCGCAGCAGCCGCAGCTGGTCGGGGTTGCGGAACAGCGCCAGGACCATGTTGCCGATCAGGTGCTGCGTGGTGCCGAGGCCGCCGACCACGAGCAGCGCCACCATCTTCAGCAACTCGTCGTCGCTCATCCGCTCGCCGTCGGCCTCGGCCAGGGCCATCCCGGAGATCAGGTCGTCGCCGGGCTCGGCGCGCTTGCGCTGGATCAGCGCGTCCAGGTAGCGCACGAACTCCTCGATCTCGGCCATCACCTGGGCCGGGTTCATGCCCTGCGGCGCGGACTGCGCGGACGTCGGGTCCAGCGACAGCAGCAGTTCGGACCAGAGCCGGAACCGGTCCCGGTCGGCGCGGGGGATGCCCAGCATGTCGGACATGACGGTGAGCGGCAGCGGCACCGCGAAGTCCTCGACCAGGTCGAAGGTCCGCCCCTCACGTTCGAGCAGCCCGTCGACGAGCTGGTCGGTGATCTGCTGGACGCCGGGGCGCAGCCGCTCGACGTACTGCGGCGTGAACGCCTGCTGCACCAGCCGGCGCTGCCGGGTGTGCTCGGGCGGATCGACGCTGCCCATGCTGCCGCCGAGCAGCCGCACCACCGCCTCGGGCAGCGCCGGCGCCTCCATGCCCTCGGGCATCACTGTCGGGCTGGTCTTGAACCGGTGGTAGTCGGTGAGGAAGCTGGTGCACTCGTCGTAGCCGGTGACCAGCCAGACGTCCTGGCCGGTGGGCATCCGGACCCGGGAGACCGGGTTGGCGTCGCGGAGGGCGGCGTAGGTGTCGTAGGCCGTCTCCCGTGCGGCGGGCGACATCAGGTCCGGTTGTTCGGAGGTCGTCACGTCGGCGTCCCCTCTCCAGCGTTCGGCCGCACCGGTCGGCGCCGGCTCCGGATGAGCATTTCCGGGCCATGGCGACACCTCTGCTCAGAGTTGAGCACCGGCCACCCTGCGCACTACTGCGCAGACGTCACCGGCCCTCTTCCGGTGGACTGCGTGCTGTTGTCCTGGTTCCCTTCGATGACGGAGCGCCGACGCATGGACCTCGAAACCACGGAGACCGAACGCCTGCGCACGCTGGACCAGCAGCGCGTGTGGCACCCGTACACCCCCACCGACGCCTACCTCAACGCCAAGCCCCTGGTGATCACCCACGGCGAGGGTGTCTACCTGGTCGACAGCGACGGCAACCGCTATCTCGACGCGGGCTCCTCGCTGGGCGTGAACATCCACGGCCACCAACGTCGGGAACTGAACGAGGCGCTGGCCGCGCAGGCGGCGAAGATCGCGCACACCACGCTGTACGGCATGACCCACCCGGGCGCCGCGGAACTCGCCGACCGGCTGGTCCGGCTCGCCCCGGAGGGCATCGACAAGGTGCTGTTCCTGGAGTCCGGCTCCAGCGCCGTGGAGACGGCGATGAAGATGGCGTACTCCTACTGGGTCTTCAAGGGATCGCCGCAGCGCAACAAGTTCGTGTCCATGGGCGGGGCCTTCCACGGCGACACCGTCGGCGCGCTGTCGGTGGGCCAGATGACGATCCTGAAGAACTTCTACCAGCCGCTGCTGCGCGAGACCAGCTCGTTCGCCCAGCCGTACGCGTACCGCTGCGGGTTGTGCAACAACAACTGCAACCTGGCCTGCGCGGACACGCTGGAGGAGGTGCTGGAGCGCGAAGGCGACGAGGTCGCCGCCGTGCTCGTGGAGCCGCGCGTGCAGAACGTCAGCGGCATGATCGTGGCGCGCGACGGTCACCTGGCCCGGGTCGCCGAGATCGCCCGCCGCTACGGCGTCCTGCTCATCGCCGACGAGCTGGGTGTGGGCTTCGGCCGTACCGGCCCGATGTTCGCCTGCCAGGCCGACGGCGTGTCGCCCGACATCCTCTGCGTCGGCAAGGGCCTGACCGGCGGGTACATGCCGTTGACGGCGACGATGGCGTCCGCGGAGGTGTTCGACGCGTTCCGCGGCGACGGCAAGATGCTGCTGTCCGGGCACACGTTCTCCGGCAACCCGCTCGCCGTCGCCGTGGCGCTGGCGAGCCTGGACCTGTTCGAGAAGGACGACCTGATCCGGCACGGCCAGGCGCAGGCCGTGGTCCTGGCCGAGGAGCTGGACAAGTTCCGCAGCGTTCCGCACGTCGGCGACATCCGCCAGTGCGGCCTGCTGGCCGCCGTCGAGCTGGTGGCCGACGTGGAGACGCGCGAGCCGTTCCCGATGGAGCTGGGCGTCGCGACCCGTATCACCGAGCGGTGCCGCGAGCTCGGCATGATCATCCACTCGGCGCCGAGCGACACCATCGTCATCGTGCCGCCGCTGGTGATGACCGAGGAGGAGCTGCGCACGATGTCGCGGATCCTGCTCCAGGCGACGCAGGAGGTCGTGGCCTCGCTGTCCGCCTGAGCGCGGGAGAACGGGAACGGGACGGGCGCGGGCCCGTCCCGTTCCGTCGTCTTCAGGACCGGCTCAGGACCGGCTCAGGACCGCACGGCGAGATCGGCCAGGAGCGCCTCGGCCAGCTCGGCGGGCGGGCCGGCCAGATAGAAGTGACCGCCGCTGAACACCCGCAGGCTGAAGCCGGCCGACGTGACCTCGGCCCAGGAGCGCATCTCCGTCACGTCGACCTCCGGATCGGCGTCGCCGGTGAACGCCGACACGGGACAGCGCAGCGGCGGGCCGGGCAACTGCCGGTACGTCTCGTTGACCGCGAAGTCGGCGCGCAGCCCCGGCAGGAACAACGCCATCAGGTCGTGCCGCCGCAGCACCTCGTCCGGCGTGCCGCCCAGCGCCGCGACGGCCGGCAGGAACTCGTCCGCGCCGAGCGTGTGCCGGTCCGGCCGGCGGGCGGGCAGGTGCGGCGCGCGCCGGCCGGAGACGAACAGCCGCGCCGGACCGTTCGGCCCGGCGGACAGCCGCCGGGCGGTCTCGTACGCGACCACCGCGCCCATGCTGTGGCCGAACAACGCGTACGGGCGGTCCGCGTGCGCGGCGATCGCGGCGGCCAGCGGCGGCACGACGTGCTCGATGCTGGTATACGGCGGCTCCGACAGCCGGGACTCCCGGCCGGGCAGCACGACCGGGCAGACGCCCAGGTACGGCTCCAGCGCGGCGCGCCACGGCCGGAAGAACGAGCCGCCGCCCCCGGCGTGCGGGACGCAGTACAGCAGCATCGGGGCGTCCGGGTCGGCCGGGCCCTTGATCCACCGGTTGCTCATCGTTCCTCCTCGTCGGACCGCAGCACCACGTGCCCCACGGTGCCGGTCGCGCCGACCGCCGTGACGAGCGCGCGCAGCGGGACGCCGGTCCACGGCTCGGACCGGCGGACGAACCGCACCGGCAGCGCGCCGAGGTCGACGAGCGGGTGGGGTGCCTCCGCCACCAGGGTCGGTACGAGCCGGCGGTGCCGCAGCTGGAGGAGCACCTTGGTCAGCTGCGCGAGTCCGGACGCGGCCTCCGCGTGGCCCAGGTTCGGCTTGAGGGTGCCGATCGGCACGCGTACCCCCTCGGGACCGGGCGCGGCGGCGGCCAGGAACCGCCCCACGGCCTCGATCTCGGCGGCGTCGGACAGGGCGGCCCCGGAGGCCGCGCACTCGACGTACCCGATGTCGGCGGGGGTGAGCCCGGCCCGGCTCACCGCCTCGGCGAGCGAGCCGGCCAGGGTGGCCGCGTCGGGCGTGCCGAACCGGCTCGTCGCGCCGCTGTGCCCCACCCAGGTGCTCTCCACCACGGCGTCGACGCGGTCGCGGTCCCGGCGCGCGTCGCCGAGCCGGCGCAGCAGCAGCGCGCCGGCGCCCTCGCCGGGCGACCAGCCGCCGGCGGCGGCGTCCAGCGCCCGGTGCGGCGTCTCGGCGACCAGGCCCAGCCCGCGCAGCACCGCCACGTGGTACGGATGCGCCAGCAGGTTCACCGCGCCGACCACGGCGGCGTCGCAGTCGCCCCGGTCGAGGCTCTCGGCCGCCTGGCGCAGCGCGGTCAGCGCGGAGGAACAGGAGGTGTCCACGGCGACGCTCGGGCCGCGGAAGTCGAAGGTGTGGGAGATCCGGTTGGCGATCTCCGAGCCGGTGCCGGAGATCCGGGCCGGGTCGCCGTCGCGCCACCGGTCGGTGCCGGCCAGGCGGTGGTCGTGCCACATCACCCCGACGAAGACACCGACCCGGCCGAGGGACGCCGGGGTGTGGCCGGCATCCTCCAGGCACGCCCACACCACTTCGAGCAGGACGCGTACCTGCGGGTCGAGGACGGCCGCCTCGGCCGGTGCGATCCCGAAGACCATGCTGTCGAACGTCTCCAGGCCGGACAGGTAGCCGCCGGCCGGTCCGGCGCCCCGCCCGGGCGGGGGTGACGTGATCGCGCAATGGCCGGCGTCGAGGTTGCGCCAGAGCGTCCCGACGTCGTCCGCGCCGGGGTAGCGGCCGGCCACCCCGACGACGGCGATCTCGTGCGGTCCCGCGGCGGGCGGTGGACCGGCGGCGGGCGTCTCGGTCTCGTCGTCGCGCGTCACCGGACCGCACAGGAACGCCTGCTGGAACACGTGGTCGTCGTCCAGCCGCAACGCGGCGCGCACCGGCGCCTCGGCGACCGCGCCGACCGGGCACAGCCCGAGGCCGTGTTCGGCCTGGGCGCCCATCAGCACCTGGCCGAGGTAACCGGCCTCCAGGGCGAGGTACCGCTCGGCGTCGTCGCCGTAGAGCGGGCGGATCGCCCGCGTCTGCCCGACGAGCAGGATCTGGAACGCCGCCCGGTCGTACACCGGCCGGTTGTAGACGAAGTGCGCGGTGCGGTCCAGGGCCGCGCCGTCGCCGATGCGGCGCAGCGTGTGCTCGTCGGGGTGGTGGTAGTAGACGCCGGCCGGCAGCCCGGTGACCCGGTCGCCGGGCACGTGGACGTAGACCTGCACGCCGTAGGTGTCGCCGGCCGACGGGTACAGCCGCCGCGCCCGGTCGCCGTCGGGCAGCGGGCGCAGCAGGCCCAGCAGACCCGCCACCGTGGACAGCGGCACGGGCCGGTCGAGGAAGTCGCGGCGCGAGGCCCGCCGCCGGTACCACCGCCGCGCGGGACGCTCCCCGGACAGGGACACCGCCTCGCCGTCGTCGCGCAGGTCCAGCCGGGCCGCGGCGAAGGCGGACCGCTCGGTGGGGGAGAGCACGTCGACCGTCCGCGGCGGCGCGGCCGCCGGGGGCGGGTCCGCGGGTACGGGTGCCGGCGGGCCGGGCGACAGGTGCGCGGCGATGCCGTCGATCGTCGGGTTCTCCAGCAGCGCCGCCACCGGCACCCGGGTGCCGAGACGCTCGTGCAGCCGGGCCGAGACCTGGACCATGGTGAACGACGTGGCGCCCTGGTCCCACAGGTCGGCCGCCGGGTCGACGGTCTCGCCGAGCAGGTCGGCGAACAGTTCCGTGAGCACCTGACGGACGCCCGGTGCGTGCGGGGCGTCCGCCGGTTCCGGCGGCGCGACCGGTGTGTGTGCGGCGTCCGGCGCGGGCGGCGTGACCGGCGGCAGCGGCCACGGCAGGGCGGCGCGGTCCAGCTTGCCGTTGTCGGTGGCGGGGAACTGCTCCAGCACGGCCAGGTGGCTCGGCACCATGTAGTCGGGCAGCGTCTCGGCGGCGAAGGCCCGCAGGTCGCGTACGGCCGGGGCGGCGCCGCCGGAGGACAGCAGGTACGCCACCAGTTTGCGCTCGCCGCCCTCCTCGCGGGCGACCACCACCGCGTCCTTGACGCCCGGATGGCCGCGCAGCCGGTGCTCGATCTCGCCGAGTTCCACCCGGAACCCGCGGATCTTCACCTGGTGGTCGGCCCGGCCCAGGAAGGTCAGGTTGCCGTCCGGCAGGAACGCCGCCCGGTCGCCGGTGCGGTACATCCGGTCGCCGGGCGGCCCGAACGGGCACGGCACGAACCGGTCCTCGGTGAGGTCCGGGCGGTTGTGGTAACCGACGGCGAGCACCTCCCCGGCGATGTAGAGGTCGCCCTCGACGCCGGGCCGGCACGGGCGCCGGTCGTCGTCCAGGACGTAGTAGCGGGCGTTGTCGATCGGCCGGCCGTACGGGATGCTGCGCCACCCGGGGTCGACCGTCCCGACCCGGTAGAAGTTCGACCACACGGTGGCCTCGGTCGCCCCGCCGAGGTTGACGATCTCGGCGGCGGTGAAGCAGGCCCGCAGCTCGTCGGGCAGGGACAGCGGCGTGTGGTCCCCGCTGAGGAACACCAGCCGCAGGTCGGTGGTGCCGGGCCCGCCGCGGTGCGCGGCGGTCAGCGGTACGACGTGCGCCAGGGTGGTCGGCGCGGAGTTCCAGAACGTGACCGGTTCCCGCAGCAGGACGTCCAGCAGCAGCGCCGGGTCCCTCTGCTGCTCGGAGTCGGCCACATAGATCGAGGCGCCGTAGCCGAGCAGTCCGAGGATGTCGAACACGGACAGGTCGAAGCCGAGCGACGTCACGCACAGCCCGGTGTCCTCCGGTCCGAAGCGGAACGTCCGGCGCGCCCAGTGCAGGAGGTTGTGCACGGCCCGGTGGGTGACCGCGACCCCCTTGGGCCGGCCGGTGCTGCCGGAGGTGAAGATGACGTACGCGAGGTCGTCCTCGCCGGTGCACGGCTCCGGGTCCGGTACGGCGGCCGAACCGACCCGGTCGGCGTGGACCACGGCGATCCCGTCCGGCCGGCCCGGCGCGGGCAGGTCCAGGTCACCGGTCGTGACGAGCGCGATCGCGCCCGCGTCGGCGAGCATCAGCGCGGCCCGCGCCGGCGGCAGTGACGGCTCCACCGGCAGGTAGGCGCCACCGGCCTTGAGCACGCCGTACACGGCGGCGACCATGAGCGGCCCCCGGGCGACGCTGATCCCGACCACCGATCCGGCGCCGACGCCCGCGGCGCGCAGCCGGACCGCGATCCGGTTCGCCACCGCGTTCAGCTCACCGAAGGACGTGGTCCCGCCGCGCCAGCGTACGGCGACCGCCTCGGGCCGGGCCCGGGCCTGGGCCTCGAACAGCAGGTGCACCGGCCCGGCGTGCGGGAACTCGACGGCGGTGTCGTTCCATCCGTACAGGACGTCGCCGAGGTCGGCCAGCTCGGCCAGCGCCGACCGGTACGCGTCGAAGATCCGGTCCAGGTCGTCGTCGCCGATCGCGCCCTCGGTGGCGTCCCAGAACAACCGCAGCGTGTCGTCGCCCTCGTCGATCGCGATGCAGTCCAGCGCCACGTCGGGTGTGCACGTCAGCCACGGGCCGGCTGTCACCCCGTCCGGCAGCGGCACGTCGCCGAGTTCGAGCAGCCCGGTGCACACGACCGGGTAGCCGGCGCCGCCGTCGCGCATCCGCCGCAGCACCAGCCGCCGCAGCTCGGCCAGGCCCGACGCGCCGTCCGCCGCCGCGTCGGCGCTGATCTGCCGGTCGTAGCGCTCGGCGAGGTCGAGCAGGCCCTCGCCCGGCTCGCCCGCGGCCAGCCAGCTCAGCGCGGTCAGCTCGGCGGGCCGGAACGGCTCGGACCGCGGCGTCCACCGCACCAGCGGCACCGCGAAGCGGTCGTGGTGGCAGGTGCCGAGCGCGGTGGTGAGCGCGGCCATGAGCAGCGCGTCGAGCGCGAGGCCGCGTTCCCGGGCCAGCCGCCGGATCCGCGTCCAGCCCGGCACCCGGGCGGTACGCCGCCGCCGCGGCCCGGCGTGCGCCTCGATCGGCGGGCCGGGCGGAAGGTCGGCCAGGCGGTCCTGCCAGTACCGGCGGGCGTGCGGGTCCGGCGACGCCTGCGGCGCGCGGGGCGGCCCGGCCACCGGCGTGCCCGGGTCGGCGTAGCGGCGCATCAGCTCGCGCAGCAGCAGGTGGATGCTGCGGCCGTCGGCCACCAGCAGGTCCAGCGCCACGTGCACGGTCGCCGCGCCGGCCTCGTCCACCTGGACGCGCAGCTCGCCCTGGGGGAGCCGGCCGAGCGGGAAGGCCCGCCCCACCATGTCCCGCTGCACCGCGTCGGACGGCGGCCCGCCGGGCCCGGTCACCGGGATGTGCCACCGGTCCGGCACGTCGTCGCGGGTGACCAGCCGGCCGTCCGGGGTGACGACGGTCCGCAGCGGCTCGTGCGCGGCGAGCAGGCCCAGCCACGCCGACTCCAGCCGGGACAGGTCGAGCCGGTCGACGGCGAAGGCGTGCACCACCTGGCAGCCGCTCCACGGCCCGGTGCCGCCCGTGGTCCGCGCCACGAAGTACGCCTGCTGGAGGTCGTTGAGGGGACGGCCGGCGTCGTCGGGGACGGGCCGCAGCCAGCGCAGCGTGTTGACGAACCAGGCGAAGGTCGCGGCGACCACGCCCGGGGCGAAGGCGTCCTCCGCGACGTCCCACCGCACGCGCAGCTCCCCGTCGCGCTCGCCGATCTGCGCGTCGAGCGTGACGCCGGTGGTCTGGCTGACCGCGTACCGGCCGTCGGCGCCGGTCCCGCCCACGTCGAGCAGGCTGGTGAACACCACCGGCAGCCGCGCCGGGACCGGCAGCCGGCGCGACCGCAGCTCACGGAGCGCGGCCACGCCGGGCACGTCGGCGTGTTCGAGGTCGCGGCGCAGCCGGTCGTCGACCGCCCGGGCGGCCTCTCCGAACGGCCGCCCGGCCGCCGGCTCGGCGACGAACACGGTGGTCGAGGTGAACGGCCCGGGCACACCGGCCGCGTCGGCGGGCAGCCACAGCCGGCTGTTGGTGGTGAGCACGAGCGAGAACGCCGCGTCGGCGCCGGCCCGCCGCAACGCCTCGGTGAAGGCGGTGAGCACCACAGCGGTCGGGGAGACGCCGAGATCGCCCGCGTACGCGGTCACCGCGGCCCACTCGCGCCGCGTCAGCGCCGCCGTGTACGGCACCCGGACCGGGCCGGGCTCGGCGCCGGAGGTGGGCAGCGCGGGTCCGGGCGGCAGGTCGCGCAGCGCGTCGGCCCAGTACTCCAGGCCGGCGCGGTACCCGTCGCCGTCGCGGTGGGCGGCGAGCGCCACGCCGAGGTCCCGCAGCGAGGCGCCGGGGGCGGGCAGCTCGCGCCCGGGGTCGTCGTAGAGCGCCCGGAGCTGCTCGACGAGCAGCTCCAGCCCGGCACCGTCGACGATCGCCGCGTCGACGCTGAGGTGCAGCACGCCGCCGCCGTCCGGGGCACGGGTCACCTCGACCGTCCACAGCGGCTCGTCGGCCGGGCCGTAGGAGTGGTGGGAGAGGCGACGGCGTACCTCCTCGGCGTCGGCGCCGACCGGCATGGTCCAGTCCGGCGGCCGCTCGGCCACCCGCTGACGCCCGTCCGCGGTCAGCACGAGCCGCAGCGCCTCGTGGTGCCCGACCAGCCGCCCCCACGCCGCGCGCAGGCGGTCCACGTCCAGGTCGGCGACGTCGTACTCGCGGTAGAGGTGGCAGCCCGGCCCGCCGGTCGCCTTGGCCAGCAGGTAGCCCTCCTGGAGCGGGGTGAGCGGGAACGGCTCGTGCCGCCGCCCGGGCTCGGCGCGTACGTCGGGACGCAGCCCCGCGCCGGCGGGCGCGGCCCGGGCGGCCAGCTCGGCCAGTTCCCGGGCGGTGGCGCAGCGGCGCAGCGCGTCGGTCGGCAGCTCGGTGCCGAACGCGGCGCCGACCTCCAGCAGCACCCGCGCGGCGGCGAGGGAACCGAGTCCCAGGTCGCCCAGGTCCGTGTCGGCGTCCGCCGTGACTCCGGCGGGCAGCACGCCCGACAGGACGTCCAGGACGATCTCCACGCGGTCCGGGATGGCGGTCTGCTCGTTCATGCGCTCCCCGCTCCGAAGGCCGGCCCTGTCGCCGCAACCTAAGCGGCGCCGGACCGGGCGTGCTGCTCAACTCTGGGCAGCCAGTGCGTCCGGCGGGCCGGACAGTCCAAGTCGTGTCCACCAGACCGAAGTCCGCCTGGGTGTTCCCGGGGCAGGGCGCGCAGCGCCGGGGCATGGGCGGTGACCTGTTCGACCGCTTCCCGGCCGAGTGCGCCGCCGCCGACCGGATCATCGGCGTACCGGTGGCCCGGCTGTGCCGCGACGACGCCCTGCTCGGCGACACCCGGTACGCGCAGCCGGCGCTGTTCGTGGTCGGCGCGCTCGCCTACCTGGCGGCACGCGACGAGGAGCCGCCGCCGGACTACCTCGCCGGGCACAGCCTCGGCGAGTACGCGGCGCTGTTCGCGGCCGGCTGCCTGGACTTCGAGGACGCGCTGCGCCTGGTGTGCCGCCGCGGCGAGATCATGGCGCGGGCGGCCGGCGGCGGCATGCTCGCCGTGCTCGGCGAACGGCTGGACCGGCTGCCCGGGGTGCTCGCCGACGCCGGTGTCGACGACGTGGACGTGGCCAACGACAACGCCGACGGCCAGGTGACGCTCTCCGGCCCGCGCGAGTCGCTGTCGGCCGCGGCGCGGGCGGTCACCGCCGCCGGTCTGGGCCGCTGCGTCCCGCTTCCGGTGGCCGCCGCGTTCCACTCGCGGTACATGCGCGCCGCCGCGGCCGAGTTCGCCGACGTGCTGTCGGAGGTCCGGTTCGCGCCGCCGCGGGTGCCGGTGATCTCCAACGTCACCGCCCGGCCGCACGACCCGCTGCTGCTGCCCGACCTGCTCGCCGTGCAGCTGCGCCGCCCGGTGCGGTGGCGCGAGACGATGGCGTACCTGGTCGGCCGCGGCGTGCGCACGGTGCGTGAGCTGGGTCCGGGCCGGGTGCTGACGGACCTGTTCCGCCCGGTGCTCGCGGCGGCACCGGCCGTGCCGGACGGCGGCGACCCGGGACCGGCGGCGCTCGGCTGTCAGCGGTTCCGCGCCGACTACGGCGTCACGTGGGCCTACCTCGCCGGCTCGATGTACCGCGGGATCAGCTCGGTGGCGATGGTCGCCCGCCTGGGCAAGGCGGGCCTGCTCGGCTTCTTCGGCGCGGGCGGCTTCGACCGCGACGAGGTCGAGGCGGTCCTGCGCTCGCTCACCGCGGATCCCGGCCCGGGCCGCTTCGGCATGAACCTGCTGGCGATGCCGGACAACCCGGCGCTGGAGTCGGCGCTGGCGGAGCTGTACGTCCGGCACGACGTCCGCTACGTCGAGGCGGCCGGGTACACCGGCGTCACCGCGGCGCTGGTGCGGTTCCGGTTCGCCGGCGCGCACCTGAGCGCCGACGGCACCCCGGTCGCCGTCCGGCACGTCGTGGCGAAGGTGTCCCGGCCCGAGGTCGCGGCCGCGTTCCTGGCACCACCGCCGGCGTCCGTGCTCGCCGCTCTCGTGGCCGAGGGCGCGCTGTCCGCCGGGGAGGCCGCGGCGGCGGCGCGGCTGCCGGTCAGCGGCGACCTGTGCGCCGAGGCCGACTCGGCCGGGCACACCGACGCGCGGTCCGCGCTGACGCTCGTGCCGGACCTCGTCCTGCTGCGTGACGCGGAGATGCTCCGGCACCGCTACCCGGAGCGGATCCGGGTCGGCGCCGCGGGCGGGCTGGGCACCCCGGAGGCGGTCGCCGCGGCGTTCGTGCTCGGCGCCGACTTCGTGGTCACCGGCTCGGTCAACCAGGCCACCCCGGAGGCCGGGACGTCACCGGAGGTCAAGGATCTGCTGGCACGCGCCGGGATCCAGGACACGGCGTACGCGCCGGCCGGCGACACGTTCGAGTTCGGTTCCCGCGTGCAGGTGCTGCGCCGCGGCACGATGTTCGCGGCGCGGGCCACCCAGCTGCTCCAGCTCTACCACCGCTACGGCACCTGGGACGAGGTGCCCGCCGCGACCCGCGACGCCGTGGAACGGACCACCTTCCGCCGGCCGTTCGCGCAGGTGTGGCGGGAGACCGAGCGGCACTACCGGGCCACCGGCCGGGCCGCGGAGGTGGAACGGGCCGACCCGCGCCGGCGGATGGCCCTGGCGTTCAAGTGGTACTTCGCCCACGCCACGGACGTGGCGCTGCGCGGCGACACCACGGAACGGGCGAACTTCCAGGTCCACACCGGACCGGCGATGGGCGCCTTCAACAGGTACGTGCGCGGCACCGAACTGGCCGACTGGCGGCTGCGGCACGTCGACGTCATCGCCGAACTGCTGATGCGCGGGGCGGCCGACGTCCTGCGCCGGCACTGTCCGCCGGTGGCCAGTAGTGAGCAGAGCGGCTGCTCCGATGCTGACTAGCGTGTCCGGGCGCCCACCGAACCAGCCGAAGCGAAGGAGTCTCCGATGACCACCACGTCGAGTCCGCCGTTCGTGTTGCCGACCGCCCAGGCCCAGACCTCGATCGACCGGGCCGCGATCCTGCACTCGGGCAACGCCGGCGTGATCGTCGAACGGGTCGGTCAGTTGCGTGCCGAGTTCCGCTCCGAGGCCCGGCAGTTCGCCCGGGAGCTGTCGGAGTACCTCAACACCAACTACGCCGGCATCATCACGGTGTTCGTCTACGAGGAGACCTTCGGCACGAAGGACCGCCTCCACTGGCTGATGCACCTGAAGTCGCTGCACGCGTACGAGACGCTGATCGAGATGGGCAGCCGCGACGCCGGGTGGCGGGACATCATCATGCGCCAGCGCATCGACCCCGCGCGCGGCGGCGGCACGTGGGACCGGATGTTCCTCGACGGCGACCTGCACGAGACGGTGCTCATCCCGTCGGCCTTCGGCATGTACGGCACGTCGGACGAGACGCCGGACTCGGTGCGGACCACCGAGGGCGCGGCCACGTTCACCGTGCCCACCGCGCAGCTCCAGACCGACGTGCCGGTCGAGGACCAGCTCAACTCCGCCACCTGCGGCATCCTCATGCACCGCACCGGCGAGCTGCGCTACGAGTTCCGCGCCGAGGGACGCGCGTTCGCCCGGGCGCTGTGCGAGAGCTGGAACCGGGCGCTGGCCGGCCACGCCACCATCTACCTGTACGAGGAGGCGTTCGGCCGGTCCGACCGCATCCACCACTTCATCCACCTGAAGTCGCTCAGCTCGTACTACACGCTGATGGGCGTCCGCGCGATGAGCGACCCCGCCACCCGCGAGGTGTTCACCCGCCAGTGGATCCCGGAGGAGAAGGGCGGCGGGGGCTGGGAACGGATGTTCGTCCAGTCCAGCCTGTCCGACCTGTCGCTCACGCCCCAGCACTGGGGCATGTACGCCACCAAGACGGAGCGGTGACCGATGCCCGTGACTGACTGCCTGCACACGATCTTCGCCCGGCGGGCGGCGGAACAGCCGCACCGGATCGCGGTGACCTGCGGCGACCACCGGCTGTCCTACAGCGAGCTGGACCGGCTGTCCGGTGAGCTGGCCGAGCGGCTGCGCGGGTACGGGGTGCGCCCCGGCGTCCACGTCGGAGTGTGCGTCGACCGCTCGGTCGACCTGGTCGTGTCCGTCCTGGCGGTGGTCAAGGCGGGTGGCGCGTACGTGCCGGTGGACGCCGAGCATCCGGCCGCGCGGGTCGCGGCGGTGCTGGCCGGCAGCCGGGTTCCGGTGACGGTGGCGGTGACCCGGACGGCCGACTCCCTCGCGGAGTGGTCGGGCCCGGTGCTGTGGGCCGACGACAGCGAGGACGACGACGCCGCCGACGACGACGCCGCCGACGACGAGGACACCGACGGCGAGGACACCGACGGCGAGGACCCGCAGGGCGAGGTCACGGCGGTCGAGGTCACGGCCGGCGACGGTACGGCGGGGCGGGCCGGCGGCACCGGCGCCGTGCGGGAGCCCGCCGCCGAGGCCGGACCGGACGACCCCGCGTACGTCATCCACACGTCGGGTTCCACCGGGGTGCCGAAGGGCGTGGAGGTGACCCACCGCAGCGTCGTGGCGCTGCTGGAGCACGGCGCCGGACGGTTCGGCTTCGGCAGCGACGACACGTGGACGCTGTTCCACTCGATCGGCTTCGACTTCTCCGTCTGGGAGCTGTGGGGCGCGCTGCTGTCCGGCGGCCGGCTCGTCGTCGTACCGGGGCGCGTGGCCCGGACGCCGGCGCTGATGCTGGACCTGGTGCGGCGCGAACAGGTCACCGTGCTCAACCAGACCCCGTCGGCGTTCCGCCAGTTCGCCGCCGCCTACCTGGCCGACGAGGGCCCGGACGAGCTGCGCCTGGTGGTGTTCGGCGGCGAGCGGCTCGACGTCGGGGTGCTGGCACCGTGGATCGCCCGGCGCGGCGACGACCGGCCGGAGCTGGTCAACATGTACGGCATCACCGAGGTGACGGTGCACGCCACCGCCCGCCGGATCGTCGCGGCGGACTTCGACCGGCCGTCGGTGAGCCCGATCGGCCGGCCCCTGCCCGGCGTCCGGATCGAGCTGCGCGACGAGACCGGCGCGGTGGTGCCCGACGGCACACCGGGGGAGCTGTACGTGGCGGGCGCCGGGCTGGCGCGGGGATACCTGCACCAGCCGGAGCTGACCGCCGAGCGGTTCGTCACCTCCGGCGGTGAGCGCTGGTACCGCTCCGGGGACCGGGCCGTGCGGACCGACGGCGACCTGGTCTACCTCGGCCGGGTCGACAGGCAGTTGAAGGTCCGCGGCTACCGGATCGAGCCGGGGGAGGTGGAGGCGGCGGTCCTGGCCCATCCCGGCGTCGGCACCGCGCTGGTGACCGCCCAGGACTTCGGCGAGGGCGACGTACGCCTGGTCGCCTACGTCACGCCCCCGCCCGGCGCGGACCCGGACACGCTCACCGAGGCGGACCTCGCCGCGACCGTGGCGGACCTGCCCGGCTACCTGCGGCCGTCCCGCTTCCACGTGGTCGCCGACATCCCGCTCACCGTGCAGGGCAAGGCCGATGTGGCGGTCCTGAACCGCCTGGCCGAACCGGCCGGCGACGACGCCGTGTCCGGGGTGAAGGCGATCGCCGACGAGGTGCTGCGCCGCGACGTGCCGGTGGACGGCGACCTGTTCGACCTCGGCGCCACGTCGCTGGCCCTCACCCGGATCGTGGCCATGGTGAACGACCGGTTCGGCATCGCGCTGACCGGCGCCGAGATGGAGGAACCCACGGTCGGGTGCCTCGCCGAGGTGGTGGACGCGTCCCGACGCCACCATTCCCTGCAACAGGTAGGAGGATGACATGGAGGACGACTACACGCTCACCGACGAGGAGCTGGCCGGCTTCCACCGCAACGGGTACTTCGGCCCGTTCCCGGTGTACGAGGTCGAGGAGATGCAGCGGCGGTGGCGGCGGGAACGGCTGCGCCTGCTGGACCGCTCGCACGCGGTCTACCAGGACGAGGCCGCGCTCTCCGGCAACACCAACATCTCCAACTACGACCGGCACCTGGACAACGAGTTCCTGGCCGACCACATCTGCCACCCGCGGATCGTCGACCGCGTCGTCAGCGTGCTCGGCCCGGACGTGCAGTGCTGGCGGTCGGAGTTCTTCCCCAAGTACCCCGGCGACGAGGGCACCGACTGGCACCAGGCCGACACGTTCGCCAACGCCTCCGGCAAGCCGCAGATCCTCTGGCCCGGCGACGCGAAGGACTTCGGCGGCACGATCACCGTCTGGACGGCCTTCACCGAGGCCAACGAGGAGACCGGGTGCCTCCAGTTCATTCCGGGCACCCACCGGACGATGTTCTACGACGAGACCAAGCGCATGCACTACGACCCGTCCTCCATCAACAGCACCGACAAGGACGGCGTACGCCGCGGCTTCTTCGGCTACGACTACCGCGAGCTGCAGATCGACCCGGACTGGAAGCCCGACGAGTCCAAGGCGGTGTCGATGGTGATGCGGCCCGGCGAGGCGATCATGTTCTGGTCCACGCTGATGCACGCGTCGCTGCCGCACGCCGGGCGGACCGAGGAGATGCGGCTCGGCTTCGCCGGCCGGTACGTGCCGGTGTCGGTGGACGTCTACCCGGACACCGACGTCATCGAGGAGTACGGCGGTGCCGTGTCGCTGGACCGCTGGGGCTCGGTGCTCGTCGCGGGACACAACGGCAACCCGCACAACCGGATGGCGACCGAGACCACGCGGGGTCACCGGTTCACCCGGCGGGACCGCTCCGGGGCGCGGGTGTCACCGGCATGACCGTCTTCGAGGTCGTGAAGGCGAGCCTCGTCGAGGTCGTCCCGGACGTCGACCCGGCGAGTGTCACCGCCGGGCGCACGCTGAGCGACCTCGGCTGCACGAGCATCGACCGGGCCGAGGTCGTGACGCTGGCCATGGAGCGGCTCGGCATCGTGGTGCCGATCTCCGAGTTCCGCGACGTCAACGACCTCGACCGGATCGTCGAGCTGCTGCGGACACACATGTGAGCACGGTCGCGGTGACCGGCACCGGGATCGTCTGCGCGATCGGGGCGGACGTCCCGTCGTTCACCACGGCGCTGCGGGCGGGCCGCAGCGGTGTCGTCGGCACCGCTGACGGCCTGGCCGCGCCGATCACCGGGTGGTCGTTCGAGGACGCGGTGGCCGGCGCGCCCGAACCGCTGCGCCGCCGGGCGGTCCGGGCCGCGGCCCGGGCGCCGCGGCCGGTGCGGGCCGCCGTCGCGGCGGCGCTGCAGGCGTGGACCGGGGCCGGCCTGTCCGGCGCCCGGATCCCCGGCGACCGGGTCGGCATCGTGGTGGCCGGGCACAACCTGACCGCGCGCTACACGCACGAGCTGTACCGGACCTGGCAGGAACGGCCGGCGTACCTGCCGGCGCGGTTCGCCCTGCACGTCCAGGACACCGACCACGTCGGCACGCTCAGCGAGGTGCTGTCCGCGACCGGCGAGGGGTTCACCGTCGGCGGGGCGTCGGCCAGCGGCAACGTCGGCATCGTGCACGCCGCCCGGCTGGTCGCCGCCGGTGCGGTGGACTGCTGCGTCCTGGTCGGCGCCGTCACCGAGCTGACACCGATGCACCACCGGGGCTTCGCCGTGCTCGGCGCGCTCGCCGAGCCGGGCGGCGACCCGGCCGCCGCCTGCCGGCCGTTCGACCAGGACCGGCGCGGTTTCGTGCCCGGCGAGGCCGCCGCGGCGCTGGTGCTGGAACGCCCCGCCGCCGCGGCCCGGCGCGGTGCGGAGGTCCTGGCGACGGTGCCCGGGTACGCGCTCGGCCTGGACGCCAACCGGCTCGCCGACCCCGACGCGGCCGGGCAGGCCCGCGTGATCCGGGCCGCCCTGGCCGCCGCGGGGCTGGCCCCGCACGAGGTGGACTACGTCAACGCCCACGCCACCGGTTCCCGGCTGGGCGACGAGACGGAACTCGCGTCGCTGCACGACGTGCTCGGCGCCGCCGCCGGCCGGCCGTGGGTGAACGCCACCAAGGCGCTGACCGGTCACTGCCTCGGGTCGGCCGGGGTGGTCGAGGCAGTCGCCACAGTCGCGCAGCTCACCGGCGGCTTCGTGCACCCCAACCCGAACCTGGCCCGACCGATCGACGCCCGGATCCGGTTCGCCGGCCCCGGGCCCGAGCCCGCCCGGCTGCGGTACGCGCTGTCCACCGGCTTCGGCTTCGGGGGCGTCAACACGGCCGTGGTCCTCGCCCGTACCGCCGATGGAGGTTGAACGATCATGTACGACGTCGTCGTCGTCGGGGCCCGCTGCGCGGGCGCGCCGACCGCCATGCTCCTGGCCCGCCAGGGCCACCGGGTGCTGCTGCTGGACCGCAGCGGCTTCCCGGCCGACAAGCTCTCCACGCTCTACATCCAGCAGCCGGGCGTCGCGCGGCTGGCCCGCTGGGGCCTGCTGGACGCGCTGCGGGCCACCGGCTGCCCGCCGCTGGACCACGTCGTCTACGAGCTGGGTGACGTACGCGTCGAGGGCTGCTGCAGCGGCATCGACGGCATTCGCGCGGCGTACGCGCCCCGCCGCTCGATCCTGGACCCGCTGCTGGCCGGCGCCGCCGTCGACGCGGGCGCCGAGTTCCGCGACGACTGCCGGGTCACCGGCCTGCTGTGGGAGGACGACCGGGTCGTCGGGGTGCGCACCGACCGCGGCGACGAGCGGGCCGCGCTGGTCGTCGGCGCCGACGGGATGCGCTCCACGGTCGCCGGGCTCGTGAACGCGCCGACGACGACCGCCCACCCGCCGCTGACCTGCGCGTACTACGCGTTCTGGGACGGGCCGAAGACGCACTTCGAGATGTACGAGGGCGACACCGGCTGGGTGTCGGCGGTGCCGACGAACGACGGCGCGGTGCTCATCGCCGCCTACTACCCGCAGCAGCGCTTCGACGAGGTCCGGCACGACGCGCAGGCGGCCTACCTGGACAACGTGCGGACCAACGCGCCGCGGCTGTTCGAGCAGATGGAGCGCGGCCGGCAGATCGGGGCCGTGCACGGCACCGGCGACCAGCAGAACTTCTTCCGCCGCGCGCACGGCCCCGGCTGGGCGCTCGCCGGCGACGCCGGCCACCACAAGGACTCGCTGACCGCGCGCGGCATCTCCGACGCGTTCATGCAGGCCGACCTGCTCGCCGAGACGGTGGGCGAGCACCTGGGGGACCGGACACGGCTCGACGCCGCGCTGGCCGACTACGACCGGGAACGCGAGCAGCGGCTGATGGAGAACTACCAGGCGACCCTGCTGGTGGCCCAGGCCGAGGCGCGGGACAAGCGCCGCGCGCTGCTGCGCGCCGTCGGCAGCAGCCCCGAGCTGACCACCCGCTACTTCGACGCGGTGGCCGGGATCGTCTCGCTGCGGGAGCTGTACACCCCGGAACTGATGGCGCTGATGTCCGCCCCGACGGCCACCTGACACCGCGCCCTATTGAGCAGACACCCGTGCCGATGATCGGCGACCGTCAGATCCGCAGACGTCTTGCGATCCGATTTCACCGGCACGACTTTTTGTGGAGGAACCATGTCGCCCACCCCGTACGACTCGCCGTTCAATCGCCGCGCGCTGCTCCGGATGGGCCTCGTCGCGGGCGCCGCGGTGGCCGGCGTGCCGCTGCTGTCGGCCTGCGGCGACGACGAGGAGCCGTCGCCGGCGGCGGCCGGCGGGGGGTCGCTGGCGGTGCTGAAGGTGGGCGCGCCGAACGCGGTCACCGACGCCGAGGCCGGCAACCCGCTGCTGACCAGCATCGGCGCGACGCTCATCGTCATGCGGCACGTGTACGACTCGCTGATGGTGCTCGACAACGGCGAGTACAAGTACCAGCTCGCCGAGTCGGTGCAGCCCAACGCCGACGGCAGCGTGTGGACGATCAACCTGCGTTCCGGGGTGACGTTCCACGACGGCAAGCCGGTCACCGCCGCCGACGTGGTGCACAGCATCCGTACGCTCGGTGCCAAGCCCAGCAACCGGGCCTCCGTCTACGCCAACGTCGACCTCGCCAAGGTGACGGCCGTCGACGACCGCACGGTCACCGTGCCGCTGCTCACCCCGCGCGGCGACTTCAAGGAAGCCGTCCTCGTCGTCTTCTCGCCGGTCTTCCCGGCCGGCATGACCGAGTTCAGCAAGCCGATCGGGTCGGGCCCGTACCGGCTGGCCGAGCGCAACGGCACCACGACCCGGCTGGTCGCCAACGAGCAGTACTGGGGCGGCAAGCCGAGCGTCGCCGAACTCCAGGTGGTCGGCATCCTCGACGCCGGCGCCCGGCTGTCGGCGCTGAAGGCGGGGCAGGTCGACTACGCCGTCAGCATCAGCTCCACCGGCGCGAAGACCGAGGCGGCGAACAGCGAACTCACGGTCGTCCGGGGCGGCCCGGCGAACGCGAACGCGCTGTCGTTCGCGATGAACCAGAAGCTCGCGCCGTTCGACGACGCCCGGGTCCGCCAGGCGGTCCGGCTCGCGGTGGACCGGCAGGCGCTGGTCGACAACGCGCTGCTCGGGCTCGGCTCGACCGCCGACGACGTGGTCGGCAAGAGCCTGCCCGGCTACGCCGACCTGCCGGCGCGCGCCCGCGACCTGGAGCAGGCGAAGCGGCTGTTCGCCGAGGCCGGGATCACCAAGCTGACGCTGCGGACCGGCGAGCTCGTCCCGGGCATGCTCAACGCCAGCCGGCTGCTGGCCCAGCAGCTCAAGGAGGCGGGCGTCGAGCTGACGCTCCAGGAGATCTCGCCCGACGCCTACTACGCCGACCTCACCACGCTGGCCACGCACCCGTTCCAGGCGTTCTACTACGTGAACCGGCCGGCCGCCGTTCACCTGTCGGCGGTCACCCACGGCAAGGCGCCGTTCAACGTCACCGGCACGTCGGCCGCCTACCAGGAGCGGCTGGCGAAGGCCCAGGCGACAGTCGACGACAACGCCCGCGCGGAGGCGTTCAAGGCGTTGCAGGAGGAGTTCTACAAGGAGGGCGGCGACCTGCTGTGGGGCTTCCAGGAGCAGCTCGACGCCGCCCGTAAGGGGATCAGCGGGGTCCGCACGATGCAGTCGATCCAGCTGTTCGACCGGGCGACCGGGCCGGCGTGACCGCGCTCGGGTTCCTGGCCCGACGGCTGCTGGCGACGGTGGCCACGCTGTTCGCGGTGGCGGTGGTGCTCTTCGCCGGCTCGGAGGTGCTCCCGGGTGACGCCGCGTCGGCGTCACTCGGGCCCGACGCCACCATCGAGGAGGTCGCGCAGCGCCGGGCCGAACTCGGCGTCGACCGGCCCTGGCCGGTGCGGTTCGTCGAGTGGGGGACCGCGGCGCTGCGCCTCGACCTGGGCACCAGCACCTCGATGCACCGGCCGGTGGTGGACGTCGTGGCCGAGCCGCTGGCCGCCACCGGCCTCCTGGTCGGCCTCACCGCGGCGGTGACGGTGCCGCTGGCGATGGGACTGGGGCTGCTCACCGGGCTGCGGCCGGGCGGCCGGGTGGACCGGGCGGTGTCGGCGGTCGCGGTGGTGGCGGTGTCGATCCCGCAGTTCGTCACCGCCGGCCTGCTCGTGCTGGTCTTCGCCGACCTGTGGCCGCTGCTGCCGGCGATCTCGCTCCCGCCGCTGGGCGGCGGACCGCTGGACCGGCCGGAGATCCTGGTGCTGCCGGTGGCCGCGCTGACGCTGTTCGGCGCGGCGTGGGCGAGCCGGATCGTGCGGGCCACGGTCATCGACGCGGACGCGATGCCCCACGTCGAGGCGGCCCGGCTGGCCGGGCTGCCCGAGCGGGTGGTCGTGGCGCGGCACCTGCTGCCCGCGGCGGCGCCGCCGTGCGCGCAGACGTTCGCGTGGCTGCTGTCCGGGCTGTTCGGCGGCACCACAGTGGTCGAGGTGGTGTTCAACTACCCGGGCCTGTCGCAGACGCTGGTGGCGGCGGTCCGCAACCACGACACCGCCGTCCTGGAGGGGGTCGGGCTGCTCCTCGCCGCGATCATCCTCGTCTCGTTCATCGTGGCCGACCTGCTCGTCCTCGCGGTCGACCCCCGGCTGCGGGTGGCCGCCCGATGAGGGCCGCGCGGTGGCTGCTCGCCGGGACGGCCGCGGCCGTGGTGCTGCTCGTGCTGGGCGTCGCGTTGTTCGGCCCGCTGTTCGCCGGCGAGCCGGAGCGGATCGTCGGGCTGCCCTACAGCGCGCCGACGGCGGGCAGCCCGCTGGGCACCGACAGCGCCGGACGGGACGTGCTGGACCGGGTGCTGGCCGGCGGCCGGCCGCTGGTGGCCGTGCCGGTGGTGGCGACGATCCTGGCAACCGTGCTCGGCCTGGTGCTGGGCCTGCTCGGCGGCTACTTCGCCGGGATCACCGACGCCGTGGTGTCCCGGCTGGACTACCTGCTGCTGGGCCTGCCGCCGGTGCTGATCCTGCTGGTGCTGCTGCACGGCTGGGGGTACAGCGCCACCACGATGATCATCGTGGTGGTGCTGACCGGCACGCCGTTCGTCTCCCGGGTGACCCGGGCCGAGACGCTCCGCGCGGTCGAGGACGGCTACGTGGTGGCCGCCTACGCCGGCGGCGACTCGCACCTGTCGGTGATCGTCCGGGAGATCCTGCCGAACATCGTCCGGCCGGTGCTCGCCGACTTCGGCACCCGCCTCGCCATCGCGGTCACGCTGACGGCGGCGGCGGCGTTCCTCGGCTTCGGCTCCAGCGGCCCGAACTGGGGGGCCATGATCAGCCAGAACGTCGAGGGAATCCAGCTCACCCCGTGGGGAGTCGCGGTGCCGGCGGTCCTGCTCGGCGTGCTCACCGTCGCCGCGAACCTCGGCATCGACCGGATCGTCGGGCGGGTGCTGCGATGATCGAGATCAGTGGGCTGCGGGTCGAGGACACCGCCGGGCGGGCCGTCCTGGAGAACCTGTCGTTGCGCGTCGCCGAGGGCGAGCGGGTCGCCGTCGTCGGCGAGTCCGGGGCGGGCAAGACGACGCTGGCGATGGCCCTCGTCGGGGCGGTACGGCGCGGACTGCGGGTGGCCGGAGGCACGGTCGTGGTCGACGGGCACGACGTGCTGACGGCCTCCGGGGCCGAGGTGCGGCGGGTCCGGCGGCGGGTGCTGGCGTACCTCCCGCAGGATCCGCCGTCCGCGCTGAGCCCGACGTTGCGGGTGCGGGCGCAGATCCGCGAGCTGGCCGCGGACCGGTCCGACTCGGCCGTGAGCCGCGGGCTGGTCGAGGTCGGGCTGCCCGGCGACCGGGCCTTCCTGCGCCGGTACCCGCACCAGCTCTCGGGCGGTCAGCAGCAACGCCTGGCGCTGGCCCGGCTGCTGGCCGGCGACCCGCGCGGCCTGGTGCTGGACGAGCCGACCACGGGTCTGGACGGGCTGGTGCGCAAACAGGTGCTCGACCAGTTGGACCGGCTCTCCGCCGACCGCGGGCTGGCGGTCGTGCTCGTCACCCACGACCTCGCGGCGGCGGCCCGGATGACCGATCGCCTGATCGTGCTGCGGGGCGGCGTCGTGGTGGAGCAGGGACCGACCGCGCAGGTGCTCACCCGACCGGCCGCCGCGTACACCCGGGACCTGCTCGCCGCGGTGCCGGACCTGCCGGCGGAGATGCGCCGTCGCGCCGCCACGCCGGAGCGGGGTGCGGAGGTCCTGACCGTGTCCGGGCTGACGGTGCCGCGGGGTGGCCGGGTCGTCCTGGACGACGTGTCCCTGCGGTTGCGTGCCGGCGAGGCGCTGGCCCTGCTGGGCACGTCGGGCTGCGGCAAGACGACGCTCGCCCGGGCCGTCGTCGGAACGCTGCGCCCCAGCTCGGGCCGGGTGACGCTGTCCGGCGAGGTCCTGGAGCCGACGCTCGGGCGCCGGCCGGTGCACCAGCGACGCCGCTTGCAGCTCATCCCGCAGGACTCCGGCGGGTCGCTGAACCCGCGGCGGCCGGTGGGCGCGGCGATCGGCCGGGTGGTCCGCCTGGCCGGTGGGATGACGGCCGATGCGGCCGCGGCGGAGACCCGCCGGCTGATGGGGCTCGTCGGCCTGCCGGGGGAGCTGGCGTCGCGGCTGCCGCGGGAGCTGTCCGGCGGGCAGCGGCAACGCGTCGCGATCGCCCGCGCGCTCGCCGCCGGGGCCGACGTGCTCGTCTGCGACGAGATCACGTCGAGCCTCGACGCCCAGGTGGCGGCCTCGGTCCTGGCGCTGCTCGACTCGCTGCGGCGGACCCTGGGCCTGGCGGTGCTCATCGTGACGCACGACCTCGGTGTGATCGCCCGCAACGCGGACCGGGTCGCCGTGCTCAGCGGCGGGCGGATCGTCGAGGAGGGGACTGTCGAGCAGGTGTTCGGCAACCCGCGCCACGAGGCGAGCAGGATGCTGCTGGACGCCGCGCGGCCCGTCACGGCGGCGGCGGACGTGCCGTGAGCGCCCGAGACGGAGGGCCGCTCCCGGTTTCCCGGTAGCGGCCCTCCGTCTCGGTATCAGGGCGTCAGACGAGTTCGTCGAGGAGCTCGTAGTTCAGCGTGAAGGTGTGGCTGCCGTCCTCCAGCTTGCGCATGGTGGCGGTGCCCTGGATGCCGGCGAGCCCTTCGGTGCCGGTCCCCGGCACGATGTGCCACTCGGCGCCGCCCTCCTCGTCGCTCATCAATCCGACGGCCTGGTGCTGGAGCATGAAACTGCCCTTGGAACCGCCGATCGACACTTCGATCACCTCGTGACCGACGTATCCGGCGCCGCCCTTGCCATAGGCGAACAGGAACTGCGCGCGGCTGGTGCCCTCGAGTTCACCGGAATACGTCTTGGTGACCGAGGCCCGCGAGAATTTCATGCCCTCGGGGGTCTCCTGCCACTCGTCTTCGTCCCAGGAGTCGAGCGTAAATGAAGCGGTCGCGGTGCTCACCTTGTCTCATTCCTTCCGTGGTTCTTTTTCAGTCCCAAACCGAGGCGCAGAACGGGTGACCGGCGGGGTCGAGGAAGACCCGCCACTTCGCGTCGCCGGGCTGGTCGGCGGGTTTCGTCGCACCCAGGCGCAGCAACTCGGTCTCGGCCGTCTCGATGTCGTCGACGGCCAGGTCGAGGTGCAGTTGCTGGGGAACCGTCTGCCCGGGCCACTCCGGACGCCGGTAGTTCTCCACCCGCTGCAACGCCACGGCGACGCCGTCACCGTTGCGGAGGAACGCGCCCGACTCCGACTCGTGCACCGGCTCGAGGCCGGCCGCTTCCCGGTAGAAGGCCACCAGCGGGGCGATTTCGGAACAATCCAGTGTTACCGCCGCCAAGCGACCGACAGCCATTCACGTCTCCTGGAGATTGTCGTCCGATCGAAAGCGTGGCCCGAGCCTAGCAATCCGCCGTCGTCCACGCCACGGTTACCGGGTGTGTCGCGGCCGCCCTGCTCATTAGACGGTTGCGAATGGACAGCACGTGCCGAAGGTTCCGCAGCATACCGGGGCAACCGTCGGCGGCGCCACCGTCACGCCAATCGAGTTGCTCTCACTTCGTGCTCAGAACAGCGCAGCGTCGAGCGCACTCGTCCGCCACGATTCGCCGGTACCCCAATGACCGGCGTGGAGGAGAACACGGTGGAAGGCTTCGAGATCTTCACCTACGGGGACGCCGTCGCCGACGTCTTCGACGGGACGGGATGGGCCGGCGACCCGGGTGACACCGAGGAGACGATCGAGTGGCTCGCCGAGAACTCCGGCGGCGGGCCCGTCCTCGAACTCGGCGTCGGCACCGGCCGGGTCGCCGTCCCGCTGGCCCGCAGGGGCATCGAGGTGCACGGCATCGACGCGTCGGAGGGGATGCTGACGCAGTTGCGCGACAAACCCGGCGGCGAGCTGGTGCACGTGCACGTCCAGGACTTCACCGACTTCACCCTGCCGTACAAGTTCTCCCTGGCGTACGCGGTCTTCGACACCCTGCCGTTCATCACCGACCAGGAGGAGCAGATCCGCTGCTTCCAGAAGGTCGCCGACGTCCTGGAGCCGGGCGGGCGGTTCGTGATCCAGACGTCCATCCCCGACCCGGCGCGGTACGACCGCAACCAGCGCACCCAGACCGTACGGGTGGAGAAGGACCACGTCGTGATGACGTTCACCCGGCGGGAGCGGATCTCCCAGTGCTCGTCGATCCAGTTCGCGGTCCTGCGGCCCGACGGCATCCGGTTCTTCCCGATGCGCATCCGCACCGTCATGCCGTCCGAGATGGACCTGATGGCCCGCCTCGGCGGGCTCACCATGGAGTCGCGCTGGGGCCACTGGGACGGACGACCACTGCGCGACTCCGACGAGCGGCACATCACCGTCTACCGCAAGTAGGGCGGCGGATCGGTGGAGCACAGCCAGACGAGCGCCGGCGACGCGGACCGGCGCCTTCGGGTGGTCCTGGTGCAGCAGGGCGTCTGGGACATGCCGCTGGAGTCGCTGCCGCTCGCCTCGGCGTACCTCAAGGCGATGGTGTCCGGCGACGCCGAGCTGGACGCCCGGGTGTCGGTGGAGATCTGCAACTTCCGGGGGCGGGTGACGCACGGGGAGATGGCCGCCCGGCTGTTCGCCGGCCCGCTGCCCGACGTGATCGGGTTCTCCGTCTTCGGCTGGAGCCAGCGCGCCTTCGGCGCGCTCGCCGCCACCTACAAGCAGCTCAACCCGCAGGGCTGGGTGATCTTCGGCGGCACCCACGTCAGCGCGCAGGCCGACCGCGTGTTCCGGCTCTACCCGGAGATCGACGTCGTGGTCAACGGCGAGGGTGAGCTGACCTTCGTCGACCTGCTCCGCGCCCGGCTGGCCGGCGTGCCCGCGGACGACCTCGGCGAGGTGCTGGGCATCTCCTGGCACCGCGCCGACGGCAGCGTGGTCACCAACCCGGACCGGCCCCGGATCGAGGACCTCGACGTCATCCCGTCGCCGTTCCTCACCGGAGCCGTCGAACTGCTCGACGCCGACGGCCGGTTCCGCTACGACGTCGCGCTGTTCGAGACCAACCGCGGCTGCCCGTACAAGTGCTCGTTCTGCTACTGGGGCGGCGCGGTCGGCCAGCGGGTACGCGCGTTCTCCCGGGAACGGCTGCGCGCCGAGCTGGAACTGTTCGCCCGGTGCGGCGTGCACACGGTGGTCGCCTGCGACGCCAACTTCGGCATGCTGCCGATCGACCTGGAACTCGTCGACGACCTCATCGACATCAAACGGCGTCACGGCTTCCCGCTGGCCTTCGAGAGCTCGTGGGCCAAGAACAAGTCGAAGGTGTTCTACGAGATCGTGCGGCGGATGAAGGAGGCCGGGCTGCGCAGCTCCTTCACCCTGGCCCTCCAGTCGCTCAACCCGGACGCCCTGACGCTGATGCGCCGGCGGAACATGAAGGTCAACGACTGGCGTGACCTGGTGCGGTGGCTCAACCGGGAAGGGCTGGACTGCTACGCCGAGCTGATCTGGGGCGCGCCGGGCGACACCGTCGAGTCGTTCCTGGCCGGGTACGACGAACTCGCCCAGCACGTGTCCCGCATCGCCGTCTACCCGATCATGCTGTTGCCGAACACCGAGTACGCGGAGAACAAGGAGCTGTACGGCATCGTCGCGCTGCGCGGCGACAACGACGACTTCGAGTACGTGCTCGCCCACCGCACCATGACGTTCGAGGACAACGCGGTGATGCAGCGGTTCCTGTTCTGGGCCCGGGTGATGGCCGAGAACGCCGTCCTGCGTCACTGCTGGCTGCCGCTGCGGCGGCTGGCCGGGTGGGAGCAGTCCCGGGTCCTCAACAGCCTCGCCGACTGGGCGGACACCACCTCGGCGCGGGAGGCGATCCCGTTGCGGGAGGCCGCGATGCGGGGGCACGGCGGCGGCGCGCCGGCGTACGCGGCCGCCATCGGCTACCTCTTCACCGAGGCGGACGGGCGGCGGGCGCTGGAGCTGTGGTGGCAGGAGGTGGTCTCGCGGCAGCTCGCGGACGACGTCCGCCCGTTCCTCGACGAGGTGTACCGCTACGACCTGCTGACCCAGCCGGTCTGCGATCCGGACGAGCTCCCCGTCGTCGAGATCGGCGGTGTCGAGTACTTCCACCGCCCGGACGTGACCCTGGCGTACGACGTGCCGGGCGTCCTCGCGCGGATGCGCGCCGACGAGCCGGTCTCGCTGGAGCCGGACCCGGTCCGGGTCGACATCTACTACCGCACCGGCGCCATGACCGCTGTCATGTCGACGAACCACGAGGAGATCCTGCACTTCATGGGGGAGGTGCGGAGGGCAGGCACCCCGCTGACCGTGCCCTGACCGATCGTCGGTGTCCGGAGTGGACCGGGCGCTGCCATACTCGGCACGATGGGGTCGTCGTCGACGTGACTGTGCAGTTCCGTGTGCTGGGCCCGCCGGAGGTCGTCCGGAACGGGCGGGTGGTGCCCCTCGGCGGGCCGAAGCAGCAGGCGCTGCTGGCCCTGTTCCTGCTGCGGCCGAACCGGTTCGTCGCCGCCGACTGGCTGGTCGACGCGCTGTGGGACGCGCGACCGCCGGCCAGCGCCCCGACCACGCTGCGCACGTACGTCGCCGGGCTGCGCCGGGCCGTGGAGCCGCAACGGTCCCACCGCGAGCCGGCGCGCGTCCTGCGCAGCCACCCCCGGGGGTACGAGCTGCGGGTCGACTCCGACGCGGTGGACGCGATCCGGTTCGCCGGCCTGGTGGACCGGGCGGCGGACGCGCTCGCAGCCGGGCAGGCGGCGGCCGCCGAGCGGACGTACACCGAGGCGCTGGCGTTGTGGCGTGGCGAGCCGCTGGCGGGCGTGGCCGAGCTGGCCGCGGTGCGCCCGGAGGCGGCCCGGCTGGCCGAGCTGCGGTTGAGCGCCGAGGAGGGGCGGTTGACCGCAGCCGTCGCCGCCGGCCGGCACGCGACGCTGCTGCCGGAGCTGCGCCGGTTCGTGTCGGCGAACCCGCTGCGCGAGGGCGCCCGGGCGCAGTTGATGCTGGCGCTGTACCGCTCGGGGCGGCAGACCGAGGCGCTCGCCGTCTTCGACGAGGGGCGCCGGATCCTGGCCGGCGAGTACGGGCTCGACCCCGGTGAGCAGATCCGCGCGGTGCACCGGCTGATCCTGGAGCAGGCCGTACCGCCGGACCGGAGCAGCCCGGCGGAGGTCGCCGGCCTGGCGGCGGCCGGACGCCCGGCCCCGCCGGAGCGCGACGGCGGACCGCTCGTGGGCCGGGACGCGGAGCTGGAGCGGCTGCGGGAGACGCTGGACGCGGCCACCGGGCACGGCGGGCGGGTGCTGACGCTGGTGGGGGAGGCCGGTATCGGCAAGACCAGCCTCGCCGCGGCGCTCGGCGCGCGGGCCGCCGCGACCGGCGTCCCGGTGGTCTGGGGCCGGTGCCCGGACGTCGGGCAGGCGCCGCCGTTCTGGCTGTGGAGCCAGGTGGTACGCGCGCTGGTGGCGATGCCGCAGACCGGCGCCACCGGCTCGGCGGGCCGGCTGGGCGGGTTCGCCGCCGGCGCGCCGACCGGACCGGCGGACGGTCGCGGTCTGGACCCCACGGCGCGGTTCCAGGTGTACGAGGCGGTGGCCGACCTGGTGCACGCGGCGGCCCGGGAACGTGGCCTGCTCGTGGTCCTGGACGACCTGCACGCCGCCGACCCGGACTCGCTGCTGTTGCTGCGGTTCCTCGCCGCCGCCGCCCTGCCCGCGTCCCGGGCGCTGGTGGTCGCCACGCTCCGGCCGTACGACGACGATCCGGCCCTGGTGGCGACCGTCGCCGAGCTGGTGCGCGGGCGCGGCTTCGGTCAGGTCCGGCTCGCCGGGCTGGACGCCGCAGCGGTCGCCGACCTGGTCCGGGACCGCACCGGCGAGGCGCCGCCGGAGCCGGTGGTGACCCGGCTGGTCACCCGTACCGGCGGGAACCCGTTCTTCCTCACCGAACTGCTGCGGTCCCGGACCGGCCCGGGCGACGGCGCGGAGCTGCCACCGAACATCCGGGACACCGTGCGGCTGCGGCTCGCCGGACTGCCCGGCCCCACCCGGCGATGCCTCGACCTGCTCAGCGTGGCCGGACACGACCTGGACCTGGCGGTGCTGGCGGCGGCGCTGGACAGCACTCCCGAGGCGGTCGCCGAGGAACTCGCCCCGGCCTACCCGGCCGCGCTGGTGGTCGAGACCGGGCCGGGCGCGCTCGCGTTCCGCCATCCGCTGATCGCCGAGGTCACCTACGCCGAGCTGGTCCCGCCGCGCCGGGCCGCGCTGCACGCCCGGCTGGCCGCCGCGTACGAGCAGTCGGCCGGCACCTCCCCGGCGGAGCTGGCCCACCACTACGGCGAGGCGGTCGGGCTGGGCCACGGCGAGGACCACCTGCGGTGGTCGCTGCGCGCCGCCGACGACGCCACCCGCCGGGTCGCCTACGAGGACGCGCTCGGTCACCTGGAACGCGCCGCGCTCCGGCTGGCCCCGGCCGCGCGGGTCACGCCCGACGCGGCGGTCACCGAGCTGACCGTCCAGTTGCACCGCGCGGCCCTGCTCCAGATGACTGTGGGCGTCGGCAGCGACGCGGTGGACCGGGTCTGCGCCCGGGCCCGCGAACTGCTGACGCTCGTGGGGCCGGACGCCGACATCCGCCACGCGCTCTGGGCGCTCGGCGAACTCGCCGCCAACCGGGCCGAGTTCGCGATCTGCGCCGACCTCGCCGGGCGGCTAGTCCGGGCACCCGACGACGGCAGCGGGCTGATCGCCGTGGCCGGTGAGTACCTGCTCGGCGCGATCGGCTACTTCACCGGACGGCAGGCCGAGGGCGAGCGGCGGCTCACCGCGGGCATCGACCGGCTGCGTACCGTCGACCGGGCGCTGCTGCGCCGCGAGGTCGGGCGGCGTCCCGTGCTGGCCTGCCACAACTTCCGGGCGCTCGTGCGCTCGATGCGCGGCGACCCGGCCGGCGCGTGGGCCGACATCGCCGCCGCCGAGGCCCTCGCCGAGGAACTCGACGACCCGTACGGCCGGGCCAACGCGGCGCTCTACGCCGCCTGGCTGGCGATGCAGGAACACGACGTCGCCGCGGCCGACGCGGCGGGGCGACGGTGCCGGGACATCGGCCGGGCCACCGGCCTGCCGCACATGACGGCGACCGGCGCGTACTTCCTGGAGTGGGCGGCCGCGCGCGGCGGCGACCCCGGCCGGCTCGACGCGATGCGCGCCGCCGCCGAGGAGTTCTACCGCCCCGGGCTGCGGTCCACCCGGACCATCACGCTCTGCGCGATGGCCGAGGCGTACCTGACCGGCGGCCGTCCGGACACCGCGGCGACGCTGACCGAGGAGGCGCTGGCGCTGGCGGACCGGGTGGGCGAGCGCGTCTTCGTCGCGGAGCTGCACCGGATCCGCGGCGCGGCCCGGCGCGACCGTGCGGAGTGGGACCTCGGCGCGCGGATCGCCGCCGACCAGGGAGCGGCTCTGCTGCTGCCCCGGTTCGCCGCCTTCTGACCGGTGTGGAGGCCCGCCTCCACGCCGTCTCCACACCCCTTCCACAGCGGACTGGTGCCCTGACCGGTGCCGGGCGGCGGAGAGCCGTCCGGAACCACGTTCCGAAGGGGCACCACGATGGGATCAGTTCAGCCGCCGGCTCACCAGGAGGTCCACGAGGTCGAGGTCGCCGTCATCGGCTGCGGGCCGGTGGGCGCACTCACCGCCAACCTGCTCGGCGCCCGCGGCGTCACCACGCTCGTCGTCGAACGCAGCGCGGCCCCGCACGGTCAGCCGCGGGCGTTCTCCTGCGACGACGAGGCGCTGCGCATCTACCAGCAGGCCGGCCTGCTCGACGAGGTACGCGACGAGATGGTCGCGCCGCCGCTGGTCGAGTACGTCAACGGCGCGGGCCGGGTCTTCGCCCGGATGAGGCTGTCCGAGACGGACTTCGGGTACGGGCACGCGCCGCTGCGTTTCTTCGACCAGCCACGACTGGAACACACGCTGCGCACCGGGCTGGACCGTTTCCCGCACGTCCGGCTCGCGCTCGGCACCGAGCTGGTCGGCCTCACCCAGGACGAGGACGGCGTGACCGTGCTGCTGTCCGACGTGGCCACCGGGCAGCGGCGGGCGGTCCGCGCCCGGTACGTGCTCGGCTGCGACGGCGCCCGCAGCGCCACCCGCGCCGCCGTCCGGATCCCGCTGTCCGGGGCGAGCTACGCCGAACCGTGGCTCGCGGTCTCCGGCGACGTGCCGCCCGACGCGGTACGGGTGCCGGACACCACGTTCGTCTGCGACTGGCGGCGCCCGGCGTTCGTCTCTCCCGGCGCGGCCGGCAGCTACCGGATGGAGTTCATGCTGCGCCCGGGCGAGACCGAGGACGAGGTGCAGCGGCCGGAGAGCATCGCCGCGCTCGTCTCCCCGTACGTCGACCCGGACCGGTTCACAGTCACCCGGGCGGTGGTCTACACCTTCCACCACCTCGTCGCGCAGCGGTGGCGGGAGGGGCGCGTGTTCCTGCTCGGCGACGCGGCGCACCAGATGCCCCCGTTCATGGGCCAGGGCCTGTGCAGCGGCCTGCGCGACGCGGCGAACCTGTCGTGGAAGCTGTCGCTGGTGCTGTCCGGCGCCGCCGACCCCGCCGTGCTCGACACGTACGAGACCGAGCGGCGCCCGCACACGGTGGAGATGGCGCGGACGAGCGTCCGGCTGGGACACGTCTTCCTGGCCCGCAACCGGATCACCGCCGGGCTGCGCGACACCGCGCTGCAGGCGGTCCAGACGATTCCCCGGGTACGGCGGTTCGTGGAGCGCTTCGAGTTCAAGCCGGTCCCGGCGTACCGGCGGGGCCTGATGGCCGGCGGGCGGCGCGACGGCGTGGTCGGGACGATGTTCCCCCAGCCACGCGTCCTCGTCCCGGGTGCGCCCGGCGAGCGCCTGCTCGACGAGGCGCTCGGCGACGGCTTCGTCGTGCTGGGCCGCGCCGGCGTGGACAGCCCGCCCGGACCGCTGTGGCAGCGGCTGCCGGTGCGGTTCGTCGCGGTCCACCCGCCCGGCACGCCGCTCGCCGGCCTGCCGGACTCGTCCGTAGACGGCCGGCCGGGCCGGGTCGACGTCGTGGACGCCGACGGTGTGCTCAGCGGGTGGCTGCGGCGGCACGGCGCCGACCTGGTGGTGCTGCGGCCGGACCGGTTCGTGTTCGCGCTGGTGAGGCCCGGCGGCGTCGAGCACGCCGCCCGGGACCTGTCGGCCGCCCTCGGCGCGCCGCCCGAAGAGCCGGGCGAGCCGCGCTCGGAAAGGCCGGAGGCGGCACCCGCCCGGTGACCGGCTCGCCGTCCGGACACGGGCGGCACGACCGACGGCGACGCGATCGGCTCCCGTCGACCCATCGAGACCTCTCATCTCCTCCGACGACTGTGTGCAGCCGTGCCCTCCGGCCGGTGCGCACGGAAAGGTGACAGTGATGCGATCAGGAAGATCCGGCCCGTGGGCCGGCGCGATCGCGGCCGCTCTGGCCGTGGCGTTGCTCGGCCCCGGGACGGGCGTGCCCGGCGCGGCGGCGCCGGTCCGGGCCGCCGGCCCGCCGGGAGCGGGCCTCGCCGCCGGCTGCGAGACGTTCGGGTTCACGGCGATGCCGGCGGTCGCCGGGATCGCCGCTCCTCGTGACGTCGAGGCGGTCGACACCAACCAGAACGGCTTCGACGACCTGCTCGTCGCGTCGGCGAGCGGTGACGGCGACGTGCACCAGCTCATCGCCGTCGGCAACGGGACGTTCCGTACGTCGACGACGCCCGGTGGCCCGCCCGAGGTCTATCCCACCTCGGGCACGCCGCGGGCCATCACGGTGGGCTACTTCAACCGGGACGCCAAACCGGACTACGCCGTCGCCACCACCGACGGGGTGGGCATCTGGTTCGGCGTCGCCGGTGGCGACCCGAGGTTCGGCCCCGGAGGGCGGGTGCTGGCCGGGCGCAGCGTGGCGGACGTGGCGGTGGCCGACTTCGACCGCGACCTGCTGCCCGACCTCGCCGCCGTCGACCCCGCCGTGCAGAGCGATCCGGACGACGACCGGGTACAGGTGTTCCGCAACCTCAACGGCGGCGCCTTCGACGCCAGGTTCCTCCTCGGCGACCAGCCGTCGTACGTCCGCCCCTACCGGCTCGCCGCCGGCGACCTGACCGGTAACGGCGTGCCCGACGTGCTGCTCAGCAGCTACGAGCAGGGCACGGTCTCGGTGATCCGTGACGGCAAGAACAGCCCCGCGCCCCGGATCGAAGGGCTGGACGAGGCGTTGCAGCCCGTGATCGCCGACTTCGACCTCGACGGGCGGCTCGACGCGGCCGTCGCGATGCTCGGCGAGGACCGGATCCGGTTGTGGAGCGACTTCCGCGACCCGCCGGCCGGCGGCTTCCCGCCGGCGCCCCGGGAGCTGCCGTCGCTGGACCTGGGGCCGCTGACCCCGGGACGCGAGGGCCCGCACGACGTGGACGTCGCCGACGTCAACCGGGACGGCCGTCCGGATCTGGTGGTGGTCGGCTACGCCAGCCGCGCCGTCTACGTCTTCCCCGGCAACGGTGACGGCACGTTCGGCAGCCCGGCGGTGCTCGCGGCGGGCAGCCGGCCGGTGCAGGCGGCGGTGGGCCGGTTCGACAACAACCAGTCCCTCGACGTGGCCGTCCTGGACGAGGTCGACAACACCCTGCGCGTCTACCTGAACACCTGCACCGCACCCGGGCCGAACCTGACGGTGAGCGGGGTTGAGGCCACCCAGGTGATCCAGAACCTGGGCAACTCCGTGGACCTCGTCGCCGACCGTCGCACTGTCGTGCGAGCGTACGTCGGCACCGACGCGGCGACGCCCGCGGTGACGGCCGCTCTGCACGGGTTCCGGCCCGACGGCACGTCGCTGGGCCCGCCGGTCGCCCCGGCCAACCCGGGCCGCCTGCTGGTGCCGGACCGGACGGTACGGCGCGGACAGCTGGGCGGCGGGTTCCTGTTCGAGCTGCCCACGCAGTGGACGAGCGAGGGAGAGGTCAGACTGCGGGTCGAGATCAACCCGGACCGCCGGGTCACCGAGCCCGACTACCTGGACAACGTCGTCGAACGCACGGTGCGTTTCCAGGCGTCCAAGCCGGTGCGCGTCAAGCTGATCCGGTTCGGTTACCAGCGCGACGGACGGACCGTGCTGCCTCCCGAGTCCGACCTGGACCGGGCCGAGTCGCTGCTGCGGCGCACGCTGCCGACGAGCCGGCTGGAGGTCACCCGCGCCGATTACCGCGACGACACCCCGTTCTTCTGGATCGGCGACGACAGCTTCTATCTCGACGCGAAGGACGCGCGTTCGGTGCTCGACAGCTACCGGCAGGCGACGGCAGGGACGCGGGAACCCGGCGTCTACCACCTGGTCATGGTGAACCGGGACCGGATGGGCGGCGTCGCCGAGAACATCCCCGGGTGGGTGGCGGTCGGCGGCTCGCACAACCCCACGACCATCCAGCACGAGCTGGGACACCTCCTCGGTGCCCAGCACGTCGAGTGCACGGACAATCCCGGCGACGAGACCGGGCCCCGGTCCTACCCGTACCCGCGCGGCACCATCGGCGGGCCCGACCCGGCGAACCCCAGCTTCGCCGGCTACGACATCGGCGACTACTCGGTCGGCGCTCCGCGCCGGGTCGTCTGGGCGCCGGACACCAGCCCGCCGGTCGCCGACCTGATGAGCTACTGCCCGCGCACGTGGGTCTCCGACGACCTGTGGCGGCTGTGGCGCAACCGCGTCCAGAACCCGCCCGCCCAGCAGGGCGCGACCGGTGACCTGCTGGCGCTGTCCGGCGCCGTCGGCGACGGCGCCGGCACCCTGACCGGGCAGCGCCTGAACCGCACCACCCAGCGCCCGGCGACGACGCCCGGCCCGTACGCGCTGCGGCTGCTCGACGCCGCCGGGGCGACACTCGCCGAGCACCCGTTCACCCCGGCGGCGGCCACCGAGCACGCCGCGACCCGCCCGTTCCACGAGGTCGTCGACTTCGCCCCCGGCACCCGCCGGGTGACGCTCGTGGACACCCGCGCCGGGCGGAACCTCGCCACGCTCCCGGTGTCGGCGAACCCGCCCGTCGTGGCGCTGGCGGGCGACGCGCCGCCCGCGTCCGTGCCGGCGACCGGGCCGGTCACGGTGGGCTGGACGGCCGGCGACGCCGACGGCGGTCCGGTCACCGCGAGCGTCCTGTACAGCCCGGACGGCGCCGACGACTGGCGGGTGCTCGCGGCCGGGCTCACCGGGACGTCGTACACGGTGGACGCCGCGCAGCTCGCGGGCACCGGCGGCGCGGCGACCGGCCGGCTGCGTGTGCGGGTCACCGACGGGGTGAACACCGCCGACGCGACGAGCGGCCCGCTCACCGTCGCCGGCAAGAACCCTTCGGTACGGATCACCGCCCCGATCGGCGGCACGTTCTTCGCCACCGGGCAGACCGTCACGCTCGCCGCGACCGTCACCGACCCGGAGCAGGGCGAACTGGACGGATCGGCCGTGCGCTGGACCTCCGACCGCGACGGTGACCTCGGCACGGGCGCCACCCGTACCCCGGGGCAGCTCAGCGAGGGACGGCACGTCGTCACGGTCACCGCCACCGACGCCGACGGCCTCCGGGCAACCGCGCGTACCGAGGTGACGGTGGGCCGGGTCCTGCCGGCCGGCGGACCGCCGACCGCGGACGCCGGGCCGGACCGGACCGCTGTCGAGGGCGACACCGTCACCCTCGACGCGACCGGCACCACCGACCCGGACGGCGACCCGGTGACCCTGTCCTGGACCGTGCTCGCCCAGCCCGACAGTGGCGGGCTCGGCGGCGGCCCGCGGCTGGAGGGCCCGGCCCGCGCGCCGTCGTTCCGAGCCGACCGGGCCGGCACGTACCGGCTGGAACTCACCGCCACCGACGCCCGCCACGGCACCACCACCGACACGGTGACCGTCACCGTGGCGAACCGGCCGATCGAGGTGAGCCCGATCGCGCTCGACGAGGAGCTGCGGGTGGCCGGACCGGTCACCGTGCGGGCCACGTTCACCGACCCGGGTGTGCCGGACACGCACCGGTGCGCTGTCGACTGGGACGGCGACGGTCCGGCCCCGGCCACGGCCGGGGTGGTCACCGGGGAGCGCAACGAGGGCGTCTGCGTGGCCGGCGGTGAGCTGCGGCCCGGTGTGCACGTCGCGCGCCTCACCGTGACCGGCGACGACGGCGGCACCGGGCGGCAGCAGGTACGGATCGTGGTCTACGACCCGTCGGACGTCACTGTTGCCGGCTCGGGCGAGATCGTCTCACCGGCTGGGGCGCTCAGCGCGGACGTGGCCGCCACCGGGCCGGGGGAGTTCGCCTTCGTCGCGGGCCTGGTGAAGGGTTCGCCCACGCCGTTCGGCACGACCACCTTCCGGCTGCCGGACCGTGGGTTCACGTTCGCCGGCACCACGCACGAGCGCCTGACCGTCGCCGGATCGGTGGGCCGGTACCAGGGCGAGGGCACGGTGAACGGCCGGCCGGGGTACGCGTACCAGCTCACCGTCTCCGACGCACCGGACGGGCGTGACGTGGACCGGTTCCGGATCCGGATCTGGGAGAGCGACGGAGGGCGCGTCGTCTACGACAGCGGCCGGGGCGCACCGGACGATCTCGACCCGGCGCACCTGCAACCGCTGAACCAGGGTCGCGTCGTGGTCGTCGGCTAGCCCGGTCCTCCCGCCGTCCGCCACCGAGAGGAGGCGGACGGCGGGAGGCCTCGCCCTCTCACACCACGTCGGACACCCGGGTCAGGTTGGTGCGCTTCCAGTCGTGGTCGCCGAGGGCGCGGGACAGCAACTGGATGTTGCCGTTCGCCGCCGTGTACGTGATCTGGAGCCGGCCGCCGCCCAGCCACACCGACAGCACGCTGCGCCCCACCGGCGGCATCCCGTCGACCTGCACCCGCTCGGCCTGCCACGTGTCACCGTCGCCGGTCAGCTCCCACAGCCCGCCGTCGAAGTCGGCGAAGACCAGCAGCCAGCCGTCGGGCGCGCCGTCCACGCCGGGCAGCCGCTGCACCGCCGACGCGCTGCACTCCGGCAGGCCGAGTTCCGCGGTCAGCGACCGGGTGTGCCAGGCGCCGTCGTCGCCCACCGCGTACATCCGGATGTCCTGCCGGTGGTCGAGGCCGAACACCCGGTGCCGTTCGCCGGCGCGGTGCTCGCCCCACACCGGCATCATGGTCAGCGGCAGCGGGTTCTCCGCCTGGGTGGCCCAGGTGAGCGAGATCTGCCCCCAGCCGTCGGGGCCCTCCCACAGCATCCGCAGGTGCTCCTCGGCGTCCCGGTAGACGATCACGTCGAGGCCGGTGACGCCGTCGACGTACCCGTAGGGGGTGCCGTCGGCGGCGACCGCGCCCTCCACCGACACGTCCTGCCAGACCCAGCCCTGCCCGGGCGCCTGGGACAGCCGGATCGTCCGGCCGTCGGTGGCGCTGTACACGACCCGCTGGGTGTCGCCGTTGCGGTAGGCGTGCGGGCCGTACCGCACGGCGGGCGGGCCGCCGCTGTCCTGCGTCAGGTCACCCCACCACCACTGGCCCTGGTCGTACCAGATCTGGAGGACGTGGCCGCCGTCCCCGGCGTAGACGTACGACGGCACGCCGTCGTGGGCGAAGAACGGCGACGGGGAGGTGCCGCGGGCCATCCGGGGCGCGCCCACGTCCGCGGTGAGCCTCGTCCACGTCCACCCGTCGCCTTCGGGGTAGTGCACCACCAGGTGCCGCTCGCAGTCGGAGTAGGCGACGTGGTCGACGTCCGGCAGCACCCGGATGCCGACGCCGTCGGTGAACGGCAGCCGCCCGTACATGGCGAAGAAGCCGTTGCGGTCGTCGGACTTCGGCACCCGGTACCAACTCGCGTTGCGGTGCATCACGTTGCCGCTCTTGCCGTGGTTGAGCCCGAACGCGTGGCCGATCTCGTGCGTGGCGACGTGCCGGAAGTCGGGGCCGTGGAGGTCGACGTCGAAGTACCCGTGCGCGTCCCAGTTGATCTTCCGGTTGAAGATGACCGGAAGCTGGCCGCCCGTGTCCGGCCAGCCCGGAGCGGCACCCCACTTGGTCACCGCGTAGACGGTCCGGAACCAGCCGGTGTCGTGGAACACCGGGTCGTCGCCGACGGAGAAGACGATGTCCGCCTGCGCCGGGTCGAAGACGCGGGTGAACTCGAACGGCCCGTACCAGTTCTCGCCCAGCACCTCGCGCCACACGTCGAGCGACACCTGGATCAGCTCGTGCTTCAGCGCGTCGGTGAACTCGTCCCGGGCGTACGGCATCGTCATGTCACCGAGGTGGTAGGTCAGGTTCGTGTGCCGGAAGTGCCCACCCTGGAGGACGAAACCGGTGGTGGTCGTCCGGTCCGGGGTGCCGCAGCCCGGTGCGGTCAGGTGGGCGGCGGTGACGGCGTCGGGCCGCCCGGTCACCGGCAGCTCGTGGAACGTCTGGTACGCCCGGATCGCCGCGCCGAGCCCGGTGGTGGGGGCGAAGCCCGCCTCGGTGAGCAGCGTGGCGACCGCGTCCAGGGGCAGGTTCGCCACGTCCGGCCGGATCAGCGACACCGTGCCGTCCACCACGTCGCCCACGTACGCGGTGCCGTCGGCGGTGACCGCCACCGCGTACGGGGCGTGGCCGGTGGTGATCGGATCGAGCGTGCGCGGCGCGTACGGGTTGGTGGTGTCGACGAGCTGGACACCCTTGTCCGTCGCCAGCCAGGCTCGGGACAGTCCCGGCACGGCCGCGAGGTCGCGGACGCCCGCCGCGGTCGGCACCGCGCCGAGCCGCAGGCCGCTGTCCGGGTCGTACACGCCGAACAGCGGGTGCACGGTCCCGCCGCCGAGCGAGCCGACGTAGATCATCCCGTCGTGCGCGACCGCCACCCCGCCCGGCTGGAGGTGGGCGGGCTCGATCGGCGCGACGGTGAGCGTCCCGTCCGGACGTAGCACGGCGAGCGCGTCGTCGGCCGGCACGAGCCCCTTGACGTACAGCGTCGCGTAGACGGTGCCGTCCGGGGCCACCGCGAGCCGGATCGGCGCCGACGGCAGCGGCACGACGCGCCGCTGCGTGGTGTCCGCCAGCTCGATCACGTGCAGGCGCTTGTGCGCCCAGTCGGCGGTGTAGAGCAGGTCGGCCACCGGATCCACGGCGATCGCGATCAGCCCGAAGCCGATCGGGATGTCGGTGACCGTGCCGGTGGCCAGGTCGCACCGGGAGACGCTGTAGCTCTGCACGCCCCGGTTCATCACGTACGCCTGCCCGCGTCCGGGGTGCCAGGCCACCGCGCGGGGCTCGTGGCCGACCGGCAGCGACGGGCGGACCGGGGCGAGGGTACGGGGGTCGAGCACGTGCAGCCGGCCGGCGCCGGACGCGGGGTAGTGGGTGACGAGCAACGCCGTGCCGGTGCCGGTGACGGCGTGCACGGAACCGGGATCGGCGGCGGTGCCGAGGGCGACCTGGAGCTGAGGCGGTGGTGTGGGGGCGGGAGTGGTCATGACGTCCTCCACTGGACGTGAATGCTTCGCGACCCACCGTAGGGCTATGCGCCTGACCTGCGGATTCTTCGTCGTTGATCCGGCAGTGTCGATGTGTGGGCCCTTGCCGAGATCCGTTCACGAGCGTAGGAAGAACACCACCGTCCGATGTCGAAGGAGACACGCGTGCCCACCCCCAGACGGCTCCGTCTCGCCGTGTCCGCGTTGGTGACCGCATCGGCCGTGCTGCTCGGCTCCGGCGCCGCCGCGGCGCCGTCCGCGCCTCCCGCGCCTCCCGCGCCGGCCGGGCAGCGGTCCTGCGACCCGATCGACCCGGCGGCCTGCCTCCTGCCGTTCCCGAACGACTACTTCACCGTCCCGGACCGCGGCACCCCGACCGGCAAGCGGGTCCGGTTCGCGGCCTCCGCGATGCCCGCCAACGTGCTCGGCGTGCCGATCGACCCGGCCGAGTGGAACCGGCAGGACGGCTTCAGCCCCGGCTCGCCGATCCTGGCGCGCGTACCCGGCCTCGACGCCGCGCGGACGCGGATCGCGCCGGTCACCGACGTCGGCCGCTCGCTGGCGCCGGACGCGCCGATCGTGCTGCTCGACGCCCGCACCGGCCGGCGTACGCCGTACTGGGCGGAACTGGACGCGCACGCGGCCGGCAGCCCGGACCGGCAGGCGCTGATCATCCGGCCGGCGGTGGCGCTGACCGAGGGCGCCCGCTACGTCGTCGGCCTGCGCGGCATGCGCGACGGCGACGGCGCGCTGATCCCGGCGCCGAAGGCGTTCCGCGCGTACGTCACCGGTGCCGGCGTGGACCGGCGGGACCCGCGCGCGCCGCAGATGAAGCGGATCCTCGCCGACCTGAGCCGGGCCGGGGTCAAGCGGCACAGCCTCTACCTCGCCTGGGACTTCACGGTCGCCAGCCGGCAGGGCCTGACCGGGCGGATGCTGGCGGTCCGGGACGGCGCGTTCGCCGCGCTCGGCCGCCACGCGCCCTCGTTCACCGTCAGCCAGGTCACCGACTACACGCCGGAGCAGGATCCGCTGATCGCCCGGCAGGTGACCGGCACCGTCGCCGTACCGTCCTACCTGACCGGTGACGGCGGACCGGGCTCCCGGCTGCACTACGGGCCGCCCGGCGGCGACGGCACCCCGCCGACGCCGAGCGCCCTGCCCACACCGTCCGGCACGACAGTGGCGGCCGACTTCGTCTGCAACATCCCGCGCGGCGCGTCCGCCGCGCGACCGGCCCACCTCTCGCTCTACGGCCACGGCCTGCTCGGCCGGCCCACCGAGATCAACGCCGGCAACGTCAAGACCATGTCGCAGACGTACGACTTCACGTTCTGCGCGACGAGCTGGATCGGCATGGCGGCGGCCGACGTCCCGTACGTGGCGGGCGCCTTCACCGACCTCAGCGCCTTCCCGGCGGTGGCCGACCGGCTCCAGCAGAGCTTCCTGAACTTCCTCTTCCTGGGCCGGACGATGATCCACCGCAACGGGTTCGCCGCCCACCCGGCGTTCCGCGACGCGGCCGGGCGGCCGCTGATCGATGTGAAGGGCGGACTGCACTACGACGGCAACAGCCAGGGCGGCATCAACGGCGGCGCGCTCACCGCCATCGCCCAGGACTGGACCCGCTCGGTGCTCGGCGTGCCCGCGATGAACTACTCCACGCTGCTGCAACGCAGCGTCGACTTCGCCCCGTTCCAGACCGTCCTGGACGGCTACTACCCGGACAAGATCGACCAGCAGATCGTCTTCGGTCTGCTCCAGATGCTGTGGGACCGGTCCGAGGCCAACGGGTACGCCCAGCACATGACGGACCGGCCGCTGCCGCGTACCCCGGCGCACCGGGTGCTGATGCACGTGGCGTTCGCCGACCAGCAGGTCTCGACCGCCGCGGCGGAGGTCCAGGCGCGCACCATCGGCGCCCGCCTGCACACCCCGGCGCTCGCCCCCGGCTGGTCGCCGGACGTGCGGCCGTTCTGGGGCATCGCGCCGATCCGCAGGTACCCGTACGCCGGCTCGGCCATGGTGGTCTGGAACAGCGGTGCCGCGTACGCGCCGCCGCCGACGAACCTCGCGCCCGCCGGACCGGAGTACGGCGAGGACTCGCACGAGTTCCCGCGCGCCCAGCCCGGCGCCCAGCGGCAGAAGGCGGTGTTCCTGCTCACCGGCAAGGTGATCGACGTCTGCGCGGGCGGGCCCTGCCCGTGACGTAGCCCCACCGGAGGCACGGCCGGCGCGAGCGGTTCGCGCCGGCCGTGCCTCCCGGGGCTCAGCCCCGGTGACCGGGGAGGGGGTCCAGGACCCGGGCGAGCCAGTCGGCCTGAGCCCGCCGGGCCGCGGCCGACACGCGCACGTGCGGGAACAGCGCCGCGAAACCATGGAAGCCGCCGGCCCACACATGCAGTTCGGCCTGGCCTCCGGCGGCCCAGATCCGGCTCGCGTAGGTGACACCCTCGTCGCGGAAGACCTCCGCCGACCCGGCGTCGATGTACGTGGGCGGCAGGCCGGACAGGTCCCCGGCGAGAGCGGGGGAGACGTAGGGGGAGACCTCCTCGCCGGTCCGGTCGCCGAGGACGCTGCGCCACCCGAACTCGTTCATCTCCCGGGTCCACACGCCGTCCGGGCCGGTGTACTGCCGGCTGGACGTGGTGTCGTTGCGGTGGTCGAGCATCGGGCACGACAGCAGTTGGGCGGCGACCGCCGGTCCACCGAGGTCGCGTGCCATCAGCGTGACCCCGGCCGCCAGGCCGCCACCGGCGCTGGCGCCGGCCACGACGACACGGCCGGGGTCGATGCCGAGGGCGGCGGCGTTGTCGGCCACCCAGCGCAGACCGTGGTAACAGTCGTCGACCAGGGTCGTGCCGGTGGCCTCCGGGGCCAGCCGGTAGTCGACGGTGACCACGACCGCGCCGAACCGGTCGAGCCACTCCAGCGGGATGTCGATGTTCGAAAAGCGGTCTCCCCACATCATCCCGCCGCCGTGGATCCAGTAGACGCAGGGCGCCCCGGCCGTCTGCGCGGCCGGGCTGATGACGGACAGCGGGATCGGCGTTCCGTCCGCGGCGGGGACGGTGACCTCACGCCGTCGCACCGCGCGGTCGCGCAGGTGGGTCTCGATCGGCGGCTCGGGGAGTCGGCGTACGAATTCGATCACCTCGGGGCCCAGTGGCGGCATGGACGGCAGGTCGGCCAACACCGCGAGGAACTCGGGGTCGAGGTTGGGTCGAGGGGAGCTCATCAGAGGGGTCCTTCCGGTGAGGGGGTCGGGGCGGGGCCGGCGGCGGCAGCCGGTTCAGAAACGCGCCTTCCCGCCGACCGGAACCGCGTCCGTGTACGCCGACTCGCCGGCCAGCAGCGGCTGGAGCCGGGCGACGAGATCCTGGGCCTCCGCACCGGCGAAGAACCGGCGGTGAGCCTCGGCGCTGGTCCAGCCCTCGACGACGTGCACGACGTCGGGGTCGGAGGCCGACCGGGACACGAGGAAGACGAGGCAGTCCGGATGGGGCAGGGACGGCGCGCCGAGCAGCAGCCCGACCAGGTCGTCAGCCCTTCCCGGCCGTGCGGTCATGGTGGCGTGGAACCCGTGGCGGACGGTCATCGCGGTGCCTCCTGGATTGTCGTATCCGGGCTCGTCCCGGAAATCCGATTCCTCAATGGAAGCAGGATGAGCAGGGAAAACGTTAGGTATATGCTCGCGAATACTTGCCTGATCCTACTCAGCCTGCGAGGATCGGCCATGCTTTAATCGATGGGTGGATCTGGCTGAGCTGCGAGCGCTGCTGGCCCGTCACGCGCGGGCGGACATGAGCACCGCCATCGACGGCGTGCTGATCTCGAAGGTCGAGCGGCAGAGTCCGCCGGCCACGTCGATGTCGGGCACCGTCATGGCACTCATCGCCCAGGGGGCGAAGCAGATGGCGCTGGGCGACCGCGTGTACGAGTACCGCGCCGGGCAGTACCTCGTCGCGTCGGTCGACCTGCCGGTCACCGGCCGCTTCACCCGGGCCAGCGCCGACATGCCGGCGCTGGGGTTCGGCCTGGTGCTGCACCCGCCCACGGTCGCGGAGCTGCTGTTGCAGGCGGCGCCGGGCGACCTCCCGCCCGTGCCCGGCGCAGCGCCCCCGGGCATGGTGGTCAGCGACGCGCCGGACGAGCTCGTCGACGCGGTGATCCGGTTGCTGCGGCTGCTGGACCGGCCCCGGGACGTCGCGGTGCTCGCGCCCCTGGTCAAGCGGGAGATCCTGTGGCACCTGCTCACCGGGGAACAGACCGGGGCCGTCCGGCAGCTCGGCCTGGCCGACAGCAGCCTCAGCCACGTCGCCAGGGCGGTGCGGTGGATCCGTGACCACTATGCGCAGTCGTTCCGGGTGGAGGAGCTGGCCCGGCTGTCCGGGATGAGCGAGTCGGCCTTCTACCGCAACTTCCAGGCCGTGACGGCGATGAGCCCGATCCGGTTCCAGAAGCAGATCCGGTTGCAGGAGGCCCGGCTCCTGCTCGCCACGCATCCCCACGACGTCACCGGCGTGAGCGCGCGCGTCGGATACGAGAGCCCGTCGCAGTTCAGCCGTGAGTACCGCCGCCAGTTCGGGGTGCCTCCCCGCGAGGACGCCGCCCGCCTGCGCGGCACCGCCCCCGGCCGCGTGCCCGCGGTCGTCTGACCGCAGACGTACGCGACTCCGCCGCCGTCGCGCTCGTTCGGGCCACGAGGGACGGGCGGGGGAGGGTGATGGCGGCGCGACGGGGTGCCGAACTGCCGCGTCCACCGGCGACTCCGGGCCCGGCGAGCTGCTGGAGCTGTTCTTCGACCTGGCCTTCGTGGTGGCGCTCGCCCGGGTGCTCCAGCGCTTCGCGGCCGTAAGCGACGACACCGAGTGGGCGCAGCCGCGGAATGGCGGGGGACCGGATGCCCCGGGCGACGGAGTCGGCGACGGCCAGTAGGCGATCGATCGGAGAAGGGTTGTCCGGGGTTGCCGCTTCCACGGCGGCGCGGTCCATTTCGTGCACCCGGCGCAGATAGGCCCGAATGAGATCGTCCTTGCCGGGGAAGTGCCGGTAAAAGGTGGCACGGGTGACTTTCGCCTCGGCGATGATCTGGTTGTTCTCAGCATTCTCTCAGCCGGGCGTTCATGGGAACCGCTTGCGGGTTTCGGGCACCTCGGATAGCGGCGGGAGGGTCGGTGTGACCATTCGCCGACGTTTCCCCATTCCGCTGACAGCGATTCCGCGCGTGCCCGATATTGGAGTCTCCGCCGGGCCTGTCGAAAGGAATGTCAGATGAATGCCGCACCGAAGCCGGAGACCGGAATGCCGACTGTCGTGCTCGTTCACGGGGCATTCGTGGACGGGTCGAGCTGGAACGGGGTGATCGCCGACCTCCACCGCCGGGGCTATCCGGCCATCGCCGTGGCGAACCCGCTGCGGAGTGTGGCGGGGGACGCCGCCTACCTGCGCGCCCTCGTGGACAGCCTGTCCGGACCGGTCGTGCTGGCCGCCCACTCGTACGGCGGAGCGGTCATCACCGAGGCCGCGGACGGCGCCGCCAACGTCCGGGCCCTGGTGTACGTCGCCAGCTTCAGCCCGGATGCCGGCGAATCGGTGGCCGATCTGAACGCGAGGTTCCCCGGCAGCCGGCTGGCCGACAACATCCAGGCGGTGCCGATCCCGGTGCAGGACGGCAGCGCGGACATGGACCAGTACGTCAAGCAGGAGACCTACCCGGACTTCTTCGCCCCCGACGTCCCCCGGGAGACCGCCGCGGTGATGGCGGCCACGCAGCGGCCGACCGCGGCGAACACGCTGACCGACAGCGTGACGCGGGCCGCCTGGAAGAGCATCCCGTCCTGGACGCTCGTCACCACCCAGGACCTGGCGATCCCGCCGGATCTGCAGCGCTTCCTGGCGCAGCGGGCCGGGTCGACGACGGTCGAGGTCGATGCGTCCCACGCGGTGACCGTCTCGCAGCCGGCGGCCGTCGCGGACCTCATCGACACGGCGGCGCGGGCCACGTCGCGATGACGTCCCGGAACCCGACCGGACTGATGTCCTAGGACGGTCGAGAGGGTGTGCCGGCCGCGACGGTCGGCACACCACGCGGCGGCGTTGCGGAGGAGGTCTGCGTCTCGCGCCGGGTGCGGGGCGCGGGGACGCCGGGTCCGGACCGTCCGGCGGCCCTTCGTGCATCGGGGATCCGCGATGCTAGCCTGCCCGTCTGGTATGGACAGTCTCCTCGACCGGGTTCAAGAGTGGATCGATGACGGATGGTTCGGACGCCCGGCGTTCGCGGCACCACGCAACGTCCGGGGCCACGCCCGTGACCGGCGCCCGAGGCGGTCGCGGGTGACCCGGACCGCGCCGGCGGTCGTCCGGACCCTGCTCGCCGCGGTCGTCGCGTCCGCGGTGCTCGCGCTGACGCCGCTCGCACCGGCAGCCGGCGCCGTCAACGCGCCCGCGCCCGCGGACCGCGCCGAGGGCGACCACGTCAAGTACTACACGGTGGAGGCGACCCACCAGGGCGAGCCGGAGAACCTCACCGAGATCGCGGAGCGGTTCCTGGGCGACGGCTCGCGGGCCGCCGAGCTGTTCGCCCTCAACACCGGGCGGATCCAGCCGGACGGCGCCACACTGACCGACGGCGCCCGGCTCCGGGCCGGCTGGGTGCTGGTGCTGCCGTGGGACGCGTACGGCAGCGAGGTCCGCCAGGGCGTCCCGCCGGCCGCGAAGCCGGCGCCCGGGACGTCCACGCCGGCCGGGCGGCAACCCGCCGCCGGCGACGCGGCCGTCCGCCCGCCGAAGGGGTGCCGCACCGCCGCGACCTCGGGCGCCCGGTCACAGTGGGCCGGTCCGCGGGTCGCCGCCGACCAGGCGTGGCCGCACAGCAGGGGCCGGGACCAGCTCGTGGCCGTCGTCGACTCCGGTGTCGCCGGCGGCCTGCCCGCGCTCGCCGGCCGGGTCACGACGGGCGTCGACCGGGCGACCGGCGGCGCTCGCGGTGACGCCGACTGCCTCGGCACCGGTACGGCGATGGCCGGGCTGATCGTGGCGCAGCCGGTGAAGGGGTCGGCAGTGGCCGGCGTCGCGCCGGACGCGGCGGTCATGCCGGTCCGGGTGGCGGGCCGGACTCCCGGCGCCTCGGCCGCGGCGAGCGTGGCGGGCATCCGGGCGGCGGTCGGCTCCGGCGCCTCCGTCGTCGCGGTCGGGCCGCAGGTGGACCTCGGTCAGGCGGAGGTGGTGTCCGCCGTCAACGAGGCGGTCGAGGCCGGCGCGGTGGTCGTGGTGGGTGCCGTGGGCGAGTCGGCGCCGCCGGACCCGGACGTACCGCTGCACGACGCGGTGCTGCGCGTCGGCGGGATCGGGGCCGACGGGGGTACGGCCGACGGCTACCGCACCGGCGGCGTGGACGTGGTCGCACCGGGCGTCGACGTGACAAGCCTCGGCATCACCGGCACCCGGCCGGTGAGCGGCACCGGCACGCACCTCGCCGTCGCGTACGTGGCGGGCCAGGCGGCGCTGATCCGGTCGGCGTACCCGGATCTCGACCCGGCGCAGGTCCGCAACCGGGTGCTGAAGACCGCGAAGACCACCGGCGGGGTCGCGCCGGAGATCGACCTGACGGCCTCCGTCACCGCCGTGCTACCCGAGGAGGCGCCCCGAGCGCAGGCGGCCGAGCAGGCGTCCGGCTCCACCGGGATCGGCCGCCGGGCGGCGTTGCTGGCGCTCGCCGGGCTGGCGGCGCTCGCCGCGCTGCTGCTGGGTCTGCGCGCCCGCAGGTCGGCGCGGAGCGGTGCCGGGCGGCCGGAGGCGGCACCCGCCGGGGCAGAGGCGGTGTCGCCGTCCGTCCACACCGACGGGACGGACCTCGCCGCGACGCGGATCGATCCGGCCGTGGCCGCCCCGGTCCCGACCGTCCGGAGGAACGCCGGCCCGGCCGTCACCGATCCGGACCTCGGCGGCCCGGCCGTCGTGCACGCTGCCGCCGGCACCGCTGCCGACGACACCGATCCGGCCGACACCGATCCGGCCGACACCGATCCGGCGGGCACAGGTCCGGCCGGCACTCGGCCGGACGTGACTGCGGCGGTGGCGGAGTTGAGCCGCGACCCCGCGCTGCGGCACCTGGCCGCCGACGAGGCGGGGATGGCGTATCTGGCCGAGACCCGGCCGGAGGCGCGGGAGAAGGCGCTCATCGGCCTCGTGCCGGGCATGGACGACGAGACGGTCGCCGCGCTGCCGGCGATGGTGACGGCGCTGCCCGGCACCGACGAGCAGGAGCAGTCGCTCACCGGCGTCCTGGTCGACGTGCGGCGTCACCTGCGCGGCGACCCGCTCGCGCTGGACCGGGCGCTGGTGCGGGCCGGGAAGATCCGGTGGCAGTCCCAGCACGAGCTGGCCGAGCACGTCACGTCGTACGCGCAGCAGCATCCGGAGCTGGCGCGGCTCGCCACCGCCATCGCCGAGACCCGCTGGTCGAGCGGCGCCGAGGAGCCGGCGCGGGGCAGCTGATCAGACCGGCGCGCGGGAGCTGATCAGAGCAGCACGAGTTCCTGGGCCAGCATGTCGGTCCAGGTGCGGCGGGTGAAGTTGCAGCCGGTGTGCGCCACGAACTGCTCCAGGGTGCGTACCGGTCCGATGCCGAGCCGGTCGGTCGGCGGGGTGTGCAGCATGTAGAGCACCCGGCGGCGGCTCAGCTCCTCGTAACGGGCCCAGTCGGACTCGACGTGGTCGCTCCAGTGCCGCGGCCTGTCCTGCCGGATGTAGTAGTGCCAGGCCAGCACCTCGGTGGGGTGGAACAGGTCGTAGCCCCACGTGAAGGCGCGCAGGGCCAGGGTGATCTCCTCGCCGTTGAAGTAGATGCCCGGGTCGTAGGGCACCTCGGCGACGAACGAGCCGGGCGCGAAGAGGAACCCGGCGGCCAGGAACAGCGCCGGCTTGGGCGGTACGCCGGACCCGGCCCCCTCGATGAGACGCTGGCCGAGGACCGGCACGCCGAACGTGGTCCAGTCGCTGACCACGATCTCGGCGGGCGCGCCCGCGCCGGTGAACTCCTGATCGGGCTCGTAGCTCGCCGGGTACGCGGTCAGGACCGGCTTCGCCGCACCCGTCTCCCGCGCCATCCGGATCAGCCGTACGTCCCAGTCCGGCGCGAACCGGGTGTGGCTGTCCACCTGGAGCAGCCAGTCCTCGCCGCGGTAGCGCTGGAACGTCTTGTCCCGGGCCCAGCAGGCGCCGCGGCTGTCACGGGCGTCGTACTCCTGCACGTCCACCTGTGGCAGGTCGCGGATGGCGGAGATGTCCTCGTCGCCGAGGTGCTGCCAGCACACCGCGATCCGGACGTCCTCCGGGCGTGCCGCCTTGGCCAGGCAGTCCAGCACCGTCGGCACCAGTTCCCGGTCCCGGTACGACGCGATCGCCACGAAGATCGTCACGCCTCCGCCTCCGCCTCCGCCTCCGCCGGGACGAGGGCGTACGACTGGAACAGCAACGCCAGCGCGCGGTGCTCGTCGGCGGGATCGGTGACCGGGAGCCGGTCGCCGCGCGACCGGATGTGGGCCAGGAGGTCCGGTTCCGGCGCCAGCCCGTACGTCTGGAGGTAGTAGGGGACCGACTCGGGCCAGAGCCAGCTCCCGTCGGTGCGGTAGGTCATCGGCACGACCAGCCCGCGTCCGGGCTCCACCACGTCGAGCCCACGCGCGGTGGTGGCGAGCACCGGCGCGCCCGCCTCCAGGTACGCCGCCGCCCGTTCGAGGTCGGTGCCGGACAGCCGCTCGCGGTCCGGCGCGAAGCGTGCGCCGTCGTCGTCGACCTCGTCGAAGACGCGGGCGATCCGCGGCGGCCCGGCGTCCCGGTCGGCCCAGAGCAGCGCGCCGGACCGGCGGGCCGCGGCCGAGTAGGGCGGGAGTTTGTCGCCGGGTCGGTACACCTCGACCAGCGGGGCCGAGATCCCGGCCGCGGCGAGCGCGCGCATCACGGCCGCCGCCGTCCCGGCCTGCGGGCCGCTCGTCTCCAGCACGTAGACCGGCGCGGGCGGGATCACCGAGGCGGCCCACTCCGGGGCGATCCGCCATCCGCGCCACAGCGCGACGGCGCCGGGCTGCTGCCGCGCGGCGACGACGGCGACCCGGTCGGTGTCGTCCATCAGGCCCTCGCGGCCGGTCAGGTCCGCCAGCGGCGGCACCCGCCCGCCGAAGACACGCGGATTCGGTACGGCCGACGCGAACGTGAACGCCAGGTCGACCGGTCCGGGCGGCTCGGGGAGGGACACCGTGCCGGTGTCGGCGAGCCGCAGCCGCGCGTCGGCGAGCAGCGCGTCCGGCACCCGGCCACCGAGGTGCAGCAGCGCGGTGTGCAGCTCGTCCTGTTCCGTCATTCCCGGCCTCCTCGCGTCCTCGTCGGCGGGCGTCGGCGCATTCGACCACGGCGGCCGCCGGGAGCACCGCGCAGCGCCGGGGCTCGTGCCCGAAGGACACCGCGACCCGAGGCGTTCGTGCACCCGGTCAGAGCGCGCCCGCGCGTACCAGGGCGGCGAGCGCCCGGTGTACGGCGACCGCGCCGGCCGGCGGCGGCGGGTCGGCCCGGCACCGCCGCAGGTGCCGCAGCAGCCCTTCGTCGGCCAGCGCGCCCTCGTCCAGCAGCCGGTCGGCCAGGGCGGCCGGCCAGACCCAGGCGCCGTCGGTACGCAGGTGCGCGGTCGGCGCGGGCGCGGACCGCAGGTGGGTGACGAACGGCGCGATCTCGTCGTCGTCGACAGGCAGCCGCGCGTCCCCGTCGGCGGCCAGGCGCACCTCGCCGGGCGGCTGCGGGGCCCAGACGAGCGCGGACCGGGACCGGGCCGCCCACTGGTACGCGGGCAGCGGCAGGTCGGGCCGGTACACCTCGACCGGCGCTGCGTGCCCGGCGTCGGCGAGCGCCCGCTGTCCCCGGTCGCTGATGGCGGGCAGTTCGTCGTCGGGCGCCGTCGCCTCGACCAGGTAGACGCGCACCGCGTGCACCGTGTCGTCCGGTCCCCGCGTGATCCGCCAGCAGCGCCACACCCCGGCGGTGCGGGCCGGGTCCAGCACGTCGAGCAGCACCCGGTCGAGACCGTCCACGGTGCCGCCCGCCGTCTCGTCCACCACGAGCGGCGCGGTCGTCGCGTACAGCGGCAGGTCGGTGGGCGGGAACGGGACGAACAGGGCCGCCGGGTCGGCGTCCACGTCCTGGTCGGCCGCCGGTTCGGGCAGCAGCGGCGTCTCCGGGGGCAGCAGCGCGGCCAGCGCCGCGATCTCCGCCGCGGACTGCGGGAACGCGCCGAGCAGCCGTGCCGCGCAGGCGCCGTGGTCGCCGCCGGCGAGCAGCGTACGCAGGACGGCGAGGTCGCCGTCCGGGATCCGGCCCGCGGCGCGCAGGCAGAGCAGGTGCAGCGGGCCCGTGCTCACGGCGTCACCGCCGTCTCGCGCAGGAAGGCGGCGGCCAGGCGGGCCGGCGTGGCGCCGCCGGGGTTGACGAGCGCGTCGCGGTCACCGGCCACGTCGGCCAGTTCCGCCAGGTGCAGCAGCCGCCAGCCGGGGGCGGGGACCGGCTCCCGGTACGGTTCGCCGGTCGCGAGGACCACGCACCGCTCGTCGCCGGGGGCGTGGACGACGAGCGGCCGCCCGTCGCCGTTCACGGCCAGGTGGAGGGTGGACGCGCGCAGCACCGACCGCAGGTGCGCCGGCTGCGCCGCACCGGCCGCGGCCAGGCGCAGCAGCGCGTCGACCGGGTCGGTGGGGGAGTCCGGGAAGTGCGGGCGGTAGTCCGGGTTGTGCCGGAACTCGCCCACCTCGCCGTCCCCGCCGACCTGCCACACCCCGAGGACCGCCTCGAACGGCGGCTCGTCGTCCTCGTCGCCGGCCGGCCATTCCGGGTCGAGCAGGAAGAGGAACTCGTCGTCGCTCATCAGCCGGCGTCCTCGTCCGCGTATCGGAGCGCGTGCCAGACGACCGCGGCGGCCAGCCGTACCGGTTCCGGGCCGCCCGGGTCGACCAGGACGTCGATGCCGTCCGGCAGCAACTCGGCCAGCTCGACCGCCTCGACCCGGCGCCACTGCGGCGCGAAGGTGCGTTCGCGCTCGTCGGCCGAGGTGGCCACGACCACGCACGGCGTGTCGTCGAAGGAGTGGACGACGAGGGGACGGCCGTCGCCGTTCATCGCGAGGTCGAGCGGGGAGGCACGCAGCGCGGCCTGTACCTGCTCGACCGTGGCGTCACCGCGCATCATCCGGCGCAGCAGCACGTCGAGCGGCTCGGCGCTGTGGGTCATGTTTCCTCCAGGTGGCGGCGGCCCGCCGCGACGGTACGGTCACGGCGGGCCGTCCGTCCGGGATCAGGCGAACGGGTCCGGTGCGGCCGGGACCGGCACCGCCGGCAGCCCTTCCCGCGCGGCGTACTCGTTGAGCCAGCGCTCCAGCGGCGGGCCGGACGGCGCCACCCAGGGCTCGGCGCCGTTCTTGGGCACGACCAGCGGGCCGACCGCGAGCGTGTCCATGATGTTGCCGGTCTCGGTGGCCCGGACCGTGTTGAACGGGTACACCCAGCACCACTCGTACTCGGCCGGTGCGTCCGGGGCGAGCAGCGTCAGCGGCTGCGCCGGGTTCTCCAGCCGGCGCAGCGCGGCCTGCGCCCGGGTGCGGGCGTCGTCGGCGTTCATCAGGTGGTCCTTCTCTGTCGATGGTGGTCGGACGGGTGCCCGCCCCGGCCGCCGTGACGGCCGGGGCGGGCGGCGGGTCACCGCCGGGGTACGGGAGCGGTGCCCGGCTCCGGCAGGGAACCGCCGGACGAGGTGGACACCGTGGCGCCGTTCAGCGGCTCGGTGACCACCCGGCCGGCGGCGTCGTGCTCCGGCCGGATCGGCGAGGCGTCACCCTCGGCGGGGACGACCCGCCCCGCCGCGTCGTACGCGAGGCGCGTCACCGACTCGCCGGTGCGCCGCTCCACGAGCCGGCCGAGCAGGTCGTACGTGTAGTGCGTGACCTCGCCGGCCGCGTCGGTGCGCTCGACGAGCTGCCCGGCGGCGTCGTAGACGTACCGCTGGGTGCGGCCGTCGAAGTCGGTCTCGGACACCATCCGGCCGTTCGGGTCGTACGTGTAGCTCCACGTCGCGCCCGCCGGGTTGGTGACACGGACCAGCCGCAGCTCGGTGTCGTACGCGTACTCGGTGCGGTTGCCCTCGTCGTCGATCTCGGCCGTGACCAGGTCGAACGCGCCGTACTCGCGGATCGTCCGGCGGCCGGTGGCGTCGACCCACTCGACCAGGTTGCCCTCGCCGTCGTAGAGGAACTCCTCGACCGAGCCGTCCGGGTTCTCCCGCCAGGCCAGGTCACCCTCCAGCGTCCAGCCGAACTCGGTGAGACCGGTGTCGTCCTGCATGCTGAACAGGCGGCCGAGCGTGTCGTAGACGTACTCCGTCTCGCCCTGCCCGGTGCTCACCGAGGTGATCCGGCGGGCCGCGTCGCGCACGACGGCGGTCGGTCCGACGTGGGTGGTCGTGCCCCGGCCGTCGGCGGCCGGCTGCTCGTACCGGACCACCTCACCGGAGGCGTCCACCTCGGCGACCATCAGCCCGTCCGGGCCGAACTGGCGGTTGCGGGTGCTGCCGTCGAAGTCGGTCCAGGACACCGCGCGACCGAGTTCGTCGTACGTGGTGGTGGACCGGCTGCCGTCCGGCCGGGTGACCGCGGTCAGCCGCCCGAGCGCGTCGTACTCGCTGGACGTGGTGCGGCCCAGCGGGTCGGTCGTGGACCGCAGGCGGTACGCCTCGTCCCAGACGTTGCGCGTGGTCGCGCCGAGCGCGTCGGTCTCCGCGACCACCTGGAAGCGGTCGTTGAGTTCGTACGTGCGCACCGCGCCGAGCGAGTCGGTCACCACCGTGCGGCCCGGCTGGTAGTCGAACCGGTAACGCAGGTAGCCGCCCCTGCCGTCGGTGGCGACGCACCGGCCGGCCCCGTCGTAGGTGTACGTGTACCACTCGCCGTTGCGGTCCTCCCAGCGCACCAGCCGCCCGTCGGCGTACGTGAAGCGCTCGGGGTCGCCCGAGGAGTTCGTCACCTCGATCAGGTTGAGGTCGCCGTCGTAGCCGAACTGCGACGCCACCGTCAGGTCACCGGCCGCGTTGGGCAGGGAGACCATCGTGACCAGCCCGGCGGACGAGGTGAACGCGACGGTGGCCCCGGTGGACGACAGCAGCCGGGTCGGCGTACCCCGGCGGTCGCGGACGATCGTCCAACGGACGCCCCCGTCGGTGACGTCGGTGAGCAGCGACTCGGTGTCCGACGCCGCGGCGAACAGCAGGCTGCGGCCGGACGTCGGGTCGGTCAGCAGCCAGCCGCCGCCCACCAGCCGGCGCAGCGGCAGCGTCCGGCCGGTCTCCGGCTGCGCCACCTCGCCCTCGGCGGGCAGCGGGTACGTGAGCAGCGAACCGTCGGCGGCCAGGTAGCGGACCTGCTCGCCGTCGACGACGATCCGCTGGTCGACCGTGGAGGCCCAGGCCCGGCCGAACGACCGGCCCCACCGGTAGTCGGAGCGGTAGGTCCGCTCCAGCGTGAGCCCCGGCATCACCGCGTCGGTGTGGGTGAGGATCATCCGGCCGGTGGTGACGTCGATCGGGTCACCCACCGTCGGCGTCTGCGCGGTGGTCTTCGCCACCGCCTCCGGCGCCACACCGGCGAACGTCTCGGTGGTCGGCGAGAAGTCCGCCATGTCCACGTCGCTGTCGCCGTCGCGGACCGACGCCATGTCGACGTCGGAGTCACCGTCGCGGACGGAGGCCATGTCGACGTCGGAGTCGCCGTCGCGGACGGAGGCCATGTCGACGTCGGAGTCGCCGTCGCGGACCGAGGTCATGTCCACGTCGGAGTCCGCGTCGCGGACCGACGCCATGTCGACGTCGGAGGACGGGCCGGGCATCGGGTCGCTGGTCCGGATCAGGACGACGGAACCGTCCGGTCCGATCTGCGGCAGCGTGGCCAGACCGGGGACCTGCGAGTCCTCGAACGTCACCCGGCCCTGCGAGTCCTTCGACACGTTCACCACGTGACCGACGGTGCCCGGACCACCGGTGCGGAAGCCGACGATGCCGTTGGTGCCGTTCGGCATGGCGCCGAGCGCGTCCACCAGCCCCTGGAGGGTGCCGACCTCCTCGGTGGTGCGCCCCGGGTACTGCTTCTGGAGGTCGCTCAGCTCCCTCGGCTGCGTCTGCGGCGGGATCTGGGTGATCAACCCGGACTGCTTGTAGCTGTCGACCGCCATCGTGAGCGTGATGCAGTCGTTCTGGTTGCCGCTGTCACGGGACTGGTGGATCTGCCGCAGGTGCCGCCGGTCCGCGTCGTTGAGCGTCTCCAGGTCGACGTCGGTGTTGGCCGTGTCACCGTGCGAGTTGGCGGCCATGATCTGCAACGTCGACCCGTTGCTCAACGTGACGTTCCGCGACAGTGCGTCCCGGAAGGTGTCGAGGATCCGGGCCTGCGCCTGCGGGTCGCCCTGCGCCGCCGCCAGCTGCTCGGCCAGCGGCGTCGTGGTGTCCGCCTGCGTGGCGGCGGAGGCGGTGCCGATACTGACCGGACCGGTCTGCTGCCCCTGGAAGCCGTACTCCTGACGACGGCCCCGGCGGTGGCTGCTGCCGCCGGGACGGCTGCGGTCCCGCGGGCTGCGCGACCTGTCGTTCCGGTCCCGGCTGCCGCTCGGCTCACCGTCGACGGCGTAGGCGTGCGTCGTGGTCCGCTGCCGCCTGCGTTCACCGGTGATCAGCTGATCGGGCCGGGGCCGCTGCGACGGCGGAACGTAGTCCTCCTCGCTGGCGTAACCGCGACGGGCGGGGCCGTACCAGTGACCGACGTTCTCCCAGTAGTGCTGTGCGCGTTCGCTCCTCGCCAGGGAGTGGATCTCCTGGAGCGCGTTCGCCGCCTCGTGACGCTCCTGGGTGTAGCCACGGGCCTGCTCGGCGAACGTGACCACAGCGGCGAACTCCCGCCCGGCGGCGCTGGTGATGGAGTCGATCTGCGTGAACCCCCGCAGGTAGTTCGCGATCTGGCTGGCGGTCCGGCGACCGCCGTCGGACTCCGCGCCGATCCGGTCGCCGAGGCCGGTCCCGTCCGCGTTGTTGTACGGGCGGTTGCCGACCATCGGCTCGTTGAAGTGGCCGTCCCGGTTGCTGCGGGGGCCGGTACGCGGGCGGTGCCCGGTGCTCGCGTACAGGTCGGAACGGATGCTCTGGTAGCTCTGGTACGCCGCCGAGGACGTGTCGGCCAGCGTCGTCTGCGAGGCGAAACCGACAGTGTCGAACCATGCCTGGGCCTGCGCGGTGACCTGCCCGACCGGGGTGTTCAGCGGCGGCGGCGACGGGGTGTCGCGCTCCACGTACTCGTAGGTGACGGTGCCGTCCGCGTTGCGTCTGGGCTCCTGTACCCAGGTCGGCATGCCGTAGAGCGCGCTCGGCGGCGGCGGTGCCGGGTTCGTGGGCAGGCTGCTGGGCGTCTGGTCCGAGGGCGCGGCGAGCGCCGGTTCCACAGTGGCCAGCGGGTGCGGCGTCGCCGGGGCGGGCGTGCAACTGGTCAGGCCCAGCGGGTCGGCGACGGTCAGCGGGTCGCTCACGTACGCGGTCGGGTTCGGCCCGCCGGACAGGCCGAGCGGGTCGGGGCTGACGTACCGGCCGGTGGCCGGGTCGTAGTAGCGGAACCGGTTGTAGTGCAGGCCGGTCTCGGCGTCGACGTACTGGCCGGGGAAGGCGAGCGGCGTCGCGCTGCGGTCCGCGCCGCGTCCCCACAGGTCACCCCGCGACCACCAGCGCAGACCGCCGCCCGGCTCGACCAGGTGGGTCGGGGTGCCGATCGGGTCGGTGACCACCGCGCGGAGGGTGCCGTCGTCGGTCTGCGCGACCGGCACCGGGGCGTCCGGGCGGTAGTCCCACGTGGTCGTGGTGGTGGCGCCGGCGGCGTCGCGGTGCGTCTGCTCCAGCATCAGGTCGCCGGACCAGGCGAAGGACACCTCCTCCAGCACCCGGTCGCCGTCGCCGAGGCGCTGCTTGGCGATGCGCCGGCCGAAACCGTCGTAGCGGTAGCGCCAGCGGTCGCCGCCGGGCGTGACGGCCAGGACCATGCGGTCCTCGGCGTCCCACTCGAAGCGCCACGCGCCCGCGTCGTCGACCCGGCCGGTGAGGCGGCCCTTCGCGTCGTAGGAGAACGTCGCGTCGTCGGAGCGCACCAGCATGGTGCCGGTGAACTCCCAGCGCCCGCCGCCGGCGCCGACCAGGCTGCCGGCCTCGTCGTAGTCGTACCGCTGCGGGACGTCCCCGTCGACGGCCCGGATGCGGCCGGTGTCGTCGGCGGTGAACGCCAGGTCACCGGCGAGCGAGTCGGCGATCGCGGTGACCCGGTCGGCGGCGTCGTAGGTGTAGCGGCGCTCGGCGCCGTCGGCGAGGTGCTGGCCGGTGAGCCGGCCGGCCGCGTCGAAGGTCTGCCGCAGCGCGACCAGGCCGCCGATGGTCCGGCCGATCTCGCGCCCGGCGTCGTCGTGGGTGAAGCCGAGCAGGTGCTCCCCGGCGGTCAGGCTCTCCGGGCGCCCGTCGGCGTCGAACGTCCAGCGGCTCGACCGGCCCGACGGCGTGGTGCGGGTCTCGACCGCGCCGGAGGCGGTGTACGAGGTGCGCACCGTCCGCCCGTTGATCGTCTCGGACACCACCCGGCCGTCCGCGTCGCGGATGAACCGCACCTGCGCGTCCGGGCTGAGCACGGCGGCCACGTGGCCGTCGGCGTCGTACTCGACGCGGGTGACGGCGTCGCCGACCCGGCGTTCGACGACCCGGCCCAGCGCGTCCCAGCGATAGTGGGTGACGTTGCCGGCGGAGTCGGTGTGCGCGACCAGCTGGCCCGCCTCGTCGTGCCGGTAACGCTGGGTACGGCCGTCGAAGTCGGTCTGCCCGCACAGCCGGCCGGCCGCGTCGTACTCGTAGCGCCACGTCCGACCGGCCGGATTCCGCACCGATGTCAGCCGTAGTTCCGTGTCGTACGTGAACTCGGTGCGGTTCCCCGCCTGATCCACCCGTGCCGTGGGCAGATCGAAGGGGCCGTACTCGAAGCTCACCGCCCTTCCTGATGCGTCGATGACGTCCACCAGATTCCCTTCACCGTCGTAGAACCACCGTTGCGTGGAGCCGTCCGGGCGGGCCCGCCACGCGAGATCCCCCTCGGCGGTCCAGCCGTACGTCGTGACCGCGCCGTCCGGGGCCCAGGTCGCCCGGACCCGTCCGAGCGCGTCGAACTCGATGTCGTCCTCGGGCGCGGGCGCGGGCCGGCGCGGCGGGACCGGGCGGGTCGAGCCGTCCGGGAGCGTGAGCGTGCGCGCGTCGTGGTCGAACCGGGTGACGCGACCGAGCTGGTCGGTGCGCGACAGCAGCCGGTGCGCCGCGTCCCACTCCTGCCGGACCGTCGCGCCCAGCGGGTCGACGATCGCGGTGACCCGGTGCTGCTCGTCGAACTCGTACCGGGTCACCTGGCCCAGCGAGTCCGTCACGTGCGTGACGCCGTCGTCGTACCGCAGGGCGTAGCGCAGCCGGTCACCGCCGCCGCCGGCCCGGACGCAGCGGCCCGCCTCGTCGTAGTCGTATCCGAACCACTCGCCGTTGCGGTCCTGCCAGCGCACGAGCCGGCCCGCGTCGTCGTAGCGCAGCCGCGTCTCCTGACCGGAGGAGTTGCGGACCTCGACCAGGCGCCGCCGCTCGTCGTAGCCGAAGGAGGGAAGGTGGACCGTGTCGTCCTCGGCGCGGACGTGCCCGCCGACGACCAGGCCGCCGGCCAGGTGCGGCACCACGACCAGGCCGGACGCGGAGAGCAGGAGTTCGGGTGTGCCGTCGCCGGAGCGTTCGATCCGCCATCCGGTGCGGTCGGTGACCACGTCGGTGAGCCAGGCGTCGCCGTGCGCGCCGGCGGGTGCGAACAGCAGCGACCGGCCCGGTTCGGTGAGCAGCCAGCCGCCGCCGGCCAGCCGGCGCAGCGGCCCGCCGGGGCCGGCGACCGGCAGCGCCTCGTCGCCCTCGGCCGGCATCGGGTACGTGTGGATGGAGCCGTCGGCGGCCAGGAACCGCGCGTACGTGTCGTCGGTGACGACGCGCTGGTCCAGCGTGGAGGCCCAGGTCGGGCCGAAGCAGCGGCCCCACCGGTAGTCGGAGCGGTGGGTCCGTTCCAGGGTGAGCCCGGGGAGCCGGGCGTCGACCTCGGTGTAGAGGACCCGGCCGGTGGTGACGTCGACCGGGTCGCCGACGACCGGCGCCTGCGCGGTGGGCGTGGCCACCTCGGCGGCGGGCACGTCCACCGGCGGTGCCGGGTCCGGTGGCGGGGCGACCTCGGCCTCGTGCGCGCGGTAGGCGTCCCACCAGGCGTTCTCGGCCTCCGTCAGGGCCCGTTCGGCCTCGGCGACGGCCTCCGCGTCCGCGTCCGTCCGGGACGTCAGCCCGTCCAGGCGGGCTGACGCGGCGGACAGCGTCTTCGCCGCGTCGGCGACGGCGAGCGCTGACGTACGCAGACCCGGGGGGAGGTCCCGGCCGGTGACGTCCCGGGCCGCCGCCTCGTCCAGCCGGACGACGAAGCCGCCGGGCACCCGGACCTCGGTGCCGGCCCGGTGCTTGCCGCCGGCGTCGCGGGACCGGGCGACGAAACGGAACTCGACGTCGTACTCGACCGCGGCGGTGAGCTTGTCGTCCGGGTCGGTGCGCCGGGCCGGCTTGCCGGTCGTGGCGGCGGCGACCTTGCCCTCGTCCTTCACCTGCGCGCCCGGGTCGGTCCGGTAGAGCTGCTGCTCGACCAGCGTGGCCGCGTTCACGGCGGCGAAGTCCTGCCGCTCGCCCACCCGGCTCGCGCCGCCCGGATGGCCGACGCCGCCGACGACGAGCGGCCCGGCCGTCTTCAGCGCGAACGAACGGCCGGCGGTCTGCTCGTACTCAGTGTCCGCGCTGCGCTTCGCCGAGCCGCCGATCTTCACCGTGGCGTCCGCGCGCAGGAGCTTCGGACGGGCCACCAGGCGGGCGTCGAGGAACAGGTCGCGGCCCAGCCCGGCCGGCATCGGCAGCGGGAACGCGCCGTTCAGCATCGCCGGCAGCGCCTTGATCCGGCTCACGGTCAGTGTGTCGCGCAGCGCCGCGTCGACGTCCCGGCCGGGTGCGGCGCCGGAGGCGACGAGCGCCTGCCGGGCCGCGTCGTGCAGGCCGGGCAGGTCGACCAGGACGTCCTCGACCGCGAACCGGCCCGGCTCGGGCAGCCGGTCGAACCCGGCCTCCTCGCGCCACAGCCGCCGCCCCTCGTCGGTGGTCTGCTCGGCGGCAACCGGTGTGACCGGGCCGGAGGCGGCCGGTTCCCTGCCCTCGGTCGCCGAGTACGTGGTGACGTCGTGGACCGCGTGGACCGACACGCCGCCCTCGGGCAGCCCTCTGCCCGTGACGGTGACGGTGAGGCGCACCGGACCGCGGTACGTGGGCACCGGACCGGAGACGGTCAGCGACTGCTCGTACGTGCGGCCGGTGCGCTCGGTCGACTTGGTGGCCTGGTTGCCGAGGGCCGCGGTGCCGGTGAGCCCGGCGGCCACGGTTCCGGAGGCCGGGCCGTGCCCGGTGGTGCGGGTGGCGTCGCCGTCGACCCGGTCGGTCTCGGTGCCCTGCGCCCGCCCGGTCAGCGTGACCTGCGCCGCCGTTCGCGAGGTGGTGCGGGTGTGCGCCTCGCCGACCACAGCGCGGTCGGTGACCGACAGTTCGTCGACCAGGTCGATGCCGGTGAAGCTCGGTTCGCCGACCGGCTCGGCGGTGAGCGTGACGTGGTACGTGGCGCCCCGGAACCGCCGTTCCAGCCGTACCGTCTCGCTCCGGCCCCCGTTGAGCGCGTCGGCCAGGTGCAGGTGGGCGGCGCCGAGGAAGCCGGTGCTGCCGAGCCCCCGGATCGGGTCGTTCGGGCCGCGGTCCCGGGTCGACGGCAGGATCGCCTGGGCGAGTTCCTCGCTCGACTCCCGGGCCAGGGCACGCCGCAGGTGCGGGATGCGGTCGGTGAGGTCGATGTGGGTGGTGACACCGCCGATGCCGAGCGACAGTCGCGGTCCGGGCCGGAACTCCGGCTGTGCCGCGTGGGCGGTCGTGCCGGGGCCGGCCGCGTCCTCGTCGCGCCGCTGCTGTGCCTCGCGTACCAGGTCGCGTTCCCGCTGCTGGTGCTCGGCCTGTGTGGCCCGCTCCTGCTCCTGCGCCGCCAGCAGCGCCTGCGTGGCCGTGTCGTGCGTGGCGGTCAGCTCGCCGAGTTCGCGCCGGTGGCGGTATTGAAGTGCGGCGAAGGAGTCGTCGACGAGTTGCCGGGCCGCCGCGTCGACGGCGCGGTCCCGGTGGACCCGGTCGACGTAGGCGCGGGCGTCGCGCTGCTCGGTGTGCTGCCGCCGCAGCAGGTTCCCGCGTTCCGTGGCCTGTTCGCGGGCCATCCGCGCGCGCTGCTCGTCCTGGTCGGCGCGAAGCGTCCCGGCCCGCTCGGCGTGTTCCAGTTGCAGCCGTACGTCGGCGGTGCCGTGCCGACGGGCGCGGTCGCGGTCCTGGAGTTGCTTCAGCTCCGCCGGGGTCATCCGCATGACGACCGCGCCGGGCAGGGTGAGCCGCCGGCCGGCCCGCCGGGCCGGTGCGCCGGGCCAGCGGCCCAGCGGACGCAGGTTGCTGTCGTGCCGGGCCTCGGCGACCACCTCCGCCTCGACGTCCACCCGCACCAGCAGTTCGCGTTCGGCCCGGCCGCCGCCGAGGCGCAGCTTGGACACGCCGGAGACGCTGCGCTCGCTGATCCGCCCCCACGCCCGCCGCCACGGCGTGACGGACAGGATGACGGCGCCCCCGGGCCGGCCGGTGCTGCCACCGTGGTCGGTGACCGGCCCGCTGACCGAGGCGACGCCGGTGCCGGAGACGCTCAGCTCGATCGCGCGCGCGTTCGTGCTCTTGCGGGCGGTGCCGCTGGCGAAGGTCCGCTTGACCCGGGCGAACTCGGCGCCGTCGAGCACCGTCGGGTTGGTGGGCCGCAGCCGTACCCGCACGTCGGCGCGGGCGTCGGCGGCCCGGCGGCCGTGCCACAGGTTGCTCAGTGCCAGCGGGCGGCTGAACAGCTCGGCGTCACCGGTGAGGCGTTCGGGCGACAGCTCGTCGGCGACCACGGTGGAGATCAGGCCGTCCTCGACCGCGTAGACGTCGTCCCGGCCGGCCTCGCGCAGCGTCTCGACTACCGCTTCCTGCAACCGGTCGGCGCCGACGAACGACTCCACCCGGCGTCCGTCGAGATCGTGCGGCCCGCCGGTCATCCGGCTCAGCGGAGGCGGGTACGCCATGGTCTCCACGTCGCGGGGGACCGGGCCGGGCTCCGCAGCGGAGCGCTGCCGGGACACGCGCGGCTCCGGGACCAGCATGCGCACGTCGAGGCGGTGCGTGCGGGGACGCTGCTCGGACGTGGCGACGACGGTGGGCACGTCCCGGCCGTACGTCCCGAGGGACAGCTGCCGCCCGGCCTGGTTGACCCGGACGGTGGACCGGGTGCTGACGGTGAGGTCGAGGGTGGCGGCGAACTCGCGCAGCCGTACCCCGGTGGGCTTGCCGTCGTCGTCGAGCGCCGGCCCGTGGTCGCTCTCGGTGGACTGCCCACCGGTGACGGCGCTCTCGTCGGTGGTGCCCCAGGTGAGCGCGGCGCGCGGGCCGCCGAGCAGCGTCGAGGCGGCCTGGCCGAGCGGGCCGAGGATGCGGGGCTCCAGGCTCAGCTCGGCCGACCGGCTGTCGTCGCGGGCGCTGGTCACCGTGGACCTGGCGGTCCGCTTGGCGGCGGTGCCGATCTTGTCGTGGTCGAGCAGGTCGCCGTCGGACACGTCGCCGAGGCTGCCCCGGATGGTCACCACAGTGACGTGGTCGTGGAACGTGCCGGTGCGGATCAGCGGGATCTTCAGCCCGGGGCCGACGATCCGGTCCGCCAGGTGGCGCAGCTGGTCGGGGGAGAGCTGCGTCCGCAGGTCGGTGGACCGGGTCAGCGCCGCCTGGAGTTCGGGGGTCAGCCCGTCGGCGAGCTGCTCGTCGCCGAAGTGCCGCAGCATCTCGTCGCGGGTGGCCAGGCGGAACCGCTCGTGACCGGGTACCGACCGCACCGCGTCGGCGACCGTCTCGTACAGGCTGCGGTCGCCGACCCGGGTCAGGTACGTGCCGCCGAACGACTCGCCCTGCTCGACGCGTGCCGGTGCGAAGTGGGTCCGGTCGGCGCCGCGCCGTCCGCGCCACTCCCGGCCGTCCGGGTCGAGGGCGGTGCCGGGCAGCCGGTCGCCGGTCGTCCACTGGAGCGCGTCGACGGAACCGGACAGCATCCGCGGCGCGCGGCCCAGGACGCGCACCTGGACGCCGTACTCGACGCGGTAGCGGACGCCGGGCGCGGTGCCCGTCACCGTCTGCTTGCCGCCGGTCCGCTCGGCGATCGTCTGGGTGGCGCCACGCTCCCGGCCGCCGCCGACGCGCGGCCCGACGACCAGGCTCAGCGGCGCGGCGTCCACTCCGGCGCCGGCGAGGCCCCACAGACCCCACGGCCGCTTGGTGGCGGCGGCGCTCGTGCCCTCGCCGCCGAACGCGGACGTGTCGACGTGGGTGAGCCCGTCGACCCGCTCCACCTCCTCGACCTGCCGGGCGACCAGGCGGACCTCGACCTGCCGGGCCCGGCCCGGGAAGAAGCGCCGCCAGCCGGTGCGCGCGGCGCGCGGCAGCGAACCCGACCGCACCCAGCCGTCGTGGACGTTCGCCGGGTCGGTGACCACCATCGCCGGCAGGCTGCCGGAGAACGTCGCGTCGCTGAGCAGCTTCTGCATCACCGGGCGGCCGGGCGCGCCGATCCGGACGAGGTCGGCCATGCCGTCCTCGGCGAGGATCGCCTCCACCTGGTCGAAGAACGTTGCGCCCGGATCGGCCGGCCGGCTCCGGACACTCTCCACTCCGAACCGGGCCGGCACCGGCGCGTCGAGCGCACGGTCCGCGGCGGCCGGCGCGGTCGCGTCTGCCGTCCGCAACCCCGTGTGTACGGCGAGAGCGACGCTCCCCGAGGTCTCGACCGGTGCGGCGGCGGGACGGCCGGGCCGCACGAGCCGGGCCACGAACCGGATCGGCACCGTCACCTCGGTCAGTCCGGTGACCTTGACGGTGGTGGTGGACGTGTACGTGTCCTTGTGGGCGGCGGAGTACTCCACGGTGGGCGTCGTCGGCACCGAGCCGCCGACCCCGATGACGACACCGGGCATCGCGGTGACAGTCGCCTTCGGCTCGACGTGCCGGTCCCGGTTGTGGCGCAGCGTGTGGGTGAGGTTCTCCCGGGTCTTGGCGGTGACCTTGCGCGGGTCGTCGTGGGCCCGGTCCACTGTGAGCGCGTCCCAGTCGAGGACGGCGGTGACCCGCAGCTCGGCGGGGCGCCCGCCGATCGTGACCGGATACGGGCGGCCCTCGCCGAGGAACTGGTCCACGTCGTCGCGGCTGTCCGCCTCCACCGCGGCGACCACGTCGTCGGACAGGCCGGGGTCGAGGGTCCGCAGCGCCGTGCCGAGTGCCGCGTTCTCGGTCGCACGCAACTGTTCGGCGAGGCCGAGGGTGCGGCTCTCCCGCAGGTACGACGGCAGGCTCCGGCGTACCGCGTCGGGCGACGGAAGCGCCGGGGCGGTCTCGGTGGCCGACGACGTCCCGCCCGCGGTGTCCTCTCCGGCGGTGATCTCTTCCGCTGCGGTCTCTTCCGCAGTGGTCTCTTCCGAGGTGGTGGTGGTGTCGTCGGCGGTCGACCGGGTGGCGGGGTCGTCGGCCGGCGCGGACGTGACCAGAGCGTCGTCGCTGTCGTCGCTTCTGTCGCCGTCGCCGTCGTGGTCGCCGAAGCCGCCGTAGCCGTCGTCGTCGCCGAACAGGTCGAAGCCGCCGGAATCGCTGTCGCCGTCGCTGTCGGTGTCGCTCGCCGGGGTCGACGGCGGTGGCACATGGCGTGCGTAGGTGACGTGACCCGACGGGTCGATCGTGCGGAGCAGCTCCAGCCGGGCACGCGGCCTGGCGCCGACCACCGGGTGGTCGCGCGGCGGCCCGGCCGGGTCGTCGTACACGATCAGGTGCACCTGGGTGCCGCGGGCGGCGGCGAACTCGACCACGTCGTGCGCGTTGGCGATGCGTCGCCGCTCGGCGTCGTCGATCGGCGTGTCGCGGCGCTGCGGCCCGGGGTCGGGGGCGAGCACGGCGCGGACGAAATGGCCGTTGTCGTACGGGTTGCGCTGCCGCATCGCCGCGGCCTCGTCGAGACTCATCGCGTCCCGGCCGGCGCGCAGCGTGCGCATCCGCAGGTCGTCCGCGTCGTCGCCGGGCATCTCGGCGGCGATCGTGTCGTAGAGGGAACCCGGCTGCCGGCCGAGCCCGCCGCGGTCGGCGACGGCGGTCGCGGCGGCGAACTCCTGCTGGACGGTGCCGGCGTCGTCGGACGTCGCCAGCAGGTGCGCGGCGACGAGGCGCTGGCTGTTCGGCAGGCCCACGGTCCGCGCCGGCCGCGCCGGGTCCAGGTCGGGGTCGACAGCGGGCGGGACGTCCGGTGCCGGGGCGGCGCCCGGCGCCGGCAGCGAGACGGCGGTGAGGTACCGGTTGTGCGGTTGCGCGCCGAGCTGCCGGAGCTGCTGCGGCGTGAGCGTCTGCTGCCACGTCTGCGAGCCGGGTGCGACCTCGGTGGGCGCGGCGAACGGCTTCGGGGCGGCGACGGCCGGCTTGCGCAGGTCGGCCCGGTACTCCTTGAAGCCGGTGCCCTCGGTGTGGAACAGCTGCCGGTTGGCGTTCGTCGGTACGGCGTGCGACTGCGGCAGGAAGTTGCCGACGGCGAACTCGGCCGCGAGCCGGGACAGGTCGGTGGGTGTGGCGGCGCCCACGAAGTCCGTCATGAAGGCCATGTCGCGGTCGGGATGCCTGTTGTTCTGCGACTCGACCTGGACGTCGACGGAGAGGACGTCAGCGGGCAGGTCCGCCGGCGTCGCCGCGCCGTGGGCGACGGCCAGCTCCGCGCCGTACGCCTGGTGCAGGCTCTCGGCCAGCAGGAGGAACTCCGCGCCCGCGTCACCGAACCGGACCTCGGGCCGGCCGAGGGTGAGCAGGCCGTCGACGAACAGGTTCGGCTCCGGCGAGTACGGGAGCATCGGGTGGACGGTGGCCTGCCGGTCCCGGGACCGCATGTCCTCGTCCACGGCTGTGGTGAAGTCCCGGACGAAGGCGTCCCGGCCCGCCTGCGTGTCGAGCTTGGCGAGGCCGTTGCGCACGGCGGCCAGCTTCTGTTCCTCGGTCGTGCGATCGTCGCCCGGGGCGAGGTCGTCGATCCTCGCCCGGTGGTCGCGCGCGCGTCGTTCCAGCCGCTCCCGGGTACGCCGGATCAGCTCCTCGGTGTCACCGACGCGGTAACCGCCGGAGATCATCAGAGGCCGGGCCGGTGGCTCGCCCTGCCGTCCGGTCGCGTCCGGGTCGAAGCGGGTCTCGCGGTCGACGCGGTCGAAGACGTGGGTGCCGTCGGCCGTCGTACGGGCGCCCAGGTCGAAGTCCTGGATCGACACGTACGGGTAGCGCCGGGCCCCGCCGTCCGGGCCGCCCTGCGCGAGGCCCTGGATCGCGGCCACCGTGTCCGGGTCGCGGAGCACCTGGTTGCGGGTGCGGCCGTACGGGAACTTGCCGTTCTTCGTGCCGACGGCGTAGCCGTTCACCGCCACCGGCACGTCGAGGCTCTCCACGAGCCGGGCCGCCCGGGCGACCGCCTCCCGGAAGGCGAGGTCGGGCACCTCGGCGGTGGTGTTGACGCCGAAGACGAACACGACTGTGGTGCCCGGGTCCAGGCCCTCGGTGACGGCGCGGACCACCTCGGGGATCTGGTCGACGTCGTCGGCGGGCAGCATCGAGTTGACGACGAACCCGATCGGTGCGCCCTCGTCCCTGAGGTCGGCCGTCTCCTGCCGGTAGTTGCCCGGGCCGACCTCGCGGGTGTGCCGGGTCAGCTCGTCGAACCGCGCGTTGCGGCCGCCGGCCACCCGTACCGGCTCGAACCGGACCGGCACCGTGCGGGGCGGCAGTCCGCCGCGGTCGGGCGAGAGCACGTCGGACCGCTGACCGGCGATCCGGTTCACGTTGCGCGCCAGCAGCCGCGGGTCCTGGCCCGGCGTGGTGGTCGCCATCAGCGAGTTGTCGCCCTTGACGAACGTGCCGTCCAGGGCGCGGTCCGCCACCGGGTACTCGTCGCGCAGGCCGAGGAAGTGCCCGATCTCGTGCGCGAGATCCAGGTCGGAGGAGTGCGTCGACCAGCTGGTCTGGGTGGTCGGCGACCGGGTGCCGTGCAGCGCGACGGTGGCGTGCGCGTCGCTGGGCCGGGTCGTGAACTCCACAGTGACGTTCAGCTGATCGGCGCCGATCCGGAAGCCCTGGTTGTAGACCCGGTCGACCGCGTCGCGTACCCGGGTCTCGACGTCCGGCCGCGCGGCCGCCGCCGCTTCGTCCCGGGCGTCGAGGAAGACCTTCACCGTGAAGTCCTGCACCCTGCGGCCGTCGAGGTCCAGCACCCGATGGTCGTACGCGATCCGGTTGTCGACCGCGTCGAGGCGCGGGCGGGGCCGGTCGCCCGCCGGAAGGGGCATGCCGGCCTGCTCGTACGAGCGCGCGACCACGTCGGGCACGCGGGTGTCGGGATGGGGCCCACGGTCGATGACGTCGTACGCGCTGGTGTTCGCGACCCGCCGTGGCGCGGTGTCGTGCTGCGCGGCGCGCGCCCGGTCGATCTCGTCGCGGGTCTTGGGCGCGGCGAGCCGGGGCGGCGGGACTCCCGGGACGCGCAAGGTGTTGTCGACCGGCGGAGCGCCCGGCGCGGTGTCGGTGCGGGGGCGCGCGTCCGGGTCCAGCGGCAGGCCGGTGACCGTGGCGAGGGCCTGGTCGACCTGGTCGGAGCCGGTCCGGCCGAGCGCGTCCCGCCACCCGTCGAAGTACGTCCGCACGCCGCCGTCGTCGTCCTGGACGAAGCCCCGCACCGTGGCGGGGTCGCCGCCGCTGCGCAGGTACTCCGACGCGTTCACGAGCAGGTCGTGGCCACTTCGGGCGGAGTCGTCCCGGACCGGTGCGGGCTCGTGTTCCCACGGCCGGGTGTCACCCGCGGCCCCGGTCACGGAGAGCGTGGGCTTGCCCGCCGCGAGGGACTCCTGCCAGGTGTTCGCACCCTCGGTGACCACGAGCGTGGCGCGGTCCTGGAGCCCGGCCATCTGTTCCGGTGTGACGCGGGGCAGCGCGGCGACGTGGACGTCGGCGTTGCTCGTGGTGAAGCCGCGCTCGCCGTTGCCGAGGACCAGGACGACAGTCGGCCGGTCGGGGCGGGCGGCGGCGGCCAGCCGGTCGACGACCGCCTGGTGCGGGGGAGTGTCGGGCGTGTCGCCGTAGTAGACGAGCACCACGTCGGTGGCGTCGTCGTCGACCAGGGCCGCGAGGTCGTCGGCCCCGGGAATGCCGGTGGTGGTGATGACGTCCCGGGCGGGCGGCGGATCGGCGGGCGGCGGGCGGCGGTAGGCCGGCACCCCGGTCGAGGCCCGGTCGAGATCAGTGATCGTCCCGTCCGCGCTGCGGACCTGCCGGGGGAACTGGTCCCACAGGAACGGCTGGAGCGTGACGACGTCGTGGTCCCTGCCACCGGCGGCGTCGCGCAGCGGACCGGCCCACGCCTGCTGGAACCACTCCTGCTTCTGCTCCGCGGTCCGCTCCGAGCCGTCGTCGTTCTTCGGTACGTCGACGGCCGGCAGCACGGTCAGCACGTCGCCCTCGGGGAGCGGCCTGCTGCCGACCTCGTCCAGGCGCAGGCTCTGGGTGTGGTTCTGCTCGCGGACCTTCTTGTCCCGGAACTCCTGCTGCCGCGCCACCTGCCACGCCTTGGCCCGTGGCGCGCCGGGCCAGTTCGTCGTCTTCCAGGCCTCCTCGCGCGTGCCGGGCGGCCCCTGCGGGCGCATGACGACGTCCATCCCGCCGCGGTGGCCGGTCCACTCCCGATGGAACAGGTCGTACGAGCCCGCCGGCGTCTCGAACTCCTGCTGCCGGCCGAGTTGCGCGGCGTAGTAGGGCGTCTTGTTGCCGGGATAGGTGAGCACGACCGTGCCCCGGTAGCCGGTGGCGGCCAGCCCGTCGAGCATCGCGATCGTCGCTGCCTGGTGGCCCAGGCCGGGCGATCCCTGGTCCACGACGTGCACGACGTCGTACTTCTCGTTCAGCTTCTGGCCGACGGGGGTCGGCACGGGCCGCGGCGCACGGCTGCGCAGCGTGGCGGGTGAGAGGTCCGTCGGGGTCAGGTCGACGGCCTGGGTCGTGGGACCGGCCGGCGGCGGTGGCGGCACGCCGGGTGGTGGCCGCATGCCCGGCGGTGGTGGCGGTGGGAGCATGCCCGGCACGCCGGGTGGTGGCGGCGGTGGTGGCATGCCCGGCATGCCGGGCGGTGGTGGCGGTGGCGGGGCCGGGGCGCGGGACGGAATCTGCGGGTTCGGACGCGGGTCCGGCGTCTGGTCGTGCGGCGTCTGCGGAACCGGAAGGTCGCGCACCGGGCCGGCGGTCAGCGCGGCGTCGTGGATCGTCGCCAGGTCCACAGCGGTGAGATAGCCGGTCGGCCCGGTCGAGGTCGCGGCCTGCTCCGGCGACGCCGGCAGGGTGTCGACGTCGAGGCCCATCACCCCCGGGCGGCCGACGGTGGTGAACAGGTGCTCGGGGGCCTGGTGACCCTCCTTGGCCCCCAGGTAGTGCATCACCTCGTGCACCATCACGGGCAGGCGGTCGCCGGTGTTCCACCGGTGCTGGTCGGTGCCGACCCCGGTCTCCGAGGTCACCTCGACCGGCGGGTTGCGTCGTGGGTCGGCCTGCCAGCCACGGGTCATGCCGTCGCGCCACGGCGGCGTGTCGACGACCAGGTCGATGTGCAGCAGGCGGCCGTCGGGCAGCGTGTACCGGCTGTTGACCATCTCGTCGACGGTGCGTTGCACCGCGTCGGCGAAGTCCCGTAGCTCCTGGGGAGACATCCGGTCGTTCTTGGAGACCAGATCCAGGTGTACGTCGAACGACCGGTAGTCCCGGCCGTCGGCGGTGAACTCCCGGGTGGTGAAGTCGATCGTCGTGATCTCGCCGCGCAGCAGGTGTGTGCCGGGGACGACGGTGTCCTTCCAGGGCACGTACCGTTCGGTGCGCAGCCGTTTCGGCTCCGCGCTCGCCTTGGCCTGCCGGAACTGCGGGCTCGGCCCGGCCCCGGTGGGCGCGGGGAGGTCCGCGACGGCGAGCGGCGCGGGAATGCCCTGCGGCCCGTCCGGCGCCGGACCGGCCGTGTCGTGCTGCCCTGTCGCCGTCGGGCCGTCCGGCGTCGGCGCGGTGTCCACGGCACCCGTCGGTCCGGCGCCGGTCCGGTCCGTCCCCGTGCCTCGGCCGTCGGCTTCCACCGGGACGCCCGACGGGACGTCGACCGTCGTGGTGTCGACGGCCGTGGAGGTGAGCGGGCCGGGCGCCGCGACCGCCGGTTCCGGTGCGGGCGTCGCGCCGGCACCGGGATCGGCCGCCGGGGAGGCGACCACGGCCGGACCGTCGACCGAGATGCCCTCCACGGGTGCCAGTGGTGGGGGCGCCTCCACGGTGCTGACGACGTCACGCGGGGGAGCGGTCGGCTCGCCGGTGCTTGTCGGGGTCGACGGCGACGTGCCGGTGGTCGATGTGCTCGGGGTCGACGTGCCGGTGCTCGGCGTGCTGGTCGGTGAACTCGTGGACGGCGGGCTCGTGGACGTCGTGCCGGTGCTCGCCGTGCCGGTGCTCGCCGTGCCGGTGGACGGTGTGCTCGTGCTCGCCGTGCCGGTGGCCGGTGCGGTGGTCGTCGGTGCGGCCGGACCGGGCATGACGGTGGCCGGAGTGCCGGCGCTCGGTGCGGCGGCGCCCGGCGTGAGGGTGGACGACGGTGCCGGGTCGCCGGTCGTCGTGGCCGTGCCGGCCGGCTGGCTGGGCGGCGACGCCGGGACAGCCGCCGGGCCGGGGGTGGCGGCGGTCGACGTCACGGGCGCCGGTGTGTCGAGACCGGTCGGCCCGCTGCTCGGCGTCGGAGCATCGAAACCGGGAAGGCCGCCGCCGTACCCCGCCGTGACCTCCACGACGCCGGCCGGGGCGCCGATCGTGGGCGTACCGGTGCCGCTGCCCGCCGGGGTGCCGTTCGGCGTGCCCGTCGAGTCGGCGCGCGGGGTGGTGACCTCGCCGCCTGCGACCGGGCCCGACCCCGGGGCCGGACCGCCGACCCCACGCGGGTCGCCGTCGGCGCCCTGACCGGCGGTGCCGTGCCCGCTCGGGCTCTGACTTCCGGCGTCGTTCGGGCTCGTGCTGCCGTTCGGGCTCGTGTTGCCGGTCTGGGCCCCGTCCTGTGAGCCGTCGCGGACCTGACCTCCGCCGGTCTGGCCATCAGCGGTGGGACTGCTCGACGATGGGCCATCAGCCGTCTGACCGCCCGCCGTTTGCCCGCCTGCGGTTTGGTCACCCGCGGGTTGCCCGCCCTCGGTTTGGCTGCCCGGGGTCTGCCCGCCCGGGGTCTGCCCGCCCGGGGTCTGCCCGCCCGGGGTCTGCCCGCCCGGGGTCTGCCCGCCCGGGGTCTGCCCGCCCGGGGTCTGCCCGCCCGGGGTCTGCCCGCCCGGGGTCTGACCGCCCGGGGTCTGACCGCCCGGGGTCTGACCGCCCGGGGTCTGACCGCCCGGGGTCTGGCCCCCGGAGGGCTGGGCGCCCGGAGCGGCGCTGCCCTGGCCGGTGCCCTGGCTGCCGGGGCCCTGGTCCCCCGAGCCCTGCTGCGCCGGCCCCTGACTCCCGGCATCGCCCTGCCCGGGCCCCTGACCGGCACCGCCACCCCCGGCGACCGGCCCGCCCGAGGGCTGCGGACCCGGACCGCCGCCCTGACTGCCCGGGCCGCCGCCCTGACTGCCCGGGCCGGCGGCGGAGCCGACGGGCGGGGGAACGGGTGGTCCGTCCACGGCCGTGGGCGGAGGCGTGGGCGCGGTGGTCGTGAGGTTGTTCGTCTCGATCGTCGGCGGTGGTGCTCCGGCAGCGGCGCCCGGGCCGTAGCTCTGGCCGACCACTGTGGCGTAGTGGTGGGCCATCCCGCCGATCATCGACGAGCTCATGGTGGCCCACGGGTTGAAGCCGCCGCCGCCGACCATCATGGTGAACAGGCCCTCGAACAGCGTCTCGGCGAGCGCCGACAGCCCTTCCCGCGACAGGACGTTGTTGTTGATCTTCGGGAAGAACTTGCCGCCGATCATCTGTACGCCGCTGACGCCCGCGCCGATGAAGGCGCCACCGGCGAACGCCATCGCCAGATCCTTGTAGTCGAGGGACTTGCGGTTGCCCTCGATGATCTGCGTGACCTGGGCGGCGGCGCTCTGCCAGAGTTCCTCCAGGCCCTCCTGGAACGCCTCCCAGGCCAGCCGCATCAGCATGTTCCGCAGCCGCTGGCGGAACAGGCTGATCAACGCTCCGACGATCTCCTGACCGATCTTGATCAGGGCGGGCACCGCCGCCGCGCCGAAGCCCGAGGCCAGCGCGATGGCGATCTCCACCACCTGGGTGAAGGCCGCGATGACGATGTTGTACTGGGTGTTCTCCGAGTCCAGCGCGAAGTTGTAGGCCGAGCCGCCCAGCGCCAGCGCGATGTTGCCGCCGGCCGGCACGTTCTTGGTGATCCCGACCTGGTACTGCTGGAACGCGTCCATCGCCGGGCCGGACAGGCTCCCGGCCAGCCCGTAGCCGAGGTTGGCGGTGGCGCCCATCCCGTTGAGGATGGTGCTGCTGAGCGCGTACAGCTCGTCGCCCATGGCCCGCAGGGCGGTGGGGTCGGCCTTCGGGTACTCCTCGCCGACGGCGACGAGGATCAGGTCGTACGCCCACTGCCACTGCGGGTCGTTGGGGATGTGGAAGTCGGGCATGTCCTAGCGGGGCGCGGGTGGGTGGCTCAGGCGCCGGGGATGATCGGGGTGGGCGTGCCGTCGGGCGCGTAGCTCAGGTATAACGGCTGGTAGCCGGGCGCGGTGGGGTCCACGGCCGGGTTCTCCTTGACGACGAAGAACCGGCCCTGTCCGGGATCGATCGTCCTGCCGTCCGGGGTGGTGACGGGTGTGCCGGTCAGCGGGGTGATCGAGTCGTAGAGGTTCGCGTCCACCCGGGTGCTGCCGTCCTCGAACGGGTTGAGCGCGATCAGGCGGTACTCCTCGGGCAGCGGCCGGCCGCCGACGTGCGCGGTCGCGTACTCCGGCTGCACGAAGTAGGACGAGATGGCCGGCAGGGCGGCGGTGACCGGGAGCAGCGGCTCGGCGGGCCGGACCGACCGCATCGGCGTGCCCTGCTGCTGCGGCAGGAGCCGGGCCTGCTCGGTGACCGGTTCACCGGCCGGCTCACTGACCGCCAGCTTGCGGGACAGCAGCTGGCGCCGGCGCGGCTCACCCTCCGCGGTGGGCTCCAGCACCCGGCCCGTGACGGCTGTCCGCGTCGCGTACGTGGGGCCGTCCAGGCGGTCGAAGTCCTTGGCCATCTTCCGGCTGACGTCCAGGGCGGCCTCGTCCGCCTCCCGGTACGCCCGGCCGCTCTCCGTGAGGCCCTGGGCGGTGTAGTGCAGGGTGCCCTTGACGCCACCGATGATCGCTTCGAGGTTGTCCAGGCCCTCCAGGAACTTGGTCGAGAACTGCTCGCCCATGTCGTCGTCGCCCCAGGCGTTGGCGTACCGGGCGCGCAGGGCGGTCAACTGGGCGAGGTAGGACTCGTAGAGCTGCACGTGCGACTCGTACGCCCTGCCGAGCCCTTCCACGCCGTCCGGGTCGACCCACAGCCGCCCGCCGGGATTGTTGCCGATCATTCGGGCCCCCGGGTCAGGAGTTCCCGCACGCTCGTCACCATGCGGGGTTCCTTGGGCAGGAACGCGTCGGCCCCGGCCTGGCCCCGGACCAGCTTGTGGGCGTCGAGGCCGTCCGGCAGCACCGGCGCCAGCACCTCGGCCGCCTGGTTCATGACCTGTTCCTTGGCGTCGGCGTAGGTCTCCAGGATGAGCCGGGTCAGGTCGGCGGTGGTGAGCCGCTTGTGGGCGCCGGAGGGGAACTGGACGTCGGTCAGTACACCGTTCTGGCCGACGGTGACGCTCACCTCCCGTCGCGGTGACGTCGCGGTGGCCGAGAGGGCACTCATCCGGGCCTGCATCTCGGCGAGGCTGTTGCGCTGCCGCTCGTACTCCTGGAACAGGCCTTCGATGCGCTCGCTGTAGTTCACGACGGACCACTCCCTCGACGTCGCGGTCCAGTGAAGACGCCGCCCCGGTCGCGCCGGAACTCCGGCCGGGGATCAGTGCATGAAAGTGCAACCACTCTTCCCGGGCTGTCGGCCGGCGCCGCCCGTTCCGGGGGCGCTGCCGTGCAATGTTGGGTGACGTTCGGACATGGTGGCGCGACCGGGTTGCCGCCGGGCACGGCCGCGGATCAACACTCTTCCCTGCCACCGTTCCCTGACACGAGGAGTCCGGCCGTGACGATGCCGATCGTCAGCACCACCGAAGAGGGTATGCAGCGGGCTGCCCAGGAGTTCTCCGACAAGGCCACCGAATTCACCGGCCAGCTGCGCGCGGTCAACGGGCAGATGGCCATCCTGATCTCCTCCTGGACCGGCCAGGCGTCGCAGGGCTTCAACCAGGCCATGGACAACTGGGAGAACGCCTTCCAGCGGGTGATCAACGAGCTGCTCAACATGCTCGAGGTCATGGGTGTCACCACCAAGGGCTACCAGACGGCCGAGGACGAGGCGTCGAGCGTGGCCAACTCCTTCGGCGCGGCCCTGCCGGGCATCTGAGCCGCACCCCGACCCCCGATCTCCCGAGAGGACCGACATGTCCAACTACACCTTCGACTTCGTGCAGGCAGACGCCGTGCTGACCGACATGAACCGCATCAACGGCCAGATCCAGTCGTCGCTGGAGGAGATGGAGCGCACCGTCGAGGCCAGCCTCGCCCAGTGGACCGGTGCCGCGCAGGAGCAGTACAAGGTCTCGAAGCTGGCCTGGAACCAGGCGGCCGACTCGATGGTCGGCTACCTGGAGCAGGCCCGGATGACGCTGCTGCAGATCTCGGACAACTACGGCACCACCGAGCAGCGTCACGCCATGATCTGGAACGACGTCCGCGGCGGCTGAACCGCCGGACGGCCGCCGCGGACGCGGCGTGGCGGCCGACGTCGTCCGTCCCCGGCCCGGTGAGCTAGACGACCCGGGCCGCTGGGGTCTGTGCCAACGTTCCGTCGTCGACTCTCGAGTGGAGTGAGCTCCATGGCCCGCATTGACTGGGGATACCCCAACGACAAAGCCATCAGCGCGATGAACGCCTACGGCATGGGCGACGCCGCCCTCAACAAGCCGGAGGGCACCGTTCAGGCGGCGCACGACTCCTGGATGGCGTTCTACAACAAGAACCAGAACAATCGCACCGGCGTGAACTACGAGAAGTGGAAGGACGAGGTCCGCGCCGAGCATCCGGAGTGGATCGAGGCCCGCGACTGGTACGACAAGAACATCCTCGACACCGACGGCTGGAAGAACCTCGTCAAGACGTACAAGGACAACATCACCGACCCGTCGAACGTGAAGCCGCCCGCGTTCACCGACCAGTCCGACTGGATCGACGACAAGATCCAGACCGGTTCGGGCTTCAAACCGCCGGCGATCAACCCGACGTTCAAGGGTGACACCGCCTCGACCAGTGGCGTGGCGGTCAACACCGCCGCCCTGAAGTGGTTCGCGGAGGACGTGCTGGGCAGCATCACCGGCGCCGGGAAGATCCTGCTCACCACGGCCGACCAGGTGGGCGCGATCGACCCGCGTCCCGGCGCCTTCGCCCGGGCCGAGGTGCTGCGGCAGGCGATCGTCGGGGCGACGGCCCAGGACGGCGGCGTCAAGGGCGACATGAAGGACATGCTCGTCAACATGAACACCGCCCTGCTCGCGGTGCAGACCGCCCTGCTGAAGATGGCCGCGGAGTACGAGAACCTCGAAGAGCTCAACGCGCTGACCACCGACAAGCTCGGCGAGATCATGGGTGACTCCTTCAAGGGCCTGGACAACCTGAGCACCTACGGCCAGAAGATCGTCAAGACCGACGGAAACTGACGCGGGCGGACAGGTCTCGCCGCTCGCGAAGAGGGACAGGGCATGGGCAACGGTCTCGGTGACAGCAAGCTCGACGGCTGGAACGACCCCGCGGAGGAGGCGGCCACCTTCCCACCCAAGGTGATCCCCGTCAGCGACCTGTACGACTACCAGACCTGGGCGAAGGAGACCCGGGGCTGGCGGAAGCTCGAGGCCGCGGTGAACGGCGGCGCCGCGCTGACCACCGAGAGCGGGCGGGACCATGCCGAAACGCTGGTGAGCGTCCGGTCCGTCGTCGAGACCGCGCAGGCCTTCCAGGCGACCCAGGACCTGCTGATCTGGCTCGAACAGACCATCCGTACCGCCGTCACCTCGATGGTCGGCGACGACAAGGCGTGGAAGGGGCCGGCGGCCAACGGGTTCCGCGACAAGATGAACTTCTACGCCGACCTGCTCGGCAAGCAGGCAGAGCACCTGGCCGGCGGCGCAATCCCGGACTCCACCACGGCGGCCAACAGCATCAACTCCTCGACCAACCGCAACTCGCTGCCGTCGCAGCTCTACGACGCCGCCAACCATCTGTCCTGGGCCCAGCAGACGATCACCTACCTGGACCGCGCCTGGGCGTCGATCGCCTCGGACAACGGCGTGGGAAGCGGCAGCGGCCCGGTGCCGATCAGCGGCACGGAGTACGAGAAGCCGATGGCCCAGCAGATGTCCGAGGTCGTCCACACGGTCGCCGAGAAGTACAGGATGACCACCGACAGGGCGGGGACGTCCGGGGTCACCATGCCCACGCCCAGCATCACCACGCCGACGATGCCGAACCTCACCACCCCCAACCTCACGACGCCGAACCTCACGCCCCCGCCGACGGTCCCCCCGCCGGTGTTCACCACGCCCTCCATCGGTGGCGTCACCACTCCGCCGGTCAACGCGCCGCCGAACATCACGGTGCCCACGATCACCCCGCCGAACCTGGCCGGTGGGCCCGGCACCGGCGGACCGGGCACCGGCCAGGGACCGGGGACCTTCACCCCGCCGTCGTTCTCCGGCCCCGGCGAGATCGGCGGTCCCACGCCCGGCGGCGGGGGTGCCGGCAGCGGGCTGCCCGGCTTCGACGCGCCCGGCTTCGACGCGCCCGGCATCAATGGGCCGGGCGGCCTCCCGGGCGGCGGTCTGCCCGGCAGTGGCGTACCGGGCGGATTCGTCCCCGGTGTGGTTCCGCCGGGCATCAAGCCGCCCGGCTCGGCCAACCTGGGCGGCGGCGCGGGCGGCACCGGTTCGGTCAAGCCGCCGTCGTTCTCCGGACCGGGTGAGGTGGGCGGCCTGAAGCCCGGGGCGGGCACGGGCGCAGGCATCGGCAGACCGGGCGGCGGCTTCACCGCGCCGGGCGTCCCCGGCTTCGGCTCGCCAGGAGGCGCCGGCCCTGGCGCGGGTGGTAGCCCGAGCCTGCCGGAGAAGCCGGACGCGAACGGGCTGCTCGGCAACAGCGACGACTTCGCCCCCGGGGCCGTCGGCGGTGTGGACATTCCGGCCGCCCCCGGTGGCGCCGTCCCCGGTGGCGGCGGCTTCCAGTCGCCGATGATGCCGGGCATGCCCGGCGCGGGCGCTCCCGGTGCCGGTGCCGGCGGCGGATCCGGTGTCCCCGAGGCCCCTGACGCCAAGGGCCTGGTGGAGGGCGACGAGGCGGACTGGCGGTCACCCGGGTTCGACGGCGTGCAGGTTCCCGGCGCGCCGGCCGGCGCCTCGTCCGGCGGCGCCGGGCTCGGTGCGGGCATGCCGCCCATGCCCGGCATGCCGGGGCCCGCGGGCGGCGCGAACAATCCCGGCGGGGCCGAGTCGCCCGACGCCCGGGGACTCGTCAGCGGCGATCCGGAGACCTGGGGACCGGTGGGCGTGGACGCGGGTGTACCGGACGGGTCGGGCGGTGCGCCGGCCGGTGGTGACGGGCTCGGCGTCGACGGCCCGCAGATCCCCGCCGCCCCGTCCGTGGCTCCGGGCGTCGGCGTCGACTCGCCGGTGGCGGCGCCGGCCGGCCCCGCCATGCCGATGATGCCCGGAGCGCCGGGTGCGCCGGGCGCCGGTGCGGGCACGCCCGGCGGCGGTGTGCCGGACGCGCCCGACGCCTCCGGACTGATCCGGGCCGACCTCGACGACTGGCGCCCGTCGACCCCCGACACCGGCACACCGCAGGCGCCCACCGGAGCGGACGCGGGCGGTGTCGGGCTGGGGGAGCCGGCCCACTCCGCGCCTCCTGTGCCGCCGAGCGCCGGTGCGACGCCGCCGGCGGCCGGTGTGGTGCCGCCGGTGGCCGGCCCGCCGGGCGCCAACGCACCGGCCGGGACCACACCCCGGGCCGCGTCCGACGCGTCCGGTCTGATCCGGACGGACGAGGCCGACTGGACTCCGGCCGGACCGGGGGACGGCGGACCGGAGGCGGGCGGCGGCACGGCGGCCGGTGGCGCGGGACTCGACGGCTCGGCGCCGGTAGCCGGCGTGCCCGGCCCGCGGCCGGGGCCGGGCGACGCGACGGCGGGCGGCGGCGCGGGCCCCGACGGTTCCGCGCCGGTCACCGGCGTGCCGGGCTCGCAACCGGGTCCGCCCGTAGCCGGAGATCCGGGCGTGCCGGGGGCCGCCGCCGAGGAACCGGCCGCGCCGGAGGTTCCGGCAGCGCCCGTGCCCGGCATCGGCGGTACGTCGCCGGGCGCGCCCGTACCCGAGGTGATCGCACCGCCGACGGCGGTGGAGGTGCCGACCGTGGTCGACCTGTCCCCGGCGGTGGAACCGCCGCCGCGGGCCGAGCCGCCCGCGGCCGTTGCACCGCCCGCGGCCGTTGCGCCGGCTCCGGCCGTCGCGCCGCCTCCGGCCCTCGCGGAGCCGGCGGCCGGCGGTGTCGTGGCGGCTCCGGTGATCGTGGGCCAGCCGGGCCTGCCCGCCCAACCCGGCCCGGTGCCGAACCCACCCGCCCAGGCAGTTGCGCCGAACCAGCCCGCGCAGCCGAATCCGCCGGCGCAGCCGAACCAGCCCGCACAGCCGAGTCCGCCCGCGCAGCCGAACCCAACCGCGCAGGGGAACCAGCCGGCCTCGCCGGGAGGCGGCGGTCCGGAGGGGACGCACCGGAAGGCCGGCGTGGCCGCTGCCGTGGCCGAGGGCGAGGTGGCGGTCGCGGTCCCCGGCGCGCTCGGGCTGGCCGGCACCGCCGCCGTGGCCGGACTCGCCGGTCCCGGCCCGCAGACGTCCGGCCGCGCGGCGGCCGGCGCGGACCCCGACGACCCGGCCCGGGCCGGCACGGTCCGGCGCTCCGGTCGCGACGACGACCGCGAGCCCGGCGCGGGCCGGGAGCCCGCCGCCGGGCTGCGCGAGGACGACGCCGTCTGGGGCGGTGACCGCGCCCGGCCGGCGGCCGACGACCATGTGCCGCTGGTCCGTCCGGACGACGACCCCGACGACACGACGGGCTGGGACGACCTCAGCGACGCGGACTGGCTGACCGGTCCGTCAGCGGACGAGGGCAGGGAAGGGTGACCATGTCGGAGACACCGCAGCCTCCGCGCGCCGTGTGGCGGCGGGTCGCGCCCGCGAAGACGCCCCGGCCGGCGGACGGCACGTTCGACTTCTTCGGCGCCGACCTGGAGAAGATGCGCGGGTGCGGCGAGCCCGGCGTCAGCGACGCGGAGTTCACGACGTCGCTCGCCGAGGAGGAGAAGGCGGCGGCCGCCCGCGCCGAGGCGTTCTGGGCCGAGCAGGAGCGACGCCGCCGGGACGAGGAGGAGCGGGCGAAGAAGGAGAAGAAGCGCCAGGCCGAGGAGGACGACGACGTCAAGGTGGCCGAGCGCTACCGCAACGACCGCTACGCGGTGAAGCTGCTGCGCCAGGAGCGCACCGTCTGGGGCGGCGACGGCGCCGACGCGGGGACGATCGGATGAGTACGGTCACCGTGAAGCGCCCGCCGCGCGCGCCGGGCCCGGAGGCGCCGGAAGGCTCGATCGAGCTTCAGGAGCCGCCGCTGATGGCCGAGGAGGCCCCGCTCGACTTCCGCTCGTTCGCGATGGTCGTGCCGATGGGCCTCGGCATGGGCGCGATGCTCGCCATGTTCGGCCTCTACAACCGCACCCCGATCATGTACGTGATGGGCGGCGCGATGGCCGGCGGCATGCTGCTCATGGGCGTCATGCAGATCGGCCGGGCGGCCGCCGAGCGCAAGCGCAAGATGCGCGGCGAGCGGCGCGACTTCCTCCGCTACATCGGGCAGCTGCGCAAGCAGGCTCGCGAGGCGGCCGACCAGCAGCGCCGGCACGTGCTGTGGAACAACCCGCAGCCGGGCTGGCTGTGGTCGATCGCGATGGGCAGCCGGCTGTGGGAGCGCCGGCCCAGCCACGACGACTTCGGCCGGGTCCGCATCGGCCTCGGCCGGCAGACCGCGATGCTGAAGTTCGATCCGCCGTCCACCAAACCGATCGAGGATCTCGAACCGCTGTCGTCGATCTCGCTGCGGCGGTTCTCCGAGGCGTACCGGACGGTGTCCGGCATCCCCACCTCCGTCGGCCTGCCGAGCTTCACGAGTGTCGAGTTCGAGGGCGCGATCGACCCGGCGATCGACCTGGCCCGCGCCATGGTGGCGCAGCTCGCCACCTTCCACGCCCCGGACGAGCTGCGGATCGCGGTGCTCGCCGCCGAGGTGCACCGGCGCCCGTGGGAGTGGGTCAAGTGGCTGCCGCACAACGCCCACCCCACCGCGTACGACGCGGCCGGCCCGGTCCGGATGTTCGCCGGCAGCCACGACGCGCTGATGGACATGCTCGGCCCCGAGATCACCGACCGGGGCGACCACGACCGGGCCGTCAGACCCACCACCAGCGAGCCGCTCCTGGTGATCGTCGCGCATCTGGTGGACCTGCCGGACAGCTCCCGCCTGCTCGGCGCGGGCATCCGCAACGTGGTGCTGCTCGACCTGACCGGCGCGATGCCCGGCGGCCCCAAGGTGCTGCGGCTGACAGTCACCGACGACGTGGTGGAGTTCCCGGCCGGCGCGACGACCGGTACGGCCCGGCGTGACGGGCTCGACCAGACCCAGTGCGAGGCGCTCGCTCGGATCATCGCGCCGAAGCGGACCAGCGGCACGCTGGAGGTCTCCGACGAGCCGCTGGACACCAGCTTCGAGCTGACCACGCTGCTCGGCATCCGCGACGCCATGACCTTCGACGTGCAGGCGCTGTGGCGTACCCGCACCCCGCAACGCAACCGCCTCATGGTGCCGATCGGCGTCACCGAGGAGGGCGAGGTCATCGAGCTGGACCTGAAGGAGTCCGCGCAGGGCGGCATGGGACCGCACGGCCTGCTCATCGGCGCCACCGGCTCGGGCAAGTCGGAACTGCTGCGTACCCTCGTCTGCGGCCTGGCCGCGACGCACAGCTCGGAGATCCTCAACCTGGTGCTGGTCGACTTCAAGGGCGGCGCCACCTTCCTCGGCATGGACAAGCTGCCGCACACCTCGGCGGTCATCACCAACCTGGCCGACGAGCTGCCGCTGGTCGACCGGATGCAGGACGCGCTCAACGGCGAGATGACCCGGCGGCAGGAGATGCTGCGCGCCAGCGGCTACGCCTCCCTGTTCGACTACGAGAAGGCGCGCGGCAACGGCGCCCAGCTCGTGCCGTTCCCGGTGCTGCTCATCATCGTGGACGAGTTCAGCGAGCTGCTGTCCAGCAAGAGCGAGTTCATGGACCTGTTCGTGTCCATCGGCCGGCTCGGCCGGTCGCTCGGCGTGCACCTGCTGCTCGCCTCCCAGCGCCTGGACGAGGGCCGGATCAACCGGGTCGAGGGGCACCTGTCGTACCGGCTGGCGCTGCGCACGTTCTCCTCGATGGAGTCGCGGTCGGTCATCGGCGTGGGCGCGGCGTACGAGCTGCCGCCCGAGCCCGGCAACGGCTACCTCAAGGTGGACACCACGAACCTGGTGCGCTTCAAGGCGGCGTACGTCTCCGGGGCGTACACCGGAACCGGACGCCGCGGCGGCGTCGCGGACGCCGGGGACGAGCCGACCGCGGACGTGGTGCCGTTCACCACCCGGCAGGTCGCGGTGCGCCACGACCCCGGGCCGGAGCGTCCGGCCGAGCAGGTCGAGGAGCCCGCCGCCGACGCGAACGGGCCGAGCCTGGTCGAGGTGCTGCTGGACCGGCTCGCCGGCTCGGGCCCGCCGGCCCGCCAGGTCTGGCTGCCGCCGCTGTCCGCCGCGCCCAGCCTGGACTCGCTCATGCCGAGCGTGCTGCCCGACCCGGTACGCGGCATGACCATCGACGACCCGGCCGTCCAGGGTGGCCTGCGCGTCCCGGTGGGGGTGGTGGACCGGCCCGCCGAGCAGCTGCGCGAGCTGCTGGTGGTCGACCTGAACGGCGCCGACGGCCACGTCGGCATCGCGGGCGCCCCGCAGAGCGGCAAGTCGACGCTGCTGCGCAGCCTGATCCTGGCGCTGTCGCTGGCGAACACGCCCCGCGAGGTGCAGTTCTACGGCCTCGACTTCGGCGGTGGCGGCCTCGCCTCGATCGCCGGCCTGCCGCACGTCGGCTCGATCGCGACCCGGATGGAACGCGACCGCGTCGTCCGGACGGTCGAGGAGGTCCTCCAGGTCATGGAGAAGCGGGAGGCCGAGTTCGCGCGGCACGGCCTCGACTCCATGTCCAGCTATCTCGCGAAGGTCGCCGAGGGGGTGATCGAGGACGGCTTCGGACACGTCTTCCTGGTCATCGACGGCTGGTACACGATGAAGCAGGACTTCCAGGAACTGGAGCAGAAGTTCCAGGAACTCGCCTCGCGCGGCCTGTCCTTCGGCGTGCACGTGATCGTCACCGCGACCCGCTGGTCGGAGCTGCGTACCTGGATGCGGGACCTGCTCGGCACGAAGCTGGAGCTGCGGCTCGGCGACGCGATGGAGTCCGAGCACGGCTCCCGCAAGGCGGCCACGGTGCCCAACCAGGTCGGCCGCGGCCTCACCGCCGGCGCGCTGCACTTCCTGGCCGCGCTGCCCCGGATGGACGGCAGCTCCGAGGTGGGCGACCTGGCCGAGGCGACCAAGTCGGTGGTCGAGGAGATCGGCACGTTCTGGCCCGGCCCGGCCGCCCCGCCGGTACGGATGCTCCCCGCGCACCTGATGGTCGAGACGCTGCCGCCGCCCGAGTCCGACTTCAAGTTCGTCATCGGCCAGGACGAGCAGCGTCTCGCCCCGGTCTGGCACGACTTCATGACCACCCCGCACATGCTGGTCCTCGGCGACAGCGAGACCGGCAAGACGAACCTGCTCCGGCTCGTCCTGCGGTCCATCCAGCAGCACTACCCGCCGGAGCGGGCGAAGGTCGTGCTCGGCGACTCGCGCCGCGACCTGGACACCGCGATCGGCGCCGCGTACCAGGTGGGGTTCGCGTTCACCGGCGACAAGATGCACGAGCTGGCCGGCCAGGCGTCGGTCTCGATGAACCGGCGGATGCCCGGGGCGGACGTCTCGTCCGAGCGGATGCGCAGACGCGACTGGTGGGAGGGGCCGGAGCTGTTCGTCATCGTCGACGACTACGACCTGATGACCAAGAGCACCGGGATGGGTTCGACGCTCGACCCGCTCCTGCCGTTGCTGGCCCAGGGCGCCTACATCGGCCTGCACGTGATCGTCGCGCGGAGCACCTCCGGCGCGATGCGGGCCATGATGGACCCGGTGATCCGGCGGATGTGGGAGCTGGGCACGCCCGCGACGCTCTTCTCCTACCCCAAGGAGGAGGGCAAGTTCCTCGGCGAGGCGAAGCCCCGCCAACTGCCGCCCGGGCGCGCCCAGCTCGTCACCCGGCGCGGCGTACGCCTGATGCAGACCGGTTTCGTGTCGGACACGGCCCGATGAGAGAGGCTCGCTGGTGACCGCAGCGCTGAACGACCAACTGTGCCGGATCACGGTGATCGGGCCGGCCCGCCGGGCCGACCTGGCCGTACCGGCCCGGATGCCGGTGGCGAACCTGATGCCGCTGCTGGTGCGGCACACCACCGACCTGGCCCGGGTGCCCGACGGCGAGGTGCCCGACGAGTCGTGGGTGCTGCAACGCCTCGGCCAGGCGCCGTTCGAGCTGTCCGGCACGCCGGAGAGCCTGGACTGGCTGGAGGGCGAGGAACTGCACCTGCGCCCGGCGCAGGACCCGCTGCCCGAACTCGACTTCGACGACCTCGCCGAAGGCGTCGCCACAGTGGTCAACCGGCGGGCCGACAGGTGGCAGCCGGAGTACCGCCGGGTGCTGTTCCTGGTGCTCTCCCTGGTGGCGATGGGCCTGATCGCCGCCGTGCTCGTGGACCGGGGGCCGGTGCTGCCCCAGGTGGTCGCCGGCGCCGTGCTCGCGGCCGGCCTGTTCACCGCGGCGATCGTCAGCGCCCGCCAGCAGACCGACGGCGCGTTCCCGCTGCTGTTCGGCGGCGGCGCGGCGTTCTTCGCGGCCGTCGCCGCGTCCAGCGCCGTCGACGGCGACCCGGACGGCGTGGCCTGGAACGCCGCCGCCGGGCTGGCCGCCGCCGTCGCGGTCGTCGCGGTGACCGCGTTCCTGCTGATCGCGCAGCGCACGGTCACGCCGGTCATGCCGTTCGCCCCGCTGCTGATCGCCGCGCTGACCGCCGCGATGGTGGTGCTCGTGCTGCTGGCCGGCGACGGCTTCGCGCTCACCGCCCCGGAGGTCTCCGCGGTGGCCGTGTCGGTGATCCTGGTGCTGATCGTGATCGCGCCCCGGGCGGCGGTGAAGCTGGCCCGGCTGCGCGGACCGCAGCTGCCGAAGACCGGCGCCGACATGTCGTACGACATCGAGCCGGAGGACTCCGACCTGGTCAAGTCGCGCGCCGACGAGGCGGACACCTACCTGACCGCCTGCATGACCGCGTCCGCGCTGGTCCTGCCGGTGCTGATGCACCACACCATGCGGGTGCCGGGCTGGTCCGGGTGGACGCTCGTGCTCGTGACATCGGGTGCAATCCTGTTGCGCTCGCGTACCTTCTTCGGGTTCTGGCAGCGGGTCGCCCTGGTGGCGGCCGGTACCGTCGGCTACCTCATGGTGGCCCTGACGTTCTCCGACAAGCTCGCCCCGACCGGCCGGTACGTCCTGCTCGGCGGGCTCGTCGCCCTCCTGGTGCCGCTGGTGATGGCCGCGCTGCGGCCGTGGCCGCGACGCATGCTGCCGTTCTGGGAGTACACGGCCGGCGGGCTGGACGTCGCGACCGGCCTGGCCGTGCTGCCGGTGCTCGCCCAGGTGCTCGGGCTCTACGCCTGGGCCCGCGGACTCTTCGGGTAGCCGGCCGTGCAGACCCAGCGCGACCACGTCCACGCCCACCAGTTCATGATGGGCCGGTTGAGTTCCGCCCTGGTGCAGGGCGACCCGTCCACGGCGGAGATACCCGGGCAGCGCGCCGTCACCGGCCTGGCCTTCGGCGTGCTCATCAGCGTCCTGGTCGTGGCCGGGTTCGCCGTCTACGGGTGGATCGTCCCGGGCGGCAGCAAGGCGTACACCCGCAGCGGCGTGATCCTGGTGGAGAAGGAGAGCGGCAACCGGTACGTCTACCTCGACGGCGTGCTGCGCCCGACGCCGAACCTCACCTCGGCCATGCTGATCCAGGGCGGCGGCGCCACCGTCAAGCTGATCTCCAAGGAGTCGATCAAGGACGTTCCGCGCGGACCGTCGATCGGCATCGACGGCGCGCCCCAGTCGGTCGCCACCGGGTCGATGGTCGCCGGCCCGTGGCTGGCCTGCCTGCCCGGCTCCGTCGCCGACGAGCCCGGCGACCGGCTCGGCATCAACCTCGACCCGCGTGCCGAGGCCGTACCGGTGCCGGCCGATCGCTTCGCCGTCGTCCGCGCCGCCGACGGGCCGACCTACCTGGTGACCGCCGACCGCAAGCACCGCGTCGCCGACCCCGCGGTGCTCGCCGCGCTCGGCGCCACCACCACCCGCAAGGTGCCCGCGCCGCAGGACTGGCTCGACTTCCTGCCCGACGGACCGGACCTGGCACCGGCCACGATCCCCGGCGAGGGCCGCTCCGGGCGGGTCGGCGACCGCACGTACCCGATCGGCACGCTGTTCCGCCAGCGTCCCGACACCGGCGCGGAGCAACTGCTGGTGCTGCGCCGCGACGGCCTCGCGCCGCTGAGCCGGACCGAGTTCCTGCTGGCCACCGCCACCTCCGGGAAGGAGCAGCCGGTGGAGCTGAGCGCCGCGGGCCTCGCCGCCGCGCGGATGTCGGCCGACCGGTCGCTGCTCACCCGGCTGCCCGACCTGACCGGCCTCACCCCGCAGGAGCCCGGCCCGTACGCGCTGTGCCTGCGCCAGAGCCCGGTGGACGGGACGCGGTTCGACAGCACCGCCGTCCTCGTCCCGCCGGCCCGCTCCGGCGTCCGCCCCGACGGCCGCACGTCGGTGCTCCTGGCGCCCGGCAGCGGCATGGCGGTGCTCCCGGCACCGGTCGGCTCCGGTGCGGCGCAACCCCTGCCCACGTACATCGCGGACGACGGAAAGGCTTACCCGATCGGCGACCAGGACGCGGTACGGGCGCTGAAGCTCGACCGGGTCGTGAACGTTCCCTTCCCGAGAGAGCTGCTCGCGCTGGTGCCCCAGGGCCCGACGCTGGGCATGAGGGCCCTCGCGGCCGCAGAAGTGGGGTAGGTCGATCATGGCAACCCGGATCCGGGACCTGTTCGGCGGCGGCAAGGACCGTCCCGAGGGCGTCGTCCAGCACACCGTCGGCAACGCCCTCGTGGTGCACGCCGAGGACGCCATCAGTCCCGAGGCCCAGTCGCTGGCGCTGTCCATGATCGAGGACGCGGAGAACGACGTGGTCGTGCTCGACCTCGGCGACGGCATGCCGATCAGCGCGTGGGAGGCCATGGCCGGGGTGCTGCCGCGCCGCCGCCGCGGCATCCGGCTCATCGCCTGCGGCCGGCACGGCAACTCCGCGGCCATGGCCGGTCAGTGGCTCTCCGAACGCCTCAACCGCACCGTCATCGCCCCGGACGGCGACCTGGTACGCGGCTCGGCCGGGACGCTGTTCGTCCACTCCGCACCGGGCAGCGGCTGGGTGCGGTTCCGGCCCGGCCGGCCGCCGGCCTGGGACGCCAAGCGCTACCCGACGCCGCGGTGGGACCGGGCCGCGATCGACACCCGGCCGTCCAGCGCCACCGCCGAGATCGAGCCGATCCCCGCCGGGGTCTGGATCCACAGCAACCGCGACCCGCAGGTGGTCGACCCGCAACGGCAGCGGCTCACCGCGTACGTGCCCTGCCAGGCCGAGACCATGACCGTGCTGCTGGGCTGCCCCGGCACGCCGCCGCTGTCGCTGGACGACGTGGTGCGCTTCTGGCGCGGACTCGACGAGGAGAACCGGCAGCGGGTGCGCTTCGTGCAGTTCGGCGAGGTCCGCATCCCCGAGGGCGAGGCGTTCGGCCAGGCGCTCGCCGACCTGCTGAACACCGAGGTCACCTGTTACACCGGCGTGCCGATCGGCAGCCCGCACCGGTACGAGATCCGTACCGTGCTGCCGGACGGCGCGTTCGGCTGGGCGCCGTACGCGCTCGAACTGTCGTACTCGCCCCGGGCGCACCCCAACTCGCGGGCCCGCCGCCCCACGGTGCTCAGCCACCGCCCGCCGCTGGCCGGCGCCGAGGAGGTCGCGCCCCGGGTCTACTGGTTCGCCCCCGGCGCGGTGGTCGAGGTGGTGCAGACCGGCCTCTGGGTACGCTCCACGGCCGAGCCGAAGAACGCCGAGCAGGTCCGGTCCGCGATGCTCGACGCGGGCAGCGGCACGCTCGTCTTCGACGACACCGTCCACTCCACCGCGCACCGGATGCGGGAACTGGCGGTCGACCTGGCCGCACGGGTCGACGGCATGGCGGGCGCGGGCCGCGCCCTGATGCCCGCGTCGGTGCTGGTGCCCGGCGCGAAACCGGCCAGCCGGGCCGAGGTGGTCATCGACCTCGAAGCCGAGATGCGTGCGGTGGGCACGACGGTGCCGGTGCCCGCGTACGTGGAGGTCGCCCCGCCCGCGCCGGTCGCCCCGGCCGCCGCGGACGGCGTGGTGGTCGCCGTTCCCGCGCCGGCCCTGTCCGCCGAGCGGGAGCAGGCGCTCGCGTCACGGCCGTCCTCGGCGCCGCCGCTGCCCGCACCTCCCGCGGTGCCGCTGCCGGTCGCGCCCGCACTGCCGCCGCCCCCGGTCGCGCCGCTCGGGTCCGAGCTGCCGGCTCCGCCCGCGGTGCCGTTCGTGTCCGCGCTCCCGGAACCTCCGGCGATGCCACCGGCATCCGAGCGGCCGGCTCCGCCCGTGGTGCCGCCTCCGGCAGCACCGCCGGGCGTGCCGGAGCTGCCGGCTCCGCCCGCGGTGCCGCTCCCGGCGGCGACGCCGGTCGTGTCGGAGCTGCCCGAGCCGCCCTCGGCGCCGCCCGTGGCCGACCTGCCCGAGCCGCCCACGGTGTCGCTCGTGTCCGAGCTGCCGGCCCCGCCCGCGGTGCCACTGCCGACAGCGCCGCCGGTCGCGCCCGTGGTGGTGGCCGCCCCCACACCGCCGGTCGTCCCCGGCGAGCCGGTCGCTCCCGCCGCGCGGGCCACCGCTGGCGGGCCGGTCGCCTCGGTCGAGCCGGTCACCCCCGTCGCGCCGGCGGGGCCGGCCGGACCGGTCGCCGTCGGGCCGGTGGCCGCCGCCGACCCGGGGCCCTCGGCGGCACCCGTCGAGGACGCCGGACACGACCCGTACCCCGCGCCGCCCACCATGCCGGCGGGCTTCGGCGAGCCGGCACCGCCGACCATGCCCGCCGGTTTCGGCCAGGCGCTCGCGACGCCGCCGGTGGCGGCCGGGCCGGTCGCGCCGGTCGTGGCCCCGCCGCCGACGTCCGTCGACCTGACTTCCGCCCCGCCCGCCGGTGCCGGCCCGGCGGACACCGCCGAACCGGCGAAGACCGCCGGGGCCGGCCCGGCGGAAGCCGCCGAGCCGGCGAAGACCGCCGAGCCGACCGGGCAGGCCGGGCAGGCGGAGGACGCCGAGCCGTCCGAGGTGGCCGCCGAGGCACGGGTGCAGCCGGTGCCCCCGGCCGGCGCGGGCGCGCTGCTGTCGGAGAAGAAGGGGCTCGCCGACGAGCGCGCCTGGCTGCGCCGCACGCTCAGCCGCGAGTTCGACGTGATGGCCAGTTCGGTGTCCCGGATCATGTCCGAGCACCCGGGCATGCAGGGCTCAGGTGTGTCCACCGAGGACGTGCTCGCCGACTCGGTCGCGCTGCGGCTCTACCTGACCGGCCGGGGACCGGGCGTCGACGCCGGGCTGCGCTCCGGCCGCAAGGGGCCGCACGTGCCGTTCGCGCGTTGCGTGGTCGCCGGGGTCTCCCGGATGCCGTCCTTCCGGGGCACCACCGTCTACCGGCTGTCGCCGACCGCCGGGGAGTGGGCGCTCTACCAGGACCGGCGGCTGGTCACCGACTGGAGCTTCGTCAACGCGCTGACCCAGCCGTGCGCGTCCGAGGACGGCGACACCGACGTGCTGATCTGGTCGATGACCGCCCGCCGGACCAGCCTGCTGGAGCCGGAGGGGGACGAGCACGTCGAGGACCGGGTGCTGTTCCTGCCCGGTACGAACTTCAAGGTGCTCGACCTGCGCCGGCCCTCGACGGGTGAGCGGGGCGCGGTCCTGCTGCGGGAGATCGGCGCCAACGAGATCGACGACACCGGCCGGGTCGACTCCAACCGGGTGTCGCTCGACGAGCTGGCGCTCACGTCGCTGCGGCGCAGCGTGGACCGCTGGGCCACGGCCGAGCCCCGGGTACGCATCGGAGCGGCGGCCCGCGGACGCCTGCGGGTGCTGCCCGGCCTGGACCGGAAGGGATGACGCGGTGAGTCGGCAGGTTCTTGTGGTGGGCGACCGGAAGCCGGGTTCCTATCCGACGATCGGCTCCGCGCTGGCCCGAGCCGAGCCCGGCGCCACGATCGACGTCCACGCAGGCCGGTACGTCGAGAAGCTCGTGGTCGGCGACCGGGTGACGATCAGCGCGGTCCAGCCCGGCACCGTCGAGGTGCACGTGGAGGAGGGCAGCGTCCTCGTCGTGCGCGGCGAGGGCGCCCAGCTGCGCGGCATCACGCTCAGCAGCGCCGACACGACGCTGGCGGCGGTCGACGTGTACGCGGGCGAGGTGGCGCTCGACGACTGCCGGGTCAGCGGCGCCTCCTGGGTGACGCTGCTGGCCCGCATGCAGGGCACCGTCGCGCTGCGCGGCTGCGACGTGACCAGTTCGGCGGGCGCGGGCGTGGTGGTGATGTCGGCCGGGTCGAGCACGATCGAGGACACCGACGTCCACGACGTCGCCACGAGCAGCGTCGTGGCGGGGGAGCAGAGCGCCCTGACGCTGCGCCGCTGCCGCCTGCGTACGGCCGGCGCGAACAGCGTGTGCGCCGGCGGCGACGCCCGGCTCACGATCGAGCAGTGCGAGATCACCGGGGCCGGCAAGCCCGCCCTGGTGGTCGAGCAGCGCGCCTGGGCCCGCATCCGCGGCCTGTCGGTCACCGGCAGCGGCAACGTCGACGTCTTCGTCCGCGGCGAGGCCGACGTGCAGATCAGCGACTCGACGTTCACCGGCGCCGCGGTGCAGTCGGCGCACATCGCCGAGGGCGCGTCGCCGTCGTTCCGGAACTGCACGTTCGGCGGCGCCGGGCACACCGCCGTCCAGGTGCTCGGCGGCGGCCGGCCGACGTTCACCGACTGCACCGTCCAGGACGCGCCGGTCGGCGTCGCCGTCAGCGGTGGCGCTCCCCGGTTCCTCGGGCTGACCGTGCGGGGCACGCGCGACAACGTCGCCGTGCTCACCGGTGAGTCGGCTGTCGTGCTCCAGCGGCTGCGCGCCGAGATCACCACGGGCGGCGGCGTGCTGGTCCAGGACGGCGCCTCGCTGGAGGGCACCGACCTGGTGGTGGACGCGGGCGAGGCGACAGCGCTCGCGCTGACCGGACCGGCGCGGGGCGTCGTGCACGAGGCCCGCCTCACCGGTACCGGCGCGGCGTGCGTCCAGGTGGGCGCCGGCGCCGACCTGACGTTGCGCGCTGCCCTGCTGCGGGGCTCGGGCGTGCTGGCCGAGGGCGCGCTCCAGCTCGGCGACAGCGAGATCGTCGGCGCGGTCGGCGACGGCCTGCGGGTCACCGGGTCGGCCACCGTCACGCAGACCCGGGTGCGCGACGCCCGGGCCGACGGGATCGTCTTCGAGGCGGGCTCCCGGGGGTCGGTGAGCGACGGGGAGGTGCTCGGCAGCGGCGCGGCCGGCATCGGCGTGGACACCGTGGAGCCGGTCGCGCTCACCCGGTGCGTGGTGCGCGACAGCGGAGGCGAGGACGTCCGGCGGGGGCCCGGCGCCACGGTGACCACCGAGGCGCTGACGGTGGGCCGCCCGCAGACCACCCCGGCGCCCGCGGGCCCGCCGGCCGCCGCGCCGGTCCCGGTAACCGGCGACGAGGGTACGGCGGCGGAGAGCGGCGCGGACGAGCTGAGCGAGCCGCTCCGCGAGCTGAACGGGCTGATCGGTCTGCGCGGGGTGAAGCAGGAGGTCACCGCGCTGATCAACCTGATCAAGATGTCGCAGGTCCGGCTCCAGATGGGCCTGCCGATGCCGCCGATGAGCCGGCACCTGGTCTTCGCCGGCCCGCCCGGCACCGGCAAGACCACTGTGGCCCGCCTCTACGGCTCGGTGCTCAAGGAACTGGGCATCCTGTCCAAGGGCCACATGGTCGAGGCGGCGCGGGCCGACCTGGTGGGCCAGTACATCGGCTCCACGGCGATCAAGACCACCGAGCTGGTCACCAAGGCGCTCGGCGGCGTGCTCTTCATCGACGAGGCGTACACCTTGTCCAGCGGCTCGGGCGGCTCCGGGCCGGACTTCGGCCAGGAGGCCATCGACGCGCTGATGAAGATGATGGAGGACCACCGCGACGAGCTGGTGGTGATCGTCGCGGGCTACTCCGAGCTGATGGAGCAGTTCCTCGCCTCCAACCCCGGTATGGCGTCCCGGTTCACCCGCACCGTCGAGTTCCCGAACTACTCCGTCGAGGAACTGGTCACCATCACCTCGAACCTGGTCAGCAAGCACTACTACGAGCTGACCGACGACGCGGTGGACGCGCTCACCGCGTACTTCACCCGGGTGCCGAAGAACGCCACGTTCGGCAACGGCCGGGTGGCCCGCAAGCTGTTCGAGGCCCTGATCAACAACCAGGCGTCGCGGCTGGCCACCACGCCGCCCACGAAGGACAGCGAACTCAACCGGCTCACCGCCGCCGACGTCGAGCCCGAGCTGGCGCTGCTGGAGGACCTGCCGGTCGAGCAGGGCGAGCAGCCCGACGCGGCGACCGACCCGACCGGCGCGATCAACGCGGCCCGCAGCTGGAAGCGGATCTGCGGCCTGGTCGGGGGCCAGCGGGTCAAGGAGGCGGCCGGGCAGACGCTGTTGCAGCTCTGCGAGGGACGCAACCGCCGGCGCGGCCCCGGCCGCACCGGCAACGTGCTGCTCGCCGGCCGGGCCGGGAGCGGCCGCAGCGAGTACGCCCGGCTGTACGCGGCCTGCCTGTCGGAGCTGGGCCTGGTGCCGGTCGGTCAGCTGGTGCGGGTGAGCACGAGCCGGGAGCTGGCGCCGCAGTGGCCCGGCCAGGCCGGGAACCTGGTGGACGCGGTCCTCGACGACGCGGCCGGCGGCGTGCTCCAGCTCGACTACGTCGACGACTCCTCCGGCGTCGCGCCGGAGATCGCCGAGGCGCTGGTCGGCCGGATGCGTTCCCGGCTGGGTGATCCGGTGGTGGTGCTGACCGGCGAGGAGGCGGCCCTGGCGAGCCTGCGGGCCGCGGTGCCGGCGGTGAACGAGGTGTTCGGCCAGCAGTGGTCGGTGCCCGAGTTCAGCACCGACGAGCTGGCCGCTGTCGTACTGCGGCATCTGGTGCGGCGCGGCCACGAGGTGCCCGACGACGTCCGGGCCGCGCTGACGCAGATGGCCGGCCGGCTCCCCGAGCGCACCGTCCACGCCGCCCACCAGTTCTCGCTGGCGCTGACCCGGCGCACCGGGTCCCGAACCCTCGCGCTCGCCGACCTGGCCGCGCCCGGCCCGGCGGTCGGCGAGCGGCTCGGCGGCCTGGCCGCCGTCGGCTGACCACCCGTCCGCAACGCACAGAAAGGCCCGGCATGCAGCCCGAGTCCACGCCGATCCCACCCTCGTTCCAGGAGTTCATGGAGAACGCGCAGCGCCTGGAGGACCAGATGCGCAACGCGCAGTCGGAGCTGGAGCGGGCGATCGTCACCGGCCGCTCGCAGGACGCCACCGTGGTGGTCATGGCCAGCGGCCTGGGCAAGGTCCAGGCCGTCCGGGTCGACCCTCGGGTGTACGACCAGCGTGACGCAGTGTCGCTGCAGACGGCGGTCATGGAGGCGATCCAGGCCGCCGCGGCGAACGCCGGGAAGCTCGCGACGGAGAAGATGGGCCCTGTCGAAATCAATCTTCACTGACTGAAAAAAGTCTGACCAGCCCTTTCGGGCAGATCTTCACGGCTCGGCGCCATCGGGAAAGAGAGTGTGGAGATTTCCTGAAGGACTCTCCATGAGACTGTCAGCCCCTACTGACAGTGATGGAGATGGCTGTGGAGCAAGTTGCCGTCTTTGTGCACGCGGCCGACCCGCTGACCCACACCGGCCTGACCGCCCACCTCCGGACGCGCTCCGACATCACGCTGCTGGACGGCGCGGACCGGACACGGGCACAGGTGCTCGTGGTCGCGGCGGAGCGGCTCACCACCGACGTGATCGCCATGCTGCGTCTCGCGGCGACCGAGATCGGCGCCCCGGTCGTCCTGGTCACCACGGAGGTCAGCGAGCAGGAGCTGCTGACCGCCGTGGAGTGCCGCGTCGTGGCGGTCCTGCCGCGCGCGGCGGTGACCGCCGAACGCCTCGTGCACAGCGTCCGGGCGGCCGCCTCCGGCGGCGGCGTGCTGCCCCCGAACCTGGTGGGCGAGCTGCTCAAGCACATCGAACGGCTCCAGCGCGACGTGCTCAACCCAAACGGGCTCAACGCCTCCGGCCTGACCGCGCGTGAGATCGACGTACTGCGGCTGATGGCCGAGGGCTTCGACACCAACGAGATCGCCGACGAGCTGCGCTACTCCGAACGCACGGTGAAGAACGTCATCTACGGCCTCAACCACCGGCTGAAGCTGCGCAACCGCTCGCACGCGGTGGCCTACGCCCTGCGCTCCGGCATGATCTGAGGTGATCACGCGCCACACCGTCGGCAACGCCCTGGTGCTGCACGCCAGCGAGCGGATCAGCACGGAGGCCCGTACGGTCGCGCTGTCGGTGGACCGGGATCCCGACAACGACATCGTGATCCTGGACCTGCAACACGAACTGCCGTTCGACATCTGGGACACGGTCGCGACCGAGCTGCGCCGGCAGCGCCTGCGCCGGGGCATCCGGCTGGTGGTCTGCGGCGCTCGCCCGGAGACCGGGGCGCTCGCCGGCCAGTGGCTCTCCGACCGGCTGGGCCGGCCGGTGATCGCCCCGTTCGGTCGGATGATCCCGGGCGCGGCGGGCCTGCTGTTCGTGCACGCCACCGATCTGGGCGGGTGGGTCTGCTACCGGCGCGGCCACACGCCGGTCTGGCAGTCCAAGCGCTATCCCGTACCGGCCTGGGACGGCGCCGCCGTCGACCACCTGACGATCAGCTCGACCTGCGCCGCCGAGCCGCTACCCGGCGGCGTCTGGCTCCGGGAGAGCCGCGACGAGGCGGCCGTCGCCGTACACGGAAGTCACCTCACCTCGACGATGCCGTGCCTGCCGGACGCGATGCCGGTCCTCGTGGGCTGCCCCGGGACGGCGCCGCTGCGTCTCGACGACATCGCCCGGTTCTGGCGGGGCCTGGCGCCCGAGGGCCGCGAGCACGCCCGCTTCGTCCAGTACGGCCCGGTCGCGCTGCCCGACGGCGAGCCGTTCGGGCAGGCGCTGGCCGACCTGCTGCGCTGCCCGGTGCGCGTCTTCACCGGCGTGCCCAGCGGCCGGCCGGACGGCCCGGCCATGTTCACCGTCGACGCCGACGGGCGGCCCGGCTGGCAGGTCTTCGCCGAGGAGCTGGCCTACCGTCCCCGGGAGACGCTCGGGGCGAAGGCGGTGACGCCGCGGATCCTGCGTCACCGCGCGCCGCCGGAACTCGGCGAGCGTGTGGGCCCGCGCGTATACCAGTACGCCCACGACGCGGTGGTCGAGGTGATCCCGTCCGGCCTCTGGCTGCGCGCCCCGGAGCCGCCCCGCCACGCCGACCGGATCCGCGCGGTCCCGATGGACCCGAACCGCGTCCGTCTGGTCGTGGACGATCCGGCACCGGCCGCGGCCGAACGCCACCGGGAGCTGGCCGGTGACCTGGCGGCGCGGCTGGACCCGGCGACCCGCAGGCGCGCGGCGGTGCAGCCGTCCTCGGTCGTCGCGCCGGGACGCCCGGGGCTCTCGGCGCGCGGGATCGAGGCCGGGACGTACCGGCACACGACGGCTCACGCCGCCGGCCCGCTTCCCGCGCCGTCGGTGCCGGCGCCCGTCCCGGAGGCGGTGCCGGTCACCGTGGCCGGCCCACCCGCGCCGGCGACCGACGAGGTGAGGGCCGGCGGCGTGGCCGTTCCCGCCGTACCGCCGGATCCGGCCCCGCCGGACGGCGCCGGGCTTCAGGGTGCCGGGCTGGAGGTGGTCGGGCTTCCGTGGGCGGGGACGGACGTGGCCGGGCTTCAGGGCGCCGGCCCGGCCGTGGCCGGGCTCGACGGCGCGGGGCTGGACGCGACCGGGCCCGATACGACGGTGCCCGACGCGGCCGGGCCGGTGCTCGGCGGCGGCGCGGGCTGGGCGACCAGCCCGACGATGACGCTGCCGGTGCACCGCCCCGCACCGGCGCCCGTCCGCTTCCAGCGCACCCCCGGCGACGACGCGCGGGGCGTACGCCCGGGGCCCGACCTGGACGAGGAACGCACCTGGTTCCGGCGCGCCTTCCGCCGGGAGATCGCCGCCGTCTCCGCCGACGTGGCGGACGTGCTCGCCGCGCACCCGGCGCTCGCCGGCGGAGCCGACGCGACGGAGTGCGCCACCGCGGTCCGCCTCTACCTCTCCGCCGCGGGAGACGGCCTCGACCAGGCGCTGCGCTCCGCCGAGCCGGGCGGTCACGTGCCGTTCGCCAGGTGCGTGTCCGCGGGCGTACGCCGGCTGCCCGTGCACCGCGGCATCGCGTACGCCGGCGCCGAGCTGACCACCGCGGACCTGCGGCGGATCGCGCAGCGGCGGGTGCTCACCGACTGGGGGTTCACCAACGCGCTCGCCGAGCCGCCCGCCGACCTGCCGGGCGCGGTCGAGGTGCTGATCTGGTCGGCGACCGCGCGGCGCACGGCGGCGTTCGAGACCGGCGACGGCGTCCCGGCCCGGGTCCTGTTCCTGCCCGGCACGGCGTTCACGGTGCTCCAGGTGCAGGAGCCGGAGGCCGGCGCCCCCGCCCGGCTGCTGTTGCGGGAACTGGCGGTGGAGGAGCCGCCGGTCGACGGGCGGGTACGCTTCGACGCCCTCGCCCTGGCCGCCCTGCGTCAGCACCTCGCGCGCCGGACCGGCCCGGGTACGCCGGTCCCGGCGGCCGCCGCACGCCGGTTCCTGGGCGTGCCCGGGCTGCGCTAGATGTACTGCGGGCATCTGCCCGCTTCCGCTCCGGACCAAGGGCCGTGCTTCTGGGCAAGTCGCCGGAGACGAGCACCTGCCGGAGTTCGGACGGACTCACCGCCGATTGGGCACGCGGATGGCCAGACAGGACGCCAAGCGGTGATGTCACGCCTGAGGTCGCCGGCACCCTCCCCGTTCCGGCGGCCCGTGCCGTCCTCAGCTGATCGTCGCCAGCAGGTCCCGGCAGCCCTGCTCACAGGCGCGGCACGCCTCCGCGCAGATCCGGCAGTGCTCGTGCTTGTCGGCGTGTGCCGCGCACTCGTCGCCGCACGATCGGCAGGCAGTCGCGCACGCCTCCAGCAGCGTGCGGCTGATGGTGGCGTCGTAGCCGGTGTGCCGGGACAGCACCCGGGCGGTTGTGGCGCAGATGTCGGCGCAGTCCAGGTTCGTCCGGATGCACTTCGTCAGCTCGGCGACCATGTCCTCGCTGAGGCAGGCGTCCGCGCAGGCGGTGCAGGCCTGGGCGCAGTCGTTGAGGGCATCGACCGCCGCGGCCAGCTTCGCCCGATCCAGGTTGATCGACTTAGGGTACGTCTCCAGCATGGGCCCTGTGGTGCTCGGCATCGGACAGTCCTCTCTCGTCGGTTCTCCCCGCCCTACCCGAAGTCTCCTGTCACACACCCTCTCCGAGCGCGATCAACAGCAGTTGTTCGTACCGCTCGGCGAGCCGTGGGGCGGGTCTGCGCGGCGACGCTCACCCCGTACCCGCTGGGAGTGCCGTCCGTGCTGCCCGGCGAGGTGGCGGGCCGACGGCGAGACACCTAACGGTCGAGTCGTTCGCGCAGGTCGTCGACCTGCTGCTGGAGCCGGTCCACCGCGCCCTCGTTGTTGAGAAACGTCGTGAGGCCCGCGCCGAGCGCGAGCCCGAGCAGCAGGGCGATCACACTGAGCACCAGCCCGCCGATCGCCACGCCGCGACCGGTCACCCCTGGTCGCGCGGCCATCTTGAGCCCGACGACGCCCAGGACGATGCCGATGATGGCGAGCACCACGCCGATCCAGGCGAGGATGGCGGTGAGCACGCTGAACAGCGCGGCCACGCCGAACACGAGCGCGAACGCGGCGGCCGCGCTGGTCTTGGCCGCCCCGCCGGTTCGGGTCCGGCCGGCACGGGTCGGAACGCCAGCCCCGCGGGCCGGCTCGCTGGACGCGGTCATGGGCACTCCCTCCGGTACGCCGTGAGGCGTACGCTGCGTGCCGCCGCTTCCCCGGTCACCGTCGACTCATGCCTGCCCTTTTCGCGGTCCGCCCGGCGATCCCGTCCCGGCGGCGAGGCGCTACCGGTCCGGGCCGTCCAGGAGAGCGGCGAGCGTCGCCCGCTGCGCCTGCGGGAGCCGAGGGCTCGCCAGGGCGCGGCGCAGCAGTTCGCGCGCCGGCTCCGGGGCCTGCCGGGACAGCTCGGCGCCGTGCGCGACCAGCCAGCCCACCAGCCACTCGTCCACCTCGGGCGGCCCGGCGAGCAGATGGTCGGCGACCCGGATGAGAGGGCCGCCGTTGTCCGCGAGCGCCTGCGCCGCGTGCCGGTGCAGCGTCGGTCGCAGCGCGGCGGGGATGCTCCCGGCGAGCGCCCGCCGCAGCACCGGTTGCCGGAACGCCAGCTCGCTGCCCGCGTCCACGAGGACGTCGGCGGTGACCGCCTCCTCCAGGTCGGCCATCAGGTCGAACGGCGTGCGCCCGGTGACCGCCGCGACCTCGGCGACGGCGAACGCGTCGCCGAGCAGGGCGGCGTAGCGCAGCGCCTCCCGCGCGCCGGGGGAGAGGTGGTCGAGGCTGGCCCGCACGGTGTCCAGAAGCGACCGTGGCATCTCGTCGGCCCGCGCGGCGACCTCGGCGAGCCCGTCGACCACCCGTACCCCGTCCTCGGCCACGAGGCCGGTGACCAGCTCCCGGGCGTACAGCGGGTTGCCGGCGGCCAGCGGCGCCAGCGACCGCAGCGTGGCGCCGGGCGGCACGCCGACCGTCCGGCCGAAGATCTGCTCGATGTCGGACGGGGGCAGGGGAGTGAGCCGGATCAGGTGCCCGTCGCGGGTGCCCACCCCGCGCCGTAACCGGGCCAGGTCGCGGCGGCCGGGCTCGGGCCGGGCGGTCGCGACGAGCAGCAGCGGCAGCCACCGGGTCAGCGCGGCCAGCCGCTCCCAGGCCAGCAGACTCGCCTCGTCGGCCCACTGGAGGTGGTCGACGGCCAGCACCAGCGGGCCCTCGGCGGTCAGCCGGCGGACGTGGTCGAGCACCCGGTCGACGGCCGTCGCCGGGTCGTCGTGCGGCACTTCCTCCAGGCGCAGCGCCCGGCGCATCACGTGCAGCGGGAACCGGCTGCTGAGTTCCTCGGCGCTGCCGCGCGCGACCCGGTGGCCCAGCGCCCGCGCCTCGTGCAGCGCCGCGTCGAGCAGCGCCGACTTGCCGATGCCCGGCTCGCCCTCGATCCACACGATCGCGCTGCGGCCCTCGCCCAGCGCGTCCAGCAGGCCGCGCAGCAACGCCAGCTCGCCGTCGCGTCCGACCAGGCGACCCCACCGCGGTACGGCCGGCGCGGCCACCGCTGCCGGCGTCACCGGTGCGGCCGGTCCAGCCGGTCCAGCCGGTGCGGCCGGCGCGGCTGGCGCGGCCGGTGCGGCCGCTGCGGCGAGGATCCGGCTCTGCAACTCGCGCAGGGCCGGGCCGGGCCCGACGCCGAGTTCGTCCACCAGCACCCGGCGCGCCGCGTGGAAGACGTCGAGCGCCTCGGTGCCCCGGCCGGCCCGGTGCAGCGCGCACATCAGCAGCTCGTGGAACGGCTCGTGCAGCGGGTGGTCGCGGACCAGGGCGGTCAGGTCGGCGATCAGCGCGTCGTCGCCGCCGCCGGTCAGGACCAGCCGGGCCCGCCGCTCCGCCGCGGCGATCCGCAGCTCGGTCAGGCGGTGCCGGTCGAGGTCGGCGAAGAGTCCGGTGACGTTCGCGTACGCCTCGCCCTGCCAGAGCGCGAGCGCCTCGTCGAGCAGGGCGACGGCCTGCCCGGGCCGCCCGGCGGCAGCCGGCTCCACCGCCGCCTCGCACAGCGCCTCGAACCGGTCGGCGTCCAGCGCGCCCGGTTCGAGGCGCAACGTGTACCCGGCCCGGCCGGAACGCAGCATCCCTCCCGCCGGGCCCAGGCTGCGCCGCAGCCCGGAGACGTAGGTGTAGATGTTGCCCGCCGCGGTGCTCGGCGCGGACTCGCCCCACAGCGCCCGGATCAGCTCGGCGCGGGTGACCGGGCGGTTGGCGTTCGCGGCCAGCATCGCGAACAGGGCCCGCCGCCGGGCCGGTCCGAGGCCGATCTCGACCGGGCCGTTCCAGGCGCGTACCGGCCCCAGAACGGTGACGCGCAGTCTCCTCACCGGTGCCCGACGACCGCCGGTCCGACGCTCGGGGAGGGCCCGTCCACGCCGGCGATCCGGCTCATCTCGGCGCGCGTCGCGGCGTCGCCGGTGTGCGCCGACACCCAGCTCGCCTCGGCCCCGGCGGGCAGCCCGCAGCGGTGCAGCACCCGGGCCAGTTCCGCGGTGAGCAGCTCGCGGGACGACGGGGAGAGGCCGGGCGAGGCGACGGCGTGCCGCAGCACCGCGATCGCGGGCGCGGGCGCGACGGCGCTCAACTGCGCGGCGTGCGCGGTCAGCCAGTCCTGCACCCAGGCGTCGACCGGCACCGGCCCGGCCAGCAACTGGCCCGCGACCCGGCCGAGGTCGCCGCCGGCCTCGGCGAGCCGCTGCGCGAACTGCCGGTGCATCAGCACCCGCAGCGCGGTCGGGATCGCGCCGCGCAGGACCCGGCGGATGACCGGATGCCGGAACCGCAGGCGGCGCCCGTCCTCCACGAGGACGCCGGCGGCCAGCGCCTCCTCCACGGCCGGTACGAGTTGCGGCGCCGACCTGCCGGTGACCGCGGCCAGGTCGGCGACCAGGTAGTTGTTGCCGAGGAACGCGATCGCCCGCAGCAGTTGGCGGGTGTCGTCGGCGAGCGGTTGCAGGTGCCGGGAGACCGCGTCGGTCAGTTCGGGGCCGGGCGTGTCGGCGGTCCGGCCGTCGTGGTCGGCGAGGACGAGATGCCGCAGGTAGTACGGGTTCCCGGCGGCCGCCGCGACGAACGAGCGCGTGGTGCCGGCACCCGGCCCGGGCGGGCGGGACCAGTCGCGCACCAGCGCGGTCGCGGTGTCGTCGTCCAGCGGGCCGAGTTCGACGAGCGTGGTGCCGTCGCGGGGCAGCACCCGGCGCAGGAGCCGCACCTCGTATCCGGCCGGGACCGGGCGGGCGGCGGACACGAGCAGCAGCGGCAGCCGCGTGGTGAGCTTGTGCAGCGCGTGCCAGACCAGCAGCGACATGTCGTCGGCCCACTGGAGGTCGTCCAGGACCAGCAGCAGCGGCCGTTCGGCGCACCGTTCGACCACGAACCGCTGGACCGTGTCGATCACGGTCATGGTCGGTGGCGCCCCACCGGAGCAGGCGTGCAGCGAGGCGGGCAGGCCGTCCGCGTCGTTGCCCAGGGAGAGGCACTCCAGCACGATGCTCAACGGCATCCGGTACGCCAGCTCGTCGCCGACGGCCCAGCCGACCTGGACGCCGAGCGGTGCCGCGCCGCTGAGCCCCTCGGCCAGCAGCGCCGACTTCCCGATGCCCGCCTCGCCGCTGATCCAGACGCTGCCACCGCGCCCGCCCGCCAGGCCGGTCACCGCCGACCTCAGCCGGGCCAGCGCTGCGGAACGGCCTCGGAAACCGGGGTGCCGCTGCGGCACCGGGCCGGGGCCGCGCGGCGGGGCCGGGCTGCCGGCCGACAGCTGGTCGTGGATCTGCCGGACGGCGGCGGCGGGTTCGGTGCCCGACTCCTCGACCAGCCGGTCCCGCAGCGTGGCGTAGAGCGCGAGCGCCTCGGCGGTACGGCCCTGCGCGGCCAGCGCCCGCATCGCCACCGCGTACAGGCTCTCCCGGGCCGGGTGGCGGTCGACGAGCGCGAGCAGGCGGTCGACGACCTCGGCGCCGCGTCCGAGGCCCAGCATCAGCTCGGCCTGCCGTTCCACAGTGGTCAGGTACAGCTCGCCCAGCCGGATCCGGTGGCCGGCGGCCCGTGGTCCCGGTACGCCGACGAGCGCCTCGTCGCCCCGCCACTGCGCGAGCGCGGCGTCCAGGGCGGCCAGTTCGCCGGCGGTGTCCCCGGTGGCGCGGGGCGCGCGGCTGCGTTCGCGGAGCCGCTCGAAGCGGTGCACGTCGACGGCGTCGGCGTCGAGGTGCAGCCGGTAGCTGCCGCCCTCGGAGGTGAGCACCCGGCCGGAGGACCACCTGTCACGGTCCGGTTCGAGCATCCGGCGCAGGGCGGAGACGTACGTGTAGAGGTTGCCGGTCGCGCTGGCCGGCGGGTGGTCACCCCAGACGGCGGTGATCAGCTCGTCCCGGGACAGGCCCCGCTCCGGGGTGAGCGCCAGCGCGCTGAAGACGGCCCGGCGCTGTGCCGAGCGTAGTGGCAGCTCCCGCCCGGCGTACGTGATCCGGAGATTGCCCAGCAAGCGGATGTCGAAGCCACTGCACTGTGCCGTCATGCCGTCCTCGTGGTGACCGGATACCTGCCTCGGTGACAACCGTTCGGCGGAACCCTAGCCCAACCATCAACCATGTCAACTTCGTGTGGATGACGGAAAGGCTTACGGCGCAGGACTTTCCGGTGCGTGCGGCGTTCGCCTCGGCCGCTGCCGGACGCGCTAGCAGGCAGTCTTCCCGGGCCCTGCCGGGACCGTCCACGACGGACCGGCGGGCGGCCGGGGGTCGCGGCGAGACGATACTCACCTCGTCGAGGGCCGGCGTCCGGCGCCGGCCCCCGGAGGTCGTTCAGCTTCCGGCGCAGGTGGCGGTGGCGCCGCCGCCGGTTCCGGTGCCCTGGAACCCGAAGGTGGTGGTCTGCCCGGCGGCCAGCCGTCCGTTGTAGCTCTGGTTGGCCACGGTGACGGTGCCGCTGGTGCCGCTGGGCACGCCGTTCCACAGCGAGCTGATCGCGGCGCCGCCCGGCAGCGTGAGCGTCACGCGCCAGCCGGTCAGCGCGGCGCTCCCGGCGGTGACCGTCACGTTGGCGACGAAGCCACCGTTCCACTGGTCCTGGACGGCGTAGACGGCGGTGCAGGAGGCCCCGCCCGGCGGCGGCGTGGTCGGCGGCGGGGTCGTGGGCGGCGGCGTGGTCGGCGGGGGCGTTGTGGGCGGCGGCGTGGTGGGCGGGGGAGTGGTGGGCGGCGGGGCGTCCAGCGTCAGGTTCTTCTGCTGGACGTTCCACTGGCTGCGGCACAGGCCGCAGTCCGGGCCGACGAAGTTGGCGCCGGCGCTGATGTCGCCCTTCAGGCGCCACTTGAGGTAGAGCACCGCGACGCGGCCGAACTCGCCGCCGTTGGGCTGGTCGTACGTGCCGCCGTGTCCGACGTTCAGGTTGCCCATGAAGGCGGGCAGCCCGGCCGGCAGCTTGCCCCAGTCGTCCATCGCGTTCGGGTACGCGATGTCGCTGGGCCCGCCGACGAAGTACGCGATCGGTTTGGTCAGTCTCCGCAGCTGGTAGTCGTCGGCGTCGTTCAGCAGGCCGCTGCTGAAGATGCCGGTGGTGGTGACGCGCGGGTCGTTCGAGACCGCGTACGCCTCCAGGCCGCCGCAGGAGAACCCGGCCACGGCGATCTTCGTGGTGTCGATCCGGTTGTAGTACTTGCTGCCCGACCGGGAGTTCTCCGCCACCGCCCAGTCGATGGACTGGGTGAGCATCTGGGAGTTCGTGGAGCCGGAGCCGTTCGGTGCGCCGTTGGCGATGGCGAGGAAGCCGTGGGAGGCGATCTCGCGGAGGAAGTTGCCCTGCGACAGGCCGTTCGCCGAGCAGGCGCCGTTGCCCCAGACCAGGACGGGAAGGCGCTCGGACGGGAGCGTCTGGGGCCGGAAGATGGTGTGGTTGGGCAGGCTCGACGAGGTCTCGTAGTCGGCGGGGTAGGGCCCCGAGCCGCCGATCGCGGCGCCCGCGGGTGTCGCGCCGAGCGCCACGACCACGGAGGCGAGCGGGACGATGGCGGCCGCCAGCCCGGCGTAGATCTTCGATCTTCTTCTCATGCGCCCTCCAGGGGACGTCGTGGCGGCGCTCCCTGGATGGTGGTGGCGGTGTGTCGGCCACGTCGGTGTGGCACCGCCGCGATGCGTCCCAGCGGAGGGACCGGCGGGAGCTTTGCAGTCACTATCACCGCCGTAACGAAATGTGTCAATAAACGTCGGTCGATGCTTGCTGCCGATTTGATTGACAACTCAACCTTCCTGCGGGATCGTCGGCATCGATGCGCATCACTCCTGGCGGGGCGGGAGACCGCCGCCCCGCCCTGGCCGCCCACCGTCCCTGGAGGACAGAATGCGCACGTCCGCCCTGCGAATCGCCGCCGGTCTCGCCGCCGCGGCCCTGACCGTCCCGCTGTTCGCCGTGCCGGCCGCCGCCGAGCCGGCGACGATCCCGAACCCCGACACGGGGCTGGTCTTCTACTCCAGCAATCCGCTCGCCGTGGTCGCCCGGCAGGCCGCGCCGGACGACCTCTGCCGCCCGTTCCCGGCCGACGCCGACTGGCTGCTCGGCTGGAGCGGCGGCTTCCAGAACGTCATCGGCTACCAGTCCGCCGACTGCAGCGGGCACGGGTACGGGCTCGGCCTCTTCCGGGGCTGGACGACGCGCGGCACGTTCGGCTCGTACCGGACGCTCTGACGGGCCCCGCGACGCCGGTCCGCGGTACGCCGTGCGAGGCGTACCGCGGACCCCTCGCGCCACATACCTTGCATAACAAGGTATCTTGCGACGCATGGACGGCGCACGTGAGCGGATCACCACGAACATCCGCAAGGGCGTGCTGGAGTACTGCGTGCTCGCGTTGCTCTCGCGACGCGACATGTACGGCCTGGAACTGGCCGAGTGGCTCGCCGTCCGTGGCCTGACCGCGAGCGAGGGCAGCCTGTACCCGCTGCTCGCCCGCATGCGGCAGGCGGGCACCGTGGAGACCCGGTGGGTGGCGCCCGAGCAGGGGCACGCCCGGCGGTACTACACGATCACCGATCAGGGGCGGGCGCACCTGCGGATGTTCGCGGCGGTGTGGCGGGAGATCCAGCCGCACGTGGACGAGCTGATGGTGGAGGAGACATGAGCGACGACGGCCTCCCGGAGGCGGCGGAGACCTACCTGCGGGCACTCGACGCGGAGTTGTCGGAGATCCCGCCGGACGCCGCGCACGAGATCGTCGCGGACGTCCGCGCGCACATCGCCGACGCGCTGGACGGCGGACGCGACATCGCCGAGATCCTCGCCGGTCTCGGCGGTGCGGACGCCGTGGCGAGCCAGGCGCGGGAGGAACTGGGCCTGCCGGTCCGGGACGGCGCGGAGCGGGCCGCCCGGACGCTGTCAGTGGTCGCGCTGGCGGCCGGCGTGCTGATCGCCGTGTGCGTGAGCTTCCTGCTGCCGTCCGCGGTGCCGGTGGACCCGCTCGGGGCCGACTCCGGCGAGCAGGGCGTCGTACGGCGGTTCGGCCCCGGGATCGCGATGCTCACCCTGCTGCCGGCGCTCCTCGTGGCCGCGCCGCTCGTGCTGCCCGGCCGGGTCCGCGGCGCAGCACGGTTCGCCGCCGCGACGGTCCTCACCGTGTCCGCCTGCGCGGCCGGCGAGATCGGCCTGTACTACGTCCCGCTCGCGCTGGTGGCCTGGGCGGCGGCGACCGTGCCGTGGGCCGTGCGGCGGGGAGCCGGTGGACGGTGGTGGCGCTACCTGACCGGCGGCTTCGTGGCGCTGCCCGGCGTGCTCGTGGCGGTCGCGTCGGCCGGCGGCTCGGTCGGTGTCGGCTGGGTGGGCGCGGCGCTGTGGATCGCCGGACCGCTCGCGGCCGGCGCGCTGTGCGCGTACGGCATCCGGGCGGGATACGCGGTGACCGCCCTGGCCGGCGCGCTCGTCATGATCCTCTCGATGGCCGAGCGCGGCTTCCTGTTCGCCGCGTTCTGGCTGTTCGGCGGGCTGTACCTGGCGATCGGCGCCGGCGGGTACGCCGCGTCGCGGACCGCCGACGGCGAACCGGCCGGGACACCCGGGCCACCGGCACGGACGCGCCCCGCACCGGCCCCCGGAGGCTGACCGAGGGTCGTGACGCCGGCGTCTCCGGCCGGCCGGCTACGGGGCGGCGGCCGCCGAGTCGGCGACGCCGCCCGGTGAATCGGCACCGGCGGCCTGCGGGTCGGCGGCGTCGTGCGCGGCCATCTCGTCCTGCCGGGCGGGCTCCTCGCGCAGGATCGCGGCGTGCAGCCACGCGTCCGGGATGGCGAAGCCGTCGACGAGCGTGCGCATGTACGGGCGCAGCTCCTTGAGCAGCCCGTTCACCACGCCGGTGATCGCCTTCGACCGGGCCGGGGTGAGCCGGCCGTGCTCCAGCAGCCAGCCCTTGTTCGCCTCGATGACGCTCAGCGCGTACAGGTCGCAGACCCGCGACAGCAGTTCCTTGACCGCCGGGTCGGCGGTGGCGTCGATGCCTGCGACGAACGCCTCCAGCGTGACGCGGTCGACGTGCGCGGCGGCGACGGCGAGGACGTGGTCCTGGACGTCGTTGAAGATGTCGAACGGGCGGTCCTTCTTGCTGGACGCGCCACCGCGCAGGCGGCGGACCGCGCTGTCGAGCAGGTGCTCCTCCCGGTCCTCGAACACCTTGAGCTGCCAGCCCCGGTCGGTGACGGCGACCTCGTCGTCCCGGCCGGGCACGGCGCCGACCAGCCGCGCGATGAGTGCCCGGGCGGCGGTGCGCTCCAGCACCATCTCGCGTACCTGCTCGGCGACGAACGACGCGCGCCCCCAGCCGTCCAGCGAGCCGAACTCGTCCCGGTAGCCGGTCAGCAGCCCCTTGGCGACGAGCTGGAGCAGGACCGTGTTGTCGCCCTCGAACGTGGTGAACACGTCGGTGTCGGCCTTGAGGCTCGGCAGCCGGTTCTCGGACAGGTAGCCGGCCCCGCCGCACGCCTCCCGGCACGCCTGGATGGTGCGTGTGGCGTGCCAGGTCTGCGCCGCCTTGAGCCCGGCGGCACGCGACTCCAGCTCCCGCTGCCGGTGCTCGTCGACCGGCCCGTCGCCGCCCTGGATCTCGTCGAGCGCGGCGACCAGCTCGGTCTGGGCGAAGTGCAGCGCGTACGTGGTGGCCAGCGCGGGCAGCAGCTTGCGCTGGTGGGCCAGGTAGTCGTTGAGCAGCACCTCGCGGTCGCCCTCGGCGTCACTGAACTGGCGGCGGATGTCGCCGTACCGCACCGCGATGGCCAGGGCCGCCTTGGTGGCCGCCGACGCGGCGCCACCCACGCTGACCCGGCCACGCACCAGCGTGCCGAGCATGGTGAAGAAGCGGCGGGAGTCGTTCTCGATCGGGCTGGAGTACGTCCCGTCCTCGGCCACCTGCGCGTACCGGTCCAGGAGCATGTCCCGCGGCACCCGTACGTGGTCGAAGCTGAGCCGCCCGTTGTCCACGCCGAGCAGGCCGGCCTTGGGGCCGGCGTCGCCGATCGTCACGCCGGGCATCGGGTTGCCGTGCTCGTCGCGGATCGGCACCAGCCACGCGTGCACCCCGTGGCGGCGCCCGCCGGTGATCAGCTGGGCGAAGACCACAGCCATCCGCCCGTCCCGGGCCGCGTTGCCGATGTAGTCCTTGCGCGCCGCCTCGTGCGGCGTGTGCAGGTCGAAGGTCTGCGTCTGCGGGTCGTACACGCAGGTGGTGCGCAGTTGCTGCACGTCCGAGCCGTGGCCGGTCTCGGTCATCGCGAAGCAGCCGAAGATCCGTCCCTCGACGATGTCCCGGAGATAGGCGTCGTGGTGCCGCTTCGTGCCGAGGGCGGCGACCGCGCCGCCGAACAGGCCCCACTGCACGCCGGCCTTCACCATGAGTGACAGGTCGACCTGCGCGAGCATCTCGGTGGCGACGATCGAGGCGCCGATGTCGGACCGGCCGCCGTACTCGGGCGGGAAGCCCGCGGCGATGCCCAGCTCGACCGGCAGTTCGCCGAGCAGCCGGGTGATCCGCTCACGCGCCTGGTCGCCGGTCTCGCCGTAGACCGGCAGGAAGCGCTCGTCGAGGTGTTTGCGGTGAGCCTGACGGACCTCGGCCCACGGTCCGTCGAGCGTCTCCTGAAGGCGGGCGATGTCGATGCGGCCGGACGCGTGATCGAGCATGGTCGCTCCTCGGGGCAGCGGACATATGGGTGCACTCTCGGCCTGATCAACATTACCGGCGGTCACCGTGCCCCGCTGGCGGAGACCGTGGTGAGCCGTGCCACCCGACTCGGCCACCGAGGCTGAGGTTAGGCTGTCCTCACTTCGATCACTGGAGGCATCCCCTCGTGTCCCCGCTCCCCGCCGGCAGCGCCGTCACGGCCCGGTACGTGCTGCGTCAGGCATTGCGCCGCCAGCGACGGCCGGTGCTGATCGGCGTGACGCTGCTCGGCCTGCACCAGGTCGCCGAGGCGCTCGTGCCGGTGGCGATCGGCCTGATCATCGACCGCGCCGTGGTCACCGGCGACCCGTGGGCGCTGGCGTACTCGGTCGCCGGCCTCGCGGCCCTGTTCGCCGTGCTCGCGTTCGCCTACCGCAACGGCGCCCGCCAGGCGTACGCCGCGGTGGAGCGGGAGGCGCACCTGCTGCGGGTGGAGATCGCCGAGCGCGCGCTCGACCCGCGCGGGCACCGCTCCGGCCTGCGCGACGGCGAACTGCTCTCCGTCGCCGCCTCCGACGCCGAACTCTCCGCGCTCGTGGTGCGGGTGGCCGGGTTCGGCGTCGCCGCGGTGACCGCGCTCACCGTCGCGGCCACCGCGCTGCTGGTCATCGACGTCCCCCTCGGACTCGGCGTGCTCGTCGGCGTACCGGTCCTGGTCCTGGTGCTGCAACGGATGGCGCCGCTGCTGTCCCGGCGCAGCACCTCCCAGCAGGAGGCCCTCGCGGAGACCACGGCGCTCGCCGTGGACCTCGTCTCCGGCCTGCGCGTGCTGCGCGGCATCGGCGCCCAGCACCACGCCGCCGGCCGGTACGCCGCCGCCAGCCGCAACGCCCTCGCGGTCACGCTGCGCGCCGCCAACACCAAGGGACTGCACCTCGGGCTCACCACCGCCGCCAACGGCCTGTTCCTCGCGGCGGTCGCCGGGGTGGCCGGCTGGCTCGCCCTGCGCGGCCGGCTCACCATCGGCGAGCTGGTCACGGTGGTCGGGCTCGCGCAGTTCGTCGCCGAGCCGGTGCAGACCATGGGCTGGTGCGTGCAGCTGTTCGCGATGGCCCGCGCCTCGGCCGCCCGGGTGGCGCGCGTGCTCGGCGCCGAGCCGCTGACCCGGCCCGGCGACGCACCGGCCCCGGCACACCCGGACGGGCCGCGGCTGACCCTCGACGACGTCGGGCACGCCGGACTGGACGGGGTGAACCTGCGCGTCGGCCCCGGCGAGGTGGTCGGTGTGCTCGCGTACGACCCGGCCGACGCCGAGGCGCTGGTGGCGCTGCTGTCCGGGCGGGTGCCGCCGGACGCGCGCCGGGGCGCCGTGCGTGTCGACGGCGTACCCGCCGACGAGCTGCACGTCGACGCGCTGCGCCGCACCGTGCTGGTCGAGCCGCACGACGTGACGCTGTTCGAGGGCACTGTCGCGGCCAACCTCGCCGCCGGCGCCCCCGCCGACCAGGCGCGGCTGCACGCCGCCGTCCGGGCCGCCGCCGCCGAGGACGTGGTGGACGCGCACCCCGCCGGCCTCGACCACCGCCTCGTCGAGCGGGGCGCGAACCTCTCCGGTGGACAGCGCCAGCGGCTCGGGCTGGCGCGGGCTCTGCACGCCGACCCGCCCGTGCTGGTGCTGCACGATCCCACCACCGCCGTCGACGCGGCCACCGAGGCGCAGCTCGCCGACGGACTCGCCGAAGCGCGCCGGGTGGCGCCCCGGGGCACGCTCCTGATCACCAGCAGCCCGGCCCTGCTGCGGATCACCGACCGGGTGGTGGTGATCGCCGACGGCCGGGTGGCCGCCGAGGGACCGCACGAACGCCTGCTGGCCTCCGACGCCCGCTACCGCGAGGAGACACTGCGGTGACCGCTGACCCGCGTACCCCCACCCGGACGTTGCTGCCGGTCGCGTCCGCCCGGCAGACCTGGACCATGCTCGGCGCCCAGTTCCGCGACCGGCCCGGCCTCAGCACCGCCGCCGCGACGGTGCTCGTCGCCGCCGCCACGGGCGGCCTGGTCGCGCCCTGGGTGCTCGGCCGCCTGGTCGACGACGTCATCGCCGACGCCCCGGTCTCCCGGATCGCCGGCCGGGTGGCGGTGATCGCCGCCGCCGCCGTGCTCACCGGCCTGCTCACCGCGCTCGGCGCCGCTCTCGCGTCCCGGCTCGGCGAGACGGTGCTGGCCCGGCTGCGCGAGCGCGTCCTCGACCGGGCGCTGCACCTGCCGTCGGCGACGCTGGAGCGGGCCGGCACCGGCGACCTGCTGGCCCGCGTCGGCGACGACGTGGCGGTGGTGACGAACGTGATCGCGGTGAGCGGCCCGGCGTTCGTCGGCGCGCTGCTGTCCGTCGTGCTCACCGTGTTCGGGCTGGTCGCGCTGGACTGGCGGCTCGGCCTCGCCGGGCTGGTGGCCGCGCCCGCGTACGCGCTGGCGCTGCGCTGGTACCTGCGGCGCTCGATGCCGTACTACGCCCGCGAGCGGGTCGCCACCGGTGAGCGGACGCAGGCGATGGCCGGTGCGCTGCGCGGCGCGGCGACGGTGCGCGCGTACCGGACCGAGGACGCGCACGTGGCAGCGATCGCCGAGCGGTCCGGCCTGGCCCGCGACCTGTCGCTGGAGATCTTCAACCTGCACACCCGCTTCGGGCTGCGGATCAACCGGTCGGAGTTCCTCGGCCTCGCCGCGGTGCTCGTGGCCGGGTTCTTCCTGGTCCGCGACGACCTGGTCACCGTCGGCGCGGCGACCACCGCCGCGCTCTACTTCCACCGGCTGTTCAACCCGATCGGCCTGCTGCTGATGGAGTCCGACTCGGTGCTGCAGGCCGGCGCGAGCCTCGCCCGCCTGGTCGGCGTGGCGAGCCTGCCCGACACCGCACCGCCCGCCGCGGCCGGCCCGGCCTCCACCCCCGCCCCGGCCACCGCGCCGGCCGGCCCGCGCGGCCCGGCGGCGCTGGACGTCACGGTGCGCCGCCACCACTACGACGACGGACCGCTCGTGCTCGCCGACGTCGAGCTGCGCCTGGCGCCGGGGGAGCGGGTCGCGCTCGTCGGCGCCAGCGGCGCCGGCAAGAGCACGCTCGCCGGCATCGCCGCCGGAATCATCGCGCCCACGGACGGATCGGTACGCCTCGACGGCGTGCCGCTGACCGGGGCGGGCGAGGCGGTCTCCCGGCGGGACGTGGCACTGGTCAGCCAGGAGGTGCACGTCTTCGCCGGGCCGCTCGCCGCGGACCTGCGCCTGGCCGCCCCGGACGCGACCGACGCCGAGCTGCTCGACGCGCTGGAGCGGGTCGGCGCCACCGCCTGGCTGCGTGCCCTGCCGGACGGGCTGGCGACGCCGGTGGGGGAGGGCGGTCACCGGCTCACCGCCGCGCAGGCCCAGCAGGTCGCCCTGGCCCGGCTGGTGCTCACCGCGCCCGCCGTCGCCGTGCTGGACGAGGCGACCGCCGAGGCCGGCAGCGCCGGGGCGCGTGACCTGGACCGGGCGGCCCTCGCGGCCACGCGGGGGCGTACCACGCTGATCGTGGCGCACCGGCTCAGCCAGGCGGTCACCGCGGACCGGATCGTCGTGCTCGACCACGGCCGGATCGTGGAGCAGGGCACGCACGACGAGCTGCTGGCCGCCGACGGCCGGTACGGCCATCTGTGGCGGTCCTGGCGCGTCCCGGTATGATCACCGACCGCTCCACGGCCCAGGCGAGGTGCCCATGACCGACCTGCCGACCCGCTTCGTGCTGTTCCCCGGGCGGCATCACCTGCTGACCCGGTTCCAGGCCGACTACCTGAGCCGGCTCGCCGGCGACGAGGCCACTGTGGTCTGGGCGGTGACGTCGGCCAACCACGAGAACACCCGGCGCAACCCGGTCGCGTACCACAGGCGGGAAGCCGCGATCGAGCGGTTCAGCGTGCTGACCGGGCTGCGCTCGCTGGCCGTGCCGATCTTCGACACCGCGTACACCGACGCGTTCGCGGAGGTCACGCTCAAGAGCATCGCGGTGGCCACCGGGCTCGAACTCACGCCCGCCGACACGGTGGTGGCCTGCTCCACGCCGGAGGTCGCGAAGCTGTACGAGCGGCTCGGCTTCGCGATCGCGCAGGTCGAGGCCGACCCCGGCCTGAGCGAGGCGCCCGAGCGGCCGTGGGACGTGCTGCTGCGCCTGGCCGCCGGCGACGAGACCTGGCGTGCGCTCACCCACCCGGCGACGATCGACGTGTTCGAGCGCTACCGCCTCGTCGAGGCGATCCGGTCGGTGGTGAACGACCCGCTCGTCGGCGACGAGGGCGGCCTCACGGTCACCCGCGACTACCGGACCTACGTGGAGGCGTTCGCCTCGGCCGCGCAACGCAAGTGGGACTCGGTGCGCCGGTACGTGCAGCCCGGACGCATCGTGGACATCGGCTGCGGCGCGGGCGCGGTCCTGGAGCTGGCCGACCGGGAGGCCGCGCTGCGGGAGAGCGACCTGATCGGCGTGGAGGTGGCCCGCCACCTCTACCAGGAGTGCCTGCACAAGAAGGCGCAGGGCGTGTTCCGCAACGCCAACGTCTACTTCTTCCACCGCAACGTCCTCGGCGGCGCCGTGTTCAAGGACCGGTCGGTGGACACCACGCTCACCTTCGCGCTCACCCACGAGATCTGGTCGTACGGGCGGCAGCGGGAGTCGCTGCTCCAGTTCGCCCGTCGCATCCACGACCACACGGTGCCCGGCGGCGTCTGGATCAACAGCGACGTGTGCGGACCGGACGACCCCGGCCGGCCGGTGATCCTGCGGCTGACCGCGGACGACGGCGACAACCCCGCCTCGCCCCGCCGTGACCTGGCCGACCTGACCTCGGCCGAGGTCCGGCGGTACGTCTCGGGACTGTCGGCGCGGGCGCGGCTGGACCAGTTCGCCGTGGACTTCGCGTTCGGCTTCGACTACGAGCCGCTCGCCGACGGCGCGGTACGCCTCGGCCTGGGCGCGGCGATGGACTACCTGACCCGCAAGGACTACACGGACAACTGGCTGTCGGAGACGAAGGAGCAGTTCTGCGGCCTGAGCTTCGCCGACTGGACGGCGTTGCTCACCGAGGCCGGTTTCGAGATCGGCCCGGCCTCGGCGCCGGTCCGCAACGACTGGGTGATCGACAACCGGATCGCACCGGTCGCGTCCCTCACCGACCTCGACGGCCGGCCGCTGGAGTGGCCGACCACCCACGTCCTCACCGTCGCCCACCGTCCGCGCAACGCCTGACACCACAGCGCCGCCGGCCCGGCTGGATGCGGCCGGGCCGGCGGGCGCCTGTGGTGCGGCTCAGTGGCTCAGCGCGATCCGCACCGCCAGGACGATCAGGATCAGCCCGGTCAGCCGTTCGATCACCAGCAGCACCGACGGCCGCGTCAGCCAGGGCTGCAACCGGTCGATGAGCAGGATGTAGCAGGCCCACCAGAGCACGGCGAGGCCGATGAACGTGGCGGCCAGCACCGCCGTGCGGGCCGCCGCGCCGTCGCCGGGCTTGACGAACTGCGGCACGAACGAGACGTAGAAGACGACCACCTTGACGTTCAGCAGCTGGCTGGTGACGCCCATGACGAACGAGCGGCGCGCCACGTGCGGCTCGTCGGCGGCCGGGACGTCCCGGACCGGCGCGGCGGCCTCAGTGCCGGCACCGGCCCCACCCGCGCCGACCGGCACCGGCTGCGCCACCGGGGCGCTCCGGCGCGGCCGGGTGGCCCAGAGGATGGTGCCGCCCAGGTAGAGCAGGTACAGCGCGCCGGCGACGCGCAGCACCGTGTAGAGCGCCGGTGAGGAGACCAGCAGGGCGGACAGGCCGGCGGTGGCGAGCGAGGCGTGCACCAGGGCGGCGGCGAACAGCCCGGCCAGCACCACGAATCCGGCCCGCCGCCCGTACCGGACGGTCTGCCGGGTGACCAGGGCGAAGTCGACGCCCGGCACGATGATGATGAGCAGGCTCGCGGCGACGAAGCTGACGATCTGGATGTCAGACACGCTGCTCCTCCCTCGCCTCGACGCGCGCCGGGGCGGCCTCCTCGATGACCGAGACGCCGCTGTCCCGACGCGGCCCGTGCCGGCGCCACTGCTCGCGCAGCCGGATCCGGCCGTCCGGCAGCCGCTCGGGCCGGGACTCGCACTCGCCGACCACGATGCTGCCGTCGGTGAGCACCTCCACGTACGCGAAACGCACCACGCCCTGCGCGTCGCAGGTGCCGGCGAGCCGGCCGTGCCGTACCGGGCCGCCGGAGATCTCCGCCCAGACCAGGTCGCCGCGCTGGTGGTAGTGCCCCCGCAGCGGATCGGCGTCACCGGCGTGGTCGACGGAGACGAAGATCCGGTCGTCGTAGTCGAATGTGGTCATCGCGCTCACGCCCATCGGGTGCTGAGGTAGTCGTCGCGGAACCGGCAGACGGTACGGCCGGCGATCGAGTTGAGGACCATCGCGCTGCGGATCGGCAGGATGCTCAGGTTGGAGTCGACGAGCCCCTGGACGTACCGCCCCCGGTTCAGCACGAAGATCTTGTGGTCGTCAGCGTGCTTCCACCGGATCGAGTAGTCCGACTCGATGACCGGCTCGCCGCGCTCGTCCAGGTCGATCAGCGCGGTCAGCTCCGGGTCGAAGGGCAGCGGCGCCTGCCGGCGTCCCGCCGCGACGACCAGGTTCACCGCCCGGTGCCGCTCCTCGCCGCTGCCGGCGGTCAGGCACTCCAGCTCGACCTCCCCGTCGAGCTGCCGGGCGCCGGTCACGGTACGGCTCGGCATGATCGTCACCGGGAACCGCCCGGTACGCAGCCGCTCCTCGTAGTTGTGCTGGTAGATGCCGCGCAACGTGCCCGGGGAGATGCCGTCGCTGGTCAGGATCTGGCCGGAGACGAGGCGTTCCCGCACGTCCCGGGACAGCGTGAGGAACGCCTCCTGGTAGGCGGGCCGGTACAGGTCGTTCGCCGACGGGGAGTCCTCCAGCGGAGCGAACCACGACCGCCGCCCGATCCACCTGATGTCGCGGCACCCGCGGGCGAGCAGCGCCGCGACGCACTCCGCGCTGGTCTGGCCGCTGCCGATCACGATCCACGGCAGGTCCGGCTCGTCCGGCACGGTGGCGAGGCGCTGGTGCAGCTCGTCGGCGACGAACAGATGCCGCGGGTCGAGGGCGTCCAGGAACTCCGGTACGAAGGGGACGGTCCCGCTGCCGAGCACCAGGTGCCGGGAGCGGGCGACCTCCGCACCGCCGCTGCGGCTGATCAGCGCTCCGTCGAACTCCACCCGGTCGACGCGGGTGCCGTACGTGATGCGCGGCAGCTGAGCCGCCGCCCACACCAGGTACTGCTGGTACTCGATCCGGGGGATGGTGTCGAACCCGGCGCCCAGCAGGGCGTACACCCGGCCGGTGGTGACCAGGTAGTTGAGGAACGACAGCGGGTGGGTCGGGTCGTAGAGCGAGACCAGGTCCTTGACCCAGCCGGTCTGCATGCGGACGCCGCTGTGCAGCATCCCGTCGTGCCAGCCCGGCCGGTCCCGCGCCTCGAACAGCGCGATGTCGTGCGGCGCGAGGGTGTCGTACATCGCCGCGAGGCTCAGGTTCGCCGGCCCGGCGCCGATTCCCACTGTGTGAAAGGTCTGCGTCATCAGTCTGCCTCTGTCTGGCCGTGGGGGACAGGGATCGCGGTTCGGGTGTTCAGCAGGGCGGTGGCGGCGAGCCGGCTGGCGGCCAGGACGGTCTTGGCGGCGCCGCCGCTGCCGCCGGTGAAGGTGTGCACGGCGCCGGCCACGTGGCGCAGGGCCAGGCCGGCGGGTTCGCTGTAGCAGTCGGCGGCGCTCACCGGCGGCCCGGCCGGTCGCAGGTCCACGCCGGGCAGCCGTCGTGCGGCCACCGCCCGGACCCGTGCCGCCAGATCGGCGTCCGGCTCGGGGACCGGCGGGTCGACGTCCCACCTGTCGCTGGGCAGCCCGAGCAGCACGCGCCCCGGACCGGCCGGCCGGCCGTAGAGGCCACTCGACTCGTCCACGAAGCACGGCAGGTCGTCCCGGCCGGTGGCGTGGTGGGCGTACTGGATGTGCTTGGTGCGCAGCGAGGTCGGCAACCCGGCGGCGCGCAACAGTCGCGGGGTCCAGGCCCCGGCGGCCACGACGACGAGGTCGCCGGTGAGCCGGCGGCCGTCGCGCAGCTCGACCACGCGATCGTCGAGGCGGGCCACCGGTGTCGTCTCGGTCCGGTCCAGGCCACGCAGGACGGTCCGGCGCAGCCGGTCCGGGTCCAGGTATCCGGCCCGGTCCTCCCAGATCCCCACCGTGCCGTCCGGCAGCCCGGCGAAACCGAACCGCTGGGCGACCTCGTCCCGGGTGAGCACCTCGGCGCCGTCCACGCCGGCCGCCGACCCGGCGTCGAGCAGGTAGAGCGAGCCGGTCCGCCGCCACCCGGCGGCGGCCGCGAGGGACGGATCGGCCCGCAGCTCGGCGAGGCTCGCGGCGGCCAGGGACCGGGCGGCCGGATCGGGCTCGAAGGCCCGCACCAGCCCACCGGACGCGGCCGTCGCGTCGGCGGGCCGCCCGTCCGGGCCGCCGTGCGGGCCGATCAGGACCGCCTCGGCGCCCGCGTCCCGCAGCCGCCGGGCCAGCAGGACACCGCTCACGCCCGCGCCGACGACGAGCACGCGCGGCTCACCCATCGGACTCCGCCGGTTCCGCGCCGCCGACGATGCCGAGCAGCCGGGCCGCCCGCTCCGGCCGGCCGGGGTACGCGGCCAGCGCCGCCCGGACCGCGGTGGCGGGATCGAAGTGCTCCAGGCGCAGCGCCTGCTCGCCGCGGGTCAGCTCGGTGTCGGCCAGTACGCCGTCCAGGCCGGCGGTGGTGCCGGCCAGGGTCGCGGCGTACCGGGCGGTGAACGCCTCGTACGCCTCCGGGCGGAAGTCCGACTCGTAGCTGTCCGGCCGGTCCCAGCTCAGGAACGCCCGGACCACCGCCGGGTCCTCGGCGGCCAGGAACTCGTGCGCCCAGATCGCGTGTTCGCGGCTGGTGGAGAACTTGGCGCCGGTGAGCCGGTAGAACTCGTTGACCACCAGCCCGGTCGGCCGGTCGGGCAGCCCGGCGGCCAGGTGCAGGGCCGGGATGAGCAGTGCGTAGTAGAACGCGTTGTCGACCCCGAGGAAGATCCACTGCTCGTCCACGTCCCGCCACGCGTCCAGATACCCGGCCAACGTGTCCGCGTCCGGCCGCAGGTGGCGGGCGGGCAGCACCAGGTTGGCCAACGCCATCTCGGCCCAGACGTCGATGCGCAGGCCGTCGTCCCACTCGATGCCCCAGTCCGACGGGTACGCCAGCGGCACCTCCGGCAGCCCGCCGTCGAGGTACGACGCGACGAGGCGCCGCAGCCGGGGCGGCAGCACCGCGCGGGACCAGAACTCGGCGAGCCGCTCCCGGTGCTCGTCCAGCCGCAGCACCGGGACCGTGCGGGTGACCGGCTCGGGTGCCGCGTCGCAGCAGGTCGACAGCGCGCCGACCAGGTTCGCGGCGGTGCAGAAGCCGCCGCACCCCTCGCAGGTGCCGCCGTTCGCGCCGGCGCCGCAGGCCGGGCAGCGCCCGGCGACCCGGACGTGGTGCAGGGTCCGCCGGCAGGCCGCGCACGCGCGCAGCGACACCGGGCCGACCTCCACCACCTTGGCCTCCACCAGTTCGGTGAGCAGGCCGGCCACCGCCCGGCGGTAGTCGGCGTCGGCCAGCGGGTCGGCCATGACGTCGTACCGGATGCGTGCGGCGCGCAGCGCGGCGTGGATCGACGAGCCGTAGCGGGCGGCGGTGTCCGCGGGAGTCTCGCCCAGCGCCTGCGCCCGGGCGAGCACGTAGTTCTGGTGCGCGTCCAGGCCGCACTGGGTCACCACCCGCCGGCCGGCGGCCCGCAGCGCGCGGGCGGCGACGTCCCCGGCGACGTACGGGCCGCTGAGGTGCCCGAGGTGCAGCGGCCCGTTCGGCGTCGGCGGCGGCGTCACCACCAGCACCGCCCCGGCAGTGGAGGCGGCGTCAGTCACGGCCGGCTCCGCCGTCCGCGCCGGCCTGCCGGCTGTCCGCCCCGCTCTGCCCGCCGTCCGCGCCGGCCTGCCCGGCCTCGTCGGGGCGGGGCATCCAGTAGATGCTGAGGATGGTGAGCGGTTGCTCCGGCGAGGGGTTGTGGATGACGTGCCGCTGCTCCGGTTCGAGCAGGATCACGCCGCCGGTCGGCACCTCGACCTTCTCGCCGCCCGCCTCGTAGATGGCCGTGCCGCGGGTCACCACGGCGAACTCGACCTCCGGGTGGACGTCCTCGCTGCTGCTGCCACCGGGCGGGATCACGCACCACATGGCGTCGAACGGCAACGGGCCGAGATCGCGGTACTGCGTCCAGCGGCCGATCCGGATGCCGTACTCGTCGGTGAGTTCGGCGGTGTCGCTGACGTACCTTCGCATGTTCGTCCTCCTGGTCGGCGCGCTGCCCTCCGGGCCCGCGCCGGACGGTTCTGAGGTTTGCGGAGAGTGACCGGAAGTGCTGCTTCTGCGACGCTGCACCGATGCCGGGAAGGGCCCGTCTCGTCGACCGTCGATTCGACTCCGGTCGATAGCGTCGGACCCACTGTGGACTTAACCTCGTCTGGCCAACAGGAGCTTCACCGGCAGATCACCGGCAATGTCGCTGCTGACTGCCCGCTCAGCGGCCTCGGCTTCGGTGGTCCACCGGCATGAATCCACCAGAACCGGTACGGAGACGACGCTGTGATCGGCTACATGGATACGTTGGGTCATGAAATCGCTACCGCACGGCGACTGGCCAACTTGACACAGGAGGAGTTGGCCGCCCGTACCGGACTGAGCGTCCGGAGCATCCGCAACCTGGAGTCGTCGCGCGTGACCCGTCCGCGGCCCGCGACCGTCCGGCTGCTCCGCGAGGTCCTCGGCCTGCCCGCCAACCCGGCGCCGTCGGGCCGGATCCGCCCCATGCAACTGCCGCTGGAGATTCCCGGCTTCACCGGCCGCTCGGCACAACTGCGGCAACTCGACCGGCTGCTCGACGGCGGACCGCGGCGGATGTCGAGCGTGGTCGTGTGCGTCCTGTCCGGCCGGTCCGGCATCGGCAAGACGGCGCTGGCGCTGCGCTGGGCGCACCGGTCGGCGGCCCGGTTCTCCGACGGGGTGCTGCACGTCCAGCTCGGCGGCAGCGAACCGGGCAGAGCGGCGGTGGCGCCGGCGGAGGCGCTCGGCGGCCTCATCGAGGCGCTCGACGTCCCCGGTGGTGTCCCGTGCGGACCGGCGGCGCGCACCGGGCTCTACCGCAGCGCGCTCGCCGGGCGCCGGATGCTCATCGTGCTCGACGACGCCCGCGACGCCGACCAGGTACGGCCGCTGCTGCCCGGCGTACCCGGCTGCATGGTGGTCGTGACCAGCCGGGACCGCCTCACCGGCCTGGTCGTCGGCGAGGCCGCGTGCCCGGTCGCGGTCGACGAGCTGGCCGCCGGCGAGGCGTGGGACCTGCTGGCCGCCCGCCTCGGCGAGCGTCGCCTCACCGCCGAGCGCGCGGCGGTGCGGGAGATCATCGCGTACTGCGCCGGAGTGCCCCGGGCGCTCGCGGTGGTGGCCGCCCGCGCGGCCGTCCAGCCCTGCCTGCCGCTGGCGGAGGTGGCCCGCCAGCTCCGGTAGGCGGGCCGGGGGCCGCCCGGGCCGGTCAGGCCTGGTCGGCGCGGGTGCCGGCGCGCGCGGCGACGTGCGCCGGCACCGGCGTCGTCGGCGGCAGCGCCGGGTCGGTCGCCGGCTGTTCCCAGCGCGCGACCAGGGGAAGCTCGCCCGCCCACAGCCCGAGAGCGGCGTCCGGGCCGTCGCCGTCGTCCGGCGGGCCGCTGCGCGTCTTGACCGACGCCTCGGCCAGCGGAAGCGCCAGCAGCGTGGTGGCCGCGAGTTCCCGCCGGTTCGGCCGGCGGGCGTGGTCCCACTGGCCCGGGGCCACGTGCTCGGTCAGCAGCCGCAGGCCGTGCAGCTTCTCCTCGGCGTCGGTCACCCACCGGGGCCGGCCGTAGATCATCGCGCTGCGGTAGTTGATCCCGTGCTCGAACACCGACCGCGCCAGGACCAGGCCGTCGACCACTGTGACGGTCACGCAGACCTCGGCGTCGGTGGTGAGACTCCGGCTGGCCACCGAGCCGTGCAGGTAGAGGTGCCGGTCGTCGAAGCCGTAGACGGTCGGCACCACCATCGGACCGCCGTCGACGAGCACCCCGAGATGGCAGACGAAGGCGGCCCGCAGCACGCCGAAGAGAGCGGCGCGGTCGCGGTGCCCCTTCTCCTTCATCCGGCGCAGGGTCGTACGCGGCGTCGCGGACAACCGCCCGTCGATATCGGTCATGGCTGATTCTCCTGTCGGCCCCGCCGTTTCTACCGGGTCGGGCCGCGGTCCTCAAGGGCCGGCCCGCCGGACCGGTGGGGGAGCGGGCTCCGGGGGAGGATGCGGCACAGCGCCTCCAGCGCGGCGGCGTACGCGTGCTCGGGCGGCGTCGCGTAGCCGACCACGAGGCCGTCGAGGGCGGGCATGACGGCGTCCGGGTGGCGGAAGCCGGCCAGTCCGTCGAGCGCGATCGACCGTCCGGCGGCGGCCTCGACCGCCGCGCGTTCGGTGCCCGGGGGCAGGCGCAGCACGGCGTGCAGCCCGGCGGCGACGCCGGTCGGCGTGACGTGCGGGGCGTGGGCGGCGAGCGTGGCGACGAGGCGGTCGCGGCGCGCGCGGTACCGCTGCCGCATCCGGCGGACGTGCCGGTCGTACCGGCCGGAGTCGAGGAAGTCGGCGAGGGTGAGCTGGTCCGTCACGCCCGCCCACGCCTCCCGCTCGCCCTTGGCGTCCAGCACCGGGCCGACGAGCCGTTCGGGCAGCACCATCCAGCCCAGACGCAGCGCGGGGGAGAGGCTCTTGCTCACCGAACCCAGGTAGACCACGCGCTCCGGGGCCAGGCCCTGCACCGCGCCGACCGGATCCCGGTCGTACCGGAACTCGCCGTCGTAGTCGTCCTCCAGCACCAGCCCGTCCCGCGCCTCCGCCCACCGCACCGCGGCGAGACGCCGCCCGGGATGCAGAGGGCCACCGGTGGGGAACTGGTGTGCCGGCGTGAGCAGCGCCGCCCGTACCCCGGAGAGGCCCGCCAGCTCCTCGGTGCGGGCCCCGTCCGCGTCGAGCGTGAGAGGGACGGTACGCACGCCTGCCGCCGCCAGGACCGCGCGGTGGAACGGTAGCCCGTAGGACTCCACCGCCAGCGGGCCGCGCAGAACCCGGCCGCCGAAGAGCAGCCGCAGCGCGTGCGCGACACCGGAACACACCACTATCTGCTCCGGGGTGGTCCGGACACCCCGGGCCCGCGCCAGGTAAGCGGCCAGCGCCCGGCGCAGCTCCGGGCGGCCCCGCGGGTCGCCCGGCCCGAACGCCTCGTTCGGCGCGGCGGTCAGGGCACGCCGCGCGGACGCCAGCCACGCGGCGCGCGGGAAGGAGGCGGCATCCGGCTGCCCCTGACGCAGGTGGTGCACGGCCGGGGCCGGACGCGCGGGCGTCTGCCTCGGGACGCGGGCGACCCGGGCGGGCTCGGCGCGCGGCGCCACCCGCGTCCCCGACCCCTGCCGGGCGACCAGCCATCCCTCGGCCACCAGTTCGGCGTACGCGGCGGCGACTGTGTTGCGGGCCAGGCCCAGGTCGGCGGCGAGGGACCGGTACGGCGGCAGGAGGGTGCCGGCGGCCAGCCTCCCGTCCCGGACGGCCTCCCGCAGGGCACGGGTGAGCGCGGACCGGCGGCCACCGGCGCCGGCCAGTTCCAGATGCAGGTCGCTGCCGAGCCGGCGCGCCGGATTGGCCCACGAATCCGTCATGCGAATGCACCCTAGTCCGGGTCTTTTCCGACCCTAGTGTGGGCTCATGGACACGATCACGAACGCCCCGCACCCGCTGCGCTCCGCCGTCCGGGGCCGGGTCCTGCTGCCGGGGGACGCCGGGTTCGACGTGGCCGGCCGGGCCTGGAACCTGGCCGTCGAGCAGTCGCCGGTGGCCGTGGTCGAGGCCGCCGACGCCGACGACGTCGTCGCGCTCGTCCGGTACGCCCGCTCGGCCGGACTGGGCATCGCCGCGCAGCCCAACGGGCACGGCGCCAGCGGCAGTGCCGACGGCACGATCCTGCTGCGCACCGGCCGCCTGGACACCGTGGAGATCGACCCGGACGCCCGCCGGGCCCGGGTCGGCGCGGGTGTGCCGTCCGGCCGGCTCCAGGCCGCCGCCGCGCCGCACGGGCTCACCGGGCTGCCCGGCAGTTCCCCGGTCGTCAGCGTGACCGGGGTGGCGCTGGGCGGCGGGCTGAGCTGGTTCGGCCGCGCGTACGGCTGGGTGTCCGACGCGGTCACCGCGTTCGACGTCGTGGACGCCGAGGCGCGGCACCGGCACGTCACCGCCGAGACCGACCCCGACCTGTTCTGGGCGCTGCGCGGCGGTGGCGGTGACTTCGCGATCGTCACCGCGCTCGAACTCGCGCTGCACCCCGCGCCGAGCCTGTTCGGCGGACGGATGCTGTGGTCGGCGGCGCAGGTGCGGGACGTGCTGCGGGCGTTCCGGCGGATCACCGCCACCGCGCCCGACGAGCTGACCGTGTGGATGGACCTGCTGCACTTCCCCGGCGGCGAACCGATGGTGGCCCTCGACGTCACCTACCTCGGCGACGAGGCCGGGGCGCGGAGCCTGCTCACGCCGCTGGACCGGTTGGCGACGCCGATCTCCGACAGCAGGCGGGTCATGGCGGTCACCGAACTCGGCGGCATCACGGCCGAACCCACCGACCCCAGCCCGGGCATCTCCCGCGCCGAACTGCTGACCCGCCTCGACGACGACGCGGCCGAGGCACTGCTGGCCGACCCGATCGCCCCGCTGCTGAGCGTCCAGCTCCGGCATCTGGGCGGCGCCCTCGCCCGGGCCTCCGACAGCCCGCACGGCACGCTCACCGAGCCGTACGCGCTCTACCTGTTCGGTGTCGCCACCGACCCGGCGGCGGTCAAGGCGCGCCAGCGGGACCTCGCCGGCGCCCTGCCGGTCAGCGGACGCAAGCCGGTGACGTTCCTCAACCGGGACGAGACGGTGGCCGACGCGTTCACTCCCGCCGTCCTCGACCGGCTCCGGGCGGTCAAGCGCCGCCACGACCCGGACGCGCTCGTCCGATCCAACTTCCCGGTGGCCGGCTGACGTTCCGGGGCACGAACCGGTCAGGCCGGCGGGCACGCGCGGCAGCCCGGCAGTCCTCCGCTCAGCGGACCTTCTTCGTCGGCCGTTTACGAGGCGGCGTCAACGACTCGGCGATCGCCGAGATCGCGGACGGCACCAGGCGGTAGTACGCCCACACACCCCGCTTCTCACGCTCGAGCAGGCCGGCCTCGGTGAGGATCCGAAGGTGATGGCTGACGGTCGGCTGGGAGAGACCGAGCGGCGCGGTGAGGTCGCTGACGGACGCCTCGCCCTCCGGAGCGGACTGGATCAGGCTGAGCAGGCGCAACCGAGCCGGGTCGGCGAACGCCTTCAGGACTCCCGCGAGCCGTTCGGCATCGGCACGCTTGATCGGCTCGCCGGCAAGCGGCGAGATGGCAGGGGTGGAGGTTTTCGCAGTTCCCACGCTTGCATCGTTGCACCAACGGCGGCCGCCTGCCCGTGCAACCAGGAGCGGATCACCGTCAGTTGCACGCCGGGAGCTGCCGACCGCCGTCCGGCCGCGGAACAGTCGGGGCGGATGTCAGGCGCTGCGGTGCAGCTCGGCGAGCAGCCGTTCCACCCGGGTGCGGATCTCGTCCCGGATGGGGCGTACCGCGTCGAGACCCTTGCCTGCGGGGTCTTCGAGCTTCCAGTCCTCGTACCGCTTGCCCGGGAAGACGGGGCAGGCGTCACCGCAGCCCATGGTGACGATGACGTCCGAGGACTCCGCCGTCTCGTACCGCAGGAGCTTGGGGGTCTGGTCGGTGATGTCGATGCCGGCCTCCCGCATGGCCTCGACGGCGGCAGGGTTGACCTCGCCGGCGGGTGCGCTGCCGGCGGAGCGGACCTCGACGGTGTCGCCGGCGAGGTGGCGCAGCCACCCGGCGGCCATCTGGGAACGGCCCGCGTTGTGCACGCAGACGAACAGGACGCTGGGCTTGTCGCTCATCGGGTCTCCCTGATTCCGGTGGTCGCCGCGCGGCGTGCCGCGGCGCAGTCGAGGCGTCTCATGGCCGGGTTCCCGGGGCGGGGAACAGGCGGGAGCGGGCCCACAGCGACACGTAGACCAGGCCGACGAGGACCGGGACCTCGATCAGCGGGCCGACGACGCCGGCCAGGGCCTGGCCGGAGGCGATCCCGAAGGTGCCGATCGCGACCGCGATGGCCAGTTCGAAGTTGTTGCCCGCCGCGGTGAACGCCAGGGTGGTGGTGCGTTCGTAGTTCAGGCCGACGGCCCGGCCGAGCAGGTAGGAGCCGGCCCACATGAGGGCGAAGTAGGCCAGCAGCGGCAGGGCGATGCGGGCCACGTCGACCGGTCGGCCGGTGATGGCCTCGCCCTGCAGAGCGAACAGGACGACGATGGTGAACAGCAGTCCGTACAGGGCGACGGGCCCGATCCTGGGCAGGAATCGCTGCTCGTACCAGTCGCGGCCCTTGGCGCGTTCGCCGAGGCGGCGGGAGAGGTAGCCGGCGAGCAGTGGGATGCCGAGGAAGACGAGCACGTTGCCGGCGATGTCCCAGCCGGAGACCTCCAGCGCGGCGCCGTCCAGACCCAGCCAGCCGGGCAGTACCGACAGGTAGAACCAGCCGAGCAGGCCGAAGGCGAGGACCTGGAACACCGAGTTGACGGCGACGAGGACCGCCGCTGCCTCCCGGTCGCCGCAGGCCAGGTCGTTCCAGATGATGACCATCGCGATGCAGCGGGCCAGACCGACGATGATCAGACCGGTGCGGTACTCCGGCTGGTCGGCCAGGAACACCCAGGCCAAGGCGAACATGACGGCGGGACCGACGATCCAGTTGAGGATCAGTGACGAGACCAGGAGACGCCGGTCACCGGTGACGGTGTCGAGGCGGTCGTAGCGGACCTTGGCCAGTACCGGATACATCATGATCAGCAGGCCGAGAGCGATGGGCAGGGAGATGCCACCGACCTCGACGGCGTCGAGAGCGTCGTCCAGTCCGGGAACGATCCGGCCGAGCAGCAGGCCGGCGACCATGGCCAGGCCGATCCAGACCGGCAGGAACCGGTCGAGGCGCGACAGGCGGGCCACCACCGGTGGGGCGTGGTCGGCTCTGGTGGCGGTGGTCATGGGTGTCTCCCGTGGGCCGTCGGTGCCGGCGCATGCGCGTCGGGTGAGGTCGCCGCGGTGTGCGGGGCGACGCGGTCGACGCGGTCGGCGAGGTCGGCGTAGGCCGCCTCGAACGCTTCGTCGGTGTCGACGCGGGCCGGGTCCGGCACCGACCAGTGCAGGCGGGGGCGGACCGGCCCGGTGAGCTCCTCGTGGGCGTTGTCGCAGACGGCGATGACCAGGTCGTCGTCCCGGACGATGTCGTCGACGTGTGCGGTGCCGGCCGGGTCGAGGTCGAGGGCGTGGCGGTGGGCCACGGCGACCGCGCGGGGATGGACCCGGGGAGCCGGCCTGGTGCCGGCGGACGCGGCGTCGCCGTTGGTGCGTCGCTTCCACAGCGCCGCGGCCAGTTGCGAGCGCGCGGAGTTGTGGGTGCAGACGAAGACGACCCGATGCGCAGCCGCCAGCGGCGGCGGCGTGAGAGCGGAGAGGGCGGCCGGTCGGAGTCGCAGGTAGGTGCGCCGCCGGTCGCCCTCCGACCGGCCCCGGGCGACGAGGCCGGCGTCGGTGAGGACCTTGACGTGGTGGGCGACCAGGTTCGTCGGCATGTCCAGGGCGTGGGCGATCTCCCCGGGGGAGGCGTCGCCCAGGGTGAGTGCGTCCACGATGGCCAGGCGGGCCGGATCGCCCAGCGCGGCGTGGATCCGCGCACGGGCGGCGAGGGATGAAGGCTCAATGTCCATTGACTCAATCATTGCTGAGCAATCTGGGAGCGTCAAGCCGGCATCGAGCGGATCGAAGCGCAGGGCGCCGCGCGGCGGTCTACCGCTGCGTCGCGGCGGTCGGCTCGATCGACAGCAGACCGGCGAGCTGGCGCAGGATCTGTGGCCGCGCCCGGTAGTAGACCCAGGTGCCCCGCCGCTCGGCGTCCACCAGGCCCGCCTCGCGCAGGGTCTTGAGGTGGTGGGAGATCGTCGGCCCGGTCAGGTCGAACGCCGGCGTCAGGTCGCACACGCAGGCCTCGCCGCCGTCGGCGGAGGCGATCATCGACATGAGCTGCAGCCGTACCGGATCGCCGAGGGCCTTGAACGCGGGTGCGAGCACCGCGGCCGTCTCGGCCGGGACCCGGCGCTGCGCCAGCGGGGGGCAGCACGGCACGTCGGCGTCGAGGTCGACGAGTGGGATCGGCGCCTGGTGCTTCGGCATGCCCCTAGGTTGACATCTATCTAATCAGCGTGCAAATCTCTGTTTAGACAGGCATCTAGACAGGGTGCCCCGAGGAAACGAGGCTCGCCATGTTCGGCTTCCCGCGTCGCCGGCCGTCCGTCCTGGCAGGGGTCCGGTTCTGCGGCTCCTGTGCCCGGGTGTCCACAACCGCGCAGCGGATCGACCGCCTCCACGACCGCGCCCGCACCGCCGCCTACGCGCTGACCGCCCCCCGCTGAGAAGGGATCACCGCCCTGCGGGTCACCGTTCCCGCGCCTGCTACGCTTCGATCGTTAATCGGCGATGAACGATAGAGGGAGTGATGGTGGGCGACCTCCTCGACCGCGGCACCGCGCAGACCTACGCCTCGTGGTTCCGGGCACTCGCGGACCCGACGCGGGTGCAGCTCGTGGAGTACCTGGCCCGCCATGCCCGCCCGATGAGCGTGGGGGAGATCGTCGCCGCCGTCGGGCTCGCCCAGTCCACCGTCTCCCAGCACCTGAAGATCCTCACCGAGGTGCGGTTCGTGCTCGTCGAGCCGGTCGGCACCGCACGCCACTACCGCATCAACGACGCCTGTGTCGGATGCTTCCCGTCCGCCGCCGACGTCGTCATGGGCCGCCCGGCGCCCGATCCGGTCGGAGCCTGCTGACGGCCGGCCGCGCCGTCACCTGATCCCGGTCCGTGCCGTCCGCGCGGCACCACCGCACCTCCTTGATTCGACAATTCTCAATACAGAGGAGTTCCCGATGAGTGTCCTGGACGAGTTGCCCGTCGTGGTGATCGGCGCGGGCCCGGTGGGTCTGGCCGCCGCCGCCCACCTGCGCGAGCGTGACCTGCCCTTCCTCGTCCTGGAGGCGGGCGACACCGCCGGCGCGGCGGTGCGGCAGTGGGGGCACGTGCGGGTGTTCTCCCCGTGGCGGTACAACGTCGACCCGGCCGCCCGCCGGCTACTCGACGACACCGGCTGGGTCGCCCCGGCCGAGGACGCCCTGCCCACCGGCGCCGAGCTGGTCACCGACTACCTCCAGCCCCTCGCGGACCTGCCGCAGCTCAAGCCCCACCTGCGCTACGGCGCGCGGGTGGAGGCGATCAGCCGGCTCGGCCTGGACCGGCTGCGCACCGCCGGCCGGGAACAGACGCCGTTCCTGATCCGCCTCGCCGACGGCGACGAACTGCTGGCCCGCGCCGTCATCGACGCCTCCGGCACCTGGGGCACCCCCAACGTCCTCGGCGCCTCCGGCCTGCCCGCCCGGGGCGAGAAGGACGCGGCGGCGTTCCTCGAACACGCACTGCCCGACGTGCTCGGCGCCGACCGGCACCGCTTCGCCGGCCGGCGCACCCTCGTCGTCGGCGCCGGCCACTCCGCCGCGAACACCCTGCTCTCACTGGCCGAGCTGGCCACCGCCGAGCCCGGCACCGAGGTGATCTGGGCGATCCGCTCGGCCAGCCCGGCCCGCACCTACGGCGGCGGAGACGCCGACGCCCTGCCCGCCCGCGGCGCGCTCGGCGCCCGGCTGCGCGACCACGTCGACGCCGGCCGCATCCGGCTGCTCACCGGCTTCTCCGTGCACGCCCTCACCCCGGCCGAGGGCCGGGTCGCCGTGGTCGTGCGTCACGCCGACGGCACCGACGAGTCCGTCACCGTGGACCGCATCGTCGCCGCCACCGGATTCCGCCCCGACCACTCGATCGCGGCCGAGCTGCGCCTGGACCTCGACCCGGTCATGGGCGCCACCCGCGCCCTCGCCCCGCTGATCGACCCGAACGAGCACTCCTGCGGCACCGTTCCCCCGCACGGCGCCGCCGAACTCGCACATCCGGAGGTCGGCTACTACGCCGTCGGCATGAAGAGCTACGGCCGCGCGCCGACGTTCCTCATGGCCACCGGCTACGAGCAGGTCCGCTCCGTCGTCGCCGCTCTCGCCGGCGACTGGGACGCCGCCCGCGACGTCCAGCTCGACCTGCCCGAAACCGGCGTCTGCAACAGCAGCCCCGCCGACTCCACCGGCACCGACGGCTGCTGCGGCCCCGACCCGGCCGCCCAGCCGGCCGCGCAGGGGCTGGCGACCGGAATCTCCGGGGGCCTGCTCTCCGCGCCGCTCAGCCTGGTCAGTCTCGACACCCCGGCCGGCGGCCAGACCGGCGGCTGCTGCACCAGCTGATGACCACCACGACGGCGCCCGCCGGCCTCACGGCCGGCGGGCGTCACGGGTGGCGCGTCGTCGCCGCCCTCGCCGTCACCAGCACCATCGGGTACGGCACCCTCTACTACGCCTACGCGGTCCTCCTCGGCCCCATGGCCGCCGGCCTCGGCGCCTCCACCACCGCCGTCACCGGCGCGCTCACCGCCAGCGTCCTCGCCGGCGCGCTGATGGCCATACCCGTCGGCAGGTGGCTCGACCGGCACGGCGGACGAGCCCTCATGACCGCCGGCTCGATCGCCGCCACCGCCCTCCTGATCGCCTGGTCCCAGGTCCGAACGGTCGGGCAGCTCTACGTCGTCATGGTCGGCATCGGCATCACCGGCGCGATGGTCCTCTACGAACCCGCTTTCGCCGTCGTCATCTCCTGGTTCGCCCCCGACCGGCGCCCCGCCGCGCTGCTCGCGATCACCGTCGTGGCGGGGTTCGCCAGCACCATCTTCATGCCGCTCACCGGCGTACTGGCCGCCCACCTCGGCTGGCGCGGCGCGCTCCTCGTTCTTGCCGCCGTCCACGGCACGGTGACCATCCCCCTGCACGCCCTCGCCGTCCGCACACCGCCGCACCTCGCCCCCGCCACCCCCGCGGCGTCACCTGTCGTCCCGCGACAAGCGGCGGCCCGCGCCGCGATGCGCGACAGGCGGTTCTGGATCCTCGCCGCAGCCCTCGTCGCCCACGGCGCCGCGACCGGCACCATCGGCGTCCACCTCGTCGGCTACCTGACCAGCCGCGGCCACCCCGCGACCTTCGCCGCCGCCGTCGCCGGTCTCCTCGGCGTCCTGTCGGTCGCCGGACGACTCGTCCTCACCGGCGCCCGTCGCCGCCTCCCGATCACCGCCGTCGTCGCCACGGTCTTCGCCGTCCAGGCCGCCGCGGTCCTCGCCATGCCGTTCACCGCGGGAAGCCCGGTGGGCGCCGTCGTCACCGTCACAGGATTCGGCCTCGGCTTCGGCGTCGCCAGCCTCGCCACCCCCGCGATCCTCGCCGACCGCTACGGAACCGCCGCCTACGCCACCATCGCCGGGCGACTCACCGCCCCCGTCACCACCGCCAAAGCCGCCGCACCCCTTCTTGCCGCCGTGCTTCTGGCGTACGGCGGCTACCACCTCCTGCTCGCCGCGGTCACCACGGCCTGCCTTCTCGCCGCCGCCGCGATGCGCTCCGTCGGGAGCGGCAGGCCCTAGGCGAGCAGCGTCCGCAGCGCCTCGGCCAGGCCGGCGCCGGCGGTGACCGGGCGGGCGAAGGGCAGCCGGGTGTCGGTGTGGCCGTCCGGCCGCTCCGCGCGCAGCACGATGCCCTCGGCGTCCAGCGCGACCGGGACGACGCGCGTCGAAGCGGCGGGGTCGACGAGCGTGCCGAGCCGGTCGAGGACGTCGCGGTGGCAGCGCGTCAGGTGCGCGAGGTGGGCGGCCTCGTCGACGGCGATCGGATCCGGCCGGGCCGCGCGGTACGCGCCGAGGTCCACCGAGACGGGATCGGCGGTCCGGTCGAGGACGACCTCGTCCGGCGCGATCGCCCACAGCGCCACCGGGGGCAGGTCGAGCAGCGACATCACGGTGGCCGGATCGCAGGAGTCGAGGGCGGCCGGGTCGAACCGGCGGGCGGTGCCGAGGATCCGCAGCCGGGCGCGCACCCGGGAGCGCACGGCGAGCGGGGCGAGGTGGGTCACGTCGAGGCGTACCGCGCCGCTGTGGCCCCGCGCGGCGACCAGCAGGCCGCCGGTGCGGCTCATCGCGTCGACCGCGAGGACGACCGTGCCGTCGGGGAGGACGGCGTGGGCGGCGAGGAGGTCGGCGGTGGTGTCGCCGAGCGTGAGCCGCAGTGAGGAGGCAGCGGTCAGTACGCACCGGGCGGCGACGGCGTCGCGGGGCGTGGAGGTGCCCGTACCGCCCGCCGACGGCCCGGCGGCGACCGGGACGACACCGGCCGCCGGGGCCGGACGCCCCGCGGGGTGCAACGCCATGTCTGTCTCCTCGGCCGGGAAGGGGTGAAGTCGGCCCAGGTCAGACGTTAGTAGGTAAGGCTTACCTGTGCAACGGCGGGTCGGGTGCCGGAGACGCGGTACGGGTCACGACGGTGACCGTCGTGACCCGTACGGACGTGCTGTCCGGTTTGTCAGGCGGGCTGGTAGGTGAGGCAGTCGCTGACCGTGGCGCCCGGACCGACCGTGATCGACTCGGCGGTGCAGGCGAGGTTGGTGTTGTAGACGCACTCGGCCCGCGCGCACGCGCCCACCGCGCCGGTGACCTCCTTCATCCCGCCGCTGAGCGACGACTCGACGAACGTCGCGCAGGAGGCCGCGTCGGCGGTCGCCGCGACGGTGATCGCGGGAGCGTGACAGCCGTTGTCGTTGAAGCTGCACGCGGTGGCGGCGCATTCACGTACCGGCGGAGACTGCAACAGGGTCTTCATGGTGCCTCCAAGTCATGCGGGCCGGCGGACGGGAGCGGCCGGCCCTCGTGGTGCTCGAATGCCATCTGGTATTTGCCTGGCGGCCGGTCCTCAAACCCGTCGGCCGCCAGTGAGGATCATGCTCACCTTAACAACGGAATGCGGGGTTGGTGGCCGTTAGCCGCCGTTTCCGCGCGGAATCCCGAACGACGAAGATAAGGCTTGCCTTGGTTAGGTGAGTCTTTCTTTACCCGCTGCGGGCGTGAAAGCGGATGCGTGATTTCCACCGGCCGGGCCGCGGCTCATCTGCGGTTATGCTCGCTGCCCACCGGCCGGATGCCCGGCGGTCGCGGTGGAATGGGTGAGCGCGTGACGACCGTGTGTCCCGAAACGGCCGGCACCATTGCGGCCCACGCCGAAATGCCGGCCGGGAAATCAGCGATTCGACGGGGGATTGACAACCGGCCGGCGGCCGAATGCGAATCCGGAGGTGGTTGGCGCGGTCGCCACGTACCCGATGGCGTCCGGGCCGGGGCCACCGCTCGACGCGGCCGTGGCACCCTGACCGACGGCGGGCCCGGTGCGGGCCCGGCGGATCCGGGCGGAGGCGGCGTGATCGAGGGATGGCACGGCTGGTTCGGCACGATCAACGGGGTCGTGCTGCTCACGGTGGCCGCGTTGCCGGCGGCCGCGCTCGTGGTGTGGCTCCTGGCCCGCCGGCGCGGCGGCACGCGGCCGGCGTGGCGCAGGTCGCTGGCCGAGGTGGGCATCGTCTACGGGACCGTGCCGTGGGTCTGGATGATCATGCTGCCGGGGGACGGCGCCGGCGTGGTCCCCGGCCGGGTGAGCCTGGTGCCGCTGCGGGACCTGCTCACCGTCCTCACGGGCGGGCCGCTGACCGTGACGGTCCAGATCGTCGGCAACCTGCTGGTGTTCGCGGCGCTCGGGTTCCTCGCCCCGCTGCGGTTCGCGACGCTGGCGTCGGTGCCGCGGATCCTGGCGCTGGCGGCCGGCTGCTCGGCCGTGGTCGAGGTGGCCCAGTACGTCCTGCGGCTGGACCGGGTGTCCTCCGTCGACGACGTCCTGCTCAACACCGCCGGCGCCGGGCTGGCCGCGCTGGCGTCGCGCCGCTGGTGGCGCGAGCCGGCCGAGGTGTCACCGGCCGCCACCGGTCCGGCGCCGGTCCGCTGAGCGGGGTGCGGCGCGGGTCACGCGGACGGCACGATGGGCCGGGCCTGCCGGCCCGGCCCATCGCGTGCGTCAGATCGACGCGATCAGTGTCCGCTCAGCAGATCTTCTTCGACAGAGCGGTGGTGGCGCCGCCGTGCTCGTACGAGACGAGCAGCGAGGTGCCGGCCGGAAGCGACCCGCTCAGCGGCAGGACGAGCGTGCCGTCCTTGCGCAGCTCGGCCTTGGCGTCCGCCACGACCCGGGTGCCGTCCCAGAGGAAGGCCCGGGCGGTGCCGGCCTTCTTCACCTGCAGCTGCACGGACACCTTGCTCGCGCTGCGGGTGACCTTCTTGATCTTCACGGTGTTGTCCGCCAGCTTGGCGTAACCACCCGGTGCGACCCCGTCCGAGACGGACTGGAGCAGGGTCTGCGGCGAGTCCACGCTCAGCGCCGCGGTGTCGGGCATGATCGGAGCCTTCGGCGCCGACGGCTTCGCCGGCAGGTCCGGCAGGAGCGCGTTGCCCCAGCGCCACGGGTCGGCCCGCACGCCGCTCCAGGTCGACCAGCCGACCCGGGTCTGCGAGCTGAGGTCCTGCGTGTCCGAGTCGTTGACCAGGATGTTCAGGCCCATCCGGCTCGGGTCGATGGTGTCCGGCAGCACGCTGAACGGAATCTTGACCTCGATCCGGTAACCCGTGTACGGGTTGCTGGTCACCACGGAGGCGATCTCCACACCCGGCGCGGTCTCCGGGCCGCCCTGGTGGTTGTCCCGCTCCCGGGCGAAGCACGGCGGGTTCCCGTTGGCCGGGTCGTTCGTGGCCGGGAAGAGCGCCATGTTGAACACGGTGGAGGTGTTCGCCGAGTTGCCGCGCGGGTCGATGCCGAACTCGATGTTGTCGTTACGCCGCGGACGCTTGCAGTCCTCCGGCGGCAGGACGGTGCCGAGCACGTCGTCGGTGATGTTGAAGATGGCGTACAGGGCGTCGTCGGTGTGGGTGAGCTGGGCGGTGCCGGAGATGTCCGACGCCGGGGCGGCGGTGCCCTCCCAGCGGGTGGAGATGTCGATGACCTCGCCGGTGTACTCGTGGTCGTGACCGTGACCGTCCACAGTCGGCGCGGTGGCGGCCTTCGGGATCGTGGTGGTCGGCACCAGGTTGAACGCACCCGGCTCGCTCGCGCTGCCACCGGTGTAGCTGGTCTCGATCTGCACCCGGTAGGCGCCGTTGTCCGGGGCCCGGTTGGCCGTCGGCAGCGACGTGTCGGTGTTGGTCACGGTGAACGTCACCGAGGTGCTGGCGCCCGGCCGCAGGCTGCTGTACGGCACCTGCTGTTCGGCCACCGAGAAGCCGGCGGGGACGTTCAGCTTGACCGTGCCGGACTCGACGCGGGTGCCGTGGTTGGTCAGGTTGACCTTGACGCTGCGGGTGCCGCCGCTGGGGATGTTCAGCAGGGACTCGATGAGCGCGTCGAGCTGCTGGGTCTTGTTGCGCACGGTCCAGGCGCGGAAGTCGGCGATCTCCTCCAGCGGCTCCAGGGTGCCGCGCACCGGAGCGGTGCCCTGCACTCGGGCGCTGCTGACGCCGCTGCCGTCCTTCTTGCTGGTAAGCGTGGCCTCGAGCTTGAAGCGGGTGCCCACCTCGACCTGCGCCGGCGGGGTGACGGTGAAGGTCTTCACGACCTCCTTGCCCGGCGTGAGCGTGCCGACGTTGCCGTTACCGCTGACCTTCCAGCCGGCCGGGACGTCCAGGGTGACCTTGGCGCCCGGGATGGCCTTCTCGGCGTACAGGACGGTGTCCACCTTGATGGGCTGGCCGCCGACGGCCTCCCAGTTGTGCGGACGCACGTGGACCTCGGTGCCGAGCGGCAGGCCGCCGGGCGCGCGCAGCGTGGCGCCCTGCAGCGCGCCGGTGCCGGCGCCGACGTTCGGGTCCGGGTACGGCGTCCGGGTGTCGATCAGCGTCAGCCGGTTGCAGCCGATGGCGTCCGGGTTGGTCGTCGGGAAGGAGCTGTTGCCCCAGCCCTGCGACACGTACTCCCGGCGGGCCCAGGTCTGGACCGTGTTCCACCGGTTGCCGTCGTGCCGCGCCGACTCGTACCCCTGCCAGGTGCCGAAGATGACGTCGCTGGCCTCGGCCGGCGTGAACGTCGTCTCGCAGGCGGGGCCGTTGGTGCCGGTGGTGCCGCTGCCACCGGTCTGGAAGATGCGGGAGACCCGCCAGGGCTTGAGCCCTTCCTTCTTGATCTGCTCCGGGAACGCCTTCGGGTCGGCCGCCGCGTAGAAGGCCTCCACGGCCAGCATGGCCGCCTTCTGGTGGTTGCCGTGGTTGCCCTGCGTCGCCGAGGGGTTCATCGTGAGGATGACCTCGGGCTTGGTGGTCCGCAGGACCCGCACGATCCGGGACAGCGTCTCCTGGTGGCCCCAGACCTCCTCGGTCAGGGGAGCGCTGGCGGTGTACCAGAAGTCCAGCGCGTCCAGGTTGTAGATGTGCTCGACGCCGGCCCAGCCGACGGCCTTGCGCTCCTCGGCCTCCCGCAGGATGCCGAGCTCCGGGCCCTCCTCGAGACCGGTGGCGTTGCCACCGCCCTCGCCGCGGGTGGTGGTGATGACGCCGGCCTTCATGCCGTGATACTCGTTCCAGTATCCGAGCATGCCGAGCTGGCCGGCCTCGTCGTCCGGGTGGGCGCCGATGAACATGATGTCCAGGTCGACCGGCTTGTCGGACTTCTTGGCCTGGGGCTTCGGTGCTTGCTGGGGGTTGGCCTGGGCCGGAGTGGCCAGGCCCAACGACAGCAGACCGCACATGGCGATCGCTGCGCTGGTGCGCCATCTCATGGGCATACCTCTTCGTCTCGAAGCGAGAGTGCTGCGGCTGGGGACGGTCGGCCCGGCACGGGCCGGCTGACACGTGGCTCGTGCCGGGCCGTGATGCAGACAGCTGTCCACTGAGGACCGTCGGGTCCTCGGGGGTCGTGGTGCTCGACAACGGGATGGTGGTGCTCGCGCACCGTCACGGGGTGAGCGGTACGCACGGTGGTGACGTCGGTCCACCGGAAGGCCTTCGGGCCGTAACCTAGGGATCTTGCGGAGGCGTCGTCAATAGCTCTGGACGACTTTCTTCCTTATCCGAATAAACGATCGTGCCTGCTCAGGGCGATCCTCGGGAGGCCGGCTGTGGCATGGGGACAGTCTTTGTCCGGGTTTGGCACCCCAATGTGGACCGTAGGGCTCGGTTTTGCGCGTCATGTCGGGCTGGCCCCAGCCCGACCGGCTTGTCGGTCGCAGAATTTTCCCTGGTCGGCGGACCGAGATCATCTCGTTACTTGACGGCAGAATTTTTTCTCACTAGGAAGAAAGTGTGTCTGACAAAGCCCCGACCAGCCCGGTCAGCCGTGAGCGGTCCCGTGAGATCAAGCGTCTCTCGGTGATCTTGGCCGCCCGGCAGGCCCGGCGGCTGTCCCGCGTCGACCTGGCGGAGATGACCGGCCTCTCGGCGGCCACTGTGACCGCGCTCGTGCGGGAACTCGTCGCCGAGGGCTACCTCATCGAACGCGGCCCGGGCGCGCCCACCACCGGCCGGCCCCGGGAGATGCTCGAGTTCAACCCCCGCGCCGAGCTGGTCGCGGCGGTGTCGCTGGAGCCGCCCCGGATCAGCTGCGAGATCGCCGACAGCGAGGGCGCGGTCATCGCGCACCGCGTCGCGCGGCTCGGCGCGAACGTGGTGGAGACCGTCTGCGAGTTCGTTCTCGACCTGGTCGGCGACAACCTGCCGTCGCTGCGCGGCGTCGCGATCGCGGTGCCCGGCGTGTCCAGCAACGGCGCGGTACGCCTCGCGCCGTCGGTCGGACTGGTCGAGGCGTGGCCGATCGGCGAATCGGTGCAACGGCGGCTCGGCGTACCGGTGGTCGTCGACAACGACGTCAACCTCATGGCCGCCGGCGAGTGCGTCGCCGGCGCCGGCGCGGACGTGGCCAACCTGCTGCTGATCCACGTCGCCGACGGCATCGGCGCCGGGCTCGTGCTCGACGGCAAGGTCCGCCGCGGCGCCAGCGGGGCCGCGGGCGAGGTCGGCTTCTTGCCGCTGGGCGGCGCGGCCGAGCGCCGCTACAGCGGCGTCGGCGAGTTCGAGGCCCGGTGGTCGGTCAACGCCATCGCGGAACGTGTCGTCGCGCTCAACCCGGGCCGCCGGCCCGAGTCGCCGGTACGGGAGCTGAGCCGGCTCGCCGCGACGTCGGCGCCCGCCCGCGCCTACCTCGACGAGGTACTCGGCGCCTGGGCCGGGCTCATCCTCTCCTGCGCCTGCGTGGTCGACCCGGGGCTGGTGCTGCTCAGCGGCGCCGCCGCGGAACTCGACGACCCGGCGCTCGACCAGCTCCAGACCCTCGTCTCCGCCCGCACCCCGGCACCCACGGAGGTGCGGCGGGCCACCCTCGGCGACCAGGCCGTGCTGCACGGAGCGATCAGCTACGCGCTCTCGGCCGCGGTGCCCCGGCCCTCGCTTCCCTGACCACCACCCGACCCCGACGACTCCGACACCCCCGACCCCGACACCACCCACCGTCACCGCAACCTTCGCGGCGACCGCGTCCCTCGGACGACCGGCCGCGGCGCGATACGGCGCGCCCCGGTCCGGCGCGCCACCCGCGGACCCTCGACCCCGTCCCGGGGAACCGGCGAACCCGCCGGCGCCTCCGGTCGGGATCGCACACCGTCTTTTCCCGCTTCCGATAGTTCCCCCGCAAAGTGGAGGTACCAATGAAACGTCGTTTGGCCCTGGCCGTCGCGTTCAGCGCGCTGCTGGCCGTCAGCGCGTGCGGCAGCAGCGACGACGACAAGGACGCCGGCTCCTCCGGCTCCGCGTCGGCCGAGAAGGTCGTCATCTACAGCGCCCGCGACAAGTCGGTCACCGACTACGTCGTCGAGCAGTTCACGACCAAGAACCCCGAGTACAAGGGCAAGGTCGAGGTGCTCAACATGGGCGCCCAGGAGGTGCTCGAGCGGGTCCGCGCCGAGAAGGCCAACCCGCAGGCGTCCGTCTGGTGGGGCGGCACCCAGCAGGGCCTCGCCGCCGGCGCGTCCGAGGGCCTGCTGGAGTCCTGGCAGCCCTCGTTCGCCTCGAAGATCGACGCGCGGTACAAGGACGCCGAGGGCCGCTGGTTCGGCGAGATCCTGCTGCCCGAGGTCATCATGTACAACAACAAGGCGCTGACCCCGGAGACCGCGCCGAAGGACTGGGACGACCTGGTCGACCCGAAGTGGAAAGACAAGATCATCATCCGGGACGTGGCCGCCTCCGGCACCATGCGCTCGATCTACGCCTCGATGATCCAGCGCTTCACCGCCGACGGGTCCAACCCGCAGCCCGGCTACGACTGGCTGCGCAAGCTCGACGCCAACACCGTCGAGTACGCCGCCAACCCCAGCGACCTCTACCTGAAGATGTCGCGTGAGCAGGGCGTGGTCAGCGCCTGGAACCTCCAGGACATCCTGCTGCAGGCCAACGAGAAGATGCCGTTCGGCTACGTGATGCCGGCCTCGGGCGCCCCGGTGCTCGTCGACGGCGTGGCCGCGGTCAAGGGCGGCAACAGCGAGGGCGCGAAGAAGTTCCTCGAGTTCCTGTTCGACGACTCGCTGCGGGCCAGCCTGGCCAAGGACTACTTCCAGATCCCCGCTGTCGACATCGCCGAGAAGCCCGAGTGGCTGACCAAGCTCGACCTCAAGCCGATGGACGTCGACTGGGACGTGATCGGCAAGAACGAGACCGCCTGGATCACCCACTGGAACGCCCAGATCAAGGGCAAGGGCTAAGACGCTCGGATCCGGGCCGTGCTCCGGCACGGCCCGGCTTCGTCCTGGAAGGACCCACGAAATGATCGATGTCCGACTGACGGCGGTCAGTAAGCGCTTCGCCAAGTCGAGCGACTCCGCGGCGGTCGATGACGTCACCGTCACCATCGGAGCGGGCGAGTTCTTCACGCTGCTCGGACCGAGCGGTTGTGGCAAGACGACGACGCTGCGCATGGTGGCCGGCTTCTACTTCCCGACCTCCGGTCACATCCACTTCGGCGACGACGACGTCACGCACTGGACGCCCAACAAGCGGGACACCGGCATGGTGTTCCAGAACTACGCGCTGTTCCCGCACATGACAGTGGCGCAGAACGTCGCGTACGGGCTCAAGGTCCGCCGGGTCTCCCGCGCCGACCAGGCCCGCCGGGTGGAGGAGGCGCTCGCCCAGGTGCACCTCGCCGGGTACGGCGACCGGCGCATCGACGCGCTCTCCGGCGGCCAGCAGCAGCGCGTCGCGCTGGCGCGGGCCCTGGTGATCCGCCCTCGCACCATGCTGCTCGACGAGCCGCTGTCGAACCTCGACGCGAAGCTGCGCGAGGAGACCCGCGCCGAGATCCGGCGCATCCAGCGGGAGAGCGGCACCACCTCGATCTACGTCACGCACGACCAGGCCGAGGCGATGGCGATGTCGGACCGGATCGCGGTCATGGAGTCCGGCCGGGTCCAGCAGGTCGGCTCCCCGCACGAGGTCTACTACCAGCCCGCGAACGCGTTCGTGGCCCGGTTCATCGGACGCAGCAACGTGCTGAGCCTGCCGGTGACCGGCGCCGCGGAGCAGCGCGTCCAGGTACGCCTGCCCGGCGGCGCCACCATCGAAGTGGGCGCTCCCGCCGGTCACGGGCTCGCCGAGGGCGACACCGCACTGGTCTCCGCGCGCCCCGAGCACATCGCGCTCGGCGGCGACGACGACACGGCGGCCATGCGCGGCCGGATCAGCCACGTCGAGTTCACCGGCATGGCCACCCACATCACGGTCGACGTCGACGGCGCCGAGGTGATGGCCGCGCTGGTCGACGCGCCCGCCGGCATCCAGCTCGGCGACGTCGTGGGCCTGCGGCTCACACCGGAGCGGCTCTGGGTGGTCAAGCCGTGACCGCTGCGACCCCGACCGCCCCCGGCTGGGCGGCGGCCCTCGGCCGGCGCCTGGCCGGCGGAGCCGGCTCCCGATGGTTCCCCTACCTGCTGGTGCTGCCGCTGGTCCTGGTGCTCTGGGGCTTCGTCGTCCAGCCGATGTTCGCAACGTTCCGGGAGAGCGTCAGCGCCAACGGCAGCGACAACTACCTCCAGTTCCTCTCCTCCTCCGGCGTGGCCCGCGAGTCGCTGTTCACCTCGCTGTTCATCTCGGCGGCCAGCGTGCTGCTCTGCGGCATCGTCGGCGTGGCGATGGCGTTCCTGCTCAAGCGCTTCCATTTCCGCGGCCGGCGGCTCATCGAGGCGTTCATCCTCGTGCCGGCGGCCCTGCCGCCGCTGATCGGCGCCGTCTCCTTCCAGCTGCTCTACAGCAACATCGGCATCGTGCCGCGCGGCCTTCAGGCGCTGCTCGGCACCGACAAGCCGGTCCTGGCCTTCGACGGCATCGCCGGCGTGCTGGTGGTGCACACGTTCACCATGTACCCGTTCTTCTACCTGGCCGCCTCCGCGGCGCTGGCCGGGATGGACCCCTCGGTGGAGGAGGCGGCGTACAACCTCGGCGCGGGCCGGGTACGCGTGTGGCGCACCGTCCTGCTGCCGATGCTCACCCCGGCGCTGATCTCGGCGTCGCTGCTGGTCTTCATGACGTCACTGGCGTCCTACACCGCGCCACTGCTGTTCAACGTCAGTCAGACCATGACCATGCAGATCTACATCAACCGCACCAACGGCGACCTGCCGATGGCCTCGGCGTACGCCTCCGTGCTCGGCATCGTCTCGATCATCTTCCTGCTGGCCATGCGCTGGTACGAGGGGCGGCGCAACTACCAGTCGCAGTCCAAGGGCATCTCGGCGGTCCGGCGGGAGATCACCAACCCGATCGGCCGCTGGCTCGCCCCGCTCGCCTCGGTGCTGGCCACGCTGGTCCTGCTCGCCCCGGTCGGCGCGATCGCGCTCGTCGCGTTCTCCGCGGACCGGTCCTGGACCACCGAGGTGCTGCCGCCGACGTACACGTTCGAGAACTTCGTCACCATCTTCACCGACCCCAAGGCGTTCCAGCCGATCCTCAACTCGGTGCAGATGAGCCTCCTCGCGGTCGTGGGCTGCGTGGTGATCGGCGTGCTCATCGCGTACGCGGTGCGGCGGCTGACGTTCGTCGGTCGCGGCCTGCTCGACGTGGCCGTGATGATCGCCTGGGCGCTGCCCGGCACGGTCGTGGCGATCAACCTGATCTCGGCGTTCAGCACCGGCAACGCGTTCAGCTTCGGGCAGGTGCTGGTCGGCACGTTCTGGATCCTGCCGCTGGCCTACTTCGTGCGGTTCCTGCCGATCGTGTTCCGGTCCAGCTCCGCGACGCTGGCGCTGATCGACCCGTCGCTGGAGGACGCGGCGCGCAACCTGGGCGCCTCCTGGCTGCGCGCGTTCTACACGATCACCGTGCGGCTCATGCTGCCCGGCGTGCTCGCCGGAGCGCTCCTGGCGTTCGTGCACGGCGTCGGCGAGTTCGTCGCCTCGGTGCTCATCTACACCTCGTCGACGGTGCCGATCTCGGTGGCCATCAACAACCGGATGTACAGCTTCGAGCTGGGCACCGCGGCCGCCTACGGCATGCTCCAGGTGCTGCTCATCTTCGTGGTGATGTGGTTCTCCGGGCGGCTGGAGAGCAGCCGGACCGCGACCCGGAGGGCCGAGCAGTGGACGAACTGATCGAGCGGTGGCGGACCGGGGGAGGGCTGCTCCCGGTCACCCGGGTACCCGGGCACGCGTTCGCCGCCGTGACCGAGGCGGCCGACCTGGCGGTGCTGCCGGTCGGCGCCGTCGAGTGGCACGGTCCGCACCTGCCGATCGGTACCGACCTGATCCTGGCCGAGGGCTTCGCCGGGGAACTTGCCACCGGGTCCGCCCGGGCGGTGCTCTTCCCGGCCACGCCGTACGCCGCCTGCCCCGGCCAGACCCGGCCCTGGCCGGGCACCGTGGCGCTGCGCCCGGAGATCGCCGTCGGCTACCTCGCCGACGTGCTCGCCGGCATCGTCGAGGCGGGCTTCACCCGGGTGCTCGTGGTCAACGGGCACGACGCCAACATGTCCACCGTCCGCGCCGCGATGGAGTGGGTGTCCGGGCGGCACCGGGCCAGCATGATGCTGGTGAACTGGTTCCAGCTCGTCGGCCCGGACGAGACGGCCGGGATGTTCGGGGAGCTGCCCGCCCGCGGGCACGGCGGCGCGTACGAGAGTTCCGCGGTGCTCGCCTTCGACCCGGCCGCGGTGCGCCTGGACGCGGCGCCGGACCTGCCGCCGAAGCCGAAGCTGCCCACCCCGTACCCGTACGTGCTGGTGGAGTCGCGGCCGGACCCCTGGCAGGGCTGGTCGGGCCACATCTCGCTGGCCGGCGAGGAGGCCGGCGGCCGGATCCGCGTCACCGCCGGCGCACGCCTGCGCGAGCTGGTCGGGGCGTGGCTCGCCGCGCCGCTGCCCGGGCCGCCCGGCGCCGACGGGCCGGACCAGACGACCGGATGACCACGCGCGGCACGCCGCACGACAACGCACCACCTCGGGAGGCCACCATGAGCCCGTCACTGACCGTCTACCAACAGCACCATCTCCGCGTCGTGTTCGACCACCACGTCGCCAACCTCTACCCGGCGATGGTCACGGCCAGCAAGGCCCACGTCGTCATGCTCGCCGAGCAGGGCCTGATCTCCGACGAGGCCGCCGCGACGATGCTGCGCGGCCTGGTCGCCCTCACCGGTGACCGGCCCGAGGAGCTGGAGTACGACGGCAGCGTCGAGGACGTCTACTACACGCTGGAGAAGCGTCTCGCCGCCGCGGCCGGCATCGAGGTGTCGCAGCTGAGCGTGCAGCTCGCGCGCAGCCGCAACGACCTCGACGCCGGCGTCTTCCGGATGGTGCTGCGCGACCAGCTGCTCCAGGTGCTCGACGCGCTGCTGGCCACCGGCCGGACCGTGCTGGACCGCGCCGATCGGCACGCCGACGTGGTGGTCACCGGCTACACGCACCGCCGCCCGGCCCAGCCGACCAGCATCGGGCACGTCTTCGCCGGTTACGCCGAGGCGCTCGCCGGTGAGGCCGCCGCGTACGCCGACCTGCTGGACGAGATGAACCGGTCGCCGCTGGGCTCCTGCGCCTTCGCCGGCACCGACCTGGACATCTCGCCCCGCCGCCTGGCCGACCTGCTCGGCTTCGACCAGCTCATCGTCAACTCGTACGAGGCGGTGGCCGGCGCCGACCACCTGGTCCGGGTCGCCACGCTCAACGCGCAGGCGCTCGCCACCGGCGCCCGCCTCGCCCGCACCCTGATGGACTGGCTGAGCTGGGGCTGGGTGGTCACGCCCGGCGAGTTCACCCAGGGCAGCAGCATCATGCCGCAGAAGCGCAACCCGGTGGTGCTGGAACACCTCGTCTCGATGGCCGGCGCCGCCGCGGCCGACGCGGCGAGCGTGCTCAACAACGTCGGCGCCGCCTGGTGGGAGGACTCGAACAACGCCACCACCGACGTGCAGTCCCGGCTCTGGGAGGGCGACGACCGGGCGTACCGGTTCTTCTCCCTGCTCGGCGGCCTGATCGAGAAGCTGGACCCGCAGCGCCCGCCGTCCGGCGAGGAGATCGTCGCCTCCGGCGCCACCACCACCGCGGCGGCCGACGCGCTGGCCCGCCACGGCGTGCCGTTCCGGGGCGCCCACTCGCTGCTCGGCCGGCTGGTCCGCGGCGGCGCGCCGGCCACCTGGACCGACGAGCTGGTCCGGTCCACCGCCGCCGACCTCGGTCTGACGCTCGACGACGCCGCGGTACGGGACCTGCTGGCCGCCGCGGTCCGCCCCGAACTCGTGCTGCGCCGCGCCCAGGCCAACGGCCCCGGCGAGGCGGCCGTCCGGGACCAGGTCGGACGACTGTCTACAATGCTCTACGCGGTGCAGGAGCGGGCGCAGACGTTGCGCGAGCGGCTGACCCGTGCCGACGCGGCTCTCGCCGAGGCGGTCGCGGCGAGGGTAGGCCCGTGACGGGGCGGCAGACGCAGCTGGCCGTGGTCGCGGACGTCGTGTCGCGGCGACCACGTGATCTGGACCGACGGCCCGAAGGGCGATCTGACATCACCATGGAACGACCGGCAAATCCACGCCTGCTCGGCATCGACTTCGGCGGCACCAAGATGGCGATCGGCGTGGGCGACACCGACGGCCGGCTGCTCGCCTCCGAGCGCCTGCCCACGATCGCCGAGCAGGGCGCACAGCAGGCCCTCACGCGGGCACTGGACCGGGCGTGCGAACTCGCCGAGCAGACCGGCGGCACGATCGTCGCGGCCGGCATCGCCTCGCCCGGCGTCGTCCACGACCACGGCATCGAACTGGCGCCGAACGTGCCCGGCTGGGAGGAGCTGCGGCTCGCCGACGCGGTCCGCGCCCACCTGAACCTCGCGCACGTGCGGGTGACGAACGACCTGAAGGCCGCCGCCTACGCCGAGCTGCGGCTCGGGGCGCTGCGCGACGCCGATCCCGGACTCGTCGTCGGGCTGGGCACGGGGGTCGCCGCGGCGGTAACCGTCAACGGCGAGGTGCTGCCGGGCCGTCACGGCGCGGCCGGCGAGATCGCCTACGGACTGACCGACCTCAGCTGGCCGCCCCGCCTGGAACCGATGCTGGAGGCGACGTTCTCCGGCCGGGCCCTGGACGAGCTGGCGCAGCGGCTCGGGGTGGACGGCCGGGCGGCCGGCCTGTGTGCCGCCGCGGAGCAGCCCGGCCCGGTACGCGATCAGCTCCGCCTGCGCGTCGACGAACTGGCCCGCCAGCTCGTCACGTGCTGCCTGCTGCTCGACCCCCAGCGGATCGTGCTGGTCGGCAGCGTCGCGGGCAACGACCTGGTGCGGGAGCTGCTGACCGAACGGCTCACCCACACGCTGCCGTACCCGCCGGAGATCGTGCTGTCGGACTTCGCGCAGGACGCCGCGCTGCTCGGTGCGCTCGTCATGGCCACCGAGGCCCAGCCCGCGGTGGTCTGAGCGGGCCGGGCGCCGGGCGGGGTGCGGTGGGGCGCCCCGCCCGGTCCGGCGGTGGCCGGATCACCTGCGGAACGCGGCTACCGCCTCCTGGATCGCCGGCCCGGTCGCCGAGGACGCCTGCGCCCACGACTCGAACTCCAGGGCGGCGGCGAAACCGGCCGTCTCCGCGGTACGCACCGACGTCTTGATGTCCCGGGCCAGCGCCGGGTCCAGCGCCGCCCACCGCCCGGCGCGCTCGTGCGCGGCCGCCAGCGGGTCGTCGGCGAGCGTCGCGGCGAGCCCGACGCGTACCGCCTCGGGTCCGTCCACGCTCCCGCCGTCGAGCAGCAGTTGCAGGGCGCGTTCCGGGCCGAGCGCCCGGGTGAGGAACCAGGTGCAGCCCCCGCCCGGGTGCAGGCCGAGCTTCGTGAACGAGGCGATCAGCTTCGCCTTCGGCCCGACGATCCGGGTGTCGCACGCCAGCGCCAGGTTCAGCCCGGCGCCCACCGCCGGTCCCTGCACCGCGGCGATCGTCGGGATCGGCAGCGCCCGTACCCGCAGGAAGCTGTCGTAGACGCGGTGCAGGTCGGCGCGGATCTCCGCGACGCCGCGGCCGGGCTCGCCGAACATGGCGGGCAGGTCGGCGCCCGCGCAGAACGCCGTACCCGCGCCGGTGACCACGAGCGTGCGGGCGTGCCGGTCGGCCGCCACCTCGCTGATCGCGTCGCCGAGCGCGTCGCGCATCTCCGCGTCGATGGCGTTGCGCCGGTCCGGGTCGTTAAGCGTGAGCGTCCAGCGCCCGTCGGCGTTGTCGAGTTGCACCTTGCTCATGAATCGGTCTCCTCATCGGTCAGCCAGGACCAGACGCCGGCGCTGCCGCGCGGCACCAGCGCCGCGCCCAGTGTCCGGGCCCAGAACTGCTGGGTGCCGTTCTCGTCCCGCCAGGACCAGAGCCTGCGGGTGGACAGGTGCAGCGGGTGCTCGCGGGTGACGCCCATCGCCCCGTGCAGTTGGTGCGCGCCCCGCGCCACGAGCGTCGCGGCCCGGCCGGTGAGCACCCGCGCGGCGGCGACCCGCAGCGGGTCCGGCCCGGCCAGCGCGGCGTCCAGCGCGGTGCCGGCCAGCAGCGTGTGCGACGTCATCCGGGCCAGCGTCTGCCCGACCGCCTGGAACGCCAGCAGCGGCCGGCCGAACTGCTCCCGTGTCGTCACGTGCCGCCGGGTGTGCTCCACAGCGGTCTCCAGGGCGCCGGTCAGCGCGGCGGCGGTCAGCAGCGCCGCCTCGGCGCGTACCGTCCCGGCGGGCGCGGCACCGGTGAGCCGCATGCCGTCGGTGACCGGCACGTCGAACGTGACGTCGTCGCGCGGCTCGGCGGCCAGGTTGTGGCCGGGGGTGACCCGGAGGCCGGGGTGGCCGGCGGGTACGGCGAACGCCTCGTCGCCCGCGTACACCAGCAGCGTCCGCGCGGCGGCGGCCCACGGCACGTGGGCGGCGGTGCCGCGCAGCCGCCCGCCGGCCACCGCGACCCCGTCGCCGGCGACCACCGTGGCGACGCCGTCGGTCAGGCCGCGACCGGCGGCGGCGAACTGCCGGGCGGCCAGCACGGTCTCGGCCAGCGGCAGGGAGACGCCGTGGCGGCCCATCCCGCGTACGAGCGCGGCCAGGTCGGTGAGCGTGCCGCCCGAGCCGCCCGCGCCCTCCGGCACCGACACGCCGGTCCAGCCCAGCCCGTGCACGGTGGACCAGAGCGCGGGCAGGCCGTCCGGGTCGCCGCCGTGCCCGCCGAGCACGTCGTCGGCCAGCTCCCGCAGCTCGTCGCCGCCGCGCCGGGGCGCCCGGGCCGCGCCCTTGGCGATGATGGTGCGCAGCACCTCCGTGGTGCCGCCGCGGATCGAGAAACCCGGGGCGGCCAGCAGCCCCTGGGCGAGCAGCCCGGCCGGTCCGTCGCCGTCGGGGTCGGGCTCGACGTCGAGCACGGTACGGGCGATCTCGTTGACGTCGGCCTCGAACTCGGTGCCCAGGTCCTTCAGCACCGCCGCGGCGTGCACCGGGGCCTGGCCGGCGTCCAGCTCACCGGCGATGCGCCAGGCCAGGCCGCGCAGCCCGGCCAGCCGGGCCAGCGCCTCGCCCAGCGCGGCGTCCGCGTCCCGCCGCGCGGCGCACGCGTCGACGGTGGCGGCCAGCAGCGGGTACGTGCTCAGCACCCGCTCCATCCCGCCGCGCTCGAAGGACAACTGCTCGGTGACCTGCGTCCAGCCGTTGCCGGCGGTGCCCAGCACGTGGTCGCCGGGCACGTGCACGTCGTCGAAGACGACCTCGTTGAAGTGGTGCTCGCCGCGCAGGTCGACGATCGGCCGGACGGTCACGCCGGGCGCGGACATGTCCACGATCAGCTCGGTCAGGCCCTCGTGCCGGTCGCCGCCGGTGCCGGTGCGGCACAGCACGTACGCGTGCGTCGACCGGTGCGCGTGGCTGGTCCAGATCTTGCCACCGGTGAGCCGCCAGCCGTCGCCGTCCGGGCGGGCGGTGGTACGCACCGAGGCGAGGTCGCTGCCGGACTCGGTCTCGCTCATGCCGAGGCAGAACGTCACCGCACCGGCGGCGATCGCCGGCAGGTACCGCTCGCGCAGCGCGGGGGAGCCGTACCGCAGGACGGCCGGTCCGATCTGCCGGTCCGCGATCCAGTGCGCGGCCACCGGCGCCCCGGCGCGCAGCAGCTCCTCGGTGACCACCAGCCGCGCCCGGTTCGAGCGGGCCTGCCCGCCGTACTCGCGCGGCCAGGTCAGGCCGATCCAGCCCCGGTCCGCCAGCGCGCGGCTGAACTCCGTGTCGTACGAGCGCAGCCACGCGTCGCACACCGGCCGGAACCGGTCGCCGTCGCGCCACTCGCCGACCAGGTCCCGCACCTGCCGGCGCAGCTCACCGAGATCGTCGTCAGTCATCCTCTGTCCGTTCCCTTCGCCACTGAGTAGCCGCGTACGGCGGCCTGCCGCAGCACGTCCACGGCCGCGGCGCGCTCGGCGGTGCTGACCGGCGGCCGGGGCACCGCGTCCTCGACCGGTACGCCGAGCGCGGCCAGGTGGTCGCGCAGCACCTCGCCGTCCGCGGTGACCTCCTCCAGCCGGGGTTCGGCGCCGAGCCGCACCACGCCCCACCGGGTGTGCAGCCGCACCAGCGCGTCCGGCGCGGGCGCGGCGGTCACGTGCTCGACCGCCCGCGCGATCCGGCGCGGATCCCGGGCGCCGTGCAGCAGCACCAGTTCCCGCGCCGCAGCCGCGATGTCGGCGGCACCACCGCCACCGGGCAGCCGCACCGTGGGCCGCTCCCGGGGGCCCAGGTACGACGAGTTGATCCGGCCGCGCAGGTCGACGTTGCCGGCGTCGAGCACCACCCGGTCGAACCGGTGGCCCATCGCCAGCAGCACGTCGGCGGTGCCGCCCAGCCAGCCGAACCCGCCGGCGTACGCCGGGTAGTCGGTGGTGCTGGTCGGCACGTCGGCGCCGGGCCGGTGCGCGCTGGCACCGGCCTCGAAGACCTGGCTGAACGGTTCGCCGGGCAGTGCGTACGCGCACTGGCCGGCCAGCACCGGCCAGTGGAAGCCGGTGAACACCCACCCGCCGCGGCGGAACTCCCGCGCCGCCCGGACCAGGAAGTCCGCTGTGGTCACAGCACCTCCTCGGCGAGCCACCGCCGGAAACCGTCGACCGTGGCCGAGCAGCGGGCATACCGCTCGTACGCCTGCACGTCGCGCGGGTACCGGCCGACCGCGCCGTCGGGGCGTACCGCGCCGGGGGACTCGACCACCGCGTCGACGAGCAGCCCGGGAATGCTGATCCCGGCGGCGCGTACCGTCTCGGCGTCGGTGACCTGCTCGGCGACGAGCACGGTGCGGCGGGCCGCCTGGGCGGCGACGAGCACCTCGCCCAGCGGGCCGCGGATCACCCCGTTGCCGTCGGTGTCGGCCAGGTCGACGTGGACGAACGCCACGTCGGGCCGCTCCGCGCGGACCACCCGGGCCGCGCCGAACGCCGAGTCCACCCGCGACAGCCGGCCCCGGCTCCAGTCCTCGTTCACGTAGCCGGTTCCGGGCAGGTCCGGCACCGGCATGAACGGCACCCGCCAGGCCCCGGCCGTCAGCGCGGCGGTGAGCAGCCCGAGGCTCAGCTCGTGCAGCGTGACACTCGTGTCGCCGTCCTGCGCGGCGCGCCGGAAGTTCCACGCGGGCGCCGGGCCGACCGGGCTCCAGCAGTGGCCGTATGTCGCCGACCGCAGCACCCCGGCGCCGAGCAACTGGTCCATCAGCAGCCCGCCGGAGGCGATCACCACGTCCACGTCCCGGATCCGCTGCCGGATCATCTCGTGGCCCACGGCGAACAGCTGCGCGCCGAAGTTGCCCAGGTAGACCCGCCGGCCGGGGCGTACGTGCTCGGCCACGACGTCGGCGAGGGCGCGGCTCACCGGTACGCCTCGGCCAGCATGTGCAGCCCCGGGCCCAGGTGCGCGCCGCCGTCGAGCTGGATGAGCTGGCCGGTCATCATGGCGGCGGCCGGTCCGGCCAGGAACGCCACCAGCTCGGCGACCTCCTCGACGCGGGTCGGGCGGCGCAGCGGCGTGGCCCGGTCCACCAGGTTGTCCCGTACGTGCCGGTCGGCCTCGGCGTCGAGCGCGGCGGTGAGCACCGTGCCCGGTCCGAGGCAGTTGAGCCGGATGCCGTCGGCGGCCCACTCCAGCGCCAGCGTGCGGGTCAGCCCGAGCACGCCGGCCCGGGCGGCGACGGCGTGCGCCATGCCCTGCCCGCCGCGTTCCACACCGGACAGGGACATGCTCACCACCGCCCCGCGGGCCCGCCGCAGGTACGGGTACGCGGCGGTGGTGAGGTGGAAGACGCTGGTCAGGTTCAGGTCGACGACTGCCGCCCAGCCCCGCGCCGAGATCCGCGTGGCGGGGGCGAAGAACTGCCCGCCGGCGTTGTTCACCAGCAGGTCGATGCCGTGCGCGTCACCCACCTCGGCGATGGTCGCGGCGGCGCGGTCGTGGTCGCGGACGTCGCAGACCGCGTACGTGTAGCGCCCGTCCCCGGTGGCCGCCTCGCCGGTGATCGCCTCGCCGGTGGCGGCGAGCGTGTCGGCGTGCCGGCCCAGCCCGGTGACGTGGGCGCCCAGCTCGACCAGGCGCACGGCGACCGCCCGGCCGATGCCGCTGCCGGCGCCGGTGACCACGGCGTGCCGCCCGGCGAGCACACCCGCGCGCAGCACGCCCACGCCGGTGTCGTCCGCCCGCGTCACCGGGCGGCCCTCGCCTCGCCGATCGCCTGCCGCCGCAGCAGTTGCGCCGGGCGGTAGCGGGGGTCGCCGAACGCGTCGGCCATCGACCGCAGCGCCTCGTACACGGTCACCGCCCCGGCGGACCGCAGTGTCTCGAACGGGCCGCGCGGATGGTTCATCGCCAGGCGCAGCGCCACGTCCACGTCGTCGGCGGTGGCGGTGCCCTCCTCGACCACTGTGGCTGCCTCGTTCACCAGGCAGTGGGCGAGCCGGTCGCCGACCAGGCCGGGCAGCGCCGGCACCCGCACCGACGGCGCGCCGAGGTGGTCCAGCAGCCGGTCGACGAAGCCGGGGACGGCGATGCCCGCGACCGGGTCCTCGACCACCTCGGCGAACACGGCGTCGTCGGCGCGCCGGTGCAGCCGGATCCAGCCGACGTCGGCGGGCAGCACGTCCGCCCAGCCGGCGTCGGAGCTGTCCAGCACCACGTTCTGCCGCGCCGCCAGCCGGGCCAGCTCCGCCACCCGCTGCGGGGTCGGCGCGCCGAGGCCGACCACGCGGGGCGCCGGGCCGTTCGGCGGCCCGGGTTGCCGGACGACCCGGGCGTTGGCGTCGCGCGGCGGCTCGGCGGCGTAGTCGTAGAAGCCGCGACCGGCGGCCTTGCCGGTCAGGCCGGCCCGGACCAGGCCACGCACCTGGGGGATGGGCCGGTAGCGGGGGTCGCCGAACTCGCGCAGCGCGGTCTCCGAGGAGGCCAGGTGGGTGTGCAGCCCGGTGAAGTCGAGCAGTTGCAGCGGTCCCATCGGGTGCCCGAGCGCGCCCCGGGCGACCGCGTCCACCACCGCCGCCTCGACGCCCTGCGCGAGGAGGAGCTGCGCCTCGTAGTACAGCGGCCGGCAGACCCGGTTGACGATGAAGTTCGGCGAGTCCCGGCACACCACTGCGGTCTTGCCGAGCGACTCCACGAGCGCCAGCGCCCGCCGTACGGTCGCCTCGCCGGTGGCCGCGCCGACGATCACCTCCACCAGGCGCATCCGGGTGGGCGGGTTGAAGAAGTGCAGCCCGAGCAGGCGTTGCGGGGCGCCGAACGCGCGGCCCATCTCGTTGACGCTCAGCGACGAGGTGTTGGAGGCGACGAGCAGGTCCGGGCCGCCGGCGGCGGCGACCCGGGCGAGCAGGTCGCGCTTGGCGGCCATGTCCTCCACGATCGCCTCGATCAGCACGTCCGCGCCGGCCAGCGCGGTCTCGACGTCGGCGGCGGCGTCGAGGTCGCCGGTGGCGCCGTCGGCGCGGATCCGCTCCAGGCCGGCGCGGCCCAGCTCGGCGGTGGCGTCGACGACCCGTACGGTGTGCCCCGCCGCGGCGAGGACCTGCGCGATGCCCCGGCCCATCGGGCCCAGGCCGACCACGACGGCGATCACCGGGTCATCCGCTCGATCACGGCGGCGATGCCCTGCCCGCCGCCGACGCACAGGCTCGCCACGCCGTACCGGCCGTCGCGGCGGGCCAGTTCGTGCAGCAGCGACACGACCAGGCGGGCGCCGCTCTGGCCGGTCGGGTGGCCGAGGGCGATCCCGCCGCCGTTGACGTTCACCCGCTCCTCGTCCAGGCCCAGCGCGCGGACGTTCTGCAGGATCTGCGCCGCGAACGCCTCGTTGATCTCGAACAGGTCGACGTCGCCGATGGTCAGCCCGGCCCGGCGCAGGGCCAGCGGGATCGCCTCGGCCGGTCCGACGCCCATCATCGTCGGGTCCACGCCGACTGCCGCGAACCCGACGATCCGGCCCAGCGGGGTCAGCCCGTGCCGCCGTACCGCCTCGCCGCTCGCCACCACGACCGCCGCGGCGCCGTCGGCCATCTGGCTGGCGTTGCCGGCCGTGACGGTGCCGTCGCCGGTGAACGACGGGCGGAGCCGGGCGAGCCGTTCCGGTGTGGTGTCGGGGCGTACCGTCTCGTCGCGGTCCAGCTCGTCCAGCGGCAGCACCTCCTGCGCCATCGCGCCGGACTCCCAGGCCCGGGCCAGCCGCTGGTGGCTGCGCGCCGACCAGGCGTCCTGGTCGGCGCGGGACACGCCGAACTCGCGGGCGACCTTCTCCGCGGTCTCGCCCATGCTCATGCCGCAGATCGGGTCGGTGCCGCCGTCGCGCCAGCCGTCCTGGAGCAGGACGTCGCCGCGCCGCACCCCGTCCCACCGCAGCGTATACGGCGCCAGGTACGGCATCGTGCTCATGCTCTCCGCGGCCACCGCGAGCGCCACGTCGGCCTCGCCGGACCGGACCGACCGGTGCGCGAGCTGCACCGCCTTGAGGCCGGAGGCGCAGGCCATGTTGATCGTCTGCGCCGGTGCCGGCACCGGCACGCCCGCCGCGAGCGAGATCTGCCGGCCCGGGTTCGGGCCGTTGCCCGCCTGGCGGCAGTTCGCCACCACCGTCTCGTCCACCGCCTCGGCGGGCACACCGGCCCGCGCCAGCGCCTCGGCGCCGGCGAGCCCGCCCAGGCGCACCACCCGCACGTCGCGCAGCGCGCCGCCGTACCGGCCGTGCGGGGTACGCACGGCGCCGACCAGGAACGCTTGCCTGTCCATCACGGAGCCTCTCGGTCGGCGCGTACGACGCGCTTGCTCTTGTGGGTGCTGCGCGGCAGCGCGCCCTCGGCAACGGTCTCCACCACCGCGCGCACGGTCAGCTCGGCGCGTACGGCGTGCGCCAGCTCGCGGGCCACCCGCTGGTCGTCGCCGGTCACCTCGACGCGCAGCTTGATGCCGGTGAGGTAGCCGGTCGCCGGGTCGGTGACGTCCTCGTCGAGGACGATGAGGTATTCGCCGCAGGTGCCGGGCGTGGCCCGGACGACCTGCTCGACGGCGGACGGGAACAGGTTCACCCCGCGTACCACGAGCATGTCGTCGGCCCGGCCGACGACGCCGCCCGGCAGCCGGGCGAGCGTGCGCCCGCACGGGCAGGCGGTGCTGTCGCGGACCACCACGTCGCCGGTGGCCCAGCGCACCAGCGGCGTCGCCCGCTTGTCCAGGTGGGTGAGCACCAGCAGGCCGGGGGTGCCGTCGGGCACCGGCTCGTGGGTGTACGGGTCGAGCACCTCGGCGTACGCGAAGTCCTCGGCCAGGTGGCCGCCGGCCTGTTCCTCGCACTCCCAGGCGATCGGCTGGAACTCCAGGCTGCCGTAGCCGTCGAAGCACTTCGCGCCCCAGCGCTGCTCGATGTGCGCGCGGGTGGCCGGCACCCCGGCACCGGGCTCGCCGCCGACCTGGATCCGCCGCACCGGCGAGTCGCGCAGCGGGGTGCCGGCGCGTTCCGCGGTCTCGGCCAGGTGCAGCATGAACGACGGTGTGCCGCCGACGGCTGTGGTGCCGTACCGGAAGATGGTGTCGATCTGGCGTTGGGTGTCGCCGGAGCCGGCGGGCAGCAGCGTCACGCCGATGCGCTGGTAGCCGGCTGTCGCGCCGAGCCCGCCGACGAACCAGGCGTAGCTGAACAGGCACTGGTACACGTCCGTGTCGCGGACGCCCTGGCTGTAGGCGGCCCGCGCGTACAGGTCGGCCCAGCGGTCCAGGTCGTGTGCGGTCCACAGCACCGGCGTCGGGTTCGAGGTGGTGCCGGAGGAGAAGTGCACCCGGCGACGGTCGGCGACCGGCGCGGCGACGGCGCTGCCCCAGGGCGGGTGCGCGGCCAGGTCGGCCACGTAGTCGGCCTTGCCGACCAGCGGCAGGCGGCGCAGGTCGGCGAGTTCGCGCACGTCGCCCGGGTGGAAGCCGAGCGCGTCCCACCGGGTGCGGTAGAAGCCGCTGGCGTCGTACACGTAGGACAGTTGCGCCTTCAGCCGGGTGAGCTGGTACGCGGCCAGCCGCTCGCGTGGCCACGTCTCGGCCTCGTGCCAGTGGCGCTCGGAGAACGGCCCGGTCATCGCGGGCTCCGGCGCAGCCCGCCGACGATGAAGTCGGCGTACTCGTCGGCGAGCCGCTGCCGGGTGTTGTAGTCGCCGCGCTGCGGATCGTACCAGAGGCTGATCCAGTTCAGCGCGCCGAGCAGCGGCTTGGTGGCCAGCCGGCTGTCCACCTCGCGGAACACCCCGGCCTTCCGGCCCTCGTCGATGACGTCGGCGAAGATCTGCTCGTACCGGTCGCGCATGGCGATCACGGTCTCCAGGGCCTGCTGCTGGGCGGGCGCCTCGCCGAGGCGGCGCATCTCGACCGCGCGCATCGCCACGCGCTGGAACGAGTTGCGGGTCATCATCAGCCCGGCGTGGTGGTGCGCCATCCGCCAGAGCCGGGTGGCCGGGTCGAGGCCGCCGTTGCCGGCGATCGGCTCGATCCCGTCGATCAGCTCCTGCATGCCGGTGGTGACGATGTCCAGGAAGACGTCCGCCTTGGCCCGGTAGTAGTGGTAGACCCGGCCCTTCGTGGCGCCCATCTCGCGGGCGATGTCGTCGATGGTGGTTGCCGCGTACCCGTTGCGGGTGAACGCGGTGGCGGCGGCCTCCAGGATGTCCCGCCGGCCGGGGGCGGGCGGGCGCGTGGTGGTGTCGTCGTCGGCGGTCATGCGGTGGTCTCCGGTGCGGTGGTGTCGGGTACGACGGCGAGCGGGCGGATCGGCGAGCCGGTGCCGCCCCGGATGGACAGCGGGGTGGCGATGAAGAAGAAGTCCCCGACCTGCTCGGCGGCCAGTGGCGCGAGGTTCATCGCCTCCATGATCGGTACGCCGTGGTCGACCAGCAGGTGGCAGTGCACCGCCAGCGCGGGGCTGGGCATGTGCTCGAACGCGATGGTGTCCGCGCCTGCGGCCACCACACCGTGGTCGGTGAGCCAGCGCGCGCCGCTCAGGTCGACGCCGGGCGCGCCGGTGGCGACACCGAGGTACGCGGCGTTGTCCGTCCACTTCTCGTCCCAGCCGGTACGCACCAGCACCACGTCGCCGGGGCGGGGGCGGGGCCGGTCGGCGAACCAGCGCTCGAACAGTTCCGCGCCGACGCCGTCCGCGGGTGTCAGCGGCCGGCCGAGCGCGACTGTCGCGTCCACCAGGTGACCGGGCGCCAGCATCGGCGGCAGGTCGTGCACCGACACGTCCGGCACCCCGTCGGCGTACGACTGGCTCGCGGTGACGTCCACGCCGCCGTACACCTTGCCGAGCCGGGAGACGTGGGCGAGCCCGTCGACGTGGGTGCCCACGTGCCCGCCCGTGGTGATCATCTCGGCGGCGGCGGAGACGCCGTCCGGGTACATGATCTCGCCGTGCCGCTTGGTGAGCGTGAAGCTGTACGGCGGGTGGTTCGGGTGGTGCGGGATGCCCGTGTACATCTGCTGCGCCAGGTCGAACACCCGGGTCGAGCCGGACACGGGCCAGTCGACGCTCAGCCGCCAGGACGCGCTCATGCCGCCACCGACGCCTTGATCGCCCGGCCCAGCACCAGCCGCTGGATCTCCGAGGTGCCCTCGTAGATCTCCAGGATCCGCTGGTCCCGGTAGAGCCGTTCGGCGGGGCAGGGCTTGCAGAAGCCGTCGCCGCCGAACACCTGCACCGCCGTGTCCACCGCCCGGTGCGCGACCTCGCTGGCGTACAGCTTGGCCATCGCGCCGAGGACGCCGACGTCGCCGCCCTCCTGATGGGTCCGGGCGGCCTCGAAGGTGATCATCCGGGCGGCGGTGATGCCGGTGGCCACGTCCGCGAGCGGGAACGAGATGCCCTGGTTGTCGATGATCGGCCGGCCGAACGTCTCCCGCCGGACCGCCTCCCGCGACGCGACGTCGAAGCCGGCCAGGGCGACGCCGAGCGACTGGGCCGCGACGCTGATCCGCCCGGCCGACAGCGTCTGCATGGCCAGCCGCATGCCCCGGTTGAGGTCGCCGAGCACGTCGCCGTCGGGCACCCAGGTGTCCAGCTTGAGGTTGCTGGTGAGCGTCCCGCGGATGCCCATCTTGTCCTCGTACCGGTCGATGACCACGCCGTCGGCGTCCTTGTCCACGAGGAACGCGGTGATGCCGCGGGTGCCGGCCTGCGGGTCGGTGAGCGCGAAGACCACGTAGTACCGCGAGGCGCCGCCGTTGCCGATGTAGATCTTCTCGCCGCGCAGCCGCCAGCCCGCGCCCTCGCGTTCGGCCGTGGTGCGGATGCGGGCGGCGTCGCTGCCGGCGCCCTCCTCGGTCAGCGCGAAGCTGATCGCCTCGCCCTTGGCCAGCCCGCCCAGGTAGCGCTCGCGTTGCGCGGGCGTGCCGGCCAGCATCAGCGGCGTGGCACCCAGCGCGTACGCGGTGAGGATCGCGCCGGTCGACGGGCAGGCGCGGGAGACCTCCTCGATGACCGCGCAGGCGGTCACGAACGACGTGCCCTGCCCGCCGTGCCCGCGTTCCACGAGCAGCCCGGCCAGCCCTTCCTCGACGAGCACCCGCACGCTCTCCCACGGGTAGCGCTGCTCCCGGTCGAGTTCCTCGGCCAGCGGCGCGAAGTGGCGCGCCGCCACGTCCCGGGCGAGGTCGCGCCAGTGGCGTCCCTCGTCGTCCAGGCGTGGCTCCCAGATCACGGACACGTGGTGCCTCCCGGTTCTCCGGCGCGGGCCGGTCGCTGCGCGCCGCGCCATACCGTTGCGTATGTCGAGATGTCTAGGCGGTGCTCGTTGCCGGTGTCAAGCGGATCCCGGATGCTATTTTCCCTTGTGTTCCCGGCTTTTCGCGACGATGGCTCGGATCTTGACGACATACCGAAGAGTATGTTCGCCTGGTGTGGACGACAGGGAGGTGATCCGTGGAACCCGTCGGTTACGCGGTACACGACGCCGTGGCGGTCGCCACGATCGACCGGCCGCAGACCCGCAACGCACTCAGCGCCGACGTCCTGCGCGCGCTCGCCGCGGCGATGGACCGGGCCGACGCCGACCCGGAGGTGCGGGTGCTGGTGCTGACCGGCGGCCCGCGGCTGTTCGCCTCCGGCGCCGACATCCGCGAGCTGCGCCGCACGTCCCCGGCCGACTACCTGCTCTCCGAGCGGCTGGAGTGCTGGAACCGGTTCGCCCGCTTCGGCAAGCCGGCCGTCGCCGCGGTCGCCGGATACGTCCTGGGTGGCGGGTGCGAGCTGGCCATGACGTGTGACGCGGTGGTCGCCGCCGACTCCGCCGTGTTCGGCCAGCCGGAGATCAACCTCGGCATCATCCCGGGCGCGGGCGGCACCCAGCGCTGGGCGCGCGTCGCCGGGCGGTTCCGGGCCGCCGAGCTGGTCCTCGGCGGCCGGCTGGTGGACGCCTGGACCGCGCAGCGGATGGGCCTGGTCAGCCAGGTGGTGCCCGCCGAACGCGTGGTCGAGGCGGGGATCGCGCTGGCGTCCTCGATCGCCGCCCGCAGCCCGGTCGCGGCCCGCCTCGGCAAGCAGGCCCTGCGTACCGCCGAGGAGGTCGGCCTGACCGCCGGCCTCGCCCACGAGCGTTCGCTGCTGCTGACGCTGCTGTCCACCGACGACCACATCGAGGGCATCGACGCGTTCCTGGAGAAGCGTCCGGCCCGCTTCACCGGCCGATAGGAGAGACACGTGACGCAGGTACACGAGGCCACCGACCCGGGCGCCGGCGAACGGCTCGGCCCGGCCGCCCGCGCCGCCCTGCTCGACGCGCTCAAGCAGCACGCCCGTACGCCGGGCGAGCCGCTGCTGATCCGCGTCCGGGGCGACGCCTGGCGGCACGAGCCCGACGACCTCACCCAGCCGGTCGTACGCGGACAGCTGCACGAGCTGGTGCTGCGGGTGCACGCCGCGCCCGGCCCGGTGATCGTCCACGTCGACGGCGCGGTACGCGGCCTCGGGCTCGGCCTGGCGCTCGCGGCGGACCTGCGCGTCGCCGCGCCCACCGCCACGTTCGGCGCCGGCTCGCCCGCGGCGTTCCTGGCCGGCGGCGCCGGCCGGCTGCTCGCCGGTGTCGCCGGCACCGGTGTGCTGGCACACCTGGCCTGGACCGGCGCCACGCTGGACGCCGAGGAGGCGCTGCGGCACGGCCTGGTCGGCTCGGTGTCCGCCGACCCGGACGCCGGGGCCGCGCTCGCCGCGCGGGTCGGCGCGATCGGCGCGGGCACGGCGTCCGCGCTCGCCCGTGCGCTGCGCGGCCGGGACCGGCCGGAGCTGACCGACGCGCTGGACTACGAGTCCTGGCTGGCCGGCGTCGGGTGAGCCGGGGCGGGGGACCGCCGCCCCGGCGGTCCCCCGGGCCCCGTGCCGGAGCATCAGGCCACGGCGTCCAGGCCGGCGCGTGCGACCTCCATGTCCTGCGTGTAGTGCCCGCCGCTGACCCCGATGCCGCCGATCACCGCGCCGTCGGCGGTGATCGGGTAGCCGCCGCCGAAGACCACGAGCCGGTCGATGCCGGCCGGCGCGCCGGTGGCCAGCGGCGCGTCGTCCTTGATGAAGTCGTACCAGCCGTCGGTGGGCATGCCGAAGCCCGCAGCCGTGTACGCCTTGTCCTGCGCGACCTGCACCGACAGCAGCGCGGCGCCGTCCATCCGGGCGAACGCCTTCAGCACGCCGCTCTCGTCGACGACGGCGACGACGCAGGGCAGCGCCATCTGCTCGGCCTTGGCGACGGCGGCGGCGAGGATCCGCTGCGCGGCGCCGATCGTGACGGACGTCTTGGTGTAGTGGGACATGGGACTTCCTTTCGTGGTGGTGGGTGGGGCAGGGCTCAGACCACGCCGGCGGCGCGCAGGCGGGAGATCTCGTCGCCGTCGAGTCCGGCGACGTCGCGGAGCACCTCGTCGGTGTGCTCGCCCAGCTCGGGCCCGACGCGGCGGATGCCGCCGGGCGTCGCGGTCAGCTTCGGCACGACGTTCTGCATCGGGAACTCGCCCAGGTCCGGGTGCTCCAGCCGGACGATCGCGTCCCGGGCGGCGAAGTGCGGGTCGGTGAGCATCTCCTTGGCGGTGTAGATCCGCCCGGCGGGGACACCGTGGCGGTGCAGGAGGTCCAGCAGCTCGTCCCCGGCGAACCCGGCGCACCACTTGGCGATCAGCTCGTCCAGCTCGCGCTGGTTGCGGCCGCGCGCGGTGTGGCCGGCGAAGCGTGGGTCGGCGGCCAGCTCGGGCTGCGCCATCGCCTCGGCCAGCCGCCGGAACACGGTGTCCTGGTTGGCCGCGATCACCACCATGCCGCCGTCGGAGGCGACGTAGACGTTGCTCGGCGCGATGTTCGGCAGGATCGAGCCGGTGCGTTCCCGGATGTAGCCGCCGATCGCGTACTCCGGCACCAGCGACTCCATCAGCGCGAGCACCGACTCGTAGATGGCGCTGTCGACGATCTGGCCCCGGCCGGTCGCCTCGGCCACCCGCAGCGCGCCCATCGCACCCACCGCGGCGAACGTGCCGGCCAGCGAGTCACCGATGCTGATGCCGACCCGGCTGGGCAGCGAGTCGGGATCACCCGTGGTGTAGCGGATGCCGCCCATCGCCTCGCCGATCGAGCCGTAGCCGGCGCGTTCGGCGTACGGTCCGGACTGCCCGTACGCCGACACCCGCACGATCACCAGCCGTGGGTTGATGTCCCACAGCACCTCCGGGCCGACGCCCCAGCGCTCCAGCGTGCCGGGCCGGAAGTTCTCCACCAGGACGTCGGCCTCGGCGGCGAGCCGGCGCAGCACCTCCTGCCCCTCCGGGACGCGCAGGTTGAGGGTGACCGAGCGCTTGTTGCGCCCGAGCACCGGGAACCACAGCGACTTGCCGTACGGGCGCTCGCGTCCCCACTCGCGCATCGGGTCGCCCCGGCCCGGCTCCTCCAGTTTGATCACGTCGGCGCCGAGGTCGCCGAGGATCTGGCCGCAGAACGGCCCGGCCAGCAGGACCCCGGCTTCGATCACGCGCAAGCCGGACAACGGGCCGCGGGCATAGTCGTTCATGTCGTCCCTGTTCTCTCGTCGGTCGTTCCGGTGGTGCGGGTGGAGGTCAGGCGGGCACGGCGTGCGGCCGGGCCTCCGGTTCGGGTTCCGGCGCGGGGGAGTGCCGCTGGGTGCGCTGGCGGATCCAGCCGAGCGACACCGCGCCGAGCAGCGTGACGCCGAGCAGGATGTCGCCCAGCGGCAACGGCATGCCGCGCAGCCGGAAGATGTTCAGCACGATGCTCAGCGAGAGCAGGCTCAGGAACGCCGTCATCGGGCTTCCGTGCCCGCCCCCGGCGAGCCGGAACCCGGCGATCAGCAGCGCGCCGTAGACGTACAGTTCGGTGCCCTCGCCGAGGGTGATCGCCGACGCGCCGGTGCGCATCACCTGGACGCAGCCGGCCACCGCCGCGGCGGTGCTGGTCAGCACGAACAGTGCCAGCCGGACCCGGCCGGCCCGGATGCCGGCGCGGGCGGCGACCACCTCGTCGCCGCCGGTGGCACGCAGGTGGGTGCCCCAGCGGGACCGGCGGACCAGCGCGCTGCACACCAGCGCGAGCCCCAGCACCACCAGCACGGGCACCGGCAGCGGCCCGATCGTGGTCTTCAGCGCGGTGCTGAGCTCCGGGGTGTACGCGGCCACCGAACTGCCGTCGCTGATCACCTTCGCCAGGCCGCGGGCGGCGACGAGCATGCCCAGCGTGGCGATCAGCGGCCAGACGCCGAACACCAGCGCGAGGCTGCCGTTCGTGAGCCCGGCGAGCAGCCCGGTGCCGAGCGCGGCGAGCACGCCGACCTGCCACGAGCCGGAGGCGGTGTAGACGGTGGCGTAGACGACCGCGCCGAGGCCGAGGACCGAGCCGACGCTGAGGTCGGCGACGCCGCCGGTCATCGCCAGGCTCGCCGCGAGCAGGACGATCGCCGGGGCGAGCATGTCGCCGAGCATGCTGGAGATGTTGGCGCGGGTGGCGAAGTCGGGCGCGAAGCTCAGTGCGGCGGTCACGGCGACCACGAACAGCAGCACGCTCGTGGTGGACGGGCGGCTGAGCAGGGCGGCCCATCCGGGCCGGGTACCCGTGGTCGTCATGGCGTGCTCCTGACGCTGTTGACGGCGAGCGCGACCGCGAGCACGACGCCCTCGACGACCGGTTGCCAGCTGGACGAGACCCCCCACGTGACGATCGCCGTGGGCAGCGTGTTGAGCAGCAGCAGCGCGAAGGCGACGCCGACGAAGCTGCCGCGGCCGCCGGTGAGCGCCATCCCGCCGAGCAGCAGGATCGAGATCACCCGGAACTCGGTGCCGGGGGTCAGCGTGGACTGGACGATGTCGCCCTGGGACGCGAGGACCAGCCCGGCGAGGCCGGCGATCAGCCCGCAGAACACCAGCGCGCCGGCCTGGATCCGGTCCGGCCGCAGGCCGCGGACGAGCGCGGCCTGCCGGTTGCCGCCGACCGCGACGAGGTGCCGGCCCAGCCGGGTCCGGCCGGCCACGAACGCGACCGCGGCGAGCAGCACCAGCATGATCCAGAAGACCCGCGGTACGCCGAACAGGTCGCCGGCGACGTGCCGGCGCAGGAAGCTGTCGCGCGGGATCGGCACGAACTCGATGAACAGCCTGGTGGTGCCGCTGACCAGGAACATCGTGCCGAGCGTGGCGACGATGGGGTGGATGCGCACGCGCACGATCAGCGCCGCGTTGACGACGCCGATGAGCGCGCCGAACACCAGCACCGCGACCAGCACCAGGGCGAACGGCGTGCCGTCGGTCAGCAGCTGGGCGGCGATCAGCGCGGCGGCCACCGCCGTCACGCCGACGGACAGGTCGAACTCGGCGCCGCTGAGCATCACCAGGCTGACGCCGACGACCAGGACGCCGATGAACGCCATGTTGAAGGCCACCGCGATGACGGTCTGGTGGGACAGGAAGGCCGGCGACTTCACGGCGGTGGCCAGCACCAGCGCCACCCAGAGCGCGGCCAGGGCGAGTGTGGCGCCGTGGCGGCGGAGCAAGGGAAGACCCGTGCTCCGCCGGACGGCTGCCTGCGGGGCAGACACGGACATGGTCAGGTGCTCACTTGCCGAGCCCGTACGTCTCGGTACCCGCGGGACAGTACTGCTCGGCGGCAGACTTGGCCGGGGCGTCCTTGGCGTAGAGCGCGTCGATCCGCTCCTTGAGCGGCGGGATGGACGACACCGCGTCCTTCGGGAACGCGCAGACCGGGTTGAACAGCGCGTTCGGGTCCTTCGGCGAGTCGACCACGGGGATCTTCTCGCCGCCGACCATCCGGTCGAGGATCGTGTAGATCTGCTTGGCGTAGCCCTCGTACCAGAAGGCGGTCGAGCCGCCGAGTCCCGGCGTGTCGACCCCGAACAGCATGAGGTCGGCGCCGAGGCCGTAGCCGTAGATCTCACCGGCGCGGCTGAGCTGCTCCGCGGCGTTGATGGTGCCGATGATCATGTTGTCGTTGCCGCCGAGCGCCAGGATCTTCTTCGCGTCGGGCTTGGAGACCAGGATGTCGCGCGCGACGCCCTGGGCACCGTCCGGCGTCGTCGGCGAGTTGCGCCGGGTGATGACGCCGTCGATGTCCGGGCAGACCTCCTTGAGTCCCTTGAGGATGCCCTCGGTGCGCAGCAGCGCCACGTCACCGGACTCCTCGTTCTCCAGCACCGTCACGAGGTCCGGCTTGCAGCCCCACTTCTCCTTCGCGTACGTCCCGCCGGCCCGGCCGGACAGCCGCCCCGACTCGACGTTGTTGATCCCGAAGAAGTGCGCGCCCGGGTGGGCGATGTCGATCGCGATGACCGGGATGCCGGCCTTGTTGAAGATGTCCATGATCTGCGGCGCGACCTTGCCGTCACCCTGGAACTCCACGACGTGGGTGACGCCGCGGGAGACCATGGTCTCGGCGTTCGCCACAGCGGTCGGCCCGTCCCGGTCGTTGTTGAGCACGAGGATCTCCCACCCGCGCTTCTCGGCCTCCTTGCGCATGCCGACGTCGATGGCCCCCAGCACAGGGCTGGCCGGCTCGGCGAAGTTGGCGAACCCGATCCGGACGTCCTTGGCCTCCATGGCCTTGCCCTCCGTGGGGGCCGCCGGGGCCGCCCCCTCGGTGGAACACGCCGCCGTCATGCCCAGCGCGACGACGAGCGCGGCACTCGCGAACGATCTGCGTCTCACTCTGATCCCTTCTCTCGGGCTTGCTTCGGCCGGTGCGGCCGGTGTCAGGACTCGGTCACCGGCGCGGCGGGCGCGGCACCGGTGATCAGCGCGACGATGTCGCCGGAGGACGCCTCGGCGGTGGTCAGCTCGCCGACCGTGCGTCCCTGTCGCATGACCGTGACCCGGTCGGCGACGCGGAAGACGTGTTCGAGGTTGTGCGCGATCATCAGGACGGCGATGTCCTGCTGCTTGAGCGCGGTGATGATCTCCAGGACGTGCCCGGACTCGGTGACGCCGAGCGCCGCTGTCGGCTCGTCGAGCATCACGATGTTGCGGCCCCACATGGTGGCCCGCGCGACGGCGAGCGCCTGGCGCTGTCCGCCGGACATCGAGGACACGTGCGAGGACAGCGAGGGCAGCCGGGCGCCGATACGGTCGACGGCCTTCTGCGTCCGCTCCGCCATCGCCCGGCGGTCCACCAGGCGCAGCAGCCGGGACATCGGGCCGCGGCCCAGCGGTTCCCGGCCCAGGAAGACGTTCTCCGCCGCGCTCATCGAGTCGATCAGCGACAGGTCCTGGTAGACGGTCTCGATGCCAGCGTCGAGCGCGTCGGCGGGGCCGGCGAACCGGCGGGGCGCGCCGTCGACCAGGATCTCGCCGCGATCCGGCGTGACCACGCCGGCGAGCGTCTTCACCAGGGTCGACTTGCCGGCGCCGTTGTCGCCCATCAGCGCCATGACCTCGCCCCGTCGCAAGGTCAGCGACGCGTCGCGCAGGGCCCGTACGGCGCCGAAGCTGCGAGCGATGCCGCGCGCCTGCAGGACCGGTGTGGTGGTGGGGGATGGGACCTCGTCCCGGCGGCGCTCGACGTCCCCGGGACGAGGGACTGCCGCTGCCTGCTCTGTCATGGCGAGAGAGTCAAGCAATGTATGCAATCACTGTCAAGGATTCGCGGCAAGGTGACGTCTGTGGTCCCGGTCGGCGGGTCTGGTTCGACCCGACGTGTCGAGAAAATCGGGACAACTACGAGGTAGAGGCTCCGTTCGGGGTGCATGGTGGCCTCTCTCGTCAACGACAGGACCGTCTTGACCGCTCCGAACTGCGCCCCTATGTTGTGTACATTCTTGGGCCGATGGTGGCCGCGATCACATACCGCGCACTGCCGCGACGGGCGGCCGGCGCGGTGACCGGCCGCGCCCGTCCACCGCTCGTCGCGCTCCCGTCGACAGGAGAACGGAGTTGACATGATCAATGGGATGGTCGTGGTGGACGGTGTCGTCCACGGGTACGACTTCCGGCCCGGGAACCGGGCGCCGCACTGCTCTCAGGCCGCGTACGACGGCATGGTGAACGCGCTGTACCGCATCGGGCACACCTCGGTCGAGTCGGCGGCGCCCGGCTACCTGATGACGCGGGACGAGTTCACCGCCGGCTGGACCGCCGAGGAACTGGCGGACATCGTGTTCGTGGAGAGCGCGGTCGACGTGATGATCTACCACGGCGTGGAGATCGACGGGTTCTTCGACGGCGGCGCCTCGCCGTACGAGCTGGGCCGCGAGCTGAAGCGGCGGTACCCGGACCGGGTGCTGCTGTTCGCGCCGGTGGACCCGCTGCGCGGCCCCGCGGAGCTGGACCTGATGCAGCAGCGCGCCGAAGAGGACGACATCGACGGGTTCAAGTTCTACCCGACCAACGGGCTGATCGACCCGGAGGTGAACTCCTCGAAGCTGATGCTGCTGGACGACCGGGAACTGGCGTTCCCGTTCCTGCAGAAGGCGCTCGACCTCGGCGTCACGCACATCGGCGCGCACAAGGCGGTGCCGGCCGGGGCCGGTCCACGGGTGCTCAACCACGTCGACGACGTGACCTGCGCGGCGATCGCCTTCCCGGGCCTGACGTTCGAGGTGGTGCACAGCGGCTGGGCGTTCCTGGAGGACTGCGCGCTGCAACTGCGTACGCACCCGAACATCTGGGCGACGATCGAGTCGGTGTCGAACATGATCGTGCGCAAGCCGCGCCGGTTCGCCGAGATCGTCGGCATGCTCATGATGCACGGCGGTACGGATCGCATCATGTTCGCCACCGGCGTGCCGTCCGCGCACCCGCAGCCGATCATCGAGGCGCTGACGACGTTCGAGATGCCCCGGGACCTGGTCGAGGGGTGGGGCTTCCCCGAGTTCACCCCGGATCTGCTCGCCAAGCTGATGGGCGGCAACGCGCTGCGTCTGCACGGCCTGGACGAGAGTGCGGTGCGCGCGGCGGTGGCGGGTGACGAACTGGCCCGGCGGCGCGAGGACTACCTCGCGCACGCGCCCCGGCCGTGGGCGCTGCACCGGGAACGGCTGGCCGCATGAGCGGCGTGGACACGGTCGCCGCCGACCTGCGGTCACGCCTGCTGACCGCGTGCAACACCGTGTACGACCCCTGCGGGCTGGGCGTCGGCCGGCGGGTGGGCATCGTCGACATGGGGCTGGTACGCGACGTGCGGGCGTGCCGCGAGCCGGACGGCCGGTTGCGGGTGACGCTCGACCTGATCACCACCGGTCCGTTCTGCATGTACACGCCGTTCTTCGAGCAGAGCGTGCGCCGGGAGATCGGACGGGTGGCGCCGGAGGTCGACGACGTCGAGGTCGAGTGGGGTGACAGCACCGACTGGTCCGAGGCGCTGATGACCGCGCACGGCCGAGCGATCCTGCGCATCGGGCGTTCCGCGGCGCCTGTCCGCTGACGCGTACCCCGAGAGCTTCACGTCGGAAAAATACAATTTCTCCGCCCGGTCGGGGCGAAAGCGCCTCCCAGTGGGCTGGCGAAACGCTCTCTAACAGGGCTTATGTTTCGGCATTGTGAACTATTGACTGTCGATGTTGATCGTGTTGGACTGCGATTGCATGCAACCCGAAGCGCCCGTCACGCGCCGGGTTTGTTTTCGCCCCTCCCTGCGCCGACTCATCGACGTGCTTCTTTTCGACGCCTGCCACCCACCGAGGGAGTAGCACAGTGACACACACTTTCCGAGCCCGCCGGCTCCGCGCCGCCGCCGCCGCGTTCGGGGTGGCCGCCCTTCTGCTCACCACCGCCGCCTGCGGATCGGGTGAGGACAGCGCGGCCTCCGACACGCCCGCCGCGGTCAACGACGAGTACACCGAGACGGCCCGCAAGCTGATCGCCGCCGGCACCGGCGGGATGCTCTACTTCGAGGGCAAGGAAGCCGACATCACCCTCGACAAGATCAAGGTCTACGAGGAGTGGTCCGGGCCGACGACCTCGGTGAAGCCGCCGGCGAACGGCAAGCTCAACATCATCGTCTGCAAGATCGGCACCTCCTGCGAGGAGGTCGGCAAGCGGGCCACCGCCATCGCCGAGAAGCTCGGCTGGAGCGCCGAGATCCTGGACGGCCAGGGCACCCCGGAGGGCTACCAGAAGGCACTGGCCACCGCCGCCGCCAACAAGCCCACCGCCGTCATCACCGTCGCCATCCCGGAGAACCAGGTCGCCGACGGCATCGCCGAGCTGCAGAAGGCGAAGATCCCGGTGGTGGGCGTCTCCGCCGTCGCCGAGGGCGGCGCGGTCGGCTACGACGCGCACGTGTCCAGCCGGGAGACGTTCCAGGCGGTGCTGGCCACGGCGAAGGCCGTCGCCGACTCCAACGGCAAGGCCAAGGTCGTCTTCCTCTGGGACGTCGGCTACCCGCACCTGGTCGAGGCGCTCAACGCCAGCAAGCGCGTGCTCGCCGGCTGCACCGGCTGCGAGCTGCTGGAGGTCCGCGAGCGCACGCTGGCGCAGGCGGTCGACCCGATCGAGATGCAGAACATCACCACCTCGCTGATCCAGAAGCACGGTGACAACCTGCAGTACATCCTCACGCCGTACGGCAACGGCGTGGAGTCCGTCATCGCCGCCATCCGGGCCGCCGGCCGCAACGACATCAAGGTGCTGTCCAAGAACGCCGAGCCGGAGCGGCTGGGCAGCGTGGCCGCCGGTGACCAGCTCGCCGACTTCGGCGCCATCCGCGGCTGGAACGCCTACGCCGCCATCGACCAGGTGGGCCGGCTGGCCGCCGGGCAGCCCGCGCTGCCCGACGCCGAGCAGGGCATCCCGGCCACAGTCTTCGACAAGACGAACGCGCCCAAGGACGGCGCCGTCGACTGGAACAGCTACGTGAACTACGCCGAGCGCTACGAGAAGATGTGGAGCGAGGCCCGATGAGTGCCGCCCCGGTGCTGGAGGCGGTGGGCGTCAGCAAGTCCTACGGCCGGGTACGCGCCGTCACCGACGTCTCCTTCGACGTGCGCCCGGGCGAGATCCTGGGCGTCGTCGGGGACAACGGCGCCGGCAAGTCCACGCTGATGAGCATGGTCAGCGGCGCGCTGGCGCCGGACACGGGCCGCCTGCGGGTGGCCGGCCGGGACCTGACGCCGCACACCATCGGCGGGGCCCGCGCCGCCGGGATCGAGATGATCTACCAGGACCTCGGGCTCTCCGACAACCTGAGCATCGTCGAGAACGTCTTCCTCGGTCGCGAGTGGACCGGCGGCGTACGCGGCCTGCCCGTGCTGCGCAAGCGGGCGATGCGCGAGCGCACCCGCGCGGTGCTGGAGGAACTCGGCATCGACCTGCACGACATGAACGTGCTGGTCGAAGGGCTCTCCGGCGGGCAGCGGCAGATGGTCGCCATCGCCCGCGCGCTGGTCACCGAGAACGAGCCGCGCGTGATGGTGATGGACGAGCCGACCGCCGCGCTCGGCACCACCGAGTCCGACGGCGTCAACGCGCTGATCCGCCGGCTGCGCGACCGCGGCTACGCGGTCATCGTGATCAGCCACCGGATCCCGGAGATCCTGTCGATGGCCGACCGGCTGCTGGTGATGAAGGGCGGCCGCAACGTCTACCACGGCCCCACCGAAGGGCTCGACGTCGAACGGTGCGTGCAGCTGATCGTCGCCGGCACGCTCGCCACGGCCGGGGAGGCGGTCCGATGACCGCCGCCACCACGAAGACGCCGCCGGGCGGCGGCCGCACGGTCGTCAAGCAGAGCGCCGACCGGTCCCGCGCCGGGGCCGGGGAGCGCGCGGTCGAGGGGGTGAGCCGGTTCGGGCTGCTCGGCATGCTCGTCCTGGTGATCGCGGTCTTCTCCGTGCTCACCCCGGAGACCTACTTCACCACCACGAACTTCCGGCTGATCCTGGTCAACCAGACCGTGACGGTGATCGTGGCGATGGCCGCCACGCTGCCACTGCTGGCGCACTACCTGGACGCGTCGGTCGGCCCGATGCTGGGCCTGGCGCAGGGCGTGAGCATCTGGCTGATCGCCGTGCAGGGCGTGCCGATCTGGCTGGCCCTGGTCGCCGTGCTCGCCGTCGGCGTCGCGGTCGGCCTGCTCAACAGCCTGCTGGTGCTGAAGTTCGGCATGAGTTCGATCATCGCGACGCTCGCCGTGGGCAGCCTGCTGATGGGTCTGCTCTACATGGTCACCGGCGGCCGGGTGCTGTACCAGAACGTGCCGCCGGCGTTCACCGAGATCGCCCGCGGCGACCTGGGCGGCGTCCCGCTGCCGCTGATCTACCTCGTGGTGCTGGTGCTGGCGCTGGAGTTCATCGTCGTCTGGACGCCCTTCGGTCAGCGGCTCTACGCGATGGACGGCAACCTGCGCGGCGCCGCCCGGGCCGGCATCGACGTGCGCAGCTACACCATCCGGGCGTTCGTCGGCGCGGCGGTGCTCGCCTCGCTCGCCGGGGTGCTGCTGGCCTCGCGGATCGGTTCGGCCCAGCCCACAGTCGGCGAGCAGTTCCTGCTGCCGGCCTTCGCCGCCGCCTTCCTCGGCGCCGCCGCGCTGCGACCCGGCCGGGTCAACATCCTCGGCACCGTGATCGCCGCGTACTTCATCACCTTCACCATCGCCGGCCTGCAACATCTCGGCGCCGCGACCTGGATCGAGCGCGTCTTCAACGGCCTCGCCGTCATCGCCGGCGTCTCGGTCGCCGCGTGGTCGGTGCGGCGCCGCCGTCAGCTCGCGGTCCGGCACGTCGAACGCCTGGAGCACGACACCACCCCGAAGGGACGTCCCACCCCATGAAGAACGGCTTCTTCGTCCTCGACAACGCCATCCACATGTACAAGCTCACCGACGAGAACATCGACTTCAACCACGGCGGGAAGAAGTCGACGAACGCGCTCGTCGAGTACGCCCGCAAGTACTCCGCCCCGGGCTACCCGTACGACGACATCTCCGGCCGTGAACTGTCGGTCGAGGACGCGTACCGGTTGATGTTCGAGGAGTCCGACACCGACATGGCGATGGCCCAGACGGTGCCCAGCCACGGCGGCTGGAAGCTGGGTTTCTCGCCGGCGGAGAACAACTACCGGCTCAAGGAGGCGTACCCGGACCGGGTGCTGTTCTGTGGCGGCGTCGACCCGATCACCCACGGCCGCTACGGCGCGGTGACCGAGATGATCCGGCAGATCGAGGAGTGGGGCGCCACCAGCTTCAAGTTCTACCAGGCGCACTCCGGCGGCCTGTCCTGGAAGATCGACGACCGGCAGGTCGCGTACCCGCTGTGGGAGACCGCCCTCGAACACGGTGTGACGAACGTGCAGTTCCACAAGGGCCTGGCGTTCAACACCCAGCACATCGCCGACCTGGCGCCGTACGACCTGGAGCGCGCGGCGCAGGACTTCCCCGAGATGACGTTCATCGTGCACCACCTCGGTGAGCCGTTCATCAACGAGACGATCAACATCGCCGCCCGCTACGAGAACATCCACCTCGCGCTGACCGCCTGGATCAACCAGTACCCGGTCGCGCCCCGCGCCGCGCTGCACGCCATCGGCAAGTGCCTGCTGCACGTCGGCCCGGACCGGCTGCTGTGGGGCTCCGAGGCGTTCGTCTGGCCGAAGGTGCAGGCGTACATCGACCTGTTCGCCGAGATGCGCATGCCGGAGGACCTCCAGGACGGTTACGGCTACCCGGAGCTGACCGACGAGATCAAGGAGAAGATCTTCGGCCTGAACTTCGCCCGGGTGCTCGGCATCGACGTGAAGGCCAAGAAGAAGGAGCTGTACGGCAAGAGCGGCAAGAAGTCCGCGAAGAAGGGCCGCAAGGATGGGCGCTGACAAGACGGCGAAGGCCGCCGACCGCGCGCTGGACGGCAAGGTACGCCAGCTCGTCGAGGCGCACGGCGGCGGCGTCACCGTCGACGTGGACGCCGACGGCGACGCCCGGGTCACGTTCCACGGCCGCTGCGCGGCCTGCCCGTCCGCGCCGGTCACCATGGGCTCGCTGGTCCGCCCGGCGCTGCTGAAGATCGAGGGCGTCCGGTCGGTGACCCGGGCGGGCGCGGTCTCCCGGTTCGCCGAGGCCCGTATCGAGAAGATGTTCGGCCTGTCGGAGCCGGCCGGATGACCGGCAGCTTTCCCGACGGGCCGCTGACCGGCGTACGGGTGGTGGAGGCCGGCGTGCTGCTGGCCGGGCCGTTCTGCGCGCAACTGCTCGGCGACTTCGGCGCCGAGGTGATCAAGGTCGAACAGCCGGACGGCGGCGACCCGATGCGGCAGTGGGGGCGGGAGAAGCCGCACGGCAAGTCGCTGTGGTTCCCGGTGGTGGCCCGCAACAAGAAGTCGGTCACCTGCAACCTGCGGATGCCCGAGGGGCAGCAGCTCATGCGCGACCTGCTCGCCGGCGCCGACGTGTTCGTGGAGAACTTCCGCCCGGGCACGCTGGAACGCTGGGGGCTCGCGCCGGAGGAGCTGCACCGGATCAACCCGCGGCTGGTCGTCGTGCGGGTCACCGCGTTCGGGCAGGACGGCCCGTACGCGTCCCGCGCCGGCTACGGCTCGATCGGCGAGGCGATGGGCGGGATCCGGCACGTCACCGGCGACCCGTCCACGCCGCCGAGCCGCATCGGCGTGAGCCTCGGCGACTCGCTGGCCGGCACGTTCGCCGCGCTCGGCGCCATGATGGCGTTGCGGGTGGCGGGCAGTACCGGCCAGGGCCAGGTGGTGGACAGCGCCATCTACGAGTCGGTGCTGGCGCTGATGGAGTCGCTGGTGCCGGAGTACGCGCTCACCGGCTACGTCAGGGAGCGGACCGGCTCCATCCTGCCCAACGTGGCGCCGAGCAACGCGTACCCGACCCGCGACGGCGCCACGGTGCTGATCGCCGCGAACCAGGACACGGTGTTCCGCCGCCTGGCGGCGGTGATGGGCCGCCCGGACCTGGCCGACGACCCCCGGTACGCCACCCACGCCGCGCGCGGCGCGCACCAGGCCGAACTGGACGACCTGATCGCGGCGTGGACCGTCACGTTCGAGCCGGCCGCGCTGCTGCGGCTGCTGCATCTGGGCGGCGTACCGGCCGGGTCGGTCTACACCGCCCGGGAGATGCTGGCCGACGAGCACTTCGCCGCGCGCGAGGCGATCGTCGAACTCGACCACCCGGAGATGGGCGCGTTCCCGATGCAGAACGTCGCGCCCCGGCTGTCCCGCACCCCGGGCCGGCTGCGTTCGGTGGGCCCCCGGCTGGGTGAGCACACCGACGAGGTCCTGCGCCAGGTGCTGTGCCTGGCCGACGACCGGATCACCGAACTGCGCGCCGCCGGCGCGATCTGAGGAGGCAGTCATGGCGAAGAACCCGCACGTGGTGAAGAAGCGCTCGATCTCCGCGCCGGCCGCGCGGGCGATGGTGGCCGCCGCCGTCGCCCGGGCCGAGGAGATGGGCTTCGCGGTCACCGTCGCGGTGTGCGACGAGAGCGGCGTGCTGAAGGCGTACGAGCGGATGGACGGCGCGCCGCTGGTGAGCGTGCAGCTGGCGCAGGACAAGGCGTACACGGCAGTCGGTTTCGGGCTGAGCAGCGACGGCTGGTACGACTTCATCAAGGACGACGGCCCGCTGGCCATGGGCGCCCCGCCCGCGATCGACCGGCTGGTGACCTTCGGCGGCGGCTATCCGGTGAAGGTCGACGACGTGCTGGTCGGCGGCATCGGGGTCAGCGGCGGCCACTACACGCAGGACATGGAGGTCGCGCAGGCCGGACTGAAGGCGCTGTCTTGAACGTCGAGATCGTCGAGGTCGGCCCCCGCGACGGCCTGCAGAACCACCCGGCGGAGCTGACCACCGCGCAGAAGGCCGAACTGGTGCGCCGGGCGGTCGCGGCGGGCAGCCGGCGCGTCGAGGTGACGAGCTTCGTCAACCCGGCCAAGGTGCCGAAGCTCGCCGACGCCGACGCGTTGACGGCGCTGGTCCGCGACGAGCCGGGCCTGGCCTCGATCGGCCTGGTGATGAACGGGCGCGGTCTGGACCGGGCCGTCGCCGCAGGCGTCACCGAGGTCAACTTCGTGGTGGTCGCCACCGACACGTTCTGCCGGCGCAACCAGGGCACGACCACCGCCGAGGCGGTGGCGGAGGTGCGGCGGCTGCTGCCCCGGGCCCGCGAGCATGGGCTGCGTGCCTCGGTCACCGTCGGGGCCGCGTTCGGGTGCCCGTTCGAGGGGGAGACGCCGCCGGAGCGCGTGCTGCGCGTCGTCGACGACCTGGCACCGGTGGCGCCGGACGAGGTGGCGCTCGCCGACACCATCGGTGTGGCCGTGCCGTCCCAGGTGGAGCGGCTGTTCACCGCCGTGCGCGAGCGCACCGCCGCGAGCCTGCGCGGGCACTTCCACAACACCCGCAACCTGGGCCTGGCGAACGTCCTGGCCGCCGTCGGGGCCGGGGCGCGGGCGATCGACGCCAGCGTCGGCGGCATCGGCGGCTGCCCGTTCGCGCCGGCCGCCACCGGCAACGTGGCCACCGAGGACGTGGTGTACGCGCTGGAACGCTCCGGGACGCGTACCGGGGTGTCGCTGGACGCGGCGATCGGCAACGCCAGGTGGCTGGGCGAGGTGTTCGGCACGGAGCTGCCGGGCATGCTGAGCCGGGCCGGTGGATTCCCGTGACCGGGCCGCTGTCCGGACTGCGGGTGCTGGACCTGACCAGCACGTTCTCCGGCCCGTACTGCACGCTGATGCTGGCCGACCTGGGCGCCGAGGTGATCAAGGTGGAGCCGCCGGGCGGGGACATCGCCCGCCAGCTCGGCGCCGCCCGTACCCCGGGCATGGCGGCGGTGTTCCTCAACATGAACCGGGGCAAGAAGAGCGTCCTGCTGGACCTCAAGGCGCCCGCCGACCGGGCCGCGTTCGACCGGCTGGTGCCGACGGTGGACGTGCTGGTGCACAACATGCGCCCGGCCGCCGCGGCCCGGCTCGCGCTCACCTACGACGACGTGCGCGCGCTGCACCCGGCGATCGTCTACTGCGCGATCCCGGGTTTCCGGGGCACCGGCCCGCACGCCGACCGGCCCGCCTACGACGACGTGATCCAGGGCGCCTCCGGGATCGCCCGGCTCCAGAGCGTCAACCAGGACCAGCCCGGGTACGTGGTCACGCCGCTCGCCGACAAGATCACCGGGCTGACCGCGTCCACCGCCGTGCTCGCCGCGCTGCGGCACCGCGACGCCACCGGCGAGGGGCAGCGGGTCGAGGTGCCGATGTTCGACACGATGGTCGCCTTCGGCCTGCTCGAACAGCTCGACGGCTGGACGTTCGAGCCACCCACCGGGCCGCCGCTCTATCCGCGTACCGCCGCACCGAACCGCCGCCCGTACGCCACCGCCGACGGGCACCTCTGCGTCCTGATCTACACGGGCCGGCAGTGGGAACGGTTCCTCACCCTGGTCGGGCGCGCCGACCTGCTGCGCCATCCCGACTACGACACCGTCGGCAAGCGGATCGCCAACGCCGACGGGCTCTACCGGGTGGTCGCCGAGGTGCTGCGCGGGCGCACCACAGCCGAGTGGCTGGCGGAGCTGTCCGCGATCGACGTGCCGTGCGCGCCGCTGGCCGGCTACGAGGAGATCCTGCGCGAGGAGGAAGAGGCCGGGACCGGCCTGGTGTCGATCGTCGAGCACCCGGTGGCCGGGCGGCTGCGCAGCATCGCCTCGCCGATCGTCATGTCGGGCTCGCCGCTGCCGGCCGGCCGGCTCGCGCCGACGCTCGGCGAGCACACCGACGAGGTGCTCGCCCGCGGCGGCACCGGGGGGAGCAGCGGATGAGGGGCAGGGTCGCCGTCGTCACCGGCGCCGGATCGGGGATCGGGCTCGAGGTCGCCCGCCGGCTGGCCGGCGAGGGCGCCGAGGTCGTCTCCGCCGACCTGGACGTCTCCGCCTGCGCGGGGGTCGCGGTCACCGCCGACCTGGGCACCCCGGCCGGCGTCGCCGCCGTCGTGCGGGAGGTGACCAGCCGGTACGGCGGCGCGGACGTGCTCGTCAACAACGTGGCGCTCGCGCCGTACCGGGACGCGTTCACCGACATCGACGACGCCGCCTGGCAGCGCACCTGGGACGTGAACGTGATGTCCTGCGTGCGCCTGTGCCGCGCGCTCGTGCCGCTCATGGTCGAGCGGGGCGGCGGCAGCGTGGTGAACGTCGGCTCCGAGGCGGCGCGGCACCCGAAGCCGCACATGCTCGACTACGCGGTCAGCAAGGCCGCGCTGCTCAGCCTCGCCAAGGGCCTGGCTCTGGAGTACGGCCCGCGGGGCGTGCGGGTGAACACCGTCGCGCCCGGCCCGACCCGGACCGCGACCATGGACGCCTACCTGGAGTCGGTCGCGCTCCGGCTCGGCATCGACGTCTCCGCCGCCGCCGACCACGTGGTGCACGAGTTGCGCCGGCTGCCCCTGGGCCGGATGAACGAGCCGGAGGACGTGGCCGAGGTGGTGCTGTTCCTCGCCGGGGACCGGGCCCGGCAGGTGACCGGCTCGGAGTACGCCGTCAACGGCGGTTCCACCGCGTCGATGTAGGTTCACCATCGGTGAACAGAGGGGGACGCATGGGCCGGGCCACGCAGTCGGCGTACGAGTCGATCAAGACGCGCATCCTCGGCGGGGCGTACGAGCCGGGGAAGAAGCTCTCCGAGGAGGATCTCGCCGCCGCGGTGGGGGTGAGCCGCACCCCGGTACGGGAGGCGCTGCGCCGGCTGCACGCCGAGGGCCTGGTGGACTGGGAGGCCAACCGGGGCGCCACCGTCCCGGCCTGGCGGGAGCAGGACCTGGAGGAGATCTTCGAGCTGCGTGCCCTGCTGGAGGGGTACGGCGCCGAGCTGGCCGCGACCCGGATCACGCCGGAGGAGATCGCCCGGCTGCGCGAGCTGTGCGCCGAGATGGAGGGCTACGCGGCCGGCCAGCGGCGGGACCGGGCGGACCGGATCGCGGTCTGCAACGCGCAGTTCCACGAGATCATCCTGGGCGCCGGGCGGAACCGCCGGCTGAGCGCGCTGCTCGGGGCGGTGGTGCAGACGCCGCTGGTGAACCGCACGTTCCGCCGGTACGACGAGGCGGCGATGGCGCGCAGCATGTCGCACCACCGGGAGCTGATCGACGCGTTCGAGGCGCGCGACCGGGCCTGGGCCGGCTCGGTGATGCGGGCGCACATCCTGGCCGCCCGCGCCACCCTCGGCACGCCCTGACCCGTGCCGGGCCGGGACGCGTCGCACCCGTCGACGGTCCCCGGCCCGGCGTCACGGTTCAGCCGGCGGACGCCTCGGCGCGGCGTACCACCTCGGTGGCGGCGCGCACCACGGCCCGGTCGAGCAGCCGGCCGTCGGCGTCGGTGGCCACCCCGGAGCCGCCGCGTTCGGCCTGCTCCAGCGCCGCCAGCACGGCCCGGGCGGAGGCCACCTCCTCTGCGGTGGGGGTGAACACCTCGTTGATCGTCGCGACCTGCCCGGGGTGGATGGCGCTGCGCGCCCGGAAGCCCTGCCGCAGCAGCGCTCGGGTGGTCCGCTCCAGCCGCTCCGGGTCGCGCAGCGTCGTCTCCACCGGCCCCACCGCGGGGGCGATGCCCGCTGCCGCCGACGCGACGACGACCTGGGCGCGGATCGGGGCGAACTCGGCGCGGTCCGGTCCGGGCTGCAATCCCAGCTCGCCGGCGAGGTCCGCCTCGCCGAGGCCGAGCCGCAGCACCCGGGGCGCTTCGGCCACCCGCGGCGCGGTGAGCACGCCCCGGGCGGTCTCGATCAGCGCCACCACCCGGAACGCCGGGGCGTCCGGGCCGAGCCGCCGCTGCACCCGGGTCAGCGCGGCGTCGACCTCGGCGAGCAGCTCCGGCTCGGCCTTCGGCACCCACACCCCGGCCGCCGCGGGGGAGAGCACCTCGACGTCCGCCTCGACCTGGTCGCTGTTGATCCGCACCCACAGCGCGGGGCCGGACGGCGCGGCGGCGCCCAGGTACCCGGCGACCGTCTCCCGGGCCTGCGCCTTGCGAGCGGGTGTGACCGCGTCCTCCAGGTCGAGCACGAGCGCGTCCGCGCCCCGCCCGGCCGCCTTGTCCAGCAGGTCCGCCCGGTCGCCCGGCACGTACAGGTAACTGCGCGCCACCGCCATCCGTCGTTCCCCCTACCGCTGCGGGCGGGCGAGGTAGCGGCCGGCCGGCTCGCCGGTCACCTTGCCGTCGACGAGCACGTGCTGCCCGCGGACGAAGGTGTCGGTGACCCGGGCGGTCAGTTCGAAGCCCTCGAACGGCGTGTACTCCTGCGTCGACTCGGAGTCCTCGGCGCGCACCGTCCAGGTCGAGTCCGGGTCGACCAGGCAGATGTCGGCGTCGTACCCCTGCGCGATGGCGCCCTTGTTGCGCAGGCCGAAGCGCTGCGCCGGGTTCCACGAGGTCAGCTCCGCCACCCGCTGGTACGACAGGCCGCGCCGGTTGCCCTCGGTGACCAGTCCGGGCAGCAGGTACTCGGCGCCGCCGAACCCGGACTTGGCGACGAAGATGTCGTCGCGCGGCTCACCGAACTTGACCTCGTCCTTGCAGCAGGCGTGGTCGCTGACCACCCAGTCGATCTTGCCGTCCAGGACGTACCCCCAGAGCGCCTCGACGTCGGCGCGCGGGCGCAGCGGCGGGTTGACCTTGCCGCCCAGGCCGTGCGCGGTGTCGATGTCGGCCACCAGGTGGCCGATTGTCACCTCGCGGCGGAAGTCGATGTGCGGGAACGCCCGCGCCATCCGCAGCGCCGCGTCGACAGCCTTCTCCGAGGTCAGGTGCAGCAGGTTGATCTTCGGCAGCCCGGTCTCGTGCGCCAGGTACGACGCGATCGACACGGCCAGTCCCTCGGAGTGCGGCGGCCGCGACGCGTGGTACGCCTCCAGCCCGCGCAGCGTGCCGTCCTGCTCGACCTGCTTGGTGTACGCGCTCATGATCTCGGCGGTCTCGCAGTGCAGCGACAGCGAGATCTCGTCGGCCAGCTCGGGGAAGCGCTCACGGGCCGCCTGGACGCCCCGCATCACGAACTCGAAGTGGGCGTAGTCGTACCGCTCGCCCTCCGGGATCATCAGGAAGGAGTTCTGGTCGGCGGAGCGGCCGTGCAGGCCGTGGCTGCCGTAGAACATGAAGATCTTGAACGAGGTGACCCCGTGCTCCTCGACCAGCGACGGCACCTCGCCGATGTGCTCCCGCGACATCGGCGCCAGGTGGAAGCCGTAGTCGATGTAGGAGCGGCCCTCCGTGGCGGCCAGCACCTCGGGGAAGAAGTCGGCGTACCGGCCGCCCCGGTTGAGGTAGTACTGCCCGGTGCGCATGTAGTTCAGCGCCGTGGTGACGCCGCCCTGCACCGAGGCGCGGCTCTCCGAGACGGCGTCCTCGCTCAGCGGGTTGTAGATGCCCCAGTGCTGGTGCGCGTCGACCACGCCGGGGAAGGCGAGCCGGCCGCCGCCGTCGACGACCTGGGCGGCCTCCGCCCGGTCGATCTGCGGGGCGACGCGGCTGATCCGCCCGTCGGTGACCGCGATGTCCATCAGCTCGGGCTCGGGCCGGTCGTGCCGGACCACGCGGACGTTCGTCAGCAGCAGGTCGTAGGTGCTCATGGTGTTGCTCCTCGTGCTCGGTTCAGCGGCGGTTGATCAGGCCCATCAGGCCGTGGACGTCGGGGGCCCGGTCCAGCCGGTGGACCTCCTCGGTGATGCGGTCGGCGGTCGCCTCCGGCAGGGCGGCGGCGTTGGTGCGGAACTTGACCGCCAGTTCGGCGTCACTGAGCGGACGCTGCGGCCCGCCCCGGTTGGCGAGCACCTCCTGCACCCACTCCCGCCCGTCGCGGGTGACCACCCGCAGCACGGCCGGGAACTGGTGCGGGAAGATCGCGTCGCACCGCTCGTCGCCCACCACGTCGACCAGCGCCATCAGCGCCCGCCGCTGCGGGTCGTGCGCCAGGGCGTCGGTGAAGTCGGCGAGGTCCACGCCGAGACCGCCGCCGCCGACCAGGCCGGCGACCACCGCGTACGGGCCGCTGAACTGCGCCTCGTAACCGGTCTGCGGCGCACGCTTGCGCTCGATGGGCTGGCCGATGGTGCGCACCGTCGGCGACGGTACGCCGAGCGTGATCGACTCGATCTCGTCCAGCGGCAACCCGCGCTCGCGCAGCGCGATCGCCGCGTCGATGGCGGCGTGGGTGAAGTGGTTCGCCGGGTACGGCTTGAAGAAGATGCCCGGTACCGCCCAGTCGGTGCCGAGCCCGCGGACGATCTCGTCGCCGTCGAACTCGCCGCGCAGGAACGCCTGGAAGAAGCCGAAGCGTCCCTCCAGCACGGTCGGCGGCCCGGTCACGCCGTGCCGGGCCAGCTGCGCGGCGCTGACCGCCGCGTGCGCCGCCCAGCCGCAGTGGATCCGCTTGACTGTGCCGCCGTTGCGGTTGGACTCGATCAGCCCGGCCGCCATCGAGGCGGACACCCCGAGCGCGTCGAGCGCGCCGTCGGCGTCCAGCTTCAGCAGCCGGGCCGCCGCGACCGCGCCACCGAGCGTGCCGCAGATCGAGGTGGCGTGCTGCCCGTGCTCGAAGAAGACGGAGTTGCCGGCCGCCGGGTCGTAACCGGCCATGCCGAGCCGGACGCACACCTCCAGGCCGACAGCGATGGCCGCGACGGTCTCCCGCCCGGACGCCCCGGAGGCCTCGGCGGCGGCGAGCGCGGCCGGCACCACCGACGCGCTGGGGTGCAGCACCGAGGGCAGGTGCGTGTCGTCGTAGTCGAGCGAGTGCGCCAGCACGCCGTTGGCGAACGCGGCCAGCGCGGCCGGAACCTTCTCGTCCAGTCCGACGGCGGTGGCCTGGCCCCGGCCGCCCTGCTCGGCGACGTAGTCCAGCGCCGCCTGGCTGGTCGGCAGCGGCCGGGCCGCCACGCACAGGCCGAGCACGTCCAGGACGCGGGCCCGGACGCTCGCGACCACGTCGTCGGGCAGCGTCTCGGCGGCGGTGTCGGCGGCGAAGGCGGCCAGGTGGCGGCCCAGGGTCGGCTCAGCCACGGCTGATCACCGCCAGCGGGCGCACCGGGGAGCCGGTGGCGCCGTACAGCGGCAGCGGCGCCATGACGAAGGTGAACTCGTGCACCCCGTCGCGGGCCAGCTCCTCCAGCGCCATCGTCTCGATCAGGTAGATGCCGTGCTCCACCAGCAGGATCCGGTGCGCCGGCAGCGTGCTGTGGCCCTTGCCCGGCGGCAGGCACTCGAAGGCGATGGTGTCCGCGCCGGCCGCGTGCACGCCGCGCTGCGCCAGCCAGGTGGCGCCGTCCGCGCCGACCCCCGGCACGCCGGAGTCCTTGCCGATGTACTGGTTGCGGTCCTCGTGGTCGAACAGCCGACCCCAGCCGCTGCGGATGAGCACCACGTCGCCCGCGCCCACCGGCGTGCCCTGCCGGGACACCGCGGCGTCCAGGTCGGCGGGGGTGATCTCGTAGCCGGGCTCGCAGCTCTGGACGCCCAGCGCCGCGGGCACGTCCAGCAGCACGCCGCGGCGCACCATCGGCGCGACCGTGTGCACGCCCAGCTCGTCGAACCGGCCGCCGACCTGCGCCGCGGCGGCGTCGGCGCCGCCGTGCAGCCGGCCGTCCTGGGAGACGTGCGCGAGCGCGTCGACGTGCGTGCCGACGTGCGTGCCCATCACCAGCAGGTCGTTGGCGGCGGAGCCGCCGTCGGCCCGCACCATGTCGCCGTGGCGGCGCGGCAGGGTGAGCCCGAACGCCGGGTGGTTCGGTGACTGCGGCATGCCGGCGGTCAGCCGCCGGCCCAGGTCGTAGGTCGTGACGCCGGCCTGCACGGCGTCGAGCAGGCGGTCGGCGGTTCTGGCAGTGGTGCCCACGGGGTTCCTCGCGTTTCGGCTGTCGGCGTCGTCAGGCGACGACGCCACGGGCTTTCAGGTCGGCGATCTCGGCCGGGTCGCAGCCGAGCTCCTCGACGAGCAGGGCGTCGGTGTCGGCGCCGGGGGAGCGGCCGGTGAACCGGATCCGGCCCGGCGTCTCCGACATCCGCCACATGACGTTGTGCATCCGCATCGGGCCGAGGTCCGGATCGTCGACCGTCGTGATCATCTCGGTGGCCTGGACGTGCGGGTCCTCGACGATGTCCTTGGCGCTGTAGACCGGGGCGACAGCGGCGCCGGCCTCGGCGAACGCCGCCGCCACCTCGTCGCGGGTCCGCTCGGCGATCCACGAGCCCACGTACTCGTCGAGCAGGTCCGCGTGCGCCACCCGCCCGACGCCGGTACGGAACCACGGCTCGTCGATCACCTCGGGGTGGCCCACCAGCCGCAGCACCCGTTCGGCGATGGCCTGGGCGCTGGTGGAGATCGCCACCCACGAGCCGTCCTTGGTCTGGTACGTGTTGCGCGGCGCGTTGTTCGTCGAGCGGTTGCCCTGCCGCTGCTCCACCACGCCGAGCTGGTCGTAGACGGTGGGACCGGGACCGACAGCGGTCATGATCGGTTCCAGCAGGCTCATGTCGACGACCTGGCCCCGGCCGCCGGAGCGCTCCCGGTGCCAGAGCGCCATCATCACGGCCGACGAGGTGGCGATGCCGCAGATGCTGTCCGCCAGCCCGAACGCGGGCAGCGTGGGCGGGCCGTCGGCGGTGCCGGTCAGGTGGGCGAAGCCGCTCATCGCCTCGGCCAGGGTGCCGAACCCGGCCCGGGAGGCGTACGGGCCGGTCTGCCCGAAGCCGGTGATCCGGGCGATCACCAGACCGGGGTTGACCCGGTGCAGCTCCTCCGGGCCGACGCCCCAGCGCTCCAGCGTGCCCGGCCGGAAGTTCTCCACCAGCACGTCGGCCCGCTCGGCCAGCCGCAGCAGCAGCGCCGCGCCCTCCGGCGCGGACAGGTTCAGCCCGACCAGCCGCTTGTTGCGGGAGATCTCCTTCCACCACAGGGGATGGCCGTCCTTGGCCTTGCCGTGGCCGCGCATGCTGTCACCCATGGTCGGATGTTCGATCTTGATCACGTCGGCGCCGTAGTCGCCGAGGATCTGACAGCACAGCGGTCCGGCGAGGATCGTCGAGACGTCCAGCACCCGCAGGCCCGTCAGCGGTCCGTCACTCACCTGTTCCACCTCCCCAGTTCTGTTCCTGACCCGTCCGGCCGGCGACACGCTGCGCCGGCGGCCGGAAACCCAGTTCGGCGGAGATCTCCGCCGCCGCCGCGGCGACCAGCGCACCGTGCGCGGCGCACACCTCCGGGGTGAACCGGTTCTGCGGCCCGCACAGCGAGATCGAGCCGAACACCTGCCCGGTCGCGTAGCGCACCACCGCGGCGACGCTGCCGGCCCCGTTCTGCCGTTCACCCATGCTCACCGCGTACCCCTGGCGGCGGACCCGGGCCAGCTCGGCCCGCAGCTTCGCGGTGGAGGTGATGGTGGCCGGGGTGACCGCGTCCAGCGGGTGGTGGCCGAGGTAGTCGTCCACCTCGGCGTCCGGCAGCGCCGCCAGGATCGCCTTCGACGACGACCCGGAGTGCAGCGCGTGGCTGGTGCCCAGGGACACCGACATCCGGACCTCGTGCGGCGAGAGCACCTGGTCGATGTAGACGCGCGACCAGCCCTGCCGCACCGACAGCGTGGCGGTCTCGCCGCTGTCGCGGACCAGCCGGACCAGGTACCGGCGCGCGATGTCCGGCACGTCCAGGGCACGCAGCGCGGCCAGGCCCACCGCCAGCGCGCCGGTGCCGAGGCGGTACCGCTTGGTCTCCTCGTTGAAGGTGAGGAAGTTGTCGGCCACCAGCTCCTTGAGGATCCGGTGGGCGACCGCCTTCGGCAGGCCCAGTTCCCGCGCGATCGTCGACACGCCGAGGGTCTCCGGTGCCCGTTCGGCGATGATGTTGACGATGTCGAGGGCGCGTCCCAGACCGGAGCGGGTCCGGCCGGCGCTGCTCTCGACGACCGTTGTCGTGATCATCTCTGTTCCTCCAGTGTCGACGTACGTGGGCGGGGTCGCCGGGCGTCAGGCTGGTGCGACGGGGGTCTTCCCGGGCGGTAGGCCGCCGGCCTGCCGGGGTCGCTCCCGCGCGATGACGAGCGCCACCGAGGCGAGCACCACGGCACCGGCGAGCACCTGTCGTCCGGACAACGATTCATCCAGCACCATCATGCCGAGCAGGACCGCCACCACCGGGTTGACGTACGCGTAGGTGGACGCGAGCTGGATCGGCGCGTTGCGCAGCAACCAGGTGTAGACGCTGAAGCCGACCACTGTGCACACCAGCATCAGGTAGGTCCACGCCAGCCAGGACCGGCCCGTCACGTCGGCCGGGCGGAAGCGCCCCAGCTCACCGCTGACCACGCTCGCCACCGCCACCGCGACGCCACCGACGAGCATCTGCCAGCCGGTGCCGACCAGGTGGTCGGCCGGCATGTGCAGCCGCTGCGACAGCGTCGAGCCCAGCGCCCACACCATCGTGGAGACCACCACCAGCAGCATCCCGCCCAGGTGCCATCCCTGCGTCGGCACCGAGAACAGCAGCGCCAGCCCGGCCACCCCGCCGAGCACGCCCACCACCGCCAGCGGTGACGGCCGCGCGCCGGTGGCCAGCCGCAGCACCAGCACCCACAGCGGCATGCCGGCCACCAGCAGCGACGTCAGCGCCGTCGGCACGTACTGCTGACCCAACGCGAGCAGCGCGCTCCCCGCACCGACCATCAGCAGCCCGCTGGCGCCCACGCCGCCCCACTGCCGCCGGGGCAGCAGGAGCCCGGCCGGTCCCCGGCGCAGCGCCGCCACCGCGAACAGCAGCAGCGCGGCGGCCAGGAACCGGGCCGAGGTGGCGACCAGCGGCGGGATGCTGTCCAGGGCCACCCGGTTGCCCAGGTAGGTCGAGCCCCAGATCAGGTAGACCGCGCCGAGCCCGGCGGCCAGGGCCATCGGGCCGGCGGGCCGCGGCGGATCCGCCGGGTGGCGGACCGCTGCGGGCCGGGTCAGGTCAGCGGTGGCCATCGACCCGGATCGCCACCGCGGTGTTGCCCCGCAGGGCGTTCGAGTAGGGACACATCCGGTCGGCCAGCTCCACCGCGCGTTCCAGGTCCGCCTGCGGGCACTGCGGCGCGGACACGTCCAGCGTCACGGCGATCGCGTACCGGCCGTCCTGCGTCTGCCCGAGGGAGACCGAGGCGGTCACCGTCGTCGGACCGGGCTTGACGCCGGCCTGCCGGGCGGCCACCGTGAGCGCGCTGTCGAAGCAGGCCGCGTAGCCGGCCGCGAACAGCTCCTCCGGGTCGGTGCCGGGCGCGTCCGGACCCCGCTGCGCGGGACGGGTCAGGTCGACCCGCAGCGACCCGGTCAGCGACCGGGCGCTGCCGCCCCGGCCGCCGGAGACCTCGACGGTCGCGGTGTAGAGCGTGTTCGCCGGTACGACCTTCGCCTCGGCGACCGGGGTGCCCGCGTTCACGCCGCCACCTCCCGCCCGAGGTCGGCGTGCACCTGCGCGGCGACCGCGTCGGCGAACGCCTCCGGCTGCTCGTCGGCCACGAAGTCGGTGCCACCGGGGATGGTGACCAGCTCGGCGCCGGGCAGCGCGGCCCGCACCTGCGGCGTCATCCGGTCCAGCAGGTCGTCGGCGCCGTGCAGCAGCACGATGGGCAGTGCGTCCAGGGCGGCGGTGTCCACGTGGTGGTCGAACACCGCCCGGTACGCGGTGGCGTAGTCCGGGCCGGTCAGCAGGTACTCGGTGACCTGGCGGTCCGCCTCCTCCGGGGTCAGGCGGGGGTACAGGCCGTACACCCGGTCCCAGATCACCTTCAGGTGCCCGCCGTCGCGCGCCGGCACGTAGCCGGGCGCGTACGACCGCTTCTTCTCCGCCCGCTCCTGCTCGTCGTAGAGCGGGATGCCCTGGAGGATCAGCCGGTGCACCCGCTCCGGCGCGGACATCAGCGCCTGGGCGCCGACGATCGCGCCGGTGTGCTGCCCGAGCAGGTGCACCCGGGACAGTCCGAGGGCGTCGGCGAACTGCCACACCCCGGCCGCGTACTCCGGGATGGACCACGGGCGCGGCGGCGCGTCCGACATGCCGAAGCCCGGCGTGTCCGGGGCGATCACCCGCAGGCCGCGGCGGGCCAGCGGCTCGATCACCGCGTCGTAGGTGGCCGAGGAGAGCGGGGACTGATGCAGCATCAGCAGCACCGGGGCGTCGGCGTCGCCGCCGTGCCGGTAGTGCACCTGACCCCACGGCACGTCGACGTAGGCGCGGCGGGCCACACCGCGGGCCCGGGTCACTCCGCCACCGCCAGCGCCGCCATGACCTCGATGACGTGCTTGATGCCGGCCTTGTAGTCGTCCAGCCGGATGTTCTCGTTCGGGCCGTCCACGCCGGAGTCGGCCCGGGAGACGCCGACGCCGACGATCGGGCGGTCGGCGATCACGCCCTGGTTGCCGATCCACTGCGTGTACGGCTCGATCACCGGCTCGGTCCCGTACACCCGGCGGGCCGCGTCGGCGACCAGCGCGACGAACGGGTCGCGGTGGTCGGTGAGGTTGGGCCGGCTGGTCGCCATCACCTCGATGCGCAGGTCACCGAAGCCGGTCGCCGCCAGGTGGTCGCGGATGCAGCCGAGCACCCGGTCCGGGTCCTGGCCGGGGACCAGCCGGATCTCCAGCTTCGCCGAGGCGGTCGACGGGATGCCGAGTGTCACGTCGTCGCGCATGTCGCCGCCGGCGAAACCGGCGACGGTGAGCGTCGGCACGGTCCGGATGGCCACGGCGGCGGCCTGGTCGTCCAGGTCACCGGTGAACCGGTCGACCTGGGCCCGCTTGCGCAGGAAGTCCCCGTCGAACGCCACCTTCTCCAGCAGCGCCCGCTCCTCGTCGGTCGGCGGCCGGGCGTCGTCGGCGAATCCGGGGATCGTCACGGTGCCGTCGGGCCGCTGCAGCTGCGCCAGGGCGGCGGCCAGCCGGGCCGTGGCGGCCGGCAGCAGCGCGGTGTTCTGGCTGGTCAGGTCGCGCGGCAGGGTCTGCGCGGTGAGCCGCAGGTAGAGCACGCCCTTCTCGGCGAGTTTGAGCAGCAGCCGGTCCTCGCCGTCGAGCCAGGAGTTCTCCCACAGCGCCGCGTCGCTGGCGAGCCGGTCGGCGTGCGCCTGCACGAACGAGCCCAGACCCGGGCTGTGCAGCCACTTCTTGCCCTCGAAGATGATCCGGTTGGTCACCGGCGGGGTCAGCCCGGCCAGCTTCCAGGCCGCCGCCGCGTGGATGCGGGACATGACGACGCCCTTGTCGTCGGCCACGCCCCGGGCGTACAGCCGGCCGTCGTGGATCTCCGCCGCGTACGGCGGGCTGATCCAGTCGGCGTCGTCACCGGCCGGCTCGACCTCAACGTCGTAGTGGGTGAAGTGCAGCAGTGCCTTGTCACCCTCGCCCGGCACCTCGGCCAGCACGTACGGGTACGACTGCTCCCATGGGATGATCTCGGCTTCGCCGCCCCAGCGGCGGACCGACCCGGCGATGAACTCGGCGGTGGCCTCCATCTGCTCCGGCTCCTGGCGGCGGCTGCGGATGCGGCACAGCTGCTGGAGCTCCTCGACGAACTCGTCGAAGTGCGCGTCGACGGCCGCGAGAGCGGCCGCGGTATCCGGTTTGGGCATGGTGGTCCTCACAGAAGGGGTCGGAGAGGGGGGAAGTCAGTGGATGGTGACGCCGCCGTCGACGAAGATCGTCTGCCCGGTGGTCATGGCGGCGGCGTCACTGAGCAGGTAGGCGACCGCGTTGGCGACGTCCTGCGGCTGCGCCATCCGGCCCAGCGGGATGCTCGCCATCTTGTCGGCCAGGTACGCCTCGTCACCGCGTACGTCGGAGGTCATGTCGGTGGGGACGATCGTGGGTCCGACGGCGTTGACCCGGATCCGGTCCGGCGCCCACTCCAGGGCCAGCACGCGCGCCATGTGCATCACGCCGGCCTTGCTGACGCAGTACCCGAGCGTGTTCAGCACCGCGATGTGCCCGTTCGTGGAGCCGATGTTCACCACCGCGCCGCGGGTCTGCCGCAGCGCCGGGTACGCGGCCTGGCACATCCGGAACGTGCCGGTCAGGTTGACGTCCAGGACGGCGGTGAAGTCCTCCTCCGACATCGTGGCCGCCGGCCCGCGCCGGACGATCCCGGCGTTGTTGACGAGCAGGTCGAGGCGGCCGTGGGAGTCGAGTACCTCGGCCACCAGGTCGGTGCAGGAGGCGGCCGACCGGACGTCCACCCGGTGCCGGGTGTGCGCGCCGCCGGTCAGCTCGGCCTCCGCCCAGTCGTCGAGCAGGTCGGCCTGCGCCACAGTCGCGCCGCGCTGTGCGAGGGTCGCGGCGATCCGGGCGCCGATGCCGCGGGCCGCACCGGTGACCAGTGCCACCCGCCCGTCGAACCGGTTCGGGTCGGTGTTCATGTCTCGTGTCCTGCCTTTCCCGTTCGGCCACCGGCCGGGCGGGCGTGAACCACGCCCGGCCGGTGCTCCGCACGCGTGACGACGGTCCCGTCAGCTGTCGTCACGCGCCGATCACCTTCGTGTCCTCGGCCCAGAAGGCCAGGCGCTTCTGCAGCAGCCGGATCACGAAGTGCGCCACCAGACCCATCACCGACAGGACCACCAGGACGGCGAACATGCCGGCGATGTCGAAGTTGTAGTTGGTCTGCAGCAGCAGGTAGCCCAGGCCCTCCTTGGCGCCGATGAACTCGCCGACGACCGCGCCGAGGATGGCGAAGACGATGCCGATGTCCAGGCCGGCGAAGATGAACGGCAGCGCGCTGGGCAGCCGGACCATCCGGAAGATCTGGGTCTTGCTCGCGCCGAACACCGTCAGCATCTGGATCTTGTCGGCGTCGGCCGCCCGCAGACCCTCGATGACGTTGACCAGCATCGGGAAGAACGAGATCACCGCGGCCATGACCACCTTGCTGGTCAGGCCGAAGCCGAACCAGACCACGAACAGCGGGGCCAGGGCGACCTTCGGCACGGTCTGGAAGGCCACGATGTACGGCATCAGGGTGGCTTCGACGATCTTGATCTGGGAGATGAACGTGCCGAGCAGCAGCGCGGCCCCGACACCGATCACGAACCCGAGCAGCGCCTCCTGGGTGGTCACCCAGAAGTGACCCCAGAACTGGTCGTCGCCGAGCTGCTGCCACAGCGACTCGACCACGCTCGACGGCAGCGGCAGGACGTACTCGTCGACGCCGATGAGCTGGACGCCGTACTCCCAGGCCAGCACGACCACGACGAAGACCGTCGGGACCAGCCAGAGCTGGGGCTTCTCGCGGAGGTCGAACTTGCGCCGGGCGGGCCGGGCGGGCCGGGCGGACGGCGCCGGTGGCTGGGCCGGCTCGCGGACCAGGTTGCTTGTTGCCATGGCTGTCCCTCGTCAGTCGATAACGCCGGCGGCGTTGAAGTGTCGGCGGATCCGCTCCACGTAGACCCCGGCCCGGTCGGACGACATGACGCCGAGGTCACGCGGCCGCTCCAGGTCGATGTCCATGACCTCCGCGATACGGCCCGGCCGGGGGCTGAGCACGACGACCCGGTCGGAGAGGAACACCGCCTCCGGGATGGAGTGCGTGACCAGCACGATCGTCTGGTTGCTCTCCTGCCAGATGCGCAGCAGTTCCACGTTCATGTACTCGCGGGTCATCGCGTCGAGCGCGCCGAACGGCTCGTCCATCAGCAGTACCGCCGGGTCGTGCACGAGCGCCCGGCAGATGCCGGCCCGCTGCTGCATGCCGCCGCTGAGCTCGTGCGGGTACTTCTGCTCGAAGCCGTTGAGACCGACCATCTCGAGCAACTGCTGCGCGCGTTCCCGGTGCCGGCGGGGATCCAGTCGCTGGATCTCCGCCGGCACCATCACGTTGTCGAAGATGGTGCGCCACGGCAGCAGCGTCGGTGCCTGGAACACCATCCCGACCTCGGGAAGGGGCTTCGTCACGTCCCGCCCGGCGATCCGTACCGCGCCGCCGGACTTCGGGCTGAGCCCGGCGAGGATCTTCAGCAATGTGGTCTTGCCGCACCCGGACGGTCCCACGACCGAGATGAACTCGCCGCGACGTACCGTCAGGTTGATGTCGCTCAGCGCCTGGGTCGGTGCCGACTTCCGGGGCCGGTACTCCTTGTCCAGCCCGTCGATCTCGATCCAGGAGTCTTCCGACACCGATGCCGGAGCCTGCGTCTGCGCCCGGCGGGCCGTCGCCTTGATGGCCATCGAAATCCCTTCCGCTGTCCGCTGCCTAGGCGGTGTAGTTCGCGGCCTTGCTCAGCACCGCGGCCTTGTCGAAGTCGTTCGCGCCGGAGAGCAGGCTCGGGTCCCACAGCTTCTTCAGGTCCACGTCGCCGGTGATCTGCCCGGCCTCCTTGGTGTACGCCTGGGTCTTCGCCCACTCGTCGTCGCTGATCGCGCCCCAGTCGCCGAACTGCTCCGGCTCGCCGCTGGCCGGGGTGGCCGTCTTCAGCCAGGCGGTGAGGCTCTCGGTGTCGGCCTTCAGGCGCTCGTCGGCGGACTTGCCGGCGAGGATCTGCGGGAAGACCTTGTAGCCGATCTTCATGGCGGCCTCGGGGTTCTTCGCCGAGAAGAGCATCGCCTTGTACGCCGCGCGCAGGAACCGCTCGTACGAGTCCTTCTTGGCGTCGAAGTCACGGGCGCCGACGCTGAAGGTCAGCGACCGGATACCGGTGAACACGTCCGGGTTGGTCAGGTACTTCAGCTCGGTGCCGGCGTTCTCGATGACCGCGTACGCCTGGGTGTAGAGCGCCAGCATGTCGACCTTGCCGTCGTTGAGCGCGGCGGCGGCCTGCGCGCCGACGCCCACCGGCAGCAGCTCGACGTCCTTGGCCGGGTCCAGGCCGGCGGCCTTGACGTAGGCGCGGGCGTACGGGGCCGAGCCGGAGGCCAGGCTGATCACGCCGATCTTCTTGCCGCGCAGGTCCGCGCCGCCGGTGATCGGGGAGTCCGGCTTCACCGCCATCACCCACGGCCAGTTCTGCACCAGGCCGCCGATCGCCTTGATCGGCACGTTCTTCTCCACCGCGCCGAGCGCCGAGCCGGCGTCGGCGGGGGTGATGTCACCGCTGCCGGACGCGACCGCCTGGAGGGCGGCGACCGAGCCGTCGGCGTTGATCGTCTCGACGGTCAGCTTCTCCTCGGCGAAGTAGCCGAGTTCCTTGGCGACCGCGTAGACGGCCACCTCCTCCTTCGGGCCGATCACGGCGGAGGCGATGGCCATGGTCAGCTTCGCCTCCTTGCCCTCGCCACCGGCGCCGTCGTCGGAGCCGCCGCCGCACGCGGACAGGACCAGCGCGGCGGCCAGCGCCGCCGGGAGCAGAGCCCACTTCCGTTTCATATGCACACACCTCGTCATGAGTCGGGGGAGACCACCTCCGCCGCCGGAGCGGCGGAGGTGGGGGAATCAGGCGTCGCGCTGCTGCGCGACCAGTGCCGGTCAGGCGTCGCGCAGTTGCGCGACGAGTGCCAGTCAGGCGTCGCGCAGCGACGCGACCAGGGCCAGATCGTTGTAGACGTGCTGCTCGACGATCAGTCCGCCGTCGAGCACGAACACGTCCGCGTAGCGGATGTCCTCGAACGGAGTGCCGTCGAGCCATTCCCCGTACAGCCGCCCGAGCGAGGTCACAGTGACCCGCCCGTCGGCGTCACCCACCAGGTAGCGGTCCCGGTGCTTGCGCACCCACCGGTAGGTTCCGGTCGACGCGGCCGCCATCTCCCGCAGCGACGAGTACTCCCGGCCGCCCGGGAAGACCAACCGCGCCTGCGCCGCGAGAAAGCTGCCTGCTTCGTCGAGCTCGCGGTCCTCGCACAGTTGCAGGTACCTGTCGATCAGGCCGGGCGCGTCCGGTGTGCTCATCAGCCGGTCTTCTCGCTCAGGGCCGCCTCCCACTGGTCCCGCAGCGGGTGCTCCGCGGGGCCGTGCTCGGTGAGGATGCGCATGAGGCGGGCCAGCAGCTCGTCCCGCTCCCGGTCGAGGACCCGCTGCTCCTCCTCGGTCGAGACGAACCCGTCGACGGCGCCCGCGGTGAGCGCGCCGGAACGGACCAGCAGCGCCTCGACGACGCGTACCCGCTGGCGGGTCACGTGCAGCTCGGTGGAGAGCTGCAGCACCAGGTCGAGCAGCTTGCCGACCTTGGGGTCCCCGAAGTAGTCGAACTCGGTGCTCATCACGCCTCCGGCTTGGTCGCGGCCAGTACGGCCCAGGGGAAGTGCCACTCGGGACGGTCGCCCCAGCCCTGCGGCTGGACGCCGTTGCGGCGCTCGTCGAACGGGGTCCACGACACGTCCGTCAGGCCGGCCTCGGTGCAGACCTCGATCAGGTCCGAACCGAACAGGTCGTGGAAGAACGGCTCGTTGTTGCGCTCGGCGTGCTCGTAGACGGTGGCGTCGCGCAGCGGGTCGCCGGTGAGCATGAACTCCAGGAAGCGCAGCGAGCCGCCCGGCTTGAGCAGGCGCGCGGCCTCCACGATCGTTTCCCGGATCGCGGCGGCCGGCATCTCGTGCAGCACCATCGTGCCGGTGACCACGTCGCAGCTGTCCGACTCGATGCCGGTGGCCCGGCCGTCGGCCTGCCGGTAGTCGATCGCGACTCCGGTCGCCTCGGCCTCGGCGTGGGCCAGGCGCAGACCGGGGGCGGCCAGGTCCACGCCGATCACCTGCGCGGTCGGGTACCTGGCGGGCAGCGGGCGGGTGCTCTTGCCGAAACCGCACCCGATGTCGACGATCCGGGTCGCCGCGGGCAGCTCGGGCAGCGCGGTCTGGGCGAACAGCGTGTGGAACTTGTAGCCGTCGTTGTCGCGCAGCATGACGATGCGCGCGCCGAACTCGTACACGTAGGCCGACATGTCGTCGGAGAAGAAGCTGCCGGGCTGGATGTGGATGTCGTAGTCGGTGTACCAGTCGGGCAGGTCCAGGTCGGGGTTCAGCTCCAGCGAGCCCTTCGGCTGCTCGGGCAGCGAGGTGAGCTGGTCGGTCAGCTCCTCGCGGCGGCTGAGCACCGCGTCGCCGGCGACCTTCCAGAGCATCTTCTGCTGCACCCGCTCCAGGTGGCTGAACCACGGGTAGAGCGGGAGACCGCGCAGCACCTGACCGGCGTCGGCGACGGTGGTGGCCGACGCCCCGGTGGCGCCGTACTCCTCGCGCAGCGCCGGGTAGACGGTGTCCGCCCAGCGCTTGCGCAGGCCGAGGACGAAGTCCACGGCGGAACGCTCATCCAGGGTGAGGCGCTCCTCGATGTCCAGCATGCTTGTCTCCTCTACAGGTGGGGGAGGTCCGGTCCGCGGTGCACCGCTACCGGGGTGGACGGGTCAGTGGGCGTACCGCACGCGCTGGGCGGACGCGGTGTCGAAGGCGCCGAGGAACGCGCCGGCCATCCGTCCCTCGTAGACGGCCTCGAAGGCGGTGCGGGGGGCGTTCGCGTCGCCGACGACGTGGACGCGGGGACCGTCGGGCAGCGCGTCGAGCTGCCGGTACAACTCGTCCGCGGCCTGCGCCGAGCCGCCGTCGACGACCGTGGTGACGTCCTCGACGATCGTCTCGCCGCCGGCGAGCGGGCCGCCGAGGGCCACCGCCGTGGCGCCCGCCGCGCGGGCGGTCCGCATCGGGTGCACCGCGATCCCCAGGTCCGCGAAGCGCTTGAGCAGCGCCAGGCGCGAGTACGTGGTGATCTTGGCGCTCACCGTGGCGGTGGGGGAGACGAGGTGGACCCGGGCACCCCGGCGGGCGAGCGCCTCCGCGACCGAGGCCGCCGACCAGGTGCCCTCGTCGTCGAGCACGACGACGGCGCCGGCGGGCCGGTAGCCGGGGTCGGCCAGGTTGTCCACGGCCTGCCAGATGTCGATCACCGGCGGGCCGCCGGGCAGCTCGCGGCGGGCGGGCCGGGAGCCGGTGGCGAGGACGACGTCCTGGTAGTCGCCGGCCAGCACGTCCTCGACGCCGGCGCGGTGGCCGAGCCGGACCGGGATGCCGGCGGCCGCCACGTCGCGGGCCAGGTCGCGGGTGAGCAGGCCGAGCCGCTCCCGCCCGGGTACGCGAGCGGCCACCTCCACCTGACCGCCGAGGTGGTCGCGCGCCTCGACCACCGTCACCCGGTGCCCGGCCCGGTGCGCGGAGAGGGCGGCCTCCAGCCCGGCCGGCCCGCCGCCGACGACGAGGACGTTCCGCGCGCCGGACGGCCCGGGCAGCTCCGGCCAGGCGTCGGCCCACTCCCGCTCGGCGCCGACCTCCGGGTTCACCACGCAGGAGATCGGCAGGCTGGTCTCCAGGCGGCCGATGCAGCCTTGGTTGCAGGCCAGGCAGGCGCGTACCTCGTGCTGGCGGCCCTGTTCGGCCTTGCGCACCAGGTGCGGGTCGGCGATGTGCGGGCGGGCCAGGCCGACCAGGTCGGCCTCGCCCGCGGCGACGAGTTCGGCGGCCTCCGGCAGGCTGTCCAGCCGGCACACCGCGAGCACCGGCAGGTCCGGGAACTCGCGCTTGAACAGCGCCGCGTGGTGCCGGAACGGGGCGTGGCCGAAGCTCATGTCCGCCATCTGCGTCGCGAGCGACCAGCTGCCGTGGTAGGCGGAGTGGCTGACGTGCACGTAGGCGAGGGGGAACTCGGCGCGCAGCTTTCCGACGATCTCCAGCACCGCGGCCGGGTCGAGGCCGCCGGGCAGGAACTCGTCGGCGCTGACCCGCAGCCCGACGGGTAGCTCGGGGGCGGCGGCGAGCACCGCGGTCAGCACCTCGCGGGTCAGGCGCATCCGGTTGTCGAGGCTGCCGCCGTACGCGTCGTCGCGGGTGTTCGTGTGCGGGGAGAGGAACTGCTGGAGCAGGTGGCCGTGGCCGGCGTGCACCTCCAGGCCGTCGAAGCCGGCCTCGCGCATCCGCCGCGCGGCGGCGGCGAACGCGGCGACGACGACGGCGATGTCCCGGCGTCCCATCGCGTGCGGCACGTGCGAGCCGGCCGCCCACGGCACCGGCGACGAGGACCAGGCGGCGGTACGGGTCGCGTCGCCGTTGGCCTGCCGTCCGGCGTGCATGATCTGGGCGAACATGCGTGCCCCGTGCTCGTGCACGGCCTCGGTCACCGCCGCGTACGCCGGGATCGACGAGTCGTCGAAGCTGCCGAGGCTGATGCTGCGGCCCGCGCTGGTGGGGTGCACGCGGATCGCCTCGGTGATGATCAGGCCGACACCGCCGCGCGCCCGCTCCGCGTGGTAGGCGACGTGGCGACGGGTGGGCACATTGTTCAGTCCGAAGTTGGTGGTGTGGCCGGGGACGAAGACCCGGTTCCGCAGGGTGAGGCGACCGAGCCTGGTGGGGGAGAGAAGAGCGAGAAGCTTGTCGTCAGGCATGCCTCGGACTTCCTGTTTCGGGCCGCACTCGGCGAGGCCGAGAGCGTTCGGATGAACCGTACGCCGTTCGATTGAGTGGAACGGTAGGGCCGGGTTCACATGCCGTCAACGGGCTACTGATCAGTAACTTAGTCCGCCGCACCGCCTCTGAGCTGCTGTTCCACTAGGCGGAACGGTGACCGATGATGACCGTCGATGCGGCGGTCGATCGTTCGGTTCCTCCTGATCGGACGACAGTGCCGGCCGCCGATCCCCGGTCGGTGGCCCGCGCCGATCGTTCGGACGGCTGCGCCGGACCGTGTCGGTGGGCGTCCTCCGGGTGTGCGGATGCGTCTCCGGGTGCCGGCTGCGGACGCGCGTCGGCCCGGGTCGTCGACCGGACGCGCACCCGTGGTGCGGCTGCCGGCGACGACCCGGGCCGTCGTTGTTCAGCAGGCGTGGTGACGGCCGGGCGCCGTCGCGCCGCGCCGGAGGTCAGGGGCGGGCGGTCAGCCGGCGTCCGGGCGCAGGTACGGGGTGAGCAGCTCGCGGCCGAGGCCGGTGGCGGCCGTGAGGTCGAGACCGTTCTCGATCATCCGGCTGAGGGCGTAGACGACCGACTGGACGAGCTCCGCCATCCGGTCCGGGTCGCTCGCCCCGTGCTCGGTGAGCGCGGCGCGCAACGGGGCCTCGAGGCTGTCGTGCAGCAGCCGGCTGGAGGTCGCCAGCACCTCGCTGTTGCCCGCCGACGCCAGCGCCCGGGCCAGTGCGTGGTCGCCCCGGGCAACCAGTTGCAGGTTGGCCTCGACGTACGCCAGGATTCTCGCCCCCGGCGTGCGGGCCTCGGCCATCTGCTTCTCGACGAAGGCCGACCACCGGGGAAAGGTGTCGGCGACCAGCACGTCGAACATGTCGGTGCGGGACTTGAAGTACGAGTACGCGCTGGACCGGGCCAGCCCGGCGTGCCGGGCGACGTCGGCCAGGCTCGGGATCTGCTCCGGGTGCTCGGAGAGCAGGGTGCGGGCGGCGTCGAGCAACGCCGCCCGCTGTGCGGCCCGGTGTTCCGCGACGGTCGAGGCTTGGATCTTCGGCACACCGACCTCCCCGTGTCTCCCGCCGCCCGTGTCCGGTCCGCGTCGCTCCCTGCTCGTCGCGGTCAGCTGCTCGTGGCCAGCTTGCCGTCGATCATCTCGTAGATGGTGTCACAGTATTGCAGCACGTCGTGATCGTGAGTGACCATCACGACGGCCACCGAGCGCTCCCGCGCCTCCTGGGCGAGCAGCTGGACGATGTCGTGGCTGCGGGCCCGGTCCAGCGCCGCCGTCGGCTCGTCCACCAGCAGCACCGAGGGCTCGGTCATCAGCGCCCGGGCGATGCCGACGCGCTGGCGCTCGCCGCCGGAGAGCTGGTGCGGCCGGCGGTCGGCCTTACCGGCCAGGCCGACGTGCGCGAGCATCTCCAGCGGGTCGCGCCCGGACCGCTCCCGTCGCCCGCCCAGCCGCAGCGGCAGGCGCAGCTGGTCGGCGGCGGTCAGCGCGGGGAGCAGGTTGCCCGACTGGAACACGAACCCCACGTGCCGTCGGCGCAGCTCGGTGCGCGCCCGGCGGCTGGACACGGTCATGTCGTGCCCGGCCACGGTGACGGTGCCCTCGTCGGGGCGGGCCAGCCCGCCGGCGACGGCGAGCAGGCTGGACTTGCCGGCGCCGGAGGGCCCGACGATCGCGGCCAGCTCGCCCGGCGCGACGGTCAGGTCGACGTCGTCGAGCGCGTGCACGGTCTCCGCGCCGTCGCCGTGCCGCAGGTGGACGCCGCGCATGACCAGGCCGAGGTCGGCCGGGGTGGTGCCCGGCGTCGAGGGGGACGGTGTGGTCCGGCTGCTCATCGGTTGCCTCCCAGGGCGGTCGCCGGGTCGATGGAGGTGAGGCGGACGACTGCGGCTGCCGCGCCGACCAGGCCGAGCACGAGCAGCCCGGCCGCGGCGGCGGCGATGCTCTGCGGGTGCAGCGCGAACGGGACGTTGCCGCCGGAGATCAGCGCGCCGAGGCCGAGGCCGATCCCCATGCCGACGGCGATGGCGAGGGCCAGCAGGATCAGTGCCTGGGTGAGGGCGTCGCGCAGCACCCAGCGGGTCGAGGCGCCCAGCGCCCGCAGCACGGCGACCTCCTGCTTGCGCTGGATCGCCCAGACCGCGAAGAACGCGCCGGCCACGAGCGCCGAGATCGCGTAGAGGAAGCCCTGGATCAGCTGGAGCGTTGTCGTCTCGGCGGTGTATCCCGGCGAGGCGCCGTATGACTCGTCGAGCGTCAGGCTCTCCGTGCCCGCCGCCTTGTCGCCCGCGGCCAGGTCCACCGAGTCGCCGTCGGCCGCGCGGACCGCGACGGCGGTGATCTCCTGGGCCGCCTGCGCCGGCGTCTGCGCGCCGGCCGGGGTGCCGGACTTGACCGCCTGCCATGTCGCCAGCGGCACGTACGCCACGTCGACGTGGCCGAAGGTGTCCTGCTGCTGGGTGACGCCGACGACGCGCAGCCGCGTGCCCAGCCGGTCCACCGTCACGGTGTCGCCGACGCGCAGGCCCGCGTCGATGGCGGTGGGGCTCACCACGATCCCGTCCGCCGAGCCGAGCCGGTCGCCCTCGCTGACGGCGGGCGACAGGAACGAGTCGGTCTCGACGCCGAACAGGGCCAGGTCGACCTCGGTGCCCCCGTCGGTACGCCCGTTGACGAGCGTGTTGCCGAACGGGGTCGCCTCCGCCACGCCCGGCTGGTCGCGCCAGGTGTCCACCGCCGAGGCGTCCACCACGCTGCGCGAGAACGCCGAGTCGTGCTGCACGCCGTGGGCGAAGGCGAACGAGGTGACCGGCAGGTTCTGCAGGCCGGAGACGCCGTCGCGGACCAGTCCGACGGACAGGCCGGACAGCATCACCATCAGCACCGAGATCAGCGCGATCACGGCCCCCATCAGGGCGAATCGCAGCCGCGCGAACCCCAGCTCGCGAATGGCCAGGAACATCAGCCGCCACCTCTCAAACTTGTCGACACCATGTCGTCATGTTAACAACGCGGTGTCGGCAAAAAGGGCCGGTGGTGGGTGTCTACCCGGCCACACCCGGTGACGGCGGGCGGGCGCGGCCGGTAGCGCCCGGCCTCAGGCGGCGACCGGGCCGGCGGTGGCGCGGCGACCGAGAGCGGTCACCGCGACGACGATGATCGGGGCGAGCGTGAGGTGGCACACCGCCAGCGTGATCGTGCTGGTGGTGTCCAGGTCGGCGGGCAGCGTCATGGTGGCGATCGTGAGCACCGCGAGCGCCGGGCCGATGATCAGCGCCGCCCGGACCACCCAGGCGAACCGGGACGCCAGCAGGGCGACGGCGGTGAGCCCGAGCGCCAGCGGCAGCGCGCTGAAGCCCGCGACGGTCACCGCGTCGACCTCGACCCGCCGGCCGTCGGCGGTGAACAGGAAGCTGCCGCCGGCCGCCCGGCCGATCGCGTACACGATCAGGTTGACGACCACCGCGGCGGCGGTGGCGAGCGCGACGACGGCGGTGCGGGACAGGTCAGCCACGGGAGGTCTCCTCTGCGTGCTCTCGGATCAGGTAAGCCTCGATGCGGGCGAACGCCCCGGCCCAGACCTCGCCGGCGAAGAAGTCGCGCAGCTGCGGGGTCGGGAAGCCGCTCTGCACCACTGTCATCAGCGTGCCGCCGTCCCTCGCCTCGAAGGTGACCTCGATGCGCGTGGTCATGGTCGTGCCGTCCGGGCCGGTGCCCGTGGACTCGGTGACCAGCCGGTGCGGGCGGTCGATCTCCAGGAACGTCTGCGTCTCACGGAACAGCATGTCGGGGGACGGGCCCCAGACGGCGGTCTGCCTCCCGCCGACCCGCAGGTCGGCGTCGATCTCCACGATGCCGGGCTCCTCGTCCAGGATGCCGAACCAGATCTTCTGTTTGCCGGCGTCGGTGTAGGCGTCGAACGCCTCGTCAGGGGTGCCCGGAGGGTGTCGTGTCACCCGTATGTGGAGCGTCATGGTCGCGGTCCTCCGTGGTGAGTGTGAGATAGGCGTCGAGGCCGTCGAGGCGGCGCGCCCAGAGCCGTCGGTAGAAGGCGATCCAGGCCATGGCCGAGTCCAGCGGCGCCTCGCTGAGCCGGCACTGCCGGGACCGGCCGACCTTGCGCGTCACCACGAGGCCCGCGTCCTCCAGCGCGCGCACGTGCTTGCGCATGCCGGTGAGGCTCATCCCGGTGGGCTCGGTCAGCTCGCTGATGGTGGCCGGGCCCGCGCCGAGCCGGATCAGGATGTCGCGTCGGGTGGGGTCGGCCAGGCTGGCGAACACCCGGTCGAGCGTCTCTTGCTGAACCACGAGGTTCACCGTACGACACTGAACCGTTTGGTTCAACGTTATGCCGCAGGTGGGCTGGTGCACGCGTGAAACGGCCCCGCGACCTCTCGGGTCGCGGGGCCGTCCCCGGCGCCGTGGGAAGAAACGCCGGAGTGCGGGGTGCCGGTCAGGCCAGCGTGCAGGGTGAGCCGTTGAGGCTGAACGAGCCGGGCCGGGCGGTGTTGCCGGTGTGCGTGGCCTGGAAGCCGATGGTGGTCGAGCCGCGGGCCGGGATGACCGCGTTGTACGCGAGGTTGCGCGCGGTCACCTGGCCCGAGGCGGGGGAGTAGGACGCGTTCCAGCCCGAGGTGATGGTCTGGCCGCCGGGCAGCGTGAACACCAGCGACCAGCCGTTCACCGCGGCGGTGCCGGTGTTGGTGACGGTGATGTTCTCGGTCAGCCCGTTGTTCCAGGCGTTCAGCTCGATGCTCACCGAGCAGGCGCCGGTGCCGGGCGGCGGGGTGGTCGGGCCCGGCGGGGGTGTGGTCGGACCGGGCGGCGGCGTGGTCGGGCCCGGCGGGGGCGTGGTCGGACCGGGCGGGGGCGTGGTCGGACCGGGCGTGCCGGTCAGGCCGAAGAACGCCACCGCGGCCGCGGCCATGCCCGCCGACGGCAGGCTGTGCCCGGCGCCCTGGATGCTGTACGCCTCGACCTGGACGGTGCCGTTGGCGTCGGCGTAGCGCCGCCGGTTCCAGCCGGACTGCGGCGTGTCGGTGGACGTCGGGTTCTGGCTGAGGCCGAACACGTTCGTCCACTGCTCGATCGTCTCCTGGAGCAGCGAGTACGGCACCAGCGTGTCGTTGGTGCCGTGCCACAACTGCACCCGGGGGCGGGGCCCGGTGTAGCCGGGGTACGCCTGGCGGACCGCGTCACCCCACTGCTGCGGGGTGCGGTTCATGTTTCCGCCGGTGCACTGGCTGGAGCCGGGGGGATAGTCGGCGGCGCCGGCGAAGCAGTTGAACGGCACGCCCATGAAGGCCGCGCCGGCCTTGAAGACGTCCGGGTAGAGCGCCAGCATGTGGTTGGTCATCATGCCGCCGGACGAGCTGCCGGTCGCGTAGACCCGGTCCGGGTCGGCGCCGTACTGCTGCTGGACGTAGCGGACCATCGAGATGAGCGACACCGGGTCGCTGCCGCCGCCGCGTCGCTTGGCCGCGTCGGACCAGGTGTCGAAGCAGTTGCCGAAGCCGGCCTGCTGGGTCGCGCTGGGGTAGATCACGATGAACCCGTACCGGTCGGCCAGCCCGGCGAACTCGCTGCCGGAGTAGAAGCCGGGGCCGGAACCGCCGCAGCCGTGCATGGCCACCACTGTGGCCGGCCGGGCCGGGCGGGCGTCCGGCACGTAGACGTGCATGCGCATCCGGCCGGGGTTGTCGCCGAAGCTGGTCACCTCGGTCAGCGACGCCGCGTACGCGGGTTGGACGGCGGGGACCACCAGGCCGGCCGCCACCAGCGACGCGGCCAGGGCCACCACCATCTTGGCTCTGATTCTCACGGAGACTCCTTCGATCGCCCTGTGCGGGCGGGGACGGGCGGGTGCGCGCCGCGCCGGCGACCCGGGCCGCCGCGGTGTCGCGCCTCACCCACTGACGTGGATCGCCCGGCCCGGCTCCGTCGTATGGCACATAGTGTTCCGGCCGGACGCCGAAGTGTCAATCGATGTGCTCCGATGAGCTGCGGCGGCGTTCGTCTACAGTCGGTGCACCGTCCCTGAGCCGAGCCCGGAGCGCGTGTGGCAAGCCCGTTCGACATCGAGGAGATCTACCCGGACGAGGGGCCGGCGCCGCGGCTGCCCCGGCGGCAGGCCGGCACCTCGCCGCAGAGCGTCGCGGTGACGCTCCTGACCGACTACACGCTGCGTACCCGCGCCGCGCTGCCGTCCGCGGCGATCGTCGCGCTGCTCGGCGAGGCCGGCGTGACCAGCGCCGGCGCGCGTACCGCGATCAGCCGGCTGGCCCGCCGCGGTGTGCTGGAGGGCGCCCGGCAGGGCCGCAACAGCTTCTACCGGCTCAGTCGCGCCGCCGCCGCCGACCTGTCCGCCGGCGGGAACTGGATCACTGCCTCCACGGCCGAGACGCAGGCGTGGGACGGGTGCTGGACCATCGTCGCCTTCTCGCTGCCGCAGGACCACGGCACCCAGCGCCGGGCGCTGCGCGGCCAGTTGCGCTGGCTCGGCTTCGCGCCGCTCTACGACGGGCTGTGGATCTCGCCGTACGAGCTGGCCGGGCCGGCGCGGGCCCGGCTCGCCCAGCTCGCCCTCGGCGCGGTCACGGTGTTCCGGGGGCGGCAGGACGCGCTGGACGCGATCGGCCAGCGCGCTCCCGTGGACGCCTGGGACGTCGACGCGATCAGCGGGCACTACGAGGCGTTCCTGCGCCGGTGGACGCCGCTGGTGTCGCGGCTCGGGTCCGTCGACGGCGCCGCCGCCGTGCGGGCCCGGACCGAGGTGATGGACACGTACCGGCGGTTTCCCACGCTCGACCCGCGGCTGCCGCTTGAACTGCTGCCCGCCGGATGGCCGCGCCGGGCGGCCCGGGACCTGTTCGCGGCCGTCTACGACGGCCTGGCCGACGCCGCCGAGACCCACGTCCGGGCGGTCGTCGCGCGGTTCGCCGACCCGGTGCCGCCCGGCATCCGGGCGCACACCACCGCCGACATGCTCGCCGGCGTACGCGAGGACGGCTGCGGCGCGCCCGCGGGCTGACCGTGACCGTCGCGCGTGGACACATCGGCGGCGGTGAGTCTAAGGTCGCGGCACCCGGTATCCCGCGAGGAGCGGCCATGCGCGTCACCATCTCCCTCGACGAGCTGCTCGGTGACGAGGTGCGGCGCGACCCGTACCCGTTCTACGCCCGGCTGCACGAGGCGGGGGAGGCGGTCGCGCTGCGGCCGGCCGACCCGCACGCGCTCGTCGTGCACGGGTACGACGCGGTCAACCGGGTGCTGCGCGACCCCCTCTTCCGGGTGCTCGGCGCCGACTACCTGGACCGGGCCGGGGTGCGCTGGCGCGAGCACCAGGTCATCCGGATCCTCCAGTCGTCGATGCTCAACGCCGCCGAGGGGGACCACCTGCGGGTCCGGCACCTGTTCTCCCAGGCGCTCACCCCGCGCCGGGTCGCCGCGCTGGAACCGGCCATCGGGCGCATCGCCGACGGCCTGCTCGACGGGCTCGCCGCGGCCGGCGCGGACGGCCGCCCGGTCGACTTCATGGCCCGCTTCGCGCTGCGGCTGCCCAGTGACGTCATCGGCGAGCTGCTCGGCGTGCCGGAGGCGGACCGGGAGTGGTTCCCGTCCCGGGTCCGCGCGTTCGACGCGGTGCTGGAGATCGGCCGCCGGTCCATGCGCGAGGTCCGGGCCGCCAACGTCGCGGCGGCGGAGCTGACCGCGTACTTCACCGATCTGGTCGCCGCGCGCCGGGAGCGGCCGCGCGACGACTTCGTCTCGGCGCTGCTGCGCGGCCTGGACGCCGAACCCGGCCGGATGACCGCCGACGAGCTGCTGGCCAACCTGATCATCATGTACAACGCCGGGTTCCGGACCACCGCGAACCTGCTCGGCAACGGGCTGGTGCTGCTCACCGAGCGGCCGGCCGCGCGGGACGCGTTGCGTGCCGATCCGTCGCTGGCCGCGTCGTACGTCGAGGAGATCCTGCGGTTCGAGCCGCCGGTGCACTTCGCGGTCCGCTACGCCGCCGCGGACACCGAGGTCGCCGGCCTGCCGGTGACGGCCGGCCGGACGGTGGTGGTGCTGACCGGCGCCGCGAACCGGGATCCGCGCCGCTTCCCCGACCCGGACCGGTTCGACCCGTCCCGCACCGACAACCGGCACCTGGCGTTCAGCGCCGGACCGCACTACTGCTTCGGGGCGACGCTGGCCCGCGCCGAGGGACGACTGGTGCTGCCCCGCCTGCTGGACCGCTTCCCGGCGCTGGCCGCCGAGCCCGGGCCGCGCCGCGCGCTGATGCTGCGCGGGTACGACCGGCTGCCGGTACGGCTGGCCGACCGGCCACCTTGCCAAACCAACCCGATCGAGTAAGGTCGATGCTACGCGGAGTGTCCGCTCCGCGCCTCACACGTTCCGTCGAGCAGGTCGAGCGCGCCGCCAGGACGCCGTGGAAGGGAAACACCGGACATGACCGACGAGATCCGCGCGTTCCTCCTCGCCGCACTCACCGAGATGAAGTACGACGTCTCCGACGTCGACGACGACACCGTCTTCGGCCCGGCCGGGCTCGACGTGGACTCCCTCGGTCTGGCCGAGCTGGCGGTGCGCGTGGAGGACCGGTTCGGGGTCGCCTTCGACGACGACGAGGCGGAGGAACTCGCCATGATGACGGTCGGCGAGTTCAGCCGGACCGTGGCGGCGCGCATCGCACCGGCCTCGGCGCACTGACCGATGCCGGCGCACCGCACCCGGCCGCACCGCACCCGGCCGCGCCGCGTCCCGGCGGCCCGGCCGGCACACCGGGGCCGGTGAGCGTGCGCGAACCGGTCACCGTCACCGGGATCGGGCTGGTCAGCCCGGTCGGCTCCACCGCCGCCGAGGTGTTCGACGCGGTCTGCGACGGCCGGTCCGGGCTCTCCCGCCCGCCTGCCGGCCATCCGCTGCACGGCGTGGTCGACGCCGCCGCGTTCGCCCCGGCGATCGACCCGGCGAGCGTGCTGCCCGGCCCGGAGTCCCGCGTCGTGGACCGGTCGATCGTGATGGTGCTGCGCGCCGCCGAGGACGCGCTCGCCGACGCCGGACTGCGGATCGGCCACGACGTCGACCCGTACCGGGTCGCGGCCGTCGTCTCCGGCGTCGGCGGTCTGTCCATGCTGGAGGAACAGGTGCTCGGCCGCGCCGCGCGGGGCCGGTTCGGGGTCAGCCCGTACATGCTGCCCGGGACGCTGCCGAACATGGGCGCGGCCCGCATCGCGATCAAGTTCGGCATCCACGGTTACACCTCGTCCATCGGCACGGCGTGCGCGGCCGGGGCGCAGTCGATCGGTGAGGCGCTGCGCATCCTGCGCGCCGGGGAGGCGGACGTGGTGCTCGCCGGATGCGCCGAGGCGCCGCTGTTCCCGACCTTCGCGTACGCGTTCGGCAACGCCCGGGCGCTCGCCCGCGGCTGGGCCGACCCGGCCGCCGCGAGCCGCCCCTTCGACAGGCGCCGCAACGGGCTCGTCCTCGGCGAGGGTGCCGGGGTGTTCGTGCTGGAACGCGCCGCGCACGCCGCCGCGCGCGGCGCCCACCGCCAGGCCGACGTGCTCGGCTGGGGCGCCACGAACGACGCCCACCACCCGACCACGCCGCGTCCCGACGGCGCCGGCGCGGCCGCGTGCATGCGGATGGCCGTCCGCGACGCCGGGCTGGTGCCCGCCGACATCGGGTACGTCAACGCGCACGGCACCAGCACCCGGGCCGGGGACGCCGCCGAGCTGGCCGCGCTCACCGAGGTCTACCGGGCCGGCCCGCCGCCGCTGAGTTCGACGAAGGGCGTCACCGGGCACATGCTCGGCGTCTCCGGCGTGATCGAGGCCGCGATCGCGGTCGAGGCGCTGCGTCGTGGCCTGCTGCCGCCCACGCACAACCTGGACGACCCGGAGCGGGCGGGCGAGGTCGACCACATCCGCGAGAAGGCCCGGGGGGCGGCGGTGGACGCGGTGTTGTCCAACTCCTTCGGCTTCGGCGGCCACAACGTCAGCCTGGTCCTGGCGCGCCCGTCCTGACCGGCGGCCGGGGACCTCAGCGGAGCGTGATCACCGTGGCGGTGTCGTACGCGGCGACGGCGACGGTGAAGTGCGGGCGCAGCATGTCGGCCACGTAGTCGAGGTCGGCGACGAGCGGCACCGGCAGCAGGGCGCGCTGGTCCGGGCCGGTACAGGTGGCGACCAGCTCGATCCGGTCGGCCTTGAGCAGCCCACGGGTGAGGAACGCGGGCAGGTCCTCGGGCAGCAGGCACCGCCACATGTCGACGTTGACGATCACGTCCAGCGCGCCGGCCTTGAACTGCTGGAGCACGGTGCCGAGCAGGTGCGAGTTCGTCTCGCCGACCGGCGCGTCGTGGTCGAACGTGTGCGACCCGGCACCCAGGGCCAGCGCGGACACGCCGTTGCCGACGACCAGGGCCGCGCTCCCCGTCAGCTCGTCGCGCAGCGACGCGGGCAGCGCGTCCGGCCGGCCCAGCCCACCGGCCCGGTACGCCTCGATGGCCTGGCCGTAGAGCCGGATCCGGCCCAGGTGCCGGCCGAACGTGTTGAGCCCGTACAGCACCTCGACGTCGTAGCGCAGGTGCTTGCGCAGCAGGTATTTCATGTTGTCCATCGAGGCGAGCCCGTTGGACGTCTTGCGGAAGTGCGGCAGGTGGTAGGAGAGCGCGTCGACGTCCAGCCGGAACAGCTCCGGCGGGGCGCCGTGCAGGTGGAACACCCGGTAGAAGAAGTCGAGGTCCTCGAAGCCCCACTTGACCATCGCCTCGTCGAAGCCGCCGACCCGCCGGAACGACTCGTGGTCCACCGAGGCGTTGTGGGTCAGGCCCAGCACCCAGGGCGCGCTCGGGAAGTCGTCCATCCGCTGCGGAAGGGCGATGTCCTCCAGCCGCGGGTCGCCGCGCTCGGCGTCGAGCATCGACGGGGCGACCGGCTCACCCCGGCGCAGCGCGTCCGCGCCGGCCCAGTCCAGGTCGTACCGCTGGCCGAGCAGCACGCCCGGCCGGCCGGCCCGCCCGGCGTGGAAGTCGCGGTGCCGTTGCAGCAGCCCGGGATGCGCCACCGTGTCGGCGTCCAGGAACATCAGCGTGTCCGCGCGGGCGCGGGCCGCCGCCGCGTTGCGGTTGGCGCTGCGGCCCCGGTTCCGCTCGCTGCGGACGTAGTCGATCCGCAGCCGGTCCCGGTACGCGTCCACCACTGGGCCCAGCGCCACGGCCGAGCCGTCGTCGCCGACGACCACCTCGAAGTCCCCGGACGGCAGCGTCTGCCGGGTCAGCGAGCGCAGCGTCGCGTCGAGCGCTGATGCGTTCTCGTGCGCGGGCACCACCACGCTCAGGCCGGGCCGGTCCATGGTCGGCCTGGTCAGCGCGGGGTGGAGTTGGCGGTGATGTAGTCGGCCAGTTTGCCGAGCGTGGCCATCCGGTCCTCGTCCAGCTCCTCGACGTCGATCTGGATCTCCAGCTCGTCCTCCAGCGCCAGCAGCAGCTCCAGGCCGAGGGAGGAGCTGAGGCCGAGCTCGTCCATCAGCTGGGTCTGCTCGGTGACCGGGGCGTCCGGCCGGAGCATCCGGGTCAGCAGCACGGTCAGGCGGTCCACGACCTTGTCACGGGGCGGGGCGTCGTGTGCTAGCACCTGTGGTCCCACGAGTCGATCATGCGCGTCGGCATGGAGTCATCAGAGCAGGGGACATCGGCGGGTGTCAACGGGTACGGCGATCGTCACCGATCGTGACCGAGGCCGGTGCGGCACTCGACGACGTACGGCCGGTCACCGGCGAGCGCGACCGCCACCGCGTACCCGGCGGGCGTGGGCAGGTCGGCGAGCCGGTGCGGGCCGGCCGGGTCGAGGCACTCGACCACGTCGCCCCGGTGCACCGGCATCCCGAGGTTGGGCCACAGCCGGCCCCCCGCCGCCTTGACGGCCGCCTCCTTGCGCGCCCACAGCCGGGTGAACCGCAGCGCCCGGCCGGCCTGGTCCGGTCCGGCCACGACGTGCCGCGCCTCCCGGGGGTGGAAGAAGCGGGCGGCCGCCGACACCGGATCCCCGCCCGGCGCGACGTGCTGGATGTCCACCCCGACCGGGCGGCCCTCGCTGAGCGCGACCGCCACGAGGTCGCCGGAGTACGACAGGCTCGTGTGCAGCCCGCTCCACGGTGCGGTCAGCGCCGGTTTGCCGTACCGGCCCCGGCGCCAGGTCAGCGCCGCCGGTGGCGTGCCGGTGGCCCCTCCGGCCAGGACGCGCAGCGCGCCGTGCGCCACCGTGAACCGGTCCCGCAGCACCCCGGTGCCGAACCGCGCGGCCCGGTCCCGCTCGTCCGCGTCGAGCACCGCCCGGTACCGGGCCAGCTCGTCCGCCGGCACCGCTGCCGCAAGGATCCAGACCCGGACGGCGTCCCGCATGGACGGCAGCGTAACCGTGCGCGCTCACGTTGACACACGCCGATACGCGTTGCTCTGATGAACGGGTGTTCGCGCAGACGGTCCAGGCCCAGGTTCCCGTGCCGTTCGCCGGGCCGGGCGCCGGCACCGCGCCCCTGACCTGGGGGCAGAAGGCCATCATGCAGGACATGCGGGAGACCGGCTGGACGCACAACGTCAGCGGTGCCCACCCGGTGCCGGCGGGTGTCACGGTCGAGCAGGTCGCGGCCGAGTTCGCCGCGCTGATGGCCCGCCATCCGGCGCTGCGGATGCGGCTGGGCGACGGCGACGGGAACGGCCCGTGCCAGGTCGTGTCGGGAAGCGGCGAGACGGTCCTGGACGTGGTGGACGTACCCGACGACGCCGACCCGGCCGACGTGGCCGCGTTCGCCTACGACCTGGGCCACGCCCGTCTGCTGAGCCACTACGACCTCTACCGGGACTGGTCGGTGAAGATGGCGGTGATCCGGCACCGGGGCGCCCTGGTGCACCGGGTGCTGACGATCGACCACCTCGTGGTGGACGGCACCGCCACGTCCCTGATCCTGGCCGACCTCGGCCTGGCCGGCCGGCCGGTCCGCCGGGTCGCCGACCCGCGTACCGTGCAGATCCTCGACCTCGGCCGGCGGGAGGCGACGCCGCCGCTGCGCCGGGTCAGCGACCGGGCCGTGCGTCACTGGGCCGGACACCTGCGCGACGTCCCGCCGCTGACGTTCGGCGAGCCGGCCGCCGGAGGGCGCCGGGGCCACCGGTACTGGCACGGCCGGTTCAGCTCGCCGGCTGCGTACCTGGCGGTGCGGGCCGTCGCGGCGCGGACCCGCACCGACACCTCGCGCGTGCTGCTCGCGGTCATCGCGGTCGCGATCGGCCGGGCCACCGGCGTCAGCCCGCTCACCGCCAAGCTCATCGTCGGCAACCGGTTCCGGCCGGGCTTCGCCGAGGCCGTCGCCCCGCTCAGCCAGAACGGCGTGCTGCGCGTCGACACCGCCGACACCACTGTGGACGAGGTGGTGGCGCGCGCCCGCCGGGCCGCGGTCTCCGCCGGGAAGTACGCCTACTACGACCCGGCCCAGCTCGCCGAGGTGGCGGACCGGCTGGACGCGGAACGCGGGTACCCGGCCCGGATCACCTGCCGGATCAACGACCGGCGGGTGACCACCCGGCAGGCGGCCGACGGAGGGCTGCACGACGGCCCGGTGACCGCCGAGCGGATCCGCCGCCGGGCGGACGAGACGTTCCTGGTCTGGGACGGCCCGCTGGACCACCTGCCCGAGCAGATGTTCATCACCGTCGAGGACCAGCCGGAGACGGTCCTCCTCCAGGTGATCTTCGACTTCGGCTGCTTCACCGAGGAGCAGGCGGAACGGCTGCTGCGCGGCGTGGAGGAGGTGGCGGTGGAGGCGGCCCTCGACCCCGCCGCGCCGACCCGGGTCACCCCCGGGTCGGCGGGCGGCTGACCGGTCACCGGTCCCAGGTCACCGGCAGCGACTCCAGGCTGCGCACCACCAGCCCCGGCCGGAACCGCAGCTCCGACTCGTCGACCGCGAGCCGTAGCCCGGGCAGCCGCCGCAGCAGTGCGCCCAGCGCCTCCTGCAACTCCATCCGGGCCAGCGCCGCGCCCAGGCAGTGGTGCGGGCCGGCACCGAACGCCAGATGCGGGTTGTGCACACGGGCCAGGTCGAGCGTGTCCGCGCCCGGGAACACGGTGGCGTCCCGGTTCGCCGACGCGATCGCCGGCAGCACCGCGGCGCCGGCCGGCAGGCGTACGCCGCCCAGCTCCACCTCCTCGGTCGTGACCCGGGGCAGCAGCACCCCGTTGTCGCCGAGCTGGATGAAGCGGGACAGCTCCTCGACCGCCCGGGCGACCGCCACCGGATCGTCGCCGCGCAGCCCGGCGAGCTGCTCGGGATGGCGGGCCAGCACGAGCAGGAACAGGTTGAGCTGGTTGGTGGTGGTCTCGTGCCCGCCCACGAAGATCCCGGCGGTGACCGAGACCAGCTCCCGTTCGGTCAGGTCGTCGTGTTCGTCCCAGACCGCGATGAGCGCGCTCATCAGGTCGTCGCCGGGCTCGCGGCGCCGCTGGTCGATCAGCTCACGGAACGCCTCCAGCGCGGCCCGGGGCGCCTCCGGGTCGGCGTCCCAGTCGCCGACGAGCGCGTCCGACCACTGGCGTACCCGCTCCCGGTCCCGGTCGGGGATGCCGAACAGCGTGCTGATCACGGAGATCGGCAGGGGGCCGGAGACGTGCGTGATCAGGTCGGCCGGCGGACCGGCCGCCTCCAGGTCGTCGATCATCCGGTCGACGAGCGCCGCCACCTGCGGGCGCAGCTCCTCCACCCGGCGGACGGTGAACGCGTGCGAGACGGCCCGGCGCATCGTGGTGTGCCGCGGCGGGTCCATCCCGATCAGCGAGTCCTCGGCGAGCGAGCCGAGTTCCCGGGTCGGGCGGTTCGGGCCGGCCGCGGCGGCCCGGCTGAACCGCTGATCGGTGAAGACCCGGCGCACGTCGGCGTGCCGGGTGGCCAGGTACGCGCACGCCCCGTCGGGCAGCTCGACCCGGGCCACCGAGCACGTCTCGCGCATCCGGGTGTAGTCCGGCGACGGGTGGTAGATCGTCGGAGCCGGCGCGAGCGGGTAGGTGATGGCCGGTGGCTCCTGCGTCATCTGCGACTCCTCAGATCGGGCCGCCCCGGGCCAGGGCGGCGAGCGTCGGCACGAGTTCGGCGGGGGAGGGCATGGCGTGGACCCGGTCACGCATCAGCGCCGCGGCCCGCCGCCGGGGGCCGTCGCCGACCAGCTCGCCGACGAGATCCCGTATCGCGGTGGCGGTGGCGCGCTCGCCCGCCAGCCAGGCGCCGGCGCCGGTGACCGCCAGCCGCCCGGCGTTGAAGTGCTGGTCGCTGACCTGCGGCAGGACGAGCTGCGGCACGCCGTACGCGAGCGCGGTCATGGTGGTGCCGGCCCCGCCCTGCTGCACCAGGGCGGCGCAGGTCGGCAGCACCAGCCGTACCGCCAGGGGCCCGTCGACCAGGCGGACCCGGGCCGGGAGCGGCCCCAGCCCCTCGTGCTGGCGCGGTTCGACCACCACGACGACCTCCATGTCGAGCCCGGCCACCGCCCGGATCACGCCGCCCAGGTCGAGCCGGTCGTGCAGCCCGGCGCCGGCCATCATGGTGCCCGCCGTGACGCACACCCGGGGCCGGTCCGCCGGGCGGCGCAGCCAGTCCGGCACCACGGCCGGACCGTTGTACGGCACGAACCGCACCGGGCGGCCGGGGCGCCGCATCGGCACCTGCATGGGCGGCGGCACCGGATCGAGCGTCAGTACGCCGTCCAACGGCACGTCGGCGGCGGAGAGCCCGAACCGGGCGGCCAGCGGCCCGATCACCTCGTCCGGGTCCAGGCGCAGCGTGGTCGAGGAGTCCGGCCCCCACAGGTTCAGCACGCCCGGCACGCCCAGCGCGGCGGCGGCCACCGGCGCGGCCAGGTTGAACGGTTCCCAGAGGACCAGGTCCGGCCGCCAGGACCGGCCGAAGGCGACCAGGTCGTCGAGGACGGCGTCGGCGAACCGGACCACCCCGCCGTCGGCGGTGATCGCCGGCTCGACGGCGCCGGCCGGGGCGGAACCGGCGAGCGGGGCCACCGCGCCGATCCGGCCCGCGAACGCCTCGGCGAAGTCGACGTCCGCGCCCAGCGGTACGGCGGCGAGCCCGGCCGCGCTGATCGTGGCGGCCATCGACGGGTGACTGGCCACCCGCACCTCGTGGCCGGCGGCCTGCAACGCCCAGCCGAGCGGGACCAGGCTGTAGAAATGCGACCGCCAGCCCCACGTCGACATCAGAATTCGCAGCGGCGCAGTCAAATCCCACCAATCCGCGCGGCGAAACGGCAGCCCTGGAGAACCGATGCTAGGGGATCGGCACCGGTACGCGGAAGGTCGCGGACCGATGCCATGGATATTGACGTCGGACTAACCGATGCTGGACTCTTAGCCGATGTCGGACGTGGACCGCGATCAGCTGGCCGGTGGCGCCGTGACAGTCAATTCCGGGCTGCGTTCCTATCCGTTCGAACCGTTCACCGGCGACCTTCCCGCCGAGCTGCTGGAGATGGTCGTCGCCGAGCCGGTCAGCCGGGTGCGGTTGCCCGACGGGCGGGCGGCCTGGCTCGTGCTCGGCTACGAGCACTGCTGCACCGTCCTGGCCGATCCCCGGTTCTCCCGGCTTCCGCTGGGCGCGACAGCGACACCGGACGGCGGCGGCCCCCGGGAGCTGAACATGGACGGCCCGGCACACGCCGTGGTGCGGCGGGTGGCCGGCCGCGCGTTCACCGCCCGGCGCATCGGCACGTTCCGGCCCCGGGTGCAGCGGCTGGTGGACGAGCTGGTCGACGCCATGCTCGCCGGTCCGCGCCCGGCCGACGTGGTGGCCGGGCTGGTGGCACCGCTGCCGGTGCTGGTGGTGTGCGACGTGCTCGGCGTCCCGGCCGCCGACCGGCCCCGGTTCTACGGCTGGATCGAGGGGCTGAACTCGGTCACCGCGTACGGCTCCGCCGCCGCCGCGACCGCGCAGGTGGAACTGCGGGACTACCTGGCCGGCCAGCTCGCGCGCAAGCGGGCCGAGCCCGGTGACGACCTGCTCTCGGCCTGGGTCCGCGGCGGCGACGCGCACGAGCTGGCCGACGCCGAACTGGTCGAGCTGGCCATGGGCGTCCTGCTCGGCGGGCTGGAGATCAACTCCACGAGCGCCGGCCTGCTCGCGCTGTTCCAGCACCCGGAGCAGTTGGCGAAGCTGCGCGCCGCGCCGGGCAAGCTTCCCGCGGCCACCGACGAGATCCTGCGCTACACGTCGGTGAGCGCCATGTTCCGGGTACAGGTGGTCCGCGAGGACCTGGTCCTCGGCGGGGTCGCGATGCGGGCCGGCGACTGCGTGATGGCGATCCCGTGGGCCGGCAACCGCGATCCCCGGTTCTTCCCCGAGCCGAACGTCTTCGACATCGACCGCCGGCCCGGCGTGCCGCACCTGACGTTCGGCTTCGGGCCGCACTTCTGCCTCGGCACGGCGCTGGGCCGGATGCAGGTGGAGCTGTCGCTCGGCGCGCTGCTGACCCGGATGCCGGCGCTGTCGCCTGCCGTGCCGCTTGCGGAGATCCCGTGGCGGCACGATCGGATGAACGGCGGCATCGCCTCCTTCCCGGTCACCTGGTGACCGCCGGTCAGTAGCTCTCCACCGCGTTGACCCGGCCCGGCCAGTAGCGCTCGCCGGGTGCCGGCACGTAGTGCTCCCACCGGGGCGGGTTCCCGGCCGGGTGGTCGCCGAGCACGGTGATCCGCTGCCCGCGCCGCAGGCCGTCGTAGTCGTTGACGGCGTAGTGCTGGGTGACCCGGTTGTCCCACACCGCGACGTCCCCGGTCCGCCAGCGGTACCGGCAGGTGAACTGGGGGCTCTCGGAGAAGGTGAACAGGTGCTCCAGCAGCGCGTCGCTCTCGTTGCGCGTCAGTTGCGGGATGTGCGAGGTGAACAGCCGGTTGACGTACAGCGAGCGGCGGCCGGTCTCCGGGTGCACCCGGACCACCGGGTGTTCGGCGCGGCTGGTGAACTCGGTGCCGATCCGGATGACGTGGACGGCGGTCAGCCCGTCGAGCAGGTCCCGCATCGGCGCGGAGAGCGCCTCGTAGACCCGGTACTGGTTGGTCCACATGGTGTCGCCGCCGACCTCGGGCAGCTGGATCAGGTGCAGGATCGAGGCGATCGGCGGGCTCTGGTGGAACGTCATGTCGGTGTGCCAGACGTCGACCTTGCCGCCGTCGGCGGAGTCGATCACGACGATCTCCGGGTGCCCGTCCAGCCGGGGCAGGTACGGGTGCAGCTCCACCTCGCCGAATCGGCGGCCGAACGCGACGTGCGCCTGCGGCGTCAGCCCGGTCTGGCCGGCCAGGAACACCACCTGGTGCTTCAGCAGCAGGTCGTGGATCAGCGCGAAGCCCTCGTCGGTGAGCGTGTTCAGGTCGATGCCGTGGACCTCGGCGCCCAGCGCGCCGGAGACGAGCCGGACCTCGGCCGCGATGGATGTGGTCATCGATGATCCCTCCGGTCTGCGCGCCACGGCTGGTCCGCGCATTGTTCCACGTCCATGAATGTCCTAACCAGCCGTCGTCGTTGACTCACCCGCCGTACGCCTGGAAGCATTCGCACCGGCGGGGGCGGCGGTGCCGGCCCGCGACGCGGGAGGAGGCGCCGGTGTCGATCGATGCCCCGATCGAGGGTGACGCGGGGGAGCGGCTCGACCGGCTCACCGACCTGGCTACCCCGTTCGCGGTACGCACGGCGGTGACGCTGCGCGTGCCGGACCGGATCGCCGCGGGCGTCACCGGTCTGGGCGAGCTGGCCGACGCCTGCGGCGCGGACGTCTCCGCGCTGGGCCGGCTGCTGCGCTACCTCGTGCACCGGGGCGTGTTCATCGAGGTGTCGCCGGACGTGTTCGGCCTGACCGACGTCGGCGAGCTGCTCTGCGACCGCGACGGCGGCGGCCACGGCGCCTATCTGGACCTCGCCGGTCTCGGCGCGCGGATGGACCTGGCGTGGACGGGCCTGCCGCACGCGATCCGCACCGGCGGGCCCGGCTACCGGGAGGTGCACGGGCGCGACTTCTGGGCCGACCTCGACGCCCACCCGGACCACCGCGCCTACTTCGACGCGCTGATGCTCAGCCAGCAGCGGTTCACCGCGCCGGAGGTCGCGGCGCTCTACCCTTGGCACGAGGTCGGGCATGTGGTCGACGTGGCCGGGGGCGCGGGCGGGCTGCTGCGGGAGGTGCTGGGCGCCCATCCGCACCTGCGGGGCACGCTCGTCGACCGCGACGAGCCGGTGGCCACCGCCGCCGCGACCTTCGCCGCGTGCGGCCTCGCCGACCGGGCCGGGGCCGTGGTCGGGGACTTCTTCGCCCCGCTGCCGCCCGGCGCCGACGTGTACGTGGTCTCCCGCGCGCTCACCGACTGGAGCGACGCCCACGCCACCGCGATCCTGCGGCGCTGCGCCGAGGCGGCCGGGGGTACGGGCCGGGTGCTCGTCATCGAGGTGCTGCCGACGGTGCCGCACGTGCCGCACCTGTCGCCGTACGACCTGCGCATGCTGGTGCTCGTCGGTGGGCGCGAGCGCGGGCTGCCCGAGTTCGCCGTGCTGGCCTCCGCCGCGGGACTGGCGCCCCGGCGCACCTACCACGGCGCCGACGGGCTGACGCTCATGGAGTTCGCCGCCGGCGCCTGACCCAGGCGGACGGGTCGCACCTGTCCGGTGCCGTCCCGTCCGCCCGAACATTGACGTATATGCATCGACATGGCGGCCGTGGGCCAAACGGCGGATTTCTCTGGGCATCGGTCATTGTGCTGAAGAATGCTGTCACGACATTTGCGGCCACCCATATGCATGCGCATTTATCAATGGTTGTTCGCGGGAGGGGCGAGCGGTAACGTCTCGCGTGGCGACTAGCCGATCCCTGGCGAAAGGGTCGACGCGTCATGACGGTTGCTGGCTCCACGCGATATCCGCCCTTCATCGACGACCTGGCCCGCAGCGAATCGGGGCGGCTGCTGCGTGCCGAACTCGGCCGGCGCTGGCCGGAGACGCCCGACCAGCTCGACGCGATCGTGCGCTACGCGCTGCTGCCGGCGGGCAAGATGCTCCGCCCGATGATGACGCTGCACGCCGCCGAGGCGGTGGGCGGATCGCCCCGGGACGTCCTCGCCGCCGCGCTCGGCACCGAGTACCTGCACGTCGCGACGCTCGTGCACGACGACATCATCGACGCCGACACGCTGCGCCGCGGCCGGCCCGCGGTCCCGGTCGCGTACGGCATCCCCGGCGCCATAGTGGCCGGCGACCACCTCATCTTCCACGCCTTCCGGGCCGTCGTGGAGGGCGGCCGGGCGGTGCCCCCGGCGTCGGTCGTCGCCGCCGTCACCGCGCTCGCCGAGGCGGGCCAGGACCTGTGCCGGGGCCAGTCGCTGGAGGAACGGCTCGTCGGCGACCTGGACGCGGGCGCCCGCTGGTATCCGGAGATGATCCGGCTCAAGACCGGCTCGCTGTTCCGCGCCGTGTGCCACATCGGCGCGCTGCTCGGCGGCGCCGACCCGCGGGTGTCGGCCGCGCTGGCCCGCTACGGCGAGCACGTCGGCACCGCGTTCCAGATCCGCGACGACCTGCTGTCCTACCTGTCCACCCCGGAACGGACCGGCAAACCGGCGACGAGCGACCTCAACAACGGCCGCCCCACCCTGCCGCTGCTGCTGGCGTACGACGCGGTCGGCGACGCGGCCCGGGTGGAGCTGCTGGCGGTGCTGCACCGGCGCGGCGCCGGCCCCGGCGACGTCGAGTGGGTCACCGCCCTGCTCCGCGACACGGGCGCGGTCGACGGCGCGCGGCGGCGGATGGTGGAGCACGCCGAGCGGGCCCGCGCCGAGCTGGCAGTGCTCACCCCGTCCGCGAGCGCGGACGTGCTCACCGGCATCGCGGCCTGGATGACGAGCGAGATGGCGTGAGCACGGCCGGCGCCGTGCGAGCACTGCGGGCCCACGTGGAGACCTGGCGGCCCTACACCCTCTGGTACGTCGGTCTGGTCGGCCTGGCCGGCGCCGCGGTCGCCGGTGGACGGCGCGACCCGTGGCTGCTGCTGTCGGCCTGGGCCGCGCCCACCGCCGGCTGGCTGGGCGGCCACTATCTCGGTGACTACTTCGACCGGGAGCTGGACGCCGGCAGCAAGCCGCACCGGCCGATCCCGTCCAGCCGGCTGCGCGCGGGCACGGCACTGCGGTGCGGCAGCGCCTGCTTCGCCGCGCTCGGCGTCCTCGCCGTGCTCGGCGGCTGGGGCACCACGGTGGCGGCGCTGCTGGCCGGGTGCGGCATCGTCGCGTACAGCAGGTGGTTCAAGGCCCGGGGGATCGCCGGCAACCTGGTCCGCGGCGCGCTCGGCGCGGTCGCGCTCGGCTACGGCGCGCTCGCCGCCGGCCTCGCGCCGGACCGGGCCTGGGCGGTGCCGGTGCTGCTCGCGCTCGTCGTCGCGTTCTGGTCGCACGACGCGATGTCCAACCTGGTCGGCGCGCTGCGCGACATCGACGGTGACCGCGCCGGCGGCTACCGCACGCTGCCGGTGGGGCGCGGCGTGCCGGTGGCCGTACGGACCGTCGTGGCGCTCTACGCCGTCACGATCGGCGCCGCCGTTACCGCCGGACTGCTGGCCGGGCCGGGCACCCGCACGGCGTACCTGGCCACGGTGCTCGTCGTCCTGGTCACCGGCGTCGTCGCGCTGGCCCCGCTGGTGGCGCGCCGCGACGGGATGCCCGTCCTGGTGGCGCTGCGCGCCCACTCGGTCCTGGTCGTCGAGCGGGTCGTGCTGGCCTCGGCGGCCGTCGGGCTCGGCCTCGGCGTCGCCGTGCAGCTCGCGCTCGCGCTGCCGATGGTGCTGCTGACCTGGCTGGCGCAGCGCGGCATGCGCGTCCGGCACGAACTCGGCCCGCCGGTCGCGGGCCTGACCCTCGCCACCCGCAGTCGACTGCCGCTGGAGGACGCGCCATGACCGCTGTGACCGCCGAGGCCGTCGGGAAGGCTCTCACCGACGGCGCCGAGGCGCTGTTCCGCCGCCGCCGACCCGACGGCGCCTTCGGTGACGACCCGCCCGCCTCGGTGCTCGGCACCGCGGGCGCGGTCGCCGCGCTGCACGCCGCCGACCCGTCCGGCTGCGCCGACCTGGTCCGCGCCGGAACCGCGTGGCTGCGCCGGGCGCAGCACGACGACGGCGGCTGGGGTGGCGTCGTGGGCGCCGGCACCGCAGTCGTACCCACCGCCGTGGCGGTCGCGGCGCTGGAGCTGAGCGCGCCCGCGGAAAGCGCCGACGCGATCGCGGCGGGCCGGGCCCGGCTGGCCGCGCTCGGCGGCGTCGACACGATCACCGATCCGGCCATCTCGCTGCTGTGCCGGCAACTGCTCACGATGGCCGGGATGACCGCCGAGGCCGGCCCGCTGCGCCGGCTGCCGCTGGAGATCGTCCTGTTCGACCGGGTACGCCGGCAGCGCCTGTCGTTCCGGACCGCGCCGTTCGTCGGGCTCGCGCTCATGCAGGCCGACATGCTGCCCGCCGGCCGGCTGCGCCGGGCCACGCTTCGCCGGGCCCGTCCGGCGGCGGTGCGGCTGCTGCGGTCGATCCACGACCACGAGGGCCGCACCGGCGCGCTGAGCGAGGATCCGTGGCCGGCCGCGCTCGTCCTGCTCGGCCTGGCCCGCAGCGGCGAGGCGCCGGACATCGCCCGCGCCGTCGTCGGCTGGCTGCGCCGGGCGGTACGCCCCGACGGCTCCTGGGACGCGGTCACCAACCTGGACCTTACCCGGTCCGGGTACGCGGCGACCGGGCTGATCGCGGCCGGCTACGCCGACGATCCCCGGCTGCACGCCACCCGGGACTTCCTCCACGCCGCCCGCAAGACGGAGGCGTTCGAGGTGCTGGACGTCCCGCCGGGCGGGTGGAGCTACTCCAACGCCCGGGGCTGGCCGGTCACGCTGGAGTCGGCCGAGATCCTCTCCGCGCTCGCCGGACTCCCCGGCGCCGGCGCCGATCCGGTGCTGCGCCAGGGACTGGCGTGGCTCGCCGGCCGCCAGGACAGCCGCGGTTCGTGGAGCCTGTGGGTCCGCGACACCCGGCTCGCCAACGACGGCCCCTGCCCGGCCATCACCAGCCAGGCGGTCCTCGCGCTGCACGACGCCGGGCACCCGGACGACCACCCGGCGATCGCCCGGGCGGCGGCCTGGCTGCTGACCCGCGCCGCGCCCGGCGGCACGTTCGAGAACCTCTGGTACCGCGACCACACCTCCGGCACCGCTGTGGTGGTCGCCGCGCTGTCCCGGGTCGGGCACGCCCGGCACGAGGTGGTGCGCCGCGCGGCCCGGTGGCTGCGCGACACCCAGCTGCCCGACGGCTCGTGGGGCCCGGGCGACGGCACGGACGGCACCGTCGAGGAGACGTCCTGGGCGGTGCAGGGCCTGCTCGCCACCGGCGATCCCGACGCCGCCGACGCGGTGGACCGGGGCGTGGCCCGGCTGGTGGCCGCCGCCGGACCGGACGGCGCCTGGCCCGCCGCCCGGGTCTGCAACTACATCCGCCATCACATGCGGTACCCGAACGCGGTGATCACCCAGGCGCTCGCGCTGCGGGCGCTCGGTGAGTACCGCAGCGCCGCCGCCGCGCGATCCGGCGCCGCACCGGACGCGGTGGCCCGATGACCGCCGACGTCGTGGTGGCCGGCGCCGGCGCCGGCGGGCTGGCCTGCGCGCACGCGCTCGGCGCGCTCGGCCTGCGGGTGCTCGTGCTCGACCGGCAGCGTGCCCCCGCCTCGATCGCCAAGGGCGAGATCCTCCAGCCCGAGACGGTACGCATCCTCGACTCCTGGGGCGCGCTGGACGCCCTGCTGTCCACCGGCGCGCGTGCGGTCGGGCGGCTGGCCATCCGCGACGCGTACGGCGAGCCGTTGCTCTGCCTGGACTACGCCGGCCTGCCCGGGGCGTACCGGCAGATCCTCTGCGCCGACTACGGCGACCTGCGCGCGGTCCTCGCCGACGGGCTACCGGCCACCGTGGAGGTCCGGTGGGGCGTGCGGGTGACCGGCGTCCGGCGCGACGGCGACGGCCGGGTCGGCGGCGTCCGGGCCGTCGCGGACGGCGCCGAGCGGGAGATCCCGGCGCCGCTCGTGGTCGCGGCCGACGGCATGTCCTCGCCGCTGCGCCGCGCGGCCGGGATCGGCGTGGAACGCCGGGAGTACCCGCACGGCCTGGTCGCGTTCGACGTGGGCGGCGCCGAGGTGGCCGACGAGGTGTCCGCCTACCGTACCGGCCGGGGACTCTGCCTGGTCTACCCGCTGCCGGGCGGGCGGTGCCGCCTCTACGTGCAGGTCACGCCGGACGAGTTCCGGGGCCGGGCCGACGTGGACGCGTGGTGCGAGCGGCTGCTCGCCGACGTGCCGGCGATCCGCCCTCTGGGCCCGGCCGTGCGGGCGAGCCTGCACCGGCGCCAGTTGCTCGCGGTCTACCGGCTGCGCAGCGCACGACTGGCCGTACCGGGTCTCGCGCTCGCCGGCGAGGCCGCCCACGCGGTGCACCCGATGGCGGCGCAGGGCGTCAACAGCTCCCTCGGCGACGCCGAGACGCTCGCCGCCTGCCTGGCCGCCGAGGGCGGCGCGCCGGAACCGGCCGCTGTGGACCGGGCGCTGCGGGCCTTCGAGGCGGCGCGGCGGCCCCGGCTGGACCACGTCGCCACCGTCAGCCACAACGCCTCCCGCATGATCACCGCCGTGTCCGGGCTGCCGAAGCTGCTCGGCGCGCGGATGATGCGCCGCACCGCCGCCAACCCGCGGCTGCTCGGGCTCACCGCCGGGAACCTCTCCGGCACCGACGTCCGGCCGCTCTCCGCCCTCGACCGGCTGTACCAGCTCGGGCTGCTGGCCGACCGGCACGCGCACACCACGTCCCCACCGGTCCCGTCGGAAAGTGAGCGATGATGACGCCTGCCACCGCCGTCGGGACGCAACCGCCGGCCGACCTGTCCATGAACGAGACGCCCTACCCGCCGTTACCGGGGGTGCGGCGGGTGGTCGAGGACGCCGCCGCGACGCTCCAGCGCTACCCGGACCGCACGTCGTCGGCGCTCGTCGCCGCGCTGTCGGCGCGGCTCGGCGTCGGCCCCGAGGCGATCCTCGTCGGCCCCGGCTCGGCCGGCCTGTGCCAGCATCTCGTGCAGTCCCTCGGGCCGCGCCCGGACGTCGTCCACCCGGCCCTGTCCTTCGAGGGCTACCCGCTGATCATCGGCAACGCCGGCGCCCGCGCCGTGCCGGTCCCGATGGACGGGTACGACCACGACCTGCCCGCGATGGCGGACGCGGTCACCGAGCGGACCCGGTGCGTGCTGCTGTGCAACCCCAACAACCCGACCGGGGCGGCGCTGCGCCGCGACGACGTCGAGGCGTTCCTGGACCGCGTCCCGGCCGACGTCCCGGTGATCGTCGACGAGGCGTACCGCGAGTTCGTCACCGACCCGCGCTCACCGGACGGGATGGACCTGTACCGCGCGTACGACAACGTCTGCGTGCTGCGCACGTTCTCCAAGGCGTACGGGCTGGCCGCGCTGCGCGTCGGGTACGCCGTGGTGCCGCCCCGCCTCACCCGGGCCGCCGCGCTCACCGGGGCGGTGTTCTTCCCGGGCGCGCTCGCCCAGGCCGCGGCGGCGGCGAGCCTGACACCGGAGGTGGGCGCGGAACTGACCCGGCGGTGCACGGAACTGGTGGCGGCACGTACCGGCCTGATCGGCGCGCTGCGCGGCCTCGGGCTCACCGTGGCGCCCAGCGAGGCCAACTTCGTGTGGCTACCGCTGGGGGAGCGGGCCGTGCCGTTCGCCGAGCGCGCCCGGGAGGCGGGCATCCTGGTCATGGCGTTGCCCGGCGCCGGGGTCCGGATCACCGTCGGCTCCCCGGAGGCCAACGAGCGGCTGCTCGCGTTCGTCCGCGCGGCGCTCGCCGACGGGCTCTGACCGTCCGACCGGCTCCAGCGCGACCACGCTCAGGTAGCCCAGGCCGGGCTCGTAGTCGGCCGCCACCACCGGCCGGGGCCGCGCCGCGTCCCCGGCCAGACGGTCCAGCAGCGCCCACCAGAGGCCCGTGGACGGCTGCCTCGCCGGACCGGTGGTGACCGTGTCATCGCGGTGGCCGGGCCACGCGGCGGCCAGGTCCGCGCCGAGCACGACCGCGACATCGGTACGTCCGGCCGTCAGCTCGCGCACCTCGCCCGCCGCGAGCGCGGCCACGTCGTCCGCCCGGACGTCCGCGTGCTGGCGCAGCGCGGTCACCCGCGCCCCGCCGCCGAGCGCGATCCGCTCGGGACCGCCGGCCCCACCGTCGCCGCCGGCCCCACCGTCGCCGCCGGCCCCACCGTCGCCGCCGGTCGCGCCGTTGTCGCCGCGCCGCGCGGTGCCGCCGGTCGCGTGGCCGTCGCCGCGGTGCGCGCCGTCGTCGGCGAGCGCGCCCCAGAGCATGGCCACGGCCCGGTGGCGGGCCGGCACGGGCACCCCCGCGTCGTACGGCAGGACCGCCTGTTCGACGGTGACCAGCAGGGCGCGGCGGCACCCGTACTCGCGGGCGATCCGCAGCCCGGTGAACGCCGCGGCCGATCCCTGGTCGCAGAGCGCGAACGACATCGGCGTGCCCGGGCACACGTGACTGAGGTACGCCGCCGTGGCCCGCCCGGGCAGCACGTCGTGCACGGCGAACGCCAGCACCAGCACGTCCACCGGCTCGTCCGGCGGCACGACGGCCGGGATCAGCTCGGCGGCCATCTCCCCGTACGACTGCCCGAGCGCCCCCGGCGGCGCGTCGAACAGACCGTCGGGCACCCGCAGACCGTACGGCCGGGTCAGGTCCGCCACGTACTCGGCGGCACGGCCGCGCAGCGCGGGATCGCCGAGCAGCGCGGCCGGGCCGGTGACGGTGTGCCGCGCGGCCCGCAGCAGGCGCAGCCCGTCGTCCATGGTGACCTCCCGTCCGCCGGTCAGTGCTCGAACACCATGGCGGCGAACGTCGCGCCGTCCCCGGCGCCCACCGCCGCGACCAGGTACCGGTCACCCGGCCGGAGCAGGCCGCGCTCCCGGGCGGTGCGGTAGTTGACGAACGCGTCGGCGCAGAACACGTGGCCGGTCTCGGTCACGTTGTCCAGCAGCACCCGGTCCAGCGGCAGCCCGATCAGCCGGCACAGCCGCTTCCAGGTCATCAGGTTGACGTTGTGCGGCAGCACCAGCCGCAGCTCGGACAGCCCGGTGCCGGCCCGGTCCAGCGCCCGGCCGATCACCTCGGCCAGCGCCGGCCGGTACGCCCGCTGGAACCGCGCCGGGGACTCGCCGCCTGCCACGTCGAACTCGCCCCGCTGGTGGCAGGCGTACGCGAGCAGCCGGTCCCGGCCCCCACCGGCGCTGAGCAGGCAGGCCGAGGAGCCCTCGCTGAACACCGACGTCTCCGGGATGAACTGGGCGTCGCGGGTGAACGCCTTCTCCCCGGTGAGCACCAGTGCGAGCGGTGGACCGTCCGGCGTGTCCGGTTCGGACGCGAGCAGCCGCCCGGCCACGTCGACCGCGGCCAGCGCGCTCGCGCAGGACTGCTGGGTGAGCGTGAACGCGAGCGCGTGGCCCAGCCCGAGCATGCGGCACACCTCGTGCAGCGGGTTGACCGGATAGGGGGTGACCACCGGGAACGCCCGCCCGTACACCACGAACCGCACCCGCCGCCGCAGCGCGGACAGCGCGGTGAGGCCGGCCGCGGCGCGCAGCAGCAGGTCGGTCAGGGACAGCCCGGGGTCGCGGCGGACCTCGGTCAGGCCGTGGAAGCGGCGGAACAGGCGGACCTGCATGTCGCTCAGGCCCAGCGGCGCGGCCAGGCTCTCGACCGGCACCCGGCGCTGCGGCAGGAACACCGAGACGGCGTCGATCGCCGTCATACGCGTACCGTCACGCCACGGATCAGATCAGTGACACAGGTGGATGTCAACGCGCGTGCGATCATATCGACGTGGCTCGCTTCCTGTTCGTCGTGCTGCCGGTGGAGTCCCATCTGCACGCCCCGGTCGCCATCGCCCAGGAGCTGGAGGCGGCCGGGCACGAGGTGGCCTGGGTCGGGCCGCGCAGCGACCTGCACCCGCTCGTCGGCCCGGACGCCGCGCTGTTCCCCACCGGCAAGCGCTACTACCGGCCCGACGGGGCGTCCGGGGCGGCCTCGGTGCGCAGCCTCTGGGAGGGGCACGTGCTGCCCGCCAACCGGTTCGTCCGCGACGCCGCCGACGCGGCGGTCGAGCGGTACCGGCCGGACGTGGTGGTGGCCGACCAGTACGCGCTCGCGGGCGCGCTGGCCGCGCACCGCCGCCGGCTGCCGTGGGCGACGTTCTGCGTCGGCATGCTGGAGCTGACCCCGCCGACCGAGGAGATGCCCGAGTTCACCGACTGGGTGGACGCCCAGGTCCGCCGGGTGTGGGCGATGACCGACGTGCCGGTGGACGAGACGATCGACCTGCGCTTCTCGCCGTACCTCGTGATCGGCCTGACCACGACGGCGCTGACCGGCCCGGTGCCGCTTCCGCCGCGCTGCGTGCTCACCGGGCCGGCGCTGGGACGGCGGCCGAACGCGCCCGCGTTCGCCTGGCAGGAGTGGGATCCCGGCCGTCGGCACGTGCTGGTCACGGTCGGGACGATGGCCGAGCACCTGGCCGCCGACTTCTACCGGCGGATCACGGCGGCCACCGCGCCGCTCGCCGACCGGGTACAGGTGGTCCTCACCGCCGCCGCCGGCCTGGTGCCCGACCCGCCGCCGCACGTGCTGGTCGCGCCGCGGGTGCCGGTGCTGGAGCTGATGCCCCGGCTGGACGCGCTGGTGTCCCACGGCGGACTGGGCACCGTGTCCGAGGCGCTGGCCCACGGCGTGCCGGTGGTGGTCGCGCCGATCCGGCACGACCACCCGGCGGTGGCGCGTCAGGTGCGCCGGGCCGGCGCCGGCCTGGAGGTCTCCTTCCACTCGGCGACTCCGGCGCAGCTGACCGCCGTGCTGAGCGCGGTGCTCGACGAACCCGCGTACCGGACGGGGGCGCGCCGGGTGGGTAAGTCGTTCGCGGCGGCCGGCGGCGCCCGCGCGGCGGCGGCACACCTCGCCGCGTTGGCACGGACGGCCCCCGGCGCCTGACGCATCGACCGTTGTCCAACAGTCGGGGCCGAACTAGCCTGACCTGACGCACCCGCGCAGGCGTCGTGCCGCACGAGGAGGCTCGATGATCGAGGCCACCGGCCTACGCAAGTCCTTCCGGGTCGGGCGGGGGCGCGGCACCACCACCGTCGACGCGGTACGCGGTGTCGACTTCGCGGTGGGGCGCGGCGAGATCGTCGGTTTCCTCGGCCCGAACGGCGCGGGCAAGTCCACCACGCTGCGGATGCTCGCCACGCTGATCCGGCCCAGCGGGGGAGCGGCCACCATCGCCGGTGTCGACCTGCTGCGCGCGCCCGCGCAGGTCCGACGGCGGATCGGTTTCGTGGCGCAGGCCAGCGGCACCTACGACGACTCCACCGCCCGGCGGGACCTGGTGCTCCAGGCCCGGATGCACGGGCTGTCGAAGTCGGTCGCCCGGGAGCTGGCTGTCGGGGCGATCCGGGCGTTCCAGCTCGACGACTTCGCCGACCGCAAGATCAAGACGTACTCGGGCGGGCAGCGCCGCCGCCTCGACGTGGCGCTCGGCGTCATCCACTCGCCGCAGGTCATGTTCCTGGACGAGCCCACCGCCGGGCTGGACCCGCCCAGCCGGGTCCGGATGTGGCAGGAGGTACGGCGGCTGCGCGAGGAGGGCATGACCATCTTCCTCACCACGCACTACCTGGACGAGGCCGACAGCCTCTGCGACCGGGTCTCGATCATCGACGCCGGGCGGATCGTGGCCGAGGGCACCCCGTCGGCGCTCAAACGGGAGATCTCCGGCGACGTGGTCGCCGTCGACTTCGCCGCCGCCGACGTCGCGGGCGAGACCGGCGACCTGCCGGCCGCGACGAAGCTGCTGGCCGAGGCGCCGTACGTGCACGCGGCCGAGCCGGTCGACGGCACGCTGCGGCTCTACGTGGACAGCGCCGCCACCGCCATTCCGCAGATCATGCGGGCGCTCTACGACCGGGGCATCGAGCCCGGCGCGATCGAGGCCCGCCGGCCCAGCCTCGACGACGTGTTCCTGGCCAAGACCGGCCGGTCGCTCGCCGAGTGACCGGACGCCGAGAGGAGTACGGCGTGAAGCTCGTCCGCGACACCTGGCTGATCTTCCAGCAGGAGGCCGGCCTGATGGTGCGCAACCCGGTGATGGTCGCGTTCAGCCTGGCCCAGCCGATCACCTACCTGATCCTCTTCGCGCCGTTCCTCAAGGTGGTGATGGTCGACCGGGGCGCCTCGACCTACGCCGACGCGTACCGCATCTACGTACCGGGCCTGTTCGTGGCGATGGGCCTGTTCGGTGGCCTGTTCGCCGGGTACGGGCTGCTCAGCGCGCTGCGCGCGGGCATCATCGACAGGTGCCGGGTGACGCCGGTGAGCCGGACCGGCCTGCTGCTGGGCCGGGCACTGATGCACGTGTGTCTCAACGTGGTGCAGGCCGTGGTGGTCACGCTGGTGGCGCTGCCGTTCGGCCTGCGCGTGCACCTGGCCAACCTGCTGGTGTCGTACGCGCTGCTGTCGGTGATGGTGCTGCTGAGCACCTCGATCTCGTACGACATCGCGCTGCTCGTGCGCAACGAGAACAGCCTCGGCGTGCTGGTGAACACCGTCGGGCAGCCGGTGTCGCTGCTCGCCGGCGTGCTCATCCCGCTCGTGCTGGCACCGATGTGGATCCAGCGGGTCGCGGTCTGGAACCCGTTCGCCTGGGCCACCGACGGCATGCGGGCGCTGTTCGCCGGCCAGATCACCCAGAACGTGGTGTGGCAGGGCGCGCTCATCATGTCCGGGCTGGCCGCCGCCAGTCTGTTCTGGTCGTCGCACCTGTTCAACCGCGACGTCTCCTGACCGCTCGTACATCGACCATTGTCTCAGCGTGGCGGGCGCTCTAGCCTGATCGTGTCCCCGCTCGGCGGCCGGTACGGGGCGCGGCCGTGACGCGTGTCAGCTGAGGAGGCGACGAGTTGGGTGCCGACAACTTCCGGGCGACGCTGGCGGCCGACATGGAGCTGGGCGCGGGCAACGTGCTGCTCCGGCTGGCCGAGCACGGCGCCGACATGGAGATGCCCCGGGTGACGTTCGACGCCGACGTCGACGGCATCCCCGCCTGGACGCCACTGTCGCTGGCGACGCTCACCGAACGGGTCGCGGCCCGGGCCGCCTGGTTCCGGGCGCGCGGCGTCCGCCGCGCCGACCCGGTCGCGGTGTACGTGACCTCCGCGCCCGACGTGTTCCTCAACTTCCTGGCGCTGACCTGGCTCGGCGCGATCCCGGCGCTGATGAACGGCAACATGCCGATCCCGCTGGCCGCCGAGTTCGTCAGGCGGCTGCGCGGAACCGGGGTGCTGGTCGACGCCGACCACGCCGCCCTGGCCGAGCACGACCTCGGCGTGGAGATCCTCGGCGACGCGGCGCAGACCGGCACCGGCGACCCGGCGCAGGCGCCGCCGCACCACCGGCACCACCCCGGGGATCCGGTGGTCATCACCCACTCCTCGGGCACCACCCGGGTTCCGGCGGCGATCGTCCACTCGCACCACGGCCTGTTCGCCGCCATCCGCGCGGTCCGGCTCACCGAGTCCCGGCCGTACGGCGAGGTGCGGGAGATGTCCGCGCTGCCGGCCGCGCACGCCGCCGGCATCATCACGCTCAACCAGGCGCTCTGCAACGGCTACCAGCTGCTGTGCCTGTCCGCGCAGGGCGGTCCGTTCGAGCGCAGCGCGGAGACGATCCTGGACGCGATCGAGCGGTGGCGACCCACCGGCGTCTTCGGCTTCGCGGTGACCTGGTCCGAGCTGGCCCGGGTCGACCTCACCACCCGCGACCTCAGCTCGGTGCGCAACTGGTTCAACACCGGTGACTGCGCGCACGAGGCGCACGTACGCCGGCTGGTCGCGGTCGGCAGCCACCCCGCGTACACCCGCGAGGGCATGGTCGACGTGCCCGGCTCCAAGTTCGTCGACATGCTCGGCTCCACCGAGATGGGCCACGGCGCGTTCCGGATCACCCACCGGCTCGGCAGCGACCGCTACGACCGCTGCGTCGGCAGGCCGTACCCGTTCGCCGAGATCGCGCTGCTCGACATGGACACCGGCGAGGAGGTCGCGCCGGGGCAGGTGGGGCACGTCGGTCTCAAGTCGCCGACGCTGGCGCTCGGCTACTGGAACGACTCGGTCACCACGTACCGCACCCGGCTGGGCGGCTACTACCTGACCGGTGACCTGATGTACCGCGACGCGGCCGGCGACTACCACCACGTCGACCGGGCCAGCGACGCGGTCGACCTGGGCGGCGGCACCTGGCTGTACACCGCGTTGTCCGAGGAGCGCATCCTCAGGCACTGCCCGGACGTCCGCGACTGCACCGTCCTCGCGGCGACGGGGGAGGACGGCACGACCGTCACCGACGTGCTGCTCCTGCTCGCCGACGACGCCGACCCGGCGCAGGACCGGACCGGCCGGGTCCGGGCCGCGCTGGGGCCGGCGGTGGCCGCGACGCTGCGCCGGGTGGTGACGGTCCCCGACGACGACGTGGTGACGGGGCCGACCGGGAAGGTCCGCAAGTTCCTGATGCGACAGCGGCTACTGGCCGACACCGGAGCGCCGGGTGCGGGCTGACCGGCGGGAGATCGACGGCTGGCGTGGCCGTGCCAGAATCCAGCCGTGTCCTACCTCCCCTCGCAGCCGTACCCGCCGATGCCCGGCGGGGTCAGCCCGCTGATCGCCTACCCGCACCCGATCACCCCGCCGCCCGGCTGCGGTGTGCTCGTCGTCTCGGTGAACCGCGGGCCGTACGTGATTCCCGTGCCGGTGACCAGCCGCTTCAAGATCAACCGCCAGGTGGTCGCGATCCCCGGCGAGGGGACCTGGCACGTCGCGGTGCCGGCCGGCGCGCACGACGTCCGGTACACCGACTTCATGGGCGTCCCGATCGTCACCACGACGCTCGCGGTGCAGCCGGGCGCCGCGCACCACCTCGCGTTCCGCTTCGGCGGGTGGCGCAACCGGGTCTACGACGGGTACGGCACCGACGTCACCCGGTTCGGCATGTGGTCCAACTACAGCGTCATGCTGATCCTGCTCGCAGTCCTCGGCGTCGGCTGCTGCGGGGTGTTCGGACTGGCCCTGAGCACGACTCCCTGAGACGGGCCGGCCGGCGGACCTGGTCGCGCGGCTAGCGCAGCGACCAGGTCTGCTTCACGTTGAACACGCAGGTCCAGGCGTTCAGCGGCGCGCCCGCGGCGTGCCCGTCGACGTCCAGGCAGCGGTCGGTCGCCCGGTTGAACAGCGACCGCCGGCCCTGGCTCTCGATCCACTCCCACTTCTGCGCCGGGTTGCCGCTGCACCACGCGGTCTGCACCGGTACGCCGTCGCGCTTCTCGCCCCAGGCCACGTCCAGGCAGAGGTCGCCGTTGACCCGGACGCTGCCGTCGGACGCGAACGTCCACCACTGGGCACGCTCCTCCCGGCAGGCCCGCAGGACGACGCGTACGCCGTCCCCGCTGCCGCCGCTCGCGCACAGCCCGGTCTCCTTGCCGACGAGTTGCTTCGCGCCGGCCGGGCGGACCGGTGCGGACGGCTTCTCCGGCTCCTTCGACGTGCCCGCGGTGGGCGTCGGCGTGGACGGGCGCGTGACCGACGAGGACGGCGGCTTGGTCGTGGGCGTCGGGGTGGCGGGTGCGCCGGAACTCGCCGGCGTGCCGCGCAGCCGGCCGTCGAGGGCGTAGAAGTCGGCGAACTCCCGGACCGTACGCAGGAACGCCTGCGTCCCGGCGTCGAAGTCGCCGCCGGTGTGGCGCACGGCGTCGGTCCCGTCGCGGTACGCGGCCAGCGCCAGCAGGTCCGGATCGCCGTCGAGCGCGGCCAGTTCCCGCCGCAGCGCGCAGAGCGTGGCGCCGACCGCCGGTACGGCCGCCTGCGGATCCCACGGCGAGGCGCCGGACGGCCCGTGGGCACGCCACAGCTCGGGCCGGAACTGGGCGACGCCCTTGCGGCCGCCGTCACCGAGCAGGTTCGGGTCGAAGCCGGAGGAGGCCATGAGCTGGGCGGCGACAGTGGCCGGCGGCACCTGTGGGCACACCGAGCCGGCCCGCACCACGAGGCGGACGTACGCGGCGGGGACCGCCCTGGGCTGCCGGCGCTCGGCCTCGCCGCCCGCCGGGCCGGTTTCGGCGAAGCCGTCCTGCCGCCCGTAGTAGGCGGCGTACCGGCTCGCCTCGTCGACGTACCGGACCGCTGCCGAGGGCACCCCCTCGGCTTCGCGGACCGCGTCGAAGCCGGTGTGGAACGCGGCGAGCGACAGCCGCCACGGGTCGCCGGGGACTGCCGCCGCGCGCAGCTGCCCGGCCAGGTCGCACATGTGGTGGGCGAGCGCGAGGATGTTGGCGGCGGCGTCCGTGCGCCGCGCGTCCGGCCACGGCGCCCAGGTCCGCCACCGCTCGTCGTCCAGGCCGGCCAGTCCGCGGCCGCCGGACGCGGTCCGCTCGGCCCGCCCGTCCAGACCCGACTCGGCCATGAGCTGCCCGGCCAGCCGTGCCGGGGTCAGCGCGGGGCAGGCGCGGGCCGCGGTCCGGATCGCGGTCAGGTGCTCGGCGGAGACGGCCCGCCCGGCCGGTTCGTCGTCACGGGCGGCGGCGACGGTCCCGCTGAGGGCGGCGACCACCAGGATCAGCGCCGCCAGCCCGGCGGCGCCGGCGGCGACCAGGCCGCGCGGGATCCGGCGCGGGCGCGGGCCGCGGGCATCGGCTGTCACAGGCGGTCCTTCCGGTGATGACGTACGCCGGACGGGTGCGCGACGTCCTCGGTTCACCCGGCCGGAATCGGGTCCGACTCCGGTCCGGCCGTCATTGAACCGACCGACCGGCGAGCCGTCAAATGTGGACGGTCCGGCCGCCCCCGTCCCGGCATCCGCGGCGACGGTGTTGATCCGGAACGAGCCCGAAAAGTTTCGGAGATTCATCGCCTCAGACGGTGGCCCAGCGGCTGCCGCCGGTCCGTCGGTGCTGATCGGACGCCCTTTCCGGCAGCCGTAACGCCCGTTCAGGGCTCGGAGACGGGTTACCACAACATTTCCGGAACTTGTTGACAGGATGAACCGGGCCTCCAATACTGTGGCCATCGGCGTATCTCGATTGACGTCGATGTCCGACCACCACCGTGGCGCGGTTGTCGCCCCGGTCCCGCCGTCCGCGGGCGGGCGAGCACACCGCGGCTCGCGCCACCCGGCTGGCCGCCCGCCAGCCGTCACAGGGAGGAAACCCGTCCATGAAAGACGCCCCCGTCCGCACGGGCATCCGCAGGCGCGGACGCCTCAGGATGGTCCTCGGCGGAGCCTGCGCCGTGGCGCTGATCGCCGCCGGGGCGACGGCGGTCACGTCAGGTCCGGCCTACGCCGACACCACCGTCACGTCGAACTCGACCGGCACCAACAACGGCTACTTCTATTCCTTCTGGAAAGACAGTGGCAACGTGTCCATGACCATGGGCAACGGCGGTCAGTACAGCACCCAGTGGAGCAACATCAACAACTTCGTCGCCGGCAAGGGCTGGAACCCGGGCGGGCGGCGGACGGTCAGCTACTCCGGCAGCTTCAACCCGTCCGGCAACGCGTACCTGACGCTCTACGGCTGGACGCGCAACCCGCTCGTCGAGTACTACATCGTGGACAGCTGGGGCAGCTGGCGCCCGCCGGGCAGCGGCTACATGGGCTCGGTGTCCTCCGACGGCGGCACGTACGACGTCTACCGCACCCAGCGGGTCAACGCCCCCTCGATCGAGGGGACGCGGACGTTCTACCAGTACTGGAGCGTCCGGCAGTCGAAGCGCGTGGGCGGCACCATCACCGCCGGCAACCACTTCGACGCCTGGTCGCGCTACGGCATGAACCTCGGCTCGCACGACTACCAGATCCTGGCCACCGAGGGCTACCAGAGCAGCGGCAACTCCAACATCACGATCGGCGGGACCAGCGGTGGCAACCCGACCACCCCGCCGCCGAACAACGGTGGCTGCACGGTCAGCGTCAGCCGGGCCGAGGAGTGGGGCGACCGGTTCAACGTGACCTTCTCGGTCAGCGGCACCAGCAACTGGGTGGTCAGCATCCAGACCCAGGGCGGGCAGAGCCTCCAGAACAGCTGGAACGCGTCCGTCAGCGGCACCAGCGGCACGCTCACCGCACGCCCGAACGGCAACGGCAACAACTTCGGCATCACGCTCTACAAGAACGGCAACAGCAACACACCGACGGCGAGCTGTTCCGCCGCCTGAGCCCTCTTCCGGGGAGGGGGTGCCGCGCGCCAGGCGCGCGGAACCCCCGTTTTCGCGTGCCCGGACCACTGTCGTGTGACAGCCGACACACCCGCGCAAAAACTTGATTCATTCCAAAAGAGCGGACTAAGGTCGTCGCATGACGGCCGACTTCGAGACGCAGCTCCGGGCGGTCTCGTTGCGGGTGACCCGGCCCCGCCTGGCAGTGCTGGCCGCGCTGCGCGACCACCCGCACGTCGACACCGACACGGTGATCGCCCTGGTCCGCGCCGACCAGCCCACCGTGTCCCACCAGGCGGTCTACGATGTGCTCCGGGCACTCACCGACGCCGGGCTGATCCGGCGCATCCAGCCGGCCGGCGCCACGGCCCGCTACGAGTCGAGGGTGGGAGACAACCACCACCACGTCGTGTGCCGTTCCTGCGGCGCCATCGCCGACGTCGAGTGCGCCGTCGGCCGCGCCCCCTGTCTCACCGCCTCGGACGACCACGGCTTCGTGGTGGACGAGGCGGAGGTCGTCTACTGGGGCACCTGTCCCGGTTGCGCGGCCGACCGTACCGCCCAGCGATCCGCCAGTTCGGAAGGAAACAGATGAGCGACACCCAGGACAACCGGCCCGTCAGCCCGCAGGGCGTGGACGCCAAGGAGGCGGCCGGCTGCCCGGTCGCGCACGACTCCGTGACCGCGCACGGCAGCGAGAGCGAGAACCCGGCGATCGACTCGCCGACCCCGAAGACCGGCGGTCGTCCGCGCAGCAACCGCGACTGGTGGCCCAACCAGCTCGACCTGTCGGTGCTGCACGCCCACTCCTCCAAGGGCAACCCGCTGGGCCCGGAGTTCAGCTACGCCAGGGAGTTCGCCAAGCTCGACGTCGAGGCGCTCAAGCGGGACATCACCGAGGTCCTCACCACCTCGCAGGACTGGTGGCCGGCCGACTTCGGCCACTACGGCGGTCTGATGATCCGGATGAGCTGGCACGCCGCGGGCACCTACCGCATCGAGGACGGCCGCGGTGGCGCCGGCGACGGCGGGCAGCGGTTCGCCCCGCTGAACAGCTGGCCGGACAACGCCAACCTGGACAAGGCCCGCCGGCTGCTCTGGCCGGTCAAGCAGAAGTACGGCCAGAAGATCTCCTGGGCCGACCTGCTGGTGCTCGCCGGCAACGTGGCCCTGGAGTCGATGGGCTTCAAGACCTTCGGCTTCGGTTTCGGCCGTGAGGACGTCTGGGAGCCGGAGGAGATCTTCTGGGGCCCCGAGGACGCCTGGCTCGGCGACGAGCGCTACTCCTCCGAGAAGGAGATGGTGGCCGGCGTCGGCGCCACCGAGATGGGCCTGATCTACGTCAACCCGGAGGGCCCGCGCGGCAACGCCGACCCGCTCGCCGCGGCGCACTTCATCCGCGAGACGTTCCGCCGGATGGCGATGAACGACGAGGAGACCGTCGCGCTGATCGCCGGCGGCCACACCTTCGGCAAGACCCACGGCGCCGGCCCCGCCGACGGCCACGTCGGCCCCGAGCCGGAGGCCGCGCCGCTGGAGTCGCAGGGCCTGGGCTGGCTGAGCACGTACGGCGAGGGCAAGGGCGGCGACACGATCACCAGCGGTCTCGAGGTGACCTGGACCGACCGCCCGACGCAGTGGAGCAACCGGTTCTTCGAGATCCTCTTCGGCTACGAGTGGGAGCTGACCACCAGCCCCGGTGGCGCCAAGCAGTGGGTCGCCAAGGACGCCGAGGCGATCATCCCGGACGCCCACGACCCGTCGAAGAAGCACCGGCCGACGATGCTGACGACCGACCTGTCGCTGCGGGTCGACCCGGCGTACGAGAAGATCTCGCGCCGGTTCCTGGAGAACCCGGACGAGTTCGCGCTGGCGTTCGCCAAGGCCTGGTACAAGCTGCTGCACCGCGACATGGGCCCGGTCAGCCGCTTCCTCGGCCCGTGGGTGCCCGAGGCCCAGCTCTGGCAGGACCCGGTGCCGGCCGTCGCGCACGAGCTGGTGAACGACGCAGACGTCGCCGCGCTCAAGGCGAAGGTGCTGGAGTCCGGCCTCACCACCGCCCAGCTGGTCTCCACCGCGTGGGCCTCGGCCGCGAGCTACCGCTCCACCGACAAGCGCGGTGGCGCCAACGGCGCGCGGATCCGGCTGGAGCCGCAGCGCAACTGGGAGGTCAACCAGCCGGAGCAGCTCGCCACCGTGCTGAGCACCCTGGAGGGCATCCAGCAGGAGTTCAACGCGGCCGGCGGCGCCCAGATCTCGCTCGCCGACCTGATCGTGCTGGCCGGCTCGGCCGCTGTCGAGCAGGCGGCGCGGGACGCCGGCGTCGAGGTGACGGTGCCGTTCCACGCGGGTCGTACCGACGCCACGCAGGAGCAGACCGACGTCGAGTCGTTCCGGGTGATGGAGCCGCGCGCCGACGGGTTCCGCAACTACCTGCGGCCGGGCGAGAAGACCCAGCCGGAGGTGCTGCTCATCGACCGCGCGTACATGCTGAACCTGACCGCGCCGGAGATGACCGTGCTGGTCGGCGGCCTGCGCGCGCTCGGCAACAACGTCGGCGGCGCCGCGCACGGCGTGCTCACCGACCGGCCCGGCGTGCTCACCAACGACTTCTTCGTCAACCTGCTCTCCCCGGGCACCCGGTGGAAGGCGGCGGAGTCCGAGGAGCACGTGTACGAGATCCGGGACCTGGCGACCGACCAGGTGAAGTGGACCGCCACCGCGGTCGACCTCATCTTCGGCTCCAACTCGCAGCTGCGGGCGCTGGCCGAGGTCTACGCCAGCGACGACGCGCGGGAGAAGTTCGTCCGCGACTTCGTGGCCGCCTGGACGAAGGTCATGGAGCTGGACCGCTTCGACCTGGCCTGATCCGCCGTACCTCCCCGAGCCCCGTTCGCGGGTGGGCCGGTCCGGTCAGTCGTGCAGCGTACGGCTCGGGGGGATGCCGAACACGGACCGGTAGTGGGCGGTGAACCTGCTGTGGCTCAGGAAGCCCCACCGGGTGGCGATCCGGCTGACGGTCTCGCGTCTCGGATCGCCCATCCGCAGCTCCTGGTGCACCCGCTCCAGCCGGATGCGCCGCAGGTAGGCCGCCGGTGTGCTGTCCAGATGCCGCCGGAAGGCCAGTTGCAGGGATCGCACGGACACGGCGGCGGCGACAGCCACATCTGCCGGGCTGATGTCCCGGTGCGCGTTCTCCTCCATGAAGGCGATGGCCCGGCGCAGCGCCGGCGCCGAGGCGTCGCGCCGGTCCTGGCGCGCCGGGTCGGTCAGGGCGGTGTTGGGGAAGACGGCGAGCGCGGCCGCCGCGAGGGTGCGCGCCGCCGTACCGAGCACCAGCGGCTGGCGGCTCGCCTCGGGATTGCCCAGCACGGCATGCCGGACGTAGCGGGCGGCGGACCGCCAGTGCTCGGCCAGGACCGGGGAGGCCGGCTGGAGGTCGGTGAACCGGACCGGCGCGGGCCGGCGTCCGGGAGCGGGGGAGACGACCTGGTGGAGCAGGCCCGCGTCCAACTGGACCAGGAGCACCTCCCCGCATCGCCACCGGATCCGGTACGGACGGCCCGGATTGGCGTTCAGGAACACGTCGCCGGGGCGGAAGGGACGCTGTTCGCCGTCGCTGACACGGCACACCATGCTGCTCGTGCTCTCGCAGACGACAACGGAGTCGAGCTGCTCGACGTCGATACGCAGATCGCCCGACTGGGCGACCCGGTCCATCCGGAACGACCCGGCGTTGAGCCCTGCATATCCCGAATCCCATCAATGGGGCGCGGATCGCCGTGTGGTTGCCGTCGAGGTCGTCCTCGACCACCCGGCAGTTCAGGCAACTGCCCCGCTCGGTGATCCAGACGCCGGCGGTCTGCGTGCCGGTCGACGAGCGCCGCGAGCGCCGGCTGGTCGTCCGTCACCCCGTTGCCGGTCAGGCCGCCGGCATGTGGGCTGTCCGTGAGCGGGATCCACCGACACGGTACGTGCCGGCGGGCCCCCGCCAGGCCCGGATCGGTTCAGGTGGGTGTCACCGGCCCGCAAAGGTTGGAAAATCTGCTCGGAACTTGCGGTCGTCCCGCCAAGCGGTTCGCCGCCTCCCGAGCAGTGGGAACCGACTCTGGGCAGGGCTCGTCCGGTCCGCTGCGGATCGCCGCTGGTGGCAGGGAATCCGTACCGCTTTGTGTTGCCTGCTGGTTTCGAAAACTTTGCCGCAAGCTATTGCAAAGACTTTCATGGATGGCGCATCGTGTTCGTCACCCGGGACGGCCGCCCCACCCCCGCTCACCCTTTCGAACCCACGGAAGAGGTCCCCCAGCCATGCAATCCGCCAGGCCACACCCCCGTGGCCGCGCCGGTCGCCTGCTGCTCGCCGCCGCGCTCGTCGCGGCCGGCGGCACGGTGGCCGTCGCCGCTGCCACCACCGTCCCCGCCCCCGCCCGCGCCGCCGTCGCGCTCAACGACAGCGAGGTGACCGCCAACCTCTGGGAATGGAACTGGACCTCGGTCGCCGCCGCCTGCACCGACCACCTCGGACCGGCCGGTTACGGCGCGGTGCAGGTGGCGCCGCCGCAGGAGTCGGTGAAACTGCCCGCCAGTGCCGACGGCGCGTACCCCTGGTACGAGGTGTACCAACCGGTCTCCTACAAGCTGGACAGCCGGTTCGGCAACCGCCAGCAGTTCGCCGCCATGGTCACCGCGTGCCACGACGCCGGTGTGCGCGTCTACGTCGACGCGGTGGTCAACCACATGGCCGGCACCAACAACCCGGCCGGTACGCGCGGCTACGCCGGCACCGAGTTCTCCGGCTACAGCTACCCGGCCGTGCCGTACGGCGCCGGTGACTTCCACCGCCCCGGCGACAACTGCCCGACCGGCGGCGCGATCAACGACTGGAACAACGAGGCCCAGGTGACCAGCTGCGAGCTGCTGTCGCTGTCCGACCTCTACACCGAGAAGGAAACGGTCCGGAACAAGATCGCGGCGTACCTGAACGATCTGATCGGGCTCGGCGTCGACGGCTTCCGGGTCGACGCGGTCAAGCACATCCGCAAGGACGACTTCGCGGCCGTTCTCGGCAAGCTGGACGACACCGTCGCCGAGGGCCGGCGGCCCTACGTAGCGCAGGAGATCTTCGACGGGGCGAGCAACCCGGCGTTGCAGGCCCGCGCGTACATCGGCAACGGCGACGTGCTCGACTTCGCGTACGCCAAGGGCATCCGCTCGGCGTTCCAGGGCTCCGTCTCGGCGCTGGCGAACGTGCCGAACTGGAACCTCGACGCGCCGAGCGCCAACGTCTTCTCCATGGTCACCAACCACGACCTGGAGCGCGACGGCGTGGTGCTGTCGTACAAGAACGGCACCGACTACGTGCTGGCCAACTACTTCGCGCTGGCGTACCCGCACGGCAAGCCGTCGGTCTACGACAGCTTCACCTGGTCCGACCGCAACCAGTCCCCGCCGCACGACGGCACCGGACGGGTCACCGACGCGGTCTGCGGCGCCGCCTGGAACTGCCTGAGCCGCACCACGGGCGTCAAGGGCATGGTCGGCTGGGCCAACGCCGCCCGGCCGGTGAAGACGGTCTCGGACTTCACCACGGTGAACAGCAACGTGATCGGCTTCCACCGGGGCGACCGGGCGTGGATCGGCATCAACGACTCCGGCTCCGCCACCACCGCCACCTTCGTCACCGGGCTCGCCGACGGCCGGTACTGCGACGTCATCTCCGGCGTCGCCACCGGCAGCGGCTGCACCGGCGGTACGGTGACCGTGTCCGGCGGCCGGGCCACAGTGACCCTCCCGGCAAACGGCGCGGTCGCGATCCACGTGAACGCCCGGCCGGGCGCGAGCCCCTCCCCGTCGGCCTCTCCGACCGCCTCGCCGACCGCGTCGCCCACCGTCAGCCCGGGTGACCGGATCGCCACCACGTTCACCGTCGCCGCGAACCTGGCCGCCGGGCAGGACGTCTACGTCGTCGGCGGCATCCCCGAGCTGGGCTCGTGGACGCCCGCGAACGGCGTCGAGCTCGCCGCGCAGGGCGGCGGCACCTACCGGGCCACGGTCGACCTGCCCCGGTCCACCGGCGTGGAGTTCAAGTTCGTCAAGCTGACCGCCGCCGGAGCGGTCACCTGGGAGTCCGGCGCGAACCGGACGCTCACCACCCCGGCCGGCGGCACGTACGCGGTGACCGAGACGTTCCGCGGTGACACTGTCACCACGGCGGTCGCCACCACGTTCTCCGTCACCGCGACCACCGTCTACGGGCAGAACGTGTTCGTGGTCGGCAACATACCGGCGCTGGGTGGCTGGAACCCGGCCGCCGCCCTGGCGCTCTCGCCGGCCGCCTACCCGGTCTGGCGGGCCACCGTCGACCTGCCCGCCAACACCGCTGTCGAGTACAAGTACGTCAAGAAGAACCCGGACGGCACGGTGACCTGGGAGTCCGGCGCCAACCGGACGCTCACCACGCCGGCCGGCGGCGCCCGCGCCGTCACCGACACCTGGCGCTGACGATCGTGCGGCCCGTCCCCGCCACCCCGGGGGACGGGCCGCATCCGGTCAGGCCCGGACCCGGACCTCGTCATCGGCCCCGGACGCGGTAGCGGCGCCTTCGCGGCCTCCGCCCCGGGCCGCCGCCAGCGCGGCGGCCAGGCACACCACGGCGGCGACCACCAGTGGGGGCCGCCCGCCGACGGCTACCGCCGCCGACCCGAGCGGGATGGCGAGCGTGATCGGGCCGAACATCGCCGTGTTCGCCGTCCCGGCGACCCGCCCGAGCATCGCCGGTGGCGTGCACGTCTGCACGGCGGTGACCGCCGCGACGAGCGTCCACGGCAGACCCACACCTGCCACCACCGAGGCGGCCACGGTGCCCGGCCACCACGGCAGGCAGCGCCCCAGACAGCCGGCTGCGAACAGGACCGCACCCGCGACGCCGACCGCGATCTCGCCGTGGCGACGGGCGAGCCGGCCGACCACGAGCCCGGCGAGCAGCGACCCGGCGCCCTGCGCGCTGGCGAGCACACCGAGGAACGTCGACGGCAGCGCCAGGTCGGTCACCACCACGTCGTACAGCGCCGCGGTGGTGAAGCCGGACATCGCGATGGACACCGCCGCGAGCGTCACGGGTACGCGTACCGCCCGCCGGGCAAGGAGCGCGGCGAGCCCGTCCCGCACTCCCGCCGGGCGTGCGGCCGGGGGAGCGGGGACGGTCCGGGTCAGGCGCAAGGCGCCGTACAGGGCGGCCGCGAGCACCGGTACGGCGGCGGCGAGCACCGCGACGACGTGCCCGCCCCGCCACGCGTACAGGCCCGCGCCGGCCAGCGGCGCCACCAGCTTCATGCCCTCCTGCGCGCTCGACCGCCAGCCGTTGACGTCGGCCAGCCGGGCCGGGGGGAGCGCGGCGGGCAGCAACGCGGTCTCGCCGGCGTCGACGAGCACGTAGCCGACGCCGTAGGCGAGCGAGACGGCGTAGATCAGCCACGCCTGGCCGGGCCCTCGTACCGCCAGCAGGCTCAGCAACGCGGCGGCGAGCGCGAGGTCGACGCCGATCACCAGCCGGCGCCGGGGCACCCGGTCGAGCAGGCCGCCGAGCCACGGTCCGGCCAGCGTCGGCGCGTAGACGCAGAGGCCGGCCAGCGCGGCGAGCCCGGTGGAGCCGGTGAGATCGAGGATCCAGATGCCGGAGACCAGGGCCATGGCGCTGCCGCCGAGGCCGGACAGCAGCGAGACGGCCACGAACAGGAACGCGTTGCGGCGCATGAGTCCCCCGAGAGTTGAGCCTGGAGGACTCATCCTCGGGAGTTGAGTCAGGGCGCGGCAATAGCTTACGCGTGCGTCAATGTTCCGTTGACAGGACTGCCGTGATGCGGCGGGCGGCGTCGCGTACCGGCGCGGGCAGCCGGCGCCCGGCCCCGGCCAGGTCGTCGGCGAGGTGCGTGGCCAGCGCGTACAGCGGCCCGGCCGGTGCGTCGAGCGCGAGCAGGCAGGTGCGGCGCGTCAACGCCGCGCGGGGGAAACGGCCGTCCCACGAGCGGTCCGTCCCGATCCAGCGGTGCAGGTCGGCGACTGCGGCTCGGAGCGCCGGCACGTCGGGGGAGGCGGCCGGGTCGAGCGCGGCCAGGCGGCCTCGCCGGGCCGCCACGAGGCGCTGCCGGCGCTGCTCGGCGGCCTGTCGGCTGCCCAGGCCGAGCGTTCGCGCGATCTCGGCCCAGGTGGCGCCGTCGTGGCGGGCCCGGTCGATCAGGTCCAGTTCGCGGTCGTCCAGCCGGGCCCGGGCCGCGACGATCTCGGACAGGTGGGCCAGGCTCACCCGTCAACGCTACATTGACACCCCTGTGTCGGGCGTCAGTCCTCCGGGACGCCCGGGCCCACCTCGCCGCGCGCCAGGCGCTCGGCGTTGCGGTCGGCCTCGCTCTCCGCGTTCTCCGCCCCGGCGCCCGGATCCCGGGTACGCCGCCCCTCGGCGTCCTGGAACACCTGCCCGCGCTCGAGCGCGCCCTCCTGCTGTCGCTGGAACTGCTGCGGATCAGTCATGACCGTCAGGTGCCCCGGCGGCCGCGCGGCAAACCGGTGCGTCAGCGCGGCGGCGAGACGTACAGGCCCGTCCGGCAGCCGGTCTCGCCCGGTTCCAGCCAGATCCGGTCGTACGCGGGGGATTCGATCTTCCCGGCCGGCGTGCGGACGAGCAGCAGGCAGTCCCGTTCGGCCGGTACGCCGACGGCGGCGACGAGCGCGCCCTCGTGCACCGTCGTGTCGACGGTGATCCAGTCCTGCGGGAAGGCCGCCCGCACGGCGCCCGCCAGCGTGTCCGGGGTGGCGGTGCGCAGCACGGCGGTCAGCCGCTGCCGCCCGTCCTCGGGCACCCTCGGCACCGGCGCGGCGGTGGGCGGCGAGGGAGCGGGGCCGCTCGGACAGTCGATCTCGTGGTACGTCGTGTAGCGGTAGAGCTCGAACTCGTACCGGTAGCAGCGGGCGGCCTCACCGGCGGTGTTGCTAGCGCCGCCGATCGACACCGGCGGCTGCTCCGGCACCGTCACCACGAACCGCACGTCGACTGTGGCCCGCTCGTCCCGGGCGGTGCGGCCGGACCAGGCCAGCGCCTCACGCCGGACCGTCGCACCGCCGCCAGACGCGGCGTCCCGCGGCTCCCGGACGATCTCGGCCGCCGCGATCGACCCGGCGTCGCGTACCCGGTTGCGGTGCCCCAGCTCCGTGTTGAGCTGCTTCGCCTCCACGGCCGCGGCGTCGCGCGCCAGCGTGTCGCCGCTCTCCTCCCCGATCCCCTTCCCGCATCCGGCCGACGCGACGAGGAGCACCGCGAGCGTCCACCGGATCCCCGGGTGACGGGACGGAGGTTTCGGCCCGGTGGCGCTGCGTGTCCGGTTCACCGCGCCGACGGTACCGGCGAACCGGGCGCCGCGCCGCCCCGTACGCGGGGGGCCGTTGGTCCCGGGTCCGACAGGCCCTCGGCCCTGCGACCCGGGCCCGCCCGCGCGGCATGCTGGGGTTGCCCGGCGTGGGCGGCGACGACATGGAGGACGATGTGGTGATCAACGGCGGGCCCGCTACAGCGACGACGCCCACCGAGATCTCTCCGGCCCCCGCGACCGGGCTCGGCTCGGCCGAGGCGGCCGCCCGGCTGCGCGCCGACGGGCCGAACACCGTGGCCGCGCCGCGCAAGCGCGGGTTGGCCGGCCGGGTGTTCCGCCAGCTCACCGACCCGCTGGTGGCGCTCCTGCTGGCCGCCGCCGTGGTGACCACGCTGCTGCGCGACTACCCGGACACCGCCGTGATCGTGCTGGTCGTCCTGATCAACACGGCGATCGGCGTGGTGCAGGAGGTACGCGCCGACCGGGCCGTCGCCGCCCTGGACCGGCTCGCCGCACCGACCGCGCGCGTGGTCCGCGACGGCCGTGACCTCGTGCTGCCCGCGGCCGACCTGGTCCGCGGCGACCTGGTCCGGCTGGAAGCCGGCGACGTGGTGCCCGCCGACCTGGACCTCACCGACGCGGTACGCCTCAGCCTGGACGAGTCGGCGCTGACCGGCGAGTCGGTGCCGGTGGCCCGGGTCGCGGGGGAGGAGGCCAGCGCGGGCACGGTGGTCACCACCGGCCGCGCCACCGGGACCGTGGTGCGCACCGGCGCGGCGAGCGCGCTGGGCCGGATCAGCGCCCTGGTCGCGGCGACCCGGCCGGCGCCCACCCCGCTGCAACGGCGCCTGTCCTCGCTCGGCCGGGTGCTCGGCCTGACCGCCGTGGTGCTCTCCGGGCTGGTCTTCGCCATCGGCGTGCTCGACGGGCGGCCGGTCACGCAGATGGCGGTCACCGCCGTCAGCCTCGTGGTGGCGGCCGTGCCGGAGTCGCTGCCCGCCGTCGTCACGCTCGCGCTCGCCCTCGGCGCCCGCCGCATGGCCGGCAGCCGGGCCATCCCCCGCCGGCTGCACGCGGTGGAGACCCTCGGCTCGGTCACCGTGATCGCCTCCGACAAGACCGGCACGCTCACCGAGGGCCGGATGGCGGTGCAGTACGCCGTCGTCCCCGGCGACGACCGCTACGCCGTCACCGGCACCGGCTACGCGCCCGACGGCGAGGTGCACCACCGGGGCGAACCGGTGAGCGCCCCGGACGAGCTGCGCGCCCTCGCCCGCGCCGGGCTGCTCTGCAACGACGCCACGGTGACGCCGCCGACCGACGAGCGGCCGGAGTGGACCGCGATCGGTGACCCGCTGGAGGCGGCGCTGGTCACGTTCGGCGCCCGCTGCGGGCTGGACCCGGACACCACCCGCGACGCCTGGCCCCGCGTGGCGGAGGCGCCGTTCGACCAGGACCTGCGTCGGATGACCACGGTGCACCGCCGCTGCGACGGGCGCTACCTGGTGGTCTGCAAGGGCGCGCCGGAGAACCTGCTGGCCGCGCCGCTGGTGGACGCCGACGCCGGGGAACTGGCCGAGCTGACCGACGCCGCGCACCGGCTCGCCACCGAAGGGCTGCGGGTGCTGGCGGTGGCGTCGGCGGTGGTCGACACCCCGCCGGACCCGGCCCGGCCGGCCGGCCTGCGCCCGCTGGGTCTGGTCGCGGTCGGCGACCCGCTGCGCGCGGCGGCACCCAGCATCGCCGCGGGCTTCGAGGAGGCCGGCATCCGGCTGGTCCTCATCACCGGCGACCACCCGGCGACCGCCGCCGCCATCGGCGGGCGGCTCGGGCTCTGGCGCGACGGCGACCCGCTGGCCAACGGCGACGACGGCGACCCCGGCCGCGCCCACCCCGAGACCCGGGTGTACGCGCGGACCCAGCCGGAACAGAAGCTCGACATCATCGCCGGCCTGCAGACCCGGGGGCACGTGGTGGCGATGACCGGCGACGGCGTCAACGACGCCCCGGCGCTGCGCCGCGCGGACATCGGCGTGGCCATGGGCGGCGGCACCGAGGTGGCCCGGCAGGCCTCCGACCTGGTGCTCGTCGACGACGACCTGACCACCGTGGCGACCGCAATCGGCGAGGGCCGCCGGATCTACGACAACATCCGCCGGTTCCTGCGCTACGCGCTCGCCGGTGGCGTCGCCGAGATCGCGGTGATGCTGCTCGGCCCGCTGTTCGGCCTGCCGGTGCCGCTGCTGCCGGCGCAGATCCTCTGGATCAACCTGCTCACCCACGGCGTACCCGGGGTGGCGCTCGGCGCGGAGCCGGCCGAGCCGGGCACGCTGCGCCGGCCGCCCCGCTCACCGCAGGAGTCGGTGCTCGGCGCCGGCCTGGGCCGGGACGTGCTGGTCACCGGCGGGCTGATCGCCGCGGCGACGCTCGGTGCCGGCGTGTGGGCCGCGGCGGCCGACCGGCCGTGGCAGTCGGTGGTGTTCGTGGTACTCGGCCTGGCCCAGCTCGGCGTGGCGCTGGCGGTCCGCGCGATCCGTACCCCGGGCTCCCGCGAGCGCAACCTCGCGCTGCCGGTGGCGGTCGCGATCTCCGCTGTGCTCCAGGTGGCGGGTGTGCTGCTGCCGCCGCTGCGGGAGCTGCTCGGCACGTCCCCGCTCAGCGCGCTCGACCTGCTCGCCTGCGCCGCGATCGGCGTGCTGCCCGGGCTGGTGCTGCGGCTGACCCGCCGCTTCCGCGGGAGCAACGCCCCGCGGGCCGGGACCAACGACCCCCACGCCGGGACCGCCGGCCCTGCCGGGCCGGCCGCCGGACGGGCAGGCTGAGGACGAGTGAAGGAGGACGTCATGACGATCCACTCGCAGGCCCCCGTCGTGGTGGGCGTGGACGGCTCCGCCGCCTCGCTGGACGCGGTCCGGGTGGCCGCCCGCGAGGCCGCCGAACGGAACCGGCCGCTGCAGGTGGTGCACGCGTTCATCTGGCCGCTGACCCGCGCGCCGCTCACTCCGGCCCCGGGTGCGCCCGCCGGCGCCGGCCTGCGCAACCAGGCCGAACGGGTTGTCGCTGAGGCGGTCGCCGAGGTCGGCAAGGTCGCCCCGGAGGTGCCGGTCACCGGCGTGGTGGTCGACGGCGCGCCGGCGGCGGTGCTGGTCGCCGAGTCCCGCGAGGCGGCGCTGATCGTGCTCGGTCACCGCGGGCTGGGCGGGTTCGCCGGCCTGCTGATCGGCTCGGTCACGCTCCAGGTGTCGGCCCGCGCGCACTGCCCGGTGCTGGTGACACGCGGCGAGGCGCGCGCCGACGGCCCGGTCGTGGTCGGTGTGGACGGCTCCGAGCTGTCCACCGCGGCGGTCGGGTTCGCGTACGAGGAGGCCGCCCGCCGGGGCGCGTCGCTGATCGTGGTGCACGCCTGGCTGTACCCCACTCCGATCGGCCCCGGCGACATCCTTCCGCTGGTGTACGACCCCGAGGCCTTCGCCGAGGAGTCCCGGCGGGTCGTCGCCGAGTCGATCGCCGGATGGGCCGAGCGTTACCCGGACGTGCCGGTGCGGCAGCGGTCGATCCGCGGCGCCCCGGCCCGGGTGCTGGTGGAGGAGTCGAAGGACGCCCAGCTGGTGGTGGTCGGCGCGCACGGCCGTGGCGCCCTGGGCGGGCTGCTGCTGGGCTCGGTCAGCCACGCGGTGCTGCACCACGCCCACTCGCCGCTGGTGATCGTCCGCGACGGCGCCTGACGCGACAACGCCTGACGCCGCGACGGCGTCAGGCGCTGCGGACCGTGGTGAGGTCGGCCAGCCCGGAGATGGTCAGCAGCGGCTCCAGCAGCGGGCCGGCGATCAGCGCGATCCGGTCGGCGTGCGGGAACAACGCGGCCAGCCCGGCGCTGTCCAGGTACTCCACCTTGCTGAGGTCCACGACCAGAGGCTCACCGTCGGGGCGTACCGCTTCGGCCAGCGCGTCGGCGAAGGTGGACGCGTTGCTCATGTCGATCTCGCCGACGGCGGCCAGCACGCGGGCGCCGTCGGGACTGTCGCTCGTCGTCAGGGTCAGAGACGTGCTCATGGCGTGATCCTCGCCTGCATGTCGACTGTGGTGCCGGTGGCTCCCGGGGTGACGCTGATGTCGTCCATCAACGCGCGCATGAGCACGATTCCCCGGCCGCGGTGCGGGTCGGGAGGCCGGTTCCGGTCCCGCCACCGGCCGCTGTCGGTGACGCTCAGGCGCAGGTCGCCGGCCGTGGCGGCGGCGCGCAGCCGGATCCGCCCGCCCGGATCGTCGCGGTGCCCGTGCTCGATCGCGTTGGCGCACGCCTCCCCGGCCGCCACCAGGATGTTGTAGGCGTGGGCCGGGGCCAGCCCACAGCGGTCCAGCCATCCCCGCAGCGCGGTGCGGACCTCGGCCAGCCGGGTCGACTCGGCCGGGAACTCCAGCTCCAGCGGCCCGGGGTGGCGGTAGAGCAACAGCGCCACGTCGTCGTGGTAGCCGCCGTCCGGGGCGAGCCGCTCCATGATCTCGGTCGCCAGGACCTCGACCGGCGCGTGGTGTCCCTGCTGGATGGCGTCGGTGGCGCGGGCGATGCCGGCCGTGATCGGCTGGCGGCGGCGTTCCACCAGGCCGTCGGTGTAGAGCATCAGGGTGGCGCGCGGCTGCACCGTCGCCTCCGCCTCCGGGCGTTCCTCACCCGGACGTACGGCCAGTGGCCGGGACCGGCCGTGTCGCAGCAGCTCGGGAGTGCCGTCGGCGCGGACCACGATGGCCGGCGGGTGACCGGCGCTGGAGTAGCGCATCAGGCCGGTGGCCGGGTCCAGCACGCCGCAGAAGACGGTGGCGCAGGAGGCACCGGGCAGCAGCGCGGCGAACCGGTCCATGGCCACGAGCGTGCGGGCCGGGTTCGGGTCCTGCAACAGCAGGGCGCGGCAGGCGCTGCGCAGCTGCCCCATCACCGTCGCGGCCTGAAGGCCGTGGCCCACGCAGTCGCCGACCACGATGCCGATGCGTCCGTCCGGCAGCTCGACGGTGTCGTACCAGTCGCCGCCGACCTTGAGCGGCATCGCGGCGGGGGAGTACCGGACCGCGAAGCCGGCGGGCAGCTGCGCCGGACCGAGGATGGCCCGTTGCAGAGCCAGCGCGGTCTCCCGCTGCTGGTCGATCTGGTGCACCCGGTGCAGCCCCTGGCCGATGTGGCCGGCCAGCAGCGCCAGCAGGGTCTGGTCCTGTTCGGTGAAGGGCCGCTTCTCGCCCAGGTCGATCCAGAGCGCCATGGTGCCGTACGGGTGCTCGACGGCGATCCCGGCGCCGTGCGTACGCGTCGCCACCGGCGTCAGCAGCGGGGTGTCCCGCAGCGCGAGCAACGCCTGCCGGCGCTCCTGCGGCAACGTGTCCCAGCGTGCCGCCGGGTCGGTGGCGGTCACCTCGGGGGCGGGCAGGTCGCCGAAGACGGCGGTGAGCACGCCGGCGGCCCGCCACAGCTTGCGCAGCTCGTCCAGCACCCCGAGCAGCGCGTCGGTGAGGTCGTCCGCCTGCGACAGCCGCATGCTGAGCCCGGCCAGGGCGGTCTCCCGCTGCACGGCGTAGTGCTCGGCGGTCACGTCGCGGAACGTGCCGACGATCATCCGGCGGCCGCTGTCCGGGTCGTCGACCTGGTTGAACGCGGCCGAGATCCAGATCCGGTGCCCGTCGCTGTGGGTGACCGGCACGGTGTACGTGCCCCGGGTCTGCCCCACGAGCGTCGAGAACGCGGCCGCCACCTGGCGGTGCGCCTCGGGCTCGGCCTCCCGGTCCGGCCACCAGGGGTGCACCGCCGGGTAGGGCAGCCCTTCGGTGCCGTAGCCGAGGATGCCGGTGAACGCCGCGTTGATCTCGACGACCGCGCCGTCCTCGTCGCAGACGAAGAACGCCTCCTGCAACGAGTCGACGAGTGCGGTACGCCAGCGGGCGTGGTGGTTGCGCAGCCGGGCCAGCTCCACGTTCGCGCGTACGCGGGCCAGCAGCTCGGCGGCCGGGAACGGCTTGACCAGGTAGTCGTCGGCGCCGGCCTCCAGCCCTTCGATCGAGGCCTCCTGACCGGCGCGGGCGGACAGCAGCAGCACCGGAGTGCCGGCCGTGCGCTGGTCGGCGCGCAGCGCGGCCACCAGTTGCAGGCCGTCGAGCCGGGGCATCATCACGTCGCTGACCACCAGGTCGGGGGTGTGCGCGCGGGCGGCGTCCAGCGCGGCCCGCCCGTCGGCGACCGCCTGCACCTCGTGCCCGGCCGAGCGCAGCAGCCGGGTGAGGTACTCCCGCATGTCGGCGTTGTCGTCGGCCACCAGGACGCGGGCCGGCGCCCCGCCGGGCAGCGGCTGCACCGGCCCGTCGGCCGGGGTGTCCTCGCCGACGGCGTCGCCCGGGTCGGCGGGCAGCCAGCGCAGCGCCTCCTGCACGAACGGCTCGGCCGACGCCGGCGTCCGGCCGCTGCCCGCCGGGGCGAGCGCGTCGGCGGGCAGGTGCGCGGTGCCGAACGGCAACCGGATCGTGAAGGTGGTGCCCCGGCCCACCGCGCTGTCCGCGTCGATGTCGCCGCCGTGCAGCATGACCAGCTCCTTGACCAGAGCGAGGCCGATCCCGCTGCCCTCGTCGGAACGGGAGCGGGCGTTCTCGATGCGGTGGAACCGCTCGAACAGGCGCGGCATCTCGTCGGCGGGGACGCCGATGCCGGTGTCGGAGATCCGCAGCACCGCCGAGTCGCCCTCGTCGCGTAGCTCCACCCGGATCGTGCCGTCGAAGGTGAACTTCAGCGCGTTGCTGAGCAGGTTGAGCACCACCTTCTCCCACATGCCGCGGTCCAGGTGCACCGGCTCGGACAGGGGCGGGCAGTCCACCTCGAAGGACAGGCCGGCCCGTTCGATCGCCGACCGGAAGACGCTCGCCAGGTCGGCGGTCACGGCGGCCAGGTCCACCGGCTCGTAGCGGGCCTGCATCCGCCCGGCCTCGATCCGGGAGAAGTCGAGCAGGCTGTTGACCAGCTTGCCCAGGCGCAGCCCGTTGCGGCGGATCACGTCCAGCTCGGCGCGGACCCGCTCGTCGGCACCCTGCAACCGGCCGCGCAGCTCGTCCAGCGGGCCCATGATCAGGGTGAGCGGGGTGCGGAACTCGTGGCTGATGTTGGAGAAGAACGCGGTCTTCGCGCGGTCCAGCTCGGCGAGCTCCTCGGCCCGCCGCTGCTGCGCCTGGTAGCTGCGGGCGCTGGCGATGCCGGTGGCGAGGTGCCCGGCGGTCAGCTCGACGAAGCCGCGGTACCCGTCGTCCAGCGCCCGGTAGCGGTTCAGCCCGGCGACCAGGAACCCGTACGGCGCCCCGCCCTGCTGCCGCAGCGGCACCAGGAGCGCCTCGGTCGGCGCGGCGGGCCAGACACCCGCCGGCAGGTCCGTGAAGGCGGGGCCGTCGAGCGCGACCCGCACCGGATCGCCCTCGGTCAGGGCGCCGGCCGGCCACGGGGCGGCCGGGTCGCCGGGGGACAGCGTGGCCGGGGCCGCCGGGTGGTCCGCCGCCAGCCCGGTCGCCTCCACCAGCCGGGCACCGCCGTCGTCGTCGTACAGGTAGGTGAGGGTGAACGGCAGGTCCTGCGGGTTGCGCGCCAGCTGGCGGCTGACGAACGCGAGCGTCTCCTGCTCGGTGCGGATGACGCTCGGGTCCGAGCCGAGGTCGCGCAGCGTGGCCATCCGCCGCTCACCGATGACCCGCTCGGTGTCCTCGCTGACCACGCAGAGCATCCCGACCAGGCTGCCGTCGTCGGCGCGCAACGGGCTGTAGGAGAACGTGTGGTACGTCTCCTCGCGGTAGCCGGCCCGCTCCAGGAACAGCAGCAGCCCCTCGTCCCAGGTCGCCTCGCCGGTGCGCAGGACGGTGTCGACGCGGGGGCCGATGTCGTCCCAGATCTCCGCCCACACCTCGTTCGCCGGGCGCCCCAGCGCCCACGGGTACTTGCGGCCGAGCGTGTCCCGCCGGTAGGCGGCGTTGCAGAAGAAGATGAGCTGCGGACCCCAGGCCATCCACATCGGGAACCGGGAGGACAGCAGGATCCGCACCGCGGTCCGCAGGCTCTGCGGCCAGGTGTCCGGCGGGCCCAGGGGGTGCGCCGACCAGTCGACCCGCGCCAGGTCCGGCCCGATCTCCCCGTCGACGGCGAAGACGTCGGCACGCGTACGCGGGTCGGTGTCAGCGCCGCTCATCGCACGAGTCTCCCCCACCCCACCCGATCCCGCTCGTCCGGGCCGCGTCGCACCGCGGCCCGCGGTCGCTTCTTGCCCCGTGGCGCCCCCGGCACTCCACCCGGGGCGGGGAGATCTGACTCACGTGACGGCGGCGGGCCAGGGCAGGGGGACGTGACGACCGCAAAACGAAAGGCAAGGAGACAGGTCTCCTCGCCACTATCAACATATATCGCACCCCGGGTCTTGCCGCAAGGCCCCGGTCATGCCGCACAATCATCGGCCGATGCGGATTGAGCTGCGAAAACGGGGGCACGGCATGACCGGACGGTATGTGTGGGAACTGCACGAGGTCGACGAGACGCGGATCGGCGCGGTCGGCGGCAAGGGCGCGCATCTGGGGGCGCTGACGCGGATCGAGGGGGTGCGCGTACCTCCTGGTTTCTGCGTCACGACGGACGCCTTCCGGCTGGTGGCGCGGGCGCCGTCGCTGGCCGGCCCGCTGGACCGGCTCGCCGGCGCGGACGCGGACGACCCGGCGGCGATCCGGGCGGCCGCCGCCGAGGTCCGTCGCGCCGTCGAGCGGACCGCGCTGCCCGCCGACGTGGCGGCGGCGGTCACCGGCGCGCTGTCCCGGCTCGGTCCGGACGCGGCGTACGCGGTGCGGTCCAGCGCGACGGCGGAGGACCTGCCGACCGCCTCGTTCGCGGGCCAGCAGGACACCTACCTGAACGTGGTGGGCACGGCCGAGGTGCTGCGGCACGTCAGCCGCTGCTGGGCCTCGCTGTTCACCGACCGGGCGGTGACCTACCGGCGGCGCCACGGCATCGACGACCGGGCCGTGGACATGGCCGTGGTGGTGCAGCGGATGGTCTTCCCGGACGCGGCCGGGATCATGTTCACCGCCGACCCGGTCACCGGGAACCGGACGGTGGTGTCGGTGGAGGCCGGCTTCGGTCTCGGCGAGGCCCTGGTCTCCGGCCTGGTGAACCCGGACGTCTTCACGGTGCGCGACGGCGCGGTGGTGGGCCGGGCGATCGGCGCGAAGTCACGGGCGGTGCACGCGGCGCCCGGCGGCGGCACCCGGCTCACGCCCGTCGACCCGGCGCGGCAGGCGTCTGCCGCGCTGACCGACGCGCAGGCGGTACGCCTCGCCGCACTGGGCCGGCGGATCGAGGCGCGCTTCGGCCGCCCGCAGGACATCGAGTGGGCCGTGACCGGGGACGACGTCCACATCCTCCAGAGCCGGCCGATCACCACGCTGTTCCCGGTGCCGGCGGCCGCCGCCGACGGGCGGTTCCACGTCTACCTGTCGGTCGGCCACCAGCAGATGATGACCGACGCCATGAAGCCGCTGGGCCTGTCGATGTGGCGGCTCACCGCCATGGCGCCGATGCACGAGGCGGGCGGCCGGCTGTTCGTCGACGCCACGCCGCACCTGTCCACCCCGGCGGGCCGTACCGCGTTCCTGGGCATGATCGGCCGGGCCGACCCGCTCACCCGGGACGCGCTGGAGACGGTCCTCGCCCGCGACGTCCTGCCGGTCGCGCCGGACCCGGCCCCGGCCGGCCCGCCCGCGGGCGGGCCGCCACAGCCGGTCGCCACCGACCCGGCGATCGTCGCCACGCTCGTCGAGCGCAGCCAGGCGTCCGTCGCCGCCCTGCGCCGCGACGTCAGCACCCGGTCCGGACCCGAGCTGTTCGACTTCCTGACCGAGGCGTTCGCCGAGCACAAGCGGGTGCTCACCGATCCGCTGAGCGGCCAGGCGATCATGGCGGGGATGCAGGCCACCTGGTGGCTCAACGACAAGCTGGGAGAGTGGCTCGGCGAGCGCGACGCGGCCGACACGCTCACGCTGTCCGCGCCCGGCAACGTCACCTCCGAGATGGGGCTCGCGCTGCTCGACGTGGCCGACGTGATCCGCGCGTACCCCGAGGTGGTGGCGTTCCTGCGGGACGTCGCCGACGACGGGTTCCTGGACGACCTGCCGAAGCTGCCGGGCGGCCCGGAGGCGCGCGAGGCCATCGAGGGCTACCTCGACCGGTACGGCATGCGCTGCGTCGGCGAGATCGACATCACCCGGCCGCGGTGGAGCGAACGCCCGGCCACGCTGGTGCCGCTGATCCTGGACAACGTCCGCAACTTCGCCCCGGGCGCTGCCGCGCGCCGCTTCGCGCAGGGCCGGGAGCGGGCCGAGGCGAAGGCACGGGAGGTGCTCGACCGCCTGCGCGCGCTGCCCGACGGTGAGCGCAAGGCCGCCGAGACGCAGGCGATGATCGAGCGGGTACGGACGTTCGTCGGCTACCGGGAGTACCCGAAGTACGACATCGTGAGCCGCTACGCCGTCTACAAGCAGGCGCTCATGGCCGAGGCCGGCCGGCTCGCCCGCGCCGGTGTGCTCGCCGCCGCCGAGGACGTCTTCTACCTGACGTTCGACGAGTTCCGCGAGGTCGCGGCCACCGGCCGGGTCGACGCCGGGCTGATCCGCGGGCGCCGGGAGGAGTTCCGGGCGCACCAGGCGCTCACTCCGCCCCGGGTCCTCACCTCCGAGGGCGAGGCGATCAACGGCTCGTACCGGCGCGACGACGCTCCCGCCGGCGCCCTGGTCGGGCTGCCGGTCTCGGCCGGCGTCGTCGAGGGACGGGCGCGGGTCGTGACGGACCTGGCCGGCGCCGACCTGGAGCCGGGCGACATCCTCGTCACCGCGCACACCGACCCGAGCTGGACGCCGCTGTTCGTGGGCGCCGCGGGCCTGGTGACGGAGGTGGGCGGCCTGATGACGCACGGCGCGGTGATCGCCCGGGAGTACGGCCTGCCGGCCGTGGTGGCGGTGCCGGACGCGACCCGGCTGATCCGCGACGGCGGGCGGATCCGGGTGCACGGCAGCGACGGGTACGTGGAGCTGCTGTCCTGACCGGCGCGGCATGCTCGATGATGGAGATTCGGCCAGCGGGAGGGCACGATGCGGATCGGGGAGCTGTCGGCGCGCACCGGGGTCAGCGCCCGGTCCATCCGGTACTACGAGCAGCAGGGCCTGCTCGCCGCCATGCGTACCGCGAGCGGGCAGCGGGTCTTCGCCGAGTCGGCGGTGGACCGGGTCCGGCTCATCCAGCGGCTGTTCGACGCCGGGCTGAGCAGCCGCAGGATGGCCGAGCTGCTGCCCTGCGTGACCGATCCGGAGATCCGCACCTCGTGGCTCACCGACCGGCTGCGGGAGGAGCGGACCCGGATGACCGCGGAGATGGCACGGCTCGCGCACGCCGTCGCGGTGCTCGACGACGTGGTGTCCGACATGAGCGTGACCGAGGACACCCGGGATCCGGCCGCCTGAGCGCTTGCCCTTGACACCGGTGTCAACTCCTAGCGTCGGGTCATGAACGCGACCCTGGACACCGCATCGCCGGTGGCGCCGCTGCTGGCACCCGTCACCGTCGCCGGACTGCCGTTGCCGTCCCGCTTCGTGATGGCGCCGATGACCCGTAACCGCGCGCCGGGCGGCGTGCCGACGCCGGAGATGGCCGACTACTACCGGCGCCGCGCCGCGGCGGGCATCGGCCTCGTCGTCACCGAGGGCGTGCTGGTCGACCATCCCAGCGCCGGGCACGAGGACACGGTGCCCCGGATGACCGCCGGCGCCGCGGAGGCCGGCTGGCGGGGGGTGGTCGAGGCGGTGCACGCCGCCGGCGGCCGGATCGCCGCGCAGCTGTGGCACCTGGGCAGCCTGCGCGAGCCGGTGGACGGCCGTCCGGCGTGGACCCCCTCGGGGGTACGCGAGCCGGGTCGCCCGGCGCCGCACGCGATGACCGCAGCGGACGCGGAGGTGCTGCTGGCGGCGTACGCGGACGCGGCACGGGTCGCGGTGCGGGCCGGGTTCGACGCGATCGAGATCCACGCCGCGCACGGTTACCTGCTGGACGAGTTCCTGTGGCCGTACACGAACCGCCGGACCGACGCGTTCGGCGGCTCACCGGCGCGGCGGGCGGCGTTCCCGGCGGCCGTGGTGCGTGCGGTACGCGCGCAGGTCCCGGCGGACCGCCCGGTGATCGTGCGGTTCTCCCAGTTCAAGGAGCGGGCGTTCGACGCGCGGATCGCCGAGAGCCCGGCCGAGCTGGCGCAGATCCTCACCGCGTTCGCCGAGGCCGGCGCGGACGTCCTGCACGCCTCGCAACGTCGCTTCTGGCAGCCCGTCTTCCCCGGCTCGGCGCTGAACCTGGCCGGATGGGCGAAGCGTCTCACCGGTCTGCCGTCGATCACCGTGGGCTCGGTCGGGCTGCGGCGGGACTTCCTGCGCCCGGACGGCCCGGAGTCGGTGGCGGGCCTGACCGCGCGGCTGGCGGACGGGGAGTTCGACCTGGTGGCGCTCGGTCGCGCGCTGCTCGGCAACCCGGCGTGGGTGACGCACGCCGCCGCCGGACGGCTGGGCGAGATCGCCGACTACCGCAAGGCGCACGAGGACGTGTACCCCTAGGACCGGGGTGCCGCAGGGGGTTGACGCCGGGGGATGTTATCGCTCACAGTCGATGGCAGGGCACGAGCGCCACAAGGCTCACCGGGCGAGCCGCGCTGGTCGTACCTCGACACCACCGCCACCGGACGCGGGGGTCGAGGAGTCGCACCACCACCATCGCGCAACCCCCGGAAGAGGAATCCGCATGAGACGAAAGAGAGCCTTGCTGACCACCGGCATCCTGGCCGGCGCGCTCGCCGCCGGGATGGCGGTGGCCCTGGCGCCGGCCGCGAGCGCCGGCACCACGCTGCGCGCGGCGGCAGCCGAGAAGGGCCGCTACTTCGGCGCCGCTGTCGCCACCGGCAAGCTGTCCGACAACACGTACGCCACGGTGCTGAACCGCGAGTTCAACTCCGTGGTGGCCGAGAACGAGATGAAGTGGGACGCCACCGAGCCGCAGCAGGGGCGGTTCAGCTACGGCGGCGGCGACCGGCTGGTGAGCCACGCCCGCGCGAACGGGATGTCGGTGCGCGGGCACGCGCTGCTCTGGCACCAGCAGCAGCCGTCGTGGGCGCAGGGCCTGTCCGGCAGCGCGCTACGCAACGCCGCGATCAACCACGTCACCCAGGTCGCCACCCACTTCCGGGGGCAGATCTACGCCTGGGACGTGGTGAACGAGGCGTTCGCCGACGGCGGCAGCGGCGGGCGTCGCGACTCGAACCTGCAGCGCACCGGCAACGACTGGATCGAGGCCGCGTTCCGGGCGGCCCGCGCCGCGGACCCGGGCGCGAAGCTCTGCTACAACGACTACAACACCGACGGCATCAACGCGAAGTCGACGGGCATCTACAACATGGTGCGCGACTTCAAGTCGCGTGGCGTGCCGATCGACTGCGTCGGCTTCCAGTCGCACCTGGGCACCACGCTTCCCGGTGACTACCAGGCCAACCTCCAGCGCTTCGCGGACCTGGGCGTCGAGGTGCAGATCACCGAGCTGGACGTGATGACCGGCGGCAACCAGGCGAACATCTACGCCGCCGTCACCCGCGCCTGCCTGGCGGTGTCGCGCTGCACCGGCATCACGGTGTGGGGCGTGCGGGACTGCGACTCGTGGCGCGGCTCGGACAACGCGCTGCTGTTCGACTGCTCGGGCAACAAGAAGGCGGCGTACAACGCCGTGCTCGACGCGCTCAACGCGGGCGGGAACAACCCGCCGCCGACCACGACCCCGCCGCCGAACAACCCGACCACGCCGCCGCCGGGCCAGGGCGGGTGTACGGCATCGGTGACGCTGAACTCCTGGACCGGTGGCTTCGTCGCCAACGTGAAGGTGACAGCCGGCTCGTCGGGCACCCGGGGATGGACTGTCACCATGACGCTGCCGGGCGGCGCGAGCATCACCAACACCTGGAGCGCCACCGCGAGCGGTAACAGCGGCACGGTGCGGTTCACCAACGTCGACTACAACGGCCAACTGGGCGCCGGTCAGAGCACCGAGTTCGGGTTCCAGGGCAACGGCAGTGGATCGGGCATGACGCCCACCTGCTCCGCGACCTGAGCCGGGCCACCGCGGGGGCGGCGCGCCGTCGCCCCCGCGGTGCCCCGCCACGCCGGTCCCGTCCGACCTGGACTGCCGTCTCTGTTACGAGAAAGAGACATGCGCATTTCGCGCGATTGGTTGACGGGGCAACTTGTGAGCGTTAACACTCCCCGTGAGGGTTACCTGTGTCACAGGGACCGCCACGACAGGGAGGACGCTCGTGCGCAGACGACTTCTGGCCGCACTCAGCGGTGCCGCGCTCGCGATCAGCCTGGCCGCCTGCAGCGGCGAGGGCGCGGGAGGCGGCGGAGACACCAGCTCGGCCAAGCCCGGCGACCTGACGATCGGCGTCTCGATGCCGACGCAGACCTCGGAACGGTGGATCGCCGACGGCAACTCGGTGAAGGAGAAGCTCCAGGCGAAGGGCTACAAGGTCGACCTCCAGTACGCCGGGGACGACATCCCGACCCAGTCGCAGCAGATCGACCAGATGATCACCCAGGGCGCGGACGTGCTGGTCATCGCCCCGATCGACGGCACCGCGCTCAGCGGCCAGCTCCAGGCCGCCGCGGCCGCGAAGATCCCGGTCATCTCCTACGACCGGCTCATCCGCAACAGCCCGAACGTCAGCTTCTACGTCAGCTTCGACAACTACAAGGTCGGCGTGGCGCAGGCCAACGCGCTCCTGGTCGGGCTCGGCCTGCTCACCAAGGACGGCGCCAAGGGCACCGCGACCGGCCCGTTCAACGTGGAGCTGTTCGCCGGCTCGCTCGACGACAACAACGCCGGGTTCTTCTTCAACGGCGCGATGGACACGCTCAAGCCGTACTTCGACGCCGGGACGCTGAAGGTCAAGTCCGGGCAGACCAAGATCGAGCAGGCCGCCATCCTGCGCTGGCAGCAGGAGACCGCGCAGAAGCGGATGGAGGACCTGCTCACCTCCAGCTACAACGACGGCAGCAAGGTCGACGGCGTGCTCTCGCCGTTCGACGGCCTGTCCCGGGGCATCATCACCGCGCTGCAGAACGCCGGCTACCGCGGCGGCGCCAAGAAGATGCCGGTGGTGACCGGCCAGGACGCCGAGGTCGCCTCGGTCAAGCTCATCAACGACGGCGTGCAGAGCTCGACGGTGTTCAAGGACACCCGGCTGCTGGCCGAGCAGGCGGTCATCGCCGCCGAGGCGTTCCTGCGCAAGGAGGAGCCGAAGGCCAACGAGACCAAGGCGTACAACAACGGCGTCAAGGTCGTGCCCGCGTTCCTGCTGCCGGTGCAGACCGTCTACAAGGAGGACATCAAGTCCGTCCTGATCGACTCCGGCTACCTGACCGAGCAGGAGGTCGCCGCGGGCCGGGCCGGCTGACCCCGCGGCGACGGGCCCGGCGGCCACCCGCGCCACCGGGCCCGTCCGCTCCGGACACCACGACCACGAGCAGGACGGATACCCATGAGCGATCACATCCTCGAGATGCGTGGCATCACGAAGACCTTCCCGGGCGTGACCGCGCTCCAGGACGTCTCGCTCGCCGTACGGCGCGGCGAGATCCACGCGATCTGCGGTGAGAACGGCGCCGGCAAGTCCACCCTGATGAAGGTGCTGTCCGGCGTCTACCCGGCGGGCAGCTACGACGGCCAGATCGTCTTCGACGGCGAGCCGGTCGGGTTCCGGGGCATCCAGGACAGCGAGGCCCGCGGCATCGTCATCATCCACCAGGAACTGGCCCTGGTGCCGTACCTGTCGATCGCCGAGAACATCTTCCTCGGCAACGAGCGCCGCGGCCGCGGCGGGCTCATCGACTGGCACCGGACCAACGCGGAGGCCGCGGCGCTGCTGCGGTCGGTCGGGCTGCACGAGAACCCGGTCACCCCGGTCATCCAGCTCGGCGTCGGCAAGCAGCAGCTCGTGGAGATCGCCAAGGCGCTGTCCAAGAAGGTGCGGCTGCTGATCCTCGACGAGCCGACCGCGGCCCTCAACGACATCGACTCGGCGCACCTGCTGGACCTGATGCGCCGGCTGCGCGACCAGGGCATCACCTGCATCATGATCTCGCACAAGCTCGGCGAGATCACCGCCGTCGCCGACTCGACCACTGTCATCCGCGACGGCCGTACCGTCGAGACGCTGGACATGTCCGACGGCGCCGTCACCCAGGACCGGATCATCCGCGGCATGGTCGGCCGCGACCTGGCCGCCTTCTACCCGACCCGCAGCGTGACGCCCGGCGACGAGGTGCTGCGCATCGAGGACTGGTCGGTGCGCCACCCGACGCAGGACCGCCTAGTCGTCGACCGGGCGTCGCTGCACGTACGGGCCGGGGAGGTCGTCGGCATCGCCGGCCTGATGGGCGCCGGGCGCACCGAGCTGGCGATGAGCGTGTTCGGCCGGGCGTACGGCCGCGACATCAGCGGCCGGCTCTTCGTCCGGGGCCGCGAGGTACGGGCGCGGACGGTGGCCGAGGCGATCGCGAACGGCATCGCGTACGCCACCGAGGACCGCAAGCACTACGGCCTCAACCTCATCGACGACGTGCGGGGAAACATCTCGGCCGCCGCGCTCGACAAGCTGGCCCGGCGCGGCTGGATCGACGGCAACCGTGAGATCCAGGTCGCCGAGCGGGGCCGGCGCGACATGAACATCAAGGCGCCGACGGTGATGTCCGTGGTGGGCAAGCTCTCCGGCGGCAACCAGCAGAAGGTCGTGCTGGCGAAGTGGCTGTTCACCGACCCGGACGTGCTGATCCTCGACGAGCCGACCCGGGGCATCGACGTGGGCGCGAAGTTCGAGATCTACACGATCGTCAACCGGCTGGTGGCCGACGGCAAGGCCGTCGTGCTGATCTCCTCCGAACTGCCCGAGCTGCTCGGCATGTGCGACCGCATCTACACCCTGGCGGCCGGCCGGGTCACCGGGGAGATGCCGGTGGCCGAGGCCACCCAGGAGAACCTGATGGAACTCATGACCAAGGACAGGGATCTCGTCCGATGACCAGCACGAAGCCTCCCCCCGCCTCGAAGATCGCCACCCCGGACACCGGCGCGGCGGCGACCCTGCACACCGGCACCAGCGACCCGCGCGCGCTGATCCTGGGCAACCTGCGGCAGAGCGGCATCTACATCGCCCTGGTGGTGATCGTGGCGCTGTTCGCGGTCCTCACCGACGGCGTCTCGCTGAGCCCCGGCAACCTGACGAACATCGTCCTGCAGTACTCCTACATCCTGGTGCTCGCGATCGGCATGGTCATCGTGATCATCGGCGGGCACATCGACCTGTCCGTGGGATCGGTGGTGGCGCTCACCGGAGCGGTCTCGGCGGTTCTCGTCATCCGCGAGGGCATGCCCTGGTGGGCCGGCGTCCTGGCCGCGCTCGCGGTGGGCGTCGCGGTCGGCGCCTGGCACGGGCTCTGGGTCGCGTACGCCGGCATCCCGGCGTTCATCGTCACCCTGGCCGGCATGCTCCTGTTCCGTGGCCTGACGCTGCGCGTGCTGGACAACATCTCGCTGTCGCCGTTCCCCGAGGAGTACCAGCGGGTCGCCGCCGGATTCCTCAACGGACTGCTGGGCGGCCAGGGCTTCGACGCCTTCACGCTGTTCATCGGCGCGTTCGCCGTGGTCGGGTACGCGGTGAGCGTGTTCCGCACCCGCGTCGCCCGGGTGCGCCACGAGCAGCCGGTGGAGTCGTTCCCGCTGTTCGTCCTGCGGATCGTGGTGGTCGGCGCCGTGGTCATGTGGTTCGCCTGGCAGCTCGCCCACGCCCGGGGCCTGCCGATCGTGCTGATCGTGCTCGCCGTGCTCGTGCTCGTCTACGGCCTGCTCACCCGCCGTACGGTGTTCGGCCGTCAGGTGTACGCGATCGGCGGCAACCTGCCCGCGGCGATGCTGTCCGGCGTACGGGTGAAGCGGGTCAACTTCTGGATCTTCGTGAACATGGGCTTCCTGTCCGCCGTGGCGGGCGTGATCTACTCGTCCCGGTCCAACGGGGCCCAGCCGGCGGCGGGCAACATGTTCGAGCTGGACGCGATCGCGGCGGCGTTCATCGGCGGCGCCGCCGTCACCGGCGGCGTCGGCACCGTGGTCGGCGCCATGGTGGGTGGCCTGATCATGGCGGTGATGAGCAACGGGATGCAGCTCATGGGCGTCGACCAGTCCGTCCAGTCGGTGGTCAAGGGCCTGGTGCTGCTCGTCGCGGTGGCGTTCGACATCTGGAACAAGCGCCGGGCCGCCGGCGCCCGGTGACGGCCGGCCGGACGCTCGCCCCTTCGTCCGGCCGACCGCCGTTCACCGGCCGCAGCCGCTCACACCCGGCTCCACCGTTGGTTGGTGTTGCCGTGGCAGGTCCAGACGATCACCCGCGTGCCGTTGGCGGTGCCCGCGTTGTCGACGTCGAGGCACAGGGACGGGAAGCGCACGTTGCTCACCGTGCCGTTGCCGTTGATCGTCCACTGCTGGTTGGTGCCGCCGTTGCAGTCCCAGATCTGCACCCGGGTGCCGGCCGTGGCGTTCGTCGGCACGTCCAGGCACTTGCCCAGCACCTGCAACGCCTGCCCGTTGGCGGTGAACTGCTGGTTGGCGTTGTTGTGGCAGTCCCAGATCAGCGTCCCGGTGCCGTTCGCGGTGCCGGCGTTGTCGACGTCGAGGCACCGGCCGGACGACTCGCTGCGCAGCCGGAACGTGGTCGGGACCGGCGGCGGGGTGGTGGTGCCGCCGCCGCTGACCCGGTAGACCACTGTGCCGTGCGCCGGGACGCTGGCGGAGATCGCGCCGCTGCTGCTGGAGGTGGCGTCGGTCCAGGCGTCGCGCAACGTGAACGAGCTGCCGCTCTTGCCGACCGCCGCCGCCGTGGTGGAGACCGTGGTGGTCGAGCTGCCCTGGTTGAACAGGGCGACCGCCACGTCGCCGTTGGCCAGCGGCTTGGCCAGCACCCGCCGGGTGCCGTCGAAGGAGACCTGGACCGCCTGGCGGCCGAGCGTGTCCTGGTTGATCGCGACCAGGTTCGCGTTGCGCAGGATCGCCAGCGTGGCCGCGCTCGCCGAGCGTACGTCGTTACCCATCATCAGCGGCGCCGCGAGCATCGACCAGAGCGCGAAGTGGCTGCGCATCTCGGTGTCGTTCATGCCACCGTTGCCGACCTCGAGCATGTCCGGGTCGTTGAATCCGCCGGGGGCGGCGTACCCGGCCAGCGGCACCGTGACGTCGACGATGTTCTGGATGCCCATCGGGTAGCCGTTGGTCTGGCCGGTGTTCCAGGCGTTGGTGATGTCCTCGGTGGTCCGCCAGAGGTTCGCCACGTCGCTCCAGTTGCGCTGCGGCCCGGTCTTGGCGTGGTAGCTGTTGGGGTTGATGCTGTAGACGATCGGCCGGCCGGTGGACGCCAGCGCGTCGCGCATGATGCCGAACCGCGCCACCTGGTCGTTGATCGTCCCGGTGCCGGAGCACCAGTCGTACTTGAGGTAGTCCACGCCCCAGGCGGCGAACTGCCGCGCGTCCTGGTACTCGTGGTTGAGGCTGCCGGTGGCGCCGGGGAACGCGCCGCCGACCTGGGCGCAGGTCTTGTCCAGCGGCACCTGGTAGATGCCGAACAGCAGGCCGCGGGCGTGCAGGTAGTCACCGAGCGACTTCATCCCGCTGGGGAACCGCTGCGGGTGTGCCTGGAGGTTGCCCTGCGCGTCCCGGTTCGGGTTGAACCAGCAGTCGTCCACGACGACGTACTTGTACCCGAGGTCGCGCAGACCGTTGGCGACGATCGCGTCGGCGGTCTGGCGGATGAGGGTCTCGTTGATGTTGCAGCCGAAGGTGTTCCACGTGTTCCACCCCATCGGCGGGGTCCGGGCGACGCCGTTGTCCAGCGCCCGGGCGGGGCGTGGGGCCACGGCCTGGTCGGTGACTGTGGCAGCGAGCGCCACCGCCGCGACACCCAGGACGGCGAGCGTCCGTCGGGTCCATTTGCGCACTGCGTCCTCCTTGGTGGCCGGGCGCCGTCCGTGCCGGCGCCCGGAGGGGAGCGGCCCGCCGGTCGCACGGCGTCGCCCGTGGTCCAGGGGACGGACGCGGCACGGCAGTTCCAGCGGCCGGTCGGTGCCGGCGGGCGCTCGTGGGTGGTGGGGTTCCGGCGGTCGACGGGGTCGCCGTCCGTCGCCGCCCGGCTGCGGCGCCGGGGTTTCCCGGACAGCGGCGCCACAGTGTGTGGGGATGGCGAAATGTTATCGCTGACATCAAGCACTGTAAATAGGCTCGCCACCTTCGAGTGGCCTGCGGCGACCGGCTGTCGAGGGCGTCGTCGCGAGAAAAAGGGCCGCTGAGCGGCCCTCTGAGCGGTCCGCGGCGGCGTCCGAGGGCTCGGGCCAGGGGTGCCGGGAGTGCCGAGAGAATTTCCGGAAGTTCCATCGATTGTTGTCGTTAACAGGGCGTCGGTCCGGGGTCTGGCCGCGCCGGTGGCGTGGATCTCCGGGCCGACGGCCGGGCCGGTCCGCGCGGGGCGGCGGACCCCGGTTCCGGGCGCCGCCGCTCGTTACGCAGCTGTTGCTCGGACGTGTCTTGACGGATGTATATGTGAGCGCTAACACTAACTCCGTGACACGGCGGAGGTGCAAATGAGCGAAGTGGACGCGTCCGACCGGTACGTGATCGGCGTCGACTTCGGCACGCTGTCCGGGCGGGCACTGGTGGTCCGCGTCCGTGACGGCGCCGAACTGGGTACGGCGGTGCACGAGTACCGGCGCGGGGTCATCGAGACCGCGCTTCCCGACGGCGGCCCGGCGCTGCCCCCGGACTGGGCCCTGCAGGACCCCGACGACTACCGCGACGTGCTGCGCCACGCGGTGCCGGCCGCGCTCGCCGAAGCCGGCGTGGATCCGTCCCGGGTGGTGGGCATCGGCATCGACTTCACCGCCTGCACCGTGCTCCCGACGCTCGCCAACGGCACACCGTTGTGCGAGATCCCGCAGTTGCGCGACCGGCCGCACGCCTGGGTGAAGCTCTGGAAGCACCACGCCGCGCAGCCGCACGCCGACCGGATCAACGCGCTGGCGGCCGAACGCGGCGAGCCGTGGCTCGGCCGCTACGGCGGCAAGATCTCCGCGGAGTGGCAGTTCGCCAAGGGCCTGCAGATCCTGGAGGAGGACCCGGAGGTCTACCGCCGGGCCGAGCGCTTCATCGAGGCCGCCGACTGGATCGTGTGGCAGCTGTGCGGCGCCGAGACGCGCAACGTCTGCACCGCCGGCTACAAGGGCATCCGGCAGGACGACCACTACCCGTCGGCCGACTACCTGGCCGCGCTCGACCCCGGCTTCGCCGACTTCGTGACCAAGCTGGACGGTCCGCTGCTGCCGCTGGGCGCGCGGGCCGGCTCGCTCAGCGCCCGCGCCGCCGCCTGGACCGGGCTGCCCGAGGGCATCGCGGTCGCGGCCGGCAACGTCGACGCGCACGTCACCGCCGCCGCGGCCCAGGCGCTGCGGCCCGGCCGGCTGGTCGCCATCATGGGCACCTCCACCTGCCACGTCCTCAACGGCACGCACCCGGCCGAGGTGCCGGGCATGTGCGGTGTCGTCGACGGCGGCATCAGCCCCGGCGCCTGGGGCTTCGAGGCCGGGCAGAGCGGCGTGGGGGACATCTTCGGCTGGTTCGTACGCCACGCCGCCCCGGCCGGTTTCGACTCGCACGAGCAGCTCACCGAGGCCGCCGCCGCCCAGCCGGTCGGCGCGCACGGGCTGGTGGCGCTGGACTGGTGGAACGGCAACCGGTCCCTGCTGGTCAACCACGACCTCAGCGGGATGGTCGTCGGGCTGACGCTCGCCACCCGGCCGCCGGACGTCTACCGGGCGCTGCTGGAGGCCACCGCGTACGGCACCCGGATGATCGTCGAGGCGTTCGCGCAGGCCGGCGTGCCGGTCGACGACCTGGTGGTGGCCGGTGGACTCACCTCCAACCGGCTGCTCATGCAGATCTACGCCGACGTCACGAACCGGCCGCTGAGCATCATCGGCTCCGCCCAGGGCCCGGCGCTCGGCTCGGCCATCCACGCGGCGGTGGCCGCCGGGGCGTACCCGACGATCCACGAGGCGTCCGCCGCGATGGGGCGCATCGACGAGGCCGTCTACCGGCCCGTACCGGAGAACGTGCGCGCCTACGACGCCCTGTACGCCGAGTACCGCGCGTTGCACGACCACTTCGGTCGCGGCGCGAACGACGTCATGCTCCGCCTGCGGGCGATCCGCAACGCGGCCGTCGACGCCGCCGCGGACCGCGCCGCCGCGACCCTGGAGGTGGTCGGATGAACACCGAGGTGACCCGCCAGGTGGCCGCGCTGCGCGAGACGGTGGCCCGCCTGCACCGCGAGCTGACCCGCTACGACCTGGTGGCCTGGACCGCCGGCAACGTGTCGGCCCGCGTACCCGGTCAGGAGCTGATGGTCATCAAGCCCAGCGGGGTCGACTACGACGACCTGACCGCCGAGGCCATGGTGGTCTGCGACCTCAACGGCACGGTCGTCGACGGCGACGGCGCCCCGTCCAGCGACACCGCCGCGCACGCCTACGTCTACCGCGCGATGCCCGAGGTCGGCGGCGTCGTGCACACGCACAGCGGATACGCCACCGCCTGGGCGGCCCGGGGCGAGGCGATCCCGTGCTGGCTGACCGCGCAGGCCGACGAGTTCGGCGGGGAGATCCCCATCGGCCCGTTCGCGTTGATCGGCGGTGACGACATCGGCAAGGGCATCGTCAGCACGCTGTCCGGGCACCGCTCACCGGCGGTGCTCATGCGCAACCACGGCGTCTTCGCCATCGGCAAGGACGCCCGGGCGGCGGTCAAGGCCGCGGTGATGTGCGAGGACGTCGCCCGTACCGCACACCTGGCCCGCGCGCTCGGGCAGCCCGTGCCGATCGCGCCGGCCGACATCGACTCGCTCTACGACCGCTACCAGAACGTGTACGGCCAACGCCCGCCGGCGCCCTGACCCCGGACAGCGCCGCGCACCCCCCACCACCACACCCGGGCCGCGCCGGTTCCCGCCGGTCGCGCGCCCGGAACATCCAACCCCGGAGGAGAATCGATGAGAAGCAGGAGCACGGCACGCACGGTCATAGCGGCCTTCGCCGGCGTGCTGCTCGCCGCCAGCATGGCCGCGTGCGGCAACAGCGACACCGGCGGCGGTTCCGGCGACGGCAACGACAAGATCGTCCTGGGCTTCTCCCAGGTGGGCGCCGAGAGTGGCTGGCGTACCGCCAACACCACCTCGATCAAGGAGGCGGCGGCCGAGGCGGGCATCGAGCTGAAGTTCGACGACGCCCAGCAGAAGCAGGAGAACCAGATCAAGGCGATCCGCAACTTCATCCAGCAGAAGGTCGACGTGATCGCCTTCTCGCCGGTGGTGGAGTCCGGCTGGGACACCGTGCTCAAGGAGGCCAAGGACGCCAAGATCCCGGTGATCCTGACCGACCGCGCCGTCGACTCGGCCGACAAGTCGCTCTACAAGACGTTCCTCGGCTCGGACTTCGTCAAGGAGGGCCGCCTCGCCGGCGAGTGGCTGGTGGAGCAGAAGAAGGCGGCGTCCGGCCCGGTCACCATCGTGGAGCTTCAGGGCACCACCGGCTCGGCGCCGGCCAACGACCGGAAGAAGGGCTTCGCCGAGGCCATCGCCGCCAACCCCAACCTGAAGATCGTCGCCTCCCAGTCCGGTGACTTCACCCGCGCCGGCGGCAAGCAGGTGATGGAGCAGTTCCTCAAGGCCAACCCGAAGATCGACGTGCTCTTCGCGCACAACGACGACATGGGCCTGGGCGCGCTCGAGGCGATCACCGCGGCCGGCAAGACGCCCGGCAAGGACATCACCATCATCACCGTCGACGCGGTGAAGGACGGCATGCAGGCCCTCGCGGACGGCAAGTTCAACTTCATCGCCGAGTGCAGCCCGCTGCTCGGCCCGCAGCTGATGGACCTGGTCAAGAAGGTCAAGGCCGGCGAGGAGGTGCCCGCCCGGATCGAGACCGAGGAGACCACGTTCACCCAGGAGCAGGCCAAGGAGGCACTGCCCAACCGCAAGTACTGAGTCACCCCGGGGGTCGCCGTCGCAACCGACGGCGGCCCCCGTACCACCACCGTCGAAGAAGAGGTCCGATGGGATGACGGGTAACCGTCCGGTCCTGACCATGACCGGCATCAGCAAGACCTTCCCCGGGGTCCGCGCGCTGCACGACGTCGACTTCCGGCTGTTCCCGGGCGAGGTCCACGCCCTGATGGGCGAGAACGGCGCCGGCAAGTCCACCCTGATCAAGGTGTTGACCGGCGTCTACGGGACCGACGCGGGCGTCGTCACGCTCGACGGCGAGCAGGTCTCGTTCACCGGTCCGATGCAGGCCGCCGCGGCCGGCGTCAGCACCGTCTACCAGGAGGTCAACCTCTGCACCAACCTGTCGGTGGCGGAGAACGTCTTCATCGGCCGGGAGCCCCGCCGGTTCGGCGCGGTGCGCTGGGGCGAGATGCGCCGCCGGGCCCGCGACCTGCTGGCCCGGCTCGACCTCGACCTCGACGTCTCCGCGCCGCTCGGCTCGTACTCGCTGGCGGTGCAGCAGATGGTCGCCATCGCCCGGGCGATCGACGTGCAGGCCCGGGTGCTGATCCTGGACGAGCCGACGTCCAGCCTGGACGCCGGCGAGGTGGCGCAGCTGTTCCGGATCATGCGGCAGCTGCGTGACGAGGGGATCGCGATCCTGTTCGTCACCCACTTCCTCGACCAGGTCTACGGCATCGCCGACCGGATCACCGTGCTGCGCAACGGCCGGCTCGTGGGCGAGTACCGCACCGAGGAGCTGCCGCAGTTCAGCCTGGTCGAGAAGATGATCGGGCAGGAGCTGGACGTGCTGGAGCGGCTCGACGAGCAGCAGAAGCGCGCCACAGTCGACGCCGGTGACGAGGCCCCGCTCGTGGACGCCGCCGAGCTGGGCCGGCGCGGCGCGGTCGCCCCGTTCAGCCTGCGCATCCACGCCGGTGAGGTGGTCGGCCTGGCCGGCCTGCTCGGCTCCGGCCGCACCGAGGTGGCACGGCTGATCTTCGGCGCGGACCGGGCCGACCACGGCCAGGTCCGGCTCGACGGCGGCCGGGCGCCGGTGCGCAACCCGATGCAGGCCATCGGCCAGGGCGTCGGGTTCTGCTCGGAGAACCGCCGGGCCGAGGGCATCGTCCCGGAACTCACGGTGCGGGAGAACATGATCCTGGCGATGCAGGCCGCGCGCGGCTGGCTGCGTCCGATCCCGCGCCGCCGCCAGGACGAGCTGGTCCGCAAGTACGTCGAGGCGCTGAGCATCCGCCCGGCCAACCCGGAGCTGCCGGTGCGCAACCTGTCCGGCGGCAACCAGCAGAAGGTGCTGCTGGCCCGCTGGCTGATCACCGAGCCGCGCCTGCTGATCCTGGACGAGCCGACCCGCGGCATCGACGTCGGCGCCAAGGCCGAGATCCAGAAGCTGGTGGTGCAGCTCTCCGACGGCGGCATGGCGGTGCTGTTCATCTCCGCCGAGCTGGAGGAGGTGCTGCGCCTGAGCCACCGGGTCGCGGTCATGCGCGACCGGGAGATGGTCGCCCAGCTCGACAACGACGACACGCTCGACGCCGACCGCGTCATGCGCACCATCGCCAGTGGAACGCCCCGGGAGGAGGTGACCCGATGACCGCCGTCGCCGACCGCCTCCGCCCGCTGACCGGCCACCGCCTGTTCTGGCCGGCACTCGTGCTCGTGGTCATGATCGCCGCGAACACCGTCTACCGTCCCGGCTTCCTCGCCGTCGAGGTCAAGAACGGCCATCTGTACGGCACGCCGATCGACATCCTCCGGCTGAGCGCGCCGCTGATCCTGGTCGCGCTCGGGATGACGCTCGTCATCGCCACCGGCGGCATCGACCTGTCGGTCGGCTCGCTCTGCGCGATCAGCGGCGCGATCGCCTGCCTGCACATCAGCGGGGCGGCCGACCAGAACAGCCCGGCCACGGTGGCCACCGCGCTCGCCCTGGCCTTCGGCGCCGCGCTCGTGCTCGGCGCCTGGAACGGGATACTCGTGGCGGTCATCGGCATCCAGCCGATCATCGCCACGCTGATCCTCATGGTGGCCGGGCGGGGCATCGCCCAGCTCGTCACCGAGGGCCAGATCATCACCATCAACTCCGGTCCGTACCGGGCGATCGGGCTCGGGCACTTCCTGACGCTGCCGCTGGCCATCCTGATCGCGCTCGCCGCCGCGCTGCTCGTGGCCGCGTTCACCCGCCGTACCGCGCTGGGGCTGATCGTCGAGTCGGTCGGCGGCAACGCCGAGGCCAGCCGGCTCGCCGGCATCCGGTCGCGGCGCATCGTCTTCCTCGTCTACGTGATCAGCGCCGTCTGCGCGGCGCTCGCCGGTTTCATGGTCACCGCCAACGTCTCCAGCGCCGACGGCAACGCCGCAGGTCTGTGGATCGAGCTCGACGCGATCCTGGCGGTCGTCATCGGCGGCACCTCGCTGGCCGGCGGCCGGTTCTCCCTCGGCGGCACCGTCCTCGGCGCGCTGATCATCCAGACCCTGACCACCACGGTGTACGCCATGAACATCTCGCCGCAGACGTCGCTGCTGTTCAAGGCGGTCGTCGTCATCGCCGTCTGCCTCGTCCAGGCTCCGGCGTTCCGGGCCCGGCTGCGCCGGCGCCGGCGCGGGGCCGAACCCGGCCCGGCGGCCCCGCAGCGGGAGAAGGAGCAGGTGCCGGCATGAGCAGCACGTCGTTGACCACCGGCCGGTCCTGGCGGCCCAGCCTGCCCCGGCGGCACGTCCCGGTGCTGGCCACGCTCGCCCTGCTGCTGGTCATGTACGGCATCGGCGTGTCCCAGTACCGCGCCTTCTCCAACGTCCAGGTCGTCTTCAACGTCTTCATCGACAACGGGTTCCTGCTCGTCGTCGCGGTGGGCATGACGTTCGTGATCCTCACCGGCGGTATCGACCTGTCAGTCGGCTCGGTGGTGGCGATGACCGCGATGGTGTCGGCGTCGTTGCTGCGCGACGGCCTGCCCGCGGCCCTGGTGCTGGTGATCGCGCTGCTCATCGGCCCGACGCTCGGTTTCCTGATGGGCTGCGCGATCCACTTCTTCGAGATCCAGCCGTTCATCGTGACACTCGCCGGGATGTTCTTCGCCCGGGGCATGTGCACGTTCATCAGCGACTCCTCCATCTCCATCACCGACGGTTTCTGGACCTCGATGTCGCAGCAGCGCATCGGCGACCCGGCCGGCAACTTCGTGTCGATCAGCGTGCTGATCGCGTTCGCGGTGGTGCTGATCGCGGCGTACGTGCTGGCGTACACCCGGTTCGGCCGCAACGTGTACGCGGTCGGCGGCAACGCGCAGTCGGCGCTGCTGATGGGCCTGCCGGTGGCGCGGACCCGGATCGCCGTCTACACGATCAGCGGGCTCTGCTCGGCGATCGGCGGCATCCTGCTGTCGTTCTACACGCTGTCCGGCGCGCCGCTGATCGCCGTCGGGATGGAGCTGGACGTGATCGCCGCCGTGGTGATCGGCGGCACCGTGCTCACCGGCGGCTCCGGGTACGTCTTCGGCACCGTGCTCGGCGTGCTGGTGCTGGGCGTGATCCAGACCCTGATCACGTTCGACGGCAGCCTCAACTCCTGGTGGACCAAGATCGTGATCGGCGGCCTGCTGTTCGCGTTCATCCTCCTCCAGCGCCTCATCGGCATCCGGTTCAAGTGACGGTTCCTAGCGCGGAAGGCAACAACATGGCAACTCACCCCCAGCCCGAGGTCTGGTTCCTCACCGGCAGCCAGGGCCTCTACGGCGAGGACACCCTGCGGCAGGTCGCCGAGCAGTCCCGGCAGATCGCCGCGCGCCTGGACGAGTCGCCGGACATCCCCGTACGCGTGGTCTGGAAGCCGGTCCTCACCTCCAGCGCGGACATCCTCGCGGCCTGCCGGGACGCGGCGGCGCAGGGCGCGGTCGGGGTGATCGCCTGGATGCACACGTTCTCCCCGGCGAAGATGTGGATCTCCGGGCTGGACGCGCTGCGCACGCCGCTGCTGCACCTGCACACGCAGGCCAACGTGGCGCTGCCGTGGGACGAGATCGACATGGACTTCATGAACCTCAACCAGGCCGCGCACGGCGACCGGGAGTTCGGGTTCATCCAGACCCGGCTCGGGGTGGCCCGCAAGACGGTCGCCGGCCACGTCACCGACCCGCGGGTCGTCGGGCGGGTCGCGGCGTGGGCCCGCGCCGCGATCGGCTGGTCGGCGGTGCGGACGCTGCGGCTGGCCCGCTTCGGTGACAACATGCGCGACGTCGCGGTCACCGAGGGGGACAAGGTCGAGGCCGAGCTGCGCTTCGGCGTCTCGGTCAACACCTACGGCGTCAACGACCTGGTCGCCGCCGTCGACCAGGTGCCCGAGGCCCAGGTCGACGACCTGGTCAAGGAGTACGACGACACCTACCGCGTCGCGTCCGAGCTGCGGCCCGGCGGGGACCGGCACGACTCCCTGCGGTACGCGGCGCGCCAGGAGCTGGGCCTGCGCGCGTTCCTCGACGCCGGTGGTTTCCGGGCGTTCACCACGAACTTCGAGGACCTCGGCGGGCTGCGGCAGCTCCCCGGGATCGCGGTGCAGCGCCTGATGGCCGACGGCTACGGCTTCGGCGGCGAGGGGGACTGGAAGACCTCGGTGCTGGTGCACACGCTCAAGGCGATGGCCGTCGGCGTGCCGGGCGGCACCTCGTTCATGGAGGACTACACCTACGACCTGACGTTCGGTCAGGAGCTGATCCTCGGCGCGCACATGCTGGAGGTGTGCCCGAGCATCGCCGCCGACGTGCCGAGCGCGGAGGTGCACCCGCTGAGCATCGGCGGGCGGGAGGACCCGGTACGCCTGGTGTTCGACGCGGCACCGGGCCCGGCTGTCGTCCTGGGCATGGCGGACATGGGGGAGCGGTTCCGGCTGGTCGCCAACGCGGTGGACGTGGTGCCGCCGCCACACCCGCTGCGCCGCCTCCCGGTGGCCCGCGCGGTCTGGCGTCCGCAGCCCGACCTGGCCGGCTCGGCGGAGGCGTGGATCACCGCCGGCGCGCCGCACCACACCGTGCTCTCCCAGGCCGTCGGCGTGGAGGAGCTGCGCGACCTGGCCGCGATGGCCCGGACCGAACTGGTGGTCATCGACGCCGAGACGCGCCCGCACCGCTTCGCCGACGAGCTGCGCTGGAACCAGGCGTACTACCGGCTCGCCCGGGGTTTCTGAGCCGCCGCCCGCCGTCCGTGCCGGCCCGCGCGGCGGGCCGCACGTTACGCCTTGACGAACGGCATGTTATCGCTCACAGTCGATGGATAGGGTCACCGGCACCGCTCGCGGGCCGTTCCGGGCGCGATCTGCGCCGCAGTTGCCAGGGATCCGACTCTCGCCTGGGTGGGCATCGCTGTTAGCGATAACGCTGCCGTCGTCGGCGCGTACCGCCGCGCCCGGGCTCCGGTCGACGAAGGAGGATCGTGGTGACGGCTCGACTGTCCCGTGGACGTGGAAGCCTGTCCCGGCTGCTGGCCGGGGTGGTGGCGCTGCTTGTCGGCGGCGTGGTGGTGGGCGCCGTGCCGGCGCCGGTATCGGCTGCCACAGTGGACACCAGCGCGTACTACGTGCTGGTGAACCGCAACAGCGGCAGGGCGCTGGACCTGTACAACCAGGCCACCAACGACGGCGCGCGGATCACCCAGTGGACGCGCAACGACGGCGCCTGGCAGCAGTGGCAGTTCGTGGACTCCGGCGGTGGCTACTACCGGCTGCGCTCCCGGCACTCGGGCAAGGTGCTCGACGTGACCGGCGCGTCCACCGCCAACGGCGCGGCGGTGGTCCAGTGGACCGACCACGGCGGCACCAACCAGCAGTTCCGGCTGGCCGACTCCGACAGCGGGTACGTCCGGCTGATCAACCGGAACTCGAACAAGGTCATGGAGGTGCAGAACGCCTCCACCGCCGACGGCGGCAACATCGTCCAGTACGACGACTGGAACGGCGCGAACCAGCAGTGGCAGCTCGTCCGCGTGGGCGACAACCCGGGCAACCCGGGCGGCAGCTTCACCAACCCGGCCGTCTGGCAGGACTTCGCCGACGTCGACATCATCCGGGTCGGCGACGTCTACTACATGTCCGCCTCCACCATGCACTACTCGCCGGGCGCACCGGTGCTGCGCTCCTGGGATCTGGTGAACTGGGAGTTCGCCGGGCACTCCGTACCGCGGCTGGACTTCGGCTCGAAGTACGACCTGAGCAGCAGTGAGCACGCGTACGTGGACGGCATCTGGGCGTCGACGCTGAACTACCGGCCGAGCAACCGCACGTTCTACTGGGCCGGCTGCATCGACTTCGCGCAGACCCACATCTACACGGCGGGCGCCGTCGACGGGGCGTGGAGCCGCCTGGCCACCATCCCCAACTGCTACTACGACGCCGGCATGCTGATCGACGACAACGACACCATGTACGTCGCGTACGGCAACGGCACGATCAGCGTGGCCCAGCTCTCCGCCGACGGGCGCAGCCAGGTCCGGGCCCAGCAGGTCTACCAGACGCCGTCGAGCATCGGCACGCTGGAGGGCGCGCGCTTCTACAAGCGCAACGGCGCGTACTACATCTGGCTGACCCGTCCGGCCAACGGCCAGTACGTGCTGAAGTCCACGAACGGCCCGTTCGGCCCGTACGAGCAGCGGCAGGTGCTGCTCAACCTGCCCGGCCCGATCTCCGGCGGCGGCGTGCCCCACCAGGGCGGGCTGGTGCAGACGCAGACCGGCGCCTGGTACTACATGGCGTTCACCGACGCGTACCCGGGCGGCCGGATGCCGACGCTGGCGCCGATCACCTGGACCTCCGACGGCTGGCCGCAGGTGCAGACCGTCAACGGCGCCTGGGGCGCGAGCTACCCCAACCCGCTGCCGACCCGCCCGGTCAAGCCGCTCACCGGCACCGACACGTTCTCCGGCACCACGCTCGGCGTGCAGTACGAGTGGAACCACAACCCGGACAACAGCCGGTGGTCGGTGAACAACGGCCTGCGCCTGCAGACCGCCAGCGTGACGAACGACCTGTACCGGGCCCGCAACACGCTCACCCACCGCATCCAGGGCCCCACCTCGACCGGCACGATCGAGCTGGACTACTCGGGCATGCGCGACGGTGACCGGGCCGGCCTGGCGATGCTGCGCGACAGTTCGGCCTGGATCGGCGTACGGCGGGACAACGGCGCGACGCGGGTGGTGATGACGAACGGCCTGACCATGGGCTCGAACAACTGGAACACCACCAGCACCGGTACGGAGATCGCCGGTGCGGCGGTGTCCGGCGGGCGGATCTGGCTGCGGGCCAACGCCGACATCCGGCCCGGCTCCGGACGGCAGGCGCGGTTCTCCTACAGCACCGACGGGGTGAACTTCGTACCGCTCGGGAACGCGCTGACGCTCAACAACGCGTGGCAGTTCTTCATGGGGTACCGGTTCGGCTTCTTCAACTACGCCACCCAATCGCTGGGTGGCGCGGTGACGGTGCGGCAGTTCTCGCTGACAACACCGTGACAACGGTCACCATTCGCGGCCGTTGACACATCTTCAATAGCCCGGGGTGGGGCACCGGCAATCACCGGAAATGCCGCACCCCGGGCTCAATTCCACAGCTCCCGAGCTGCCTGTTCACGCCGCTGCGTAACGGAAGGGAATGAGCCGTCGGTCGATTCCGCGATATCGCCGCGCCACGATGTGAACGGTCGATCCACGGTGCCGATACCGATGGGACCGCTGGCGTAGACTGTCGCCACCCGGGCCGGTCCGGTCGAGATCGACCGGGTGTGGCCGCGGGCAGTGGCGAAAGTGAGGTGGCCGTGCGCGGTCCTGCGATGACGGACGTGGCCCGCCTCGCCGGGGTGTCGCACCAGACGGTCTCCCGGGTGCTCAACGGGCATCCCAACGTGCGTGAGCAGACCCGGCTGCGGGTGCAGGCCGCCATCACCGAACTCGGCTACCGGCCCAACCGCGCGGCCCGCGCGCTGGTGACCGGCCGGTCCCAGGTGATCGGCGTGGTCGCGCAGAACACCACGCTCTACGGTCCGGCGTCACTGCTGGCCGCGCTGGAGCAGGCGGCCGCCGAGGCCGGTTTCGCGGTGAGCGTCGGCAGCGTCCGCGACCTCGACCACCGTTCCATCTCGGCCGCCGTGGAACGGCACCTGGCGCACCGGGTCGCCGGCATAGTGGTCATCGCGCCGGTCGAGTCCGCCGGGGAGGCGCTGGAACGGCTGCCCCAGGACGTGCCGCTGGTGACTGTCGACGGCGACCCGCGCCGGCCGATCCCCTTGGTGACTGTCGACCAGGTCGCCGGCGCCCGGGCCGCCACCGAGCACCTCCTCGCCGCCGGGCACCGCACGGTGTGGCACGTGTCCGGCCCGTCGGACTGGTTCGACAGCGCCGGCCGGATCGAGGGGTGGCGCGAGGCGCTGCGGCAGGCCGGCGCCGAGATCCCGCCGCTGGTCCCGGCCGACTGGTCGGCGGCGGCGGGCTACCGGTGCGGGCAGATGCTGGCCCGGATGCCGGAGGTCACCGCCGTCTTCACCGCCAACGACCACTTGGCACTGGGCGTGCTGCGGGCGCTGCACGAGCACGGCCGCCGCGTCCCCGACGACATCAGCGTGGTCGGGTTCGACGACGTCCCCGAGGCGGCGTACTTCATCCCGCCGCTGACCACGGTGCGGCCGGACTTCGGCGCGGTCGCCGCGGCCAGCCTGGACCTGCTCCTGGCGCAGATCGAGTCGCCGACCGTCGGGCCGCTGCGGCAGACGATCGCGCCGACGCTGGTGCCGCGCCGCAGCGTCGGCCCGCCGCCCGCCCGCTGAGGCGCTCGCGGCGCGCTCACCGTCGCCGGCCCGCCGAAGGGCCGGCGCTCACTCACCCGAGGCCGGCCCGCCGAGGGCCCGTGCACCCCGCCGCCGATCCCGCCGTGTGGTCCGGTCCTCAGTGGTCAGTGCGACGAGCGCGCGCCCGGCGCGCGACCAGCAGCACGATCCCAGCGACCACGAGCAGCCCGGCGACCGCCCCACCGGCCAGCAGCGCGACCGGCCGGCTGTCGTCGCCGGACCGCGCGACTGAGGCATCCGGCTCGCCCGCGGCGTCCGTGCCGGTCGACGCGGCAGCCGCCGACGACGCGGCAGCCGCCGACGACGCGGGAGCCGACGGCGACGCGGGAGCCGACGGCGCGGGCGCGGCCGGGTCGGCGACGGTGAAGCGGTACGACCCCTGGACCGGGTGGCCGTCGCGGGACACCACCCGGTAGGCGACGGTGTAGGTGCCGTTGCCCAGCGGCTCGTCGATCGTCACCGTGCCGGTGGCGCCGTCCACCGCCGGTGCGGACGTGGGCACCGTGCGCTGACCGGCGTCGCTGACCGTGATGGTGGTGAACGAGGGGTTCAGCCGTTGCAGGAACCGCAGCGTGACCTGCGTCGGCGCGGCGGTGAGCCGGGCGTCGCGCGCGGGCGTGGCCTCCTGGAGCGAGTTGTGCGCCGCCGCGGGCGTGGCCGGGACCAGCAGCAGTGCGGTGAGGACCGCGGCGAACAGCGCGGTGACGGAACGGGTACGCATGACGCGCCTTCCTGTGGTGGTCAGCCGAGCAGTTGCCGGCCGATCCAGCTGCCCTCGGGGCAGCCGGGCGGTACGGCGAACACGGCGGAGCCGATCGGGGTGGTCCACTCGTTGAGCAGGTCGCGCTCGGCGAGCCGGCGTTGGACGGGCAGGAACTGGCGGGCGACGTCGGCCTGGTACGAGGCGAAGACGAGGCCGCTGTCCGCGTTCCCCTCGGGGGTCGGCACGCCGTCGTAGTTGTAGGGCCGGCGCAGGATCTTCTGCCGGTCGTCGGTGACGCGCGCCCGGGTCAGGTGCGAGAAGTCGGGGATGACGGTGAGCCCGTCCGGGCCGAGCGCGGCGAAGTCCGGCTCGTCGTGTTCGGCCCGGCCGGTCAGCGGCGCGCCGGTGTCGAGACGCCGCCCGACGGCGAGTTCCCGGTCGGTGCGGCCCAGCAGGTCCCAGGTCTCCAGGTTCATGCTGATCCGCCGCACCACGAGCGTCGTCGAGTCGCGCAGCCAGTCCGGTCCGTCGGTGACCCACACCGCGGTGTCGGCCGGCGTGCCGGGCTTCGGGTTGGCGGTGCCGTCGAGCTGCCCGAACAGGTTGCGCTGGGTACGCCCCGGCTCGGCGCCGGCCGCCCGGCGGAAGCCCTGCTGCACCCAGCGGACGACGGCGAACGGGCGGCTGTCCTTGACCAGGACCCGCTGGGCGTGGGCGACGGTGAGCGGGTCGTCGGCGCAGATCTGGAGCAGCAGGTCCCCGCCGGACCAGCGGGGTTGCAGCCGGTCGATGCCGAACGCGGGCAGCTCGGCCACCGAGGCGGGCCGGCGGTCGTCGAGCCCGGCGGCGGCGTAGAGCCCGGGACCGAAACCGAACGTGACGGTGAGCCGGGCCGGCAGCACGCTCAGTTCCGGCTCGGTGTCGGCCAGCGCCGGGCGGCCCTGGGTGAGCCGGGCCGCGTCGTCGGAGAGCAGCCGCAGCATCCGCCCGAGCGCCGCCCGGTCGGTGCCGGGGCGCAGCGTGAACGCGACGAACGCCGCGTGTGCCTGCGGGTCGGTGGTGACGCCGGACTGCCGGGTGCCGTGGAACGGCTCGACCGCGCTGCCGACGTGTGCCACCGGGACGGCGTCGTCGGGGCGTACCCCCTGGGGACGGACGGCGGCGAGGGCGCCCGCGCCGGTCAGCGCGCCCCCGGCGGCCATCGCGCCGCCGGTGAGCAGGCCACGCCGGCTCACCCGGCGGGCGGGTGTGCCGGTGCCGGTCATGACGCCGGGCTCGCGCCGTGTCCGGGCGCGTACGTCTCCTGGGCGCCGGTGAACGGCTTCGCCACGGCGGTGAACGTCTGGGTCCGGCCGTCGGCGAAGGTGAGCGTGATGTCGAGCTGGTCGCCGGCCCGCACCGGGCGGGTCAGGTCCATCAGCATCAGGTGGTCGCCGCCGGGTTCCAGGGCGGCCCGGGAGCGGGCGGCGACCACGACGCCGCCCTGCTTCTGCCGCATCGCCATCGTCCCGCCGGTCATGGCCATCTCGTGGATCTCGGCCCGGGACACGTCGGTGGTCACCCCGGTGATCGTGATGTCGGTGTCGCCGTCGTTGGCGAGCGTGGCGAACGCGGCGGTCATGCCCTTGTCGGCGGCCTTCACCCACGGGTCGCGGACGGTGAGCACGCCCGCCGCCGCGCTCGCCGACGCCGAGCCCGGCGGGACGGCGGACGGCGTGCCGGAGGACCCGCAGGCGGTGACCGACGCGGCGAGCACGGCGGCGCCGATCAGGGCCGCCGGGCGCAGGAAGCGGCGGCTGGTGGTGCTGGGCATGACGTCGTCCCCTCGAAGATCCGGTGTTCGTACCGTTTGTCGGCGCGGTACGCCGGATAGTTCCGGCCGGGGCGGTCGGGCACGTCACACCGCAGGCGGCGGAGCGTCCCGGACCCGGGATCGGCGGTGCGGCCGGAAGGCATAATGGTTCCGGGTGTCACGTGGCGCGCCGGGCGCGGCCGCGGCCGGACGAGGGTGCCGGGCGGGCGCCCGGACGAGGGAGGCGACGGTGACCCAGGCGACGACCGGGGCGACCCGCAACACCCGTCAGCGCGCCGAGGTGCTGGCGCTGCTGCGGGAGTTGGACGGCTTCCACAGCGCGCAGCAGCTGCACCAGATGCTCGTCCAGCGGCAGGCGAAGGTCGGCCTGACCACGGTGTACCGGACGCTCCAGATGCTCGTCGACAACGGCGAGATCGACTCGGCGCGGTTGCCCGGCGGCGAGCACCTCTACCGCCGGTGCAGCCAGAGCCGCCATCACCACCACCTGGTCTGCCGCCGCTGCGGCCGGGCCGTGGAGGTGGCCGGCCCGGCCGTCGAGCGGTGGGCCGACCAGGTCGCCGCCCAGCACGGCTTCACCGACGTCGGGCACACCCTGGAGATCTTCGGCACCTGCGACCGCTGCGCCGCCTGAGCGGTGCCGCGGGCGGGCGGTGGCCCGCCCGCGCGTCCGGTCAGCAGTTGCGCAGCGCCGGCGACTGGTTGAGCAACTGGCCGCGGCTGGAGGTGAACCGGCGGTACGCCTCGGAGCCGGCCGCGCCGGGGCGGAACGCCGCGACCCGGTGGCAGTTCTGGAACGCCAGCGTCACCCCGAAGTGCCGCTCCAGGCCGGCGCGGATCGCGTCGCTGGCCAGCGCGCGCAGCAGTTGCCCGCGCTCGGCGTCGCCGGGCGGCGGCACCACGTTGTCGGCGAACTCGGCGTCGGACGCGGCCAGGTCGGCAGCGACCCGGCTGACCGTCTCCCAGGCGTACGGCAGGGAGTCGCGGACGCAGGCGACGAACTCCTCCTCGTTCACGGGACCGGTCTCGGCGGCGTGCAGCAGGGCGGGCGGAACGGTGAGCGACATGTCTCCTCCGGAGCACTAACGAACACGGTTTCCATTACCAACTGAGCACACCACGCGGCCGGCGGCCCGTCAAGCACCGGCGCACGCGAAACGGCGGGCGGACCCGCAGGCCCGCCCGCCGTCCGGCGATGGAACGTGTCAGCGCAGGCGCGCCTCGATCGCCTCGATGACGCGGGGACGCAGCTCGGCGGCCCGGATCACCGCGTCGACCGAACCGACCTCGACCGCGCGCTGGATGCTGTGCACCCGGTCGAACTCGGCGGCCACCTCGCCCAGCTTCTCCGCCCGCACCGACGAGCGCAGCTCGTCCAGCTCGGCGGTGAGCGTCGCCCGCTCGGTGCCGGCCGCGGCGGCGACCTTCGCCTCCAGGTCGCGTACCCGGGGATCGGCCGCGGTGCGGGCGGCGACCTCGCCGGCGAACACCACGGCCGCGGCGGGCGCGCCACCGAGCACCGAGGCGAACGACCCCTCGATCGCCAGCACCGTCATGTCCGGGTTGAGCGCCTTGGAGAAGACCACGAACGCGCCGCCGTGGTAGCGCGAGATCACGCAGAACACGATCGGGCCGCGGAAGTTGACGATCGCCCGGCCGATCTCCGCGCCGTACTCCAGTTGCAGCTTGCGCATCGACTCGGGTGAGCCGTCGAAGCCGGACAGGTTGGCCAGCACGACCAGCGGCCGGTTGCCGCTCGCCGCGTTGATCGCCCGCGCGGCCTTCTTCGACGAGCGCGGGAACAGCGTGCCCGCGGTGTAGGTGTCCGGGCCGTCGGTGGGCGGGAAGCCGTGCCGGGGCACCGAGCGGGACTCGATGCCGAGCAGGCACACCGGGATGCCGCCGAGGTGCACGTCCTGCACCACGGCGGTCTCCGCGTCGGCCATGCCGGCCCAGCGCTCCAGCACCGGGTGGTCCTGGTCGGCGAGCGCCCGCATGACGGTACGGATGTCGAACGGCTTCTTGCGGTCCGGGTTGGCGGTGGCGGAGAAGATCTCGCCCACCGTGGCGAAGTCGCTGCCGGCCACCGCGTGCGGATAGCCGCAGACGTCCCGGTCCACCGGGTCCATCGTGACGGCCCGGCGCGGGGCGTGCTCGCCCGGCGCGACGTACGTGTGGTCGTAGTGCGCCATCAGCACGTCCCGCGCGGCCGGCAGGTCCGGCGCCCAGTACTGCGCCTGCCCGTTCGGGCCCATCACCCGGTCGTAGCCGCCGATGCCGAAGTTGTCCTCGGCGGAGACGCCGCCGGAGAAGTCGAGCGACTGCTTGCCGGTCAGCACCATCGCCGAGTCCGGCGTCATGACCAGCACGCCCTTGGTGTGCATGAGCATCGTCGCCTCGGCGTTCCAGTACGGCTGGGCGCCGACGTTGATGCCGGCCACCACGATGTTGATCTCACCGCCGTCCTGGGTGAACTCGACGATGCGCTTGAGCGCCGCGGCCACCCAGTCCATGTTCTCGGTGCCGGAGGTCATCGAGATCCGGGCGCCGGCGCTCAGCGCGTACCACTCCAGCGGCACGCCCATCCGCTGCGCCAGGTCCAGCGCGGCGATCACCCGCCGGCACTCCGGTTCGGACAGCGCGCCGAGGGACTTGGTCGGGTCGCCCAGCAGCACCACCCGGGTCACGCCCTGCGGGTGCCGCGGCGTCGGGGTGGTCACCACACCGGCCACGATCGCCGCGCTGTTGCGGCCCTTCGGCCGGTCCACCGGCACCAGCTGGTGGTCCGCGTCCAGGTCGTGCTCGACGAAGTCGCCCAGCAGGCCGGTCAGCTCGTACGGGTAGACCGTGTTGCGCCCGGCCGCCCGCAGCACCTTCAGCCGGTAGTCGTCCAGCGGCTCGACCGGCTCGGCCGGCGGCTCGCCCACCGTCAGCTGCGCGTGCCCGGTCACGTCGAACGTGATCCGCACGCCCACCTTGGTCAGCTCGCCGGTACGCCGGTCGCGCTGCCGCGCGATGAACAGGATCTCCTCCAGCTCGGCGCCCACGGTGGTCGGGCGTACCCGCCCGGCGATCAGCTCCATCTCCTCGCGAGTCAGCTCGCTCGGCGGCCACACGTAGACGACGATCCGGTTGGTCGGGAACCGCGACTTCGACGGCCGCCGCGACTGCGCCCGGCGGATCGAGTCGATGCAGGCCGCCACCGTGTCCTCGGTGGTCGGCAGCGCCACCAGGCGGCCGTCCTGCTCCCGCAGCTCGGTCAGGTCACGCACCTGCGCGAACGCCACCAGCCGCTGGTCGGACGGGTTCTGCCGGGCCACCGCCTGGAACAGGTAGACCTCCTCGTCCAGCGACGGCAGCCGGGTCAGGTCGAACTCGCGCAGCCGTTCCAGCTGCATCCGCTGCGCGATGTACGGGTGCAGGCCGCGGATCAGCCGCTCCTCGGCCATCCCGCCGCCCTCCGCCGGGCGGAACGTGACGTGGTGGTGCATCACCGCGCCGCCACGGCCGGCGACGGTGGTGGTGAGGCGGCGTACCTGCTGCGGCAGCGGGTGCGCGTTGACCACGTCCAGCAGCGCGGCGGCGGTGGCGTCCAGGTCCGCCGGCTGGTTCTCCCAGGCCAGGTAGACGTCCGCGTCGACGGCCTCGCAGTCGCGGGCCACCTCGGCCAGGCCGCGCAGCGCGTCGCCGAGCGCGTCGAAGCGTACGGCGGCCGAGACCACACTCGACCCGTCCCGCCCGGCCACCACGAACGTGCAACCACCGGCGGTGCGGGTACGCACCTCGGTGAGCGCCTTGTTGCCGTAGTAGCGGCGGGTCAGCACCTCCAGCATGGCCGCGTTGTCCAGGTCGTTGCGGACCAGGCGCTGGCCGAGCAGCCGGACCAGCGGTTCGGTGCTGCGGACCATCTCGGCGATCCGCTCGGCGCGGTCCGGCGCGTCCGGCTGCGCGTCGAGGTGCCGCAGGTGGGTACGGACCTGGGCGTAGACCCGGGCCCGGTTGCGGCGCAGCAGCGGCTGGGCGAACCAGGCGAACACCACGCCCCGGGCCAGGTCGGCGACCACCGGGAAGCGGACCTGGGTGGCCGCGACGAGCCGCTCCAGCGTGAGGCCGGCCGGCTCGCGCAGCGCCTCGTCCGGCGGCGGCTCGCGCAACCAGGAGCGCAGCAGCGCGGCGATCACCGTGGCGTCGGCGGCGGCCCGCTGCTGGGCCAGGAAGATCCGGAAGACCGCGGCCTCCAGCTCGGGGGAGCGGTCCAGCTCGGTGACGCCGTAGTGGGCGAGCGCCTTCGCCAGGCGGGTCCGGAACGACTCGGGGGAACCGGCCCGCTCGACGTCGAGGCTCTGCAGGTAGGTGTGGAAGTACTCGCGGGCGCTGTGCACGTGCCCGCCCGGCCCGTCGTCGCCGCCGGGCCGGTTCCGGCTCAGCTCGGCCAGGTCGGCGAAGACGCCGACCAGGTCCAGTTCCTCGGCCAGCGGCCGGTGCCCGGCCTCGGTGGCGGCCCGCCGCGCGTCCAGGTAGTCGTCGAGCACCCGGCGCTCGTCGTGCGGGTCCACGTCGTAGCCGAGCAGCAGGGCGCACAGGTCCTCCTGGCCGCGCTCGGCCCGGGACCGCGCCGGCACGTCCGCGGGCGCGGCGGGCAGGTCCAGCTCGACCGCCGGTCCGGCCGGGCCGTCGGCGGCCTCGGCGTCGTCGTCGGCGACCGGCTCCAGGCGCAGCAGCGGCGCGCCGGCCTCCACCTGGGTGCCCACCGCCACCGACGACTCCTTGAGGCGGGCCCGGAACGGTGCCCGCAGCACCGTCTCCATCTTCATCGCCTCCAGCACCAGCACCGGCGCCCCGGCCTCGACCTCCGCGCCGACCTGGAGCGGCGTGGCGACCACGAGCGCCGGCATGGGGGAGCGCAGCACGCCGCCCTCGTCGCGGCTGATCCGGTGCGTCACGCCGTCCACCTCGACCAGGTGGACCGGGCCGTGGGTGTCGGTGAGCAGGCGGAACCGGGCGCCGTTGACGGCGATCTGGCCGGTGTGCCGGTCGAAGCGGTCCAGCTCGACGTCGGCGGTGCGGACGTCGCCACCGGCCTCGACACCGACCCGGAACCGGTGCGCGCCGACCCGGGCCACCCGCATCCGGTAGGTCACGCCGCGCAGCTTCAGGTCCAGCGGCCGGCCGCTGCGGTGCTGCACCTGCGGGCGGCCACCGGCCGCCGTGGACAGCAGCCGCTGCCGTTCGGCGGTCTCGTCCTCCTCGTACGCCTCGATCGCGGCGGCGGCGAGCGCCACGGCGGAGTGCCGGTGCGCGACCAGGCGGCCCTCGCCGCGTACCCGGTCGATCCAGCCGGTGTCCGCGCTGGCGTCGATCACCTCGGGCTGGTCGAGCAGGTCGAGCACGAAGCTCTTGTTCGTCGCGCCGCCGGCGATGACCACAGTGGTGTTCGCCATCGCCCGGCGCAGGCGGCCCAGCGCCTCGTCCCGGTCCCGGCCGTACGCGATGATCTTGGCGATCATGGAGTCGAAGTCGGCCGGGATGGTGTCGCCCTCGCTGACCCCGGTGTCGACCCGGATACCGGGACCGGCGGGCAGGTCCAGCCGGGTGATCCGGCCGGGGGAGGGGGCGAAGTCGCGGTCCGGGTCCTCGGCGTTGAGCCGCGCCTCGATCGCGTGCCCGCGCTCGACCGGCGGCTCGCCGGTCAGCCGGCCGCCGCCGGCCACGTGCAGCTGCGCCTTGACCAGGTCGAACCCGGTGGTCGACTCGGTGATCGGGTGCTCGACCTGAAGGCGCGTGTTGACCTCCAGGAACGCGAACAGCCGGTCGCCCGGGTGGTAGAGGAACTCGACAGTGGCCGCGCCCCGGTAGCCGACGGCGACCGCCAGCCGCTCCGCCGACGCCTTCAGCTCCGCGGTCTGCTCCGGGCTCAGCACCGGCGAGGCGGACTCCTCGATCACCTTCTGGTTGCGCCGCTGCACCGAGCAGTCCCGTACCCCGAGTGCCCACGCGGTGCCCTGGCCGTCCGCGATCACCTGGACCTCGACGTGCCGGGCGCCGGTGACCAGGCGCTCCAGGAACACCACGCCGCTGCCGAACGCCCGCGCGGCCTCCTGGCTGGTGCGCTCGTAGGCGTCGGCCAGCTCGGCGTCGCTGCGGATCACCCGGATGCCGCGCCCGCCGCCACCGGCTGTGGCCTTGAGCATCAGCGGGTAGCCGATCGAGGCCGCCGCGCGCAGCGCGTCCTCCAGGCTCTCCACCGCGCCGCGGCTCCACGGCGCGACCGGCACGCCGACCTCCTCGGCGATCAGCTTCGCGCCGATCTTGTCGCCGAGCTTGCGCATGGCGTCCGGGCTCGGCCCGACGAACGTCACGCCGATCTTCTCGCACAGCTCGGCGAACGCCGGGTCCTCGGCCACGAAACCCCAGCCCACCCACGCGGCGTCCGCGCGGGTCTCGACCAGCGCGCGCTCCAGGGCCTTGAGGTCCAGGTACGGGCGGGCGGACGCGGGGCCCAGGTCGTAGGCGACGTCCGCCTCGCGGACGAAGGTGGCGGTACGGTCGACGTCGGTGTACAGCGCGACGGTCTCGATCCGGCTGCCGGTCTCCGCGGCCAGTTCCCGGACCGCGTGGATGAGCCGCATCGCGGCCTCACCACGGTTGACGATGGCGACACGGGTGAACACGTGACCGTCCCCTTCGGTTGACCCACTCCTGCGCGCCGGGCGCGGCGATGCCCCCGGCCTGCCTCACCTTTCCGCCTGTCCGCGGGCGGCGCCATGTCGTAACGGCCGAAGCCTGTGTGGGGACCGTTGTAGGAACCGAACAAAAGTTTTTAGCCAGCCACTCACTACCCGCCGGTACGCGATACGGCGCCGGACCCGAACGGATCCGGCGCCGTATCGCGTCTGCGCTGAGTGCTCAGCCCGGGATCTCCCGGGGGTCGCGGCTGCGGGGGTACGTGTTCTTCTCGCCGATCGTGCCGTCCTGCTTCTTGATCACGTGCTCGGCGCCGCGCTCGGCCGCCATCTCCCGGCCGGCCGCCTCGGCCTCCGCCTTGGTGTCGTGGCGGCTGGTCGCGCGCTCGTTGCCCTCCGGGCGGTTCTTCCACTGCCCGTCCTGCTGGTAGGTGTCGATGTCGCCCTTCGCCATGCCGTCAGCTCCCTCGTTCGCGTGTCCGATGACAAATGTCTGCCCACGGGCGCGGTGCGTTAATCCTGCGGCGGCTCGGTGGTTTGCCGGAACGGCAAGGTTCCTTGCTGTCCGGTCCGAGGCGACGCACGATGGCGGGGCCGGTCGGGAGACGACCGGCGGCGAGGAGGCAGACATGACGGGGCACCACCACGAGCATCCGGCGGCGGACACCGACCCGGCCCGGTTCTGGGACGAGCGGTACGGCCAGCGGGACCGGATCTGGAGCGGCCGGGTGAACCCGGTCCTGGCCGAGGTGGCCGCCGCGCTGCCCCCGGGCACCGTGCTCGACCTGGGGTCCGGTGAGGGCGGCGACGCGGTGTGGCTGGCGTCGAAGGGATGGCGGGTCACCGCCGTGGACATCTCGTCGGTCGCGCTGGACCGGCTCGCCGTCGAGGCCGAGCGGGCCGGAGTGGCGGAGCGGATCACCACCGTCCGGCACGACCTGACGCAGGGCTTCCCGCCCGGCCGGTACGACCTCGTGTCCGCGCAGTTCTTCCAGTCGCCGCTGGTCCTGCCCCGGGAGACGGTGCTGCCCCCGGCGGCCGAGGCGGTCGCGCCCGGCGGCCGGCTGCTCGTCGTCGAGCACGGCGCGCCGCCGCCGTGGGCCGGGCCCGACACCGGCCACCACCGGTTCGCCGAACCGGAGGAGATCCTGGCCGCGATGAGCCTCGACCCGGACGGCTGGGACACCGAGCGGCTGGGCGCGGCACGCCGCACCGCCACCGGCCCGGACGGCCAGACCGGCGAGCTGATCGACCACGTGGTCCTGGTGCGGCGCCGCTGACCGCCGCGCCGGTCAGGCCCGCGCCCGCGGCCGGGTCAGCAGCAGCACCAGCAGCCCGGCCGCGCACAGCGCGGTGCTCATGCCGTACGCCCACCGGTAGCCGACCTGCGCGGAGATCCCGAGCAGCGGCCCGGCGAGCATGGCCCCGATCGGGAACGTGTTGGTGAACAGCGTGGTGGCCCGGCCCGGCTCGCCCGGCAGCAGATCCTGCACGTAGGCGATGCCGACGCCGGACACCGCGGCGATGAACAGCGCGTTCACCGGCTGCGTGAACAGCAGGACCGGCACGCTCGGCGCCAGCGCGGCGGTCGCGTAGTAGGCGACCCCGCAGGCACCGCCGACCAGGACCAGCGTCCGCAGCCGGACCCGCGCGGTCAGCGCGCCCAGCCCGAGCATCAGCGGGATCTCCAGCGCCGCGCACAGGCCCAGCACCAGTCCGGCGCGGGAGGGGTCGTCGTTCAGTTCGGTGTCGATGAACAGCGGCAGCGCCTGCACACCGACCGTCAGCGGGCACTGGAGCAGGACGAACGCGAGCACCGTCAGCGCCAGCCGCAGCCGGGACGCGCCGGGTGGGCCGGGCGCGGTGCCATCCGGATCGCCCGCGACCGGCCGCGCCGGCAGCGGCAGCTCCTCCAGCCGGAACGCGGCCACCAGCGCGGCCAGCGCGTACATGACGGCGGCCATGCCGTAGACCAGGCGGAAGCCGCCGACGTCGAGCAGCACCGCGGCCAGCGCCGGCCCGGCCACCCAGGCCAGCGAGAACACGGTACGCATGAGGCTGACGCCGAACGCGGCCCGCGCCGGATCGTCCCTGTCGAACAGCGCCCGGGTGTACGCGAACGACTGCGGGAACAGCGAGTTCGCCAGCGCCGTGGCGGTCGCGGTGAGCCCCAGCAGGATCCAGTAGTCGCGGACGTACGCGGTCAGACCCGCGCCCACCACGCCGGCCAGCGCGGCGCCGACGAGCAGCGCGCGCCGGATCGGCAGGCGGTCCGACAGCCGGCCGATCAGCGCCGAGGCGACCACCCCGGACAGCGGGGCGACGACCAGGAACACGGTCACCCGTAACGGACTGGCGTGCACCTCGCGGTCGAGGAACAGCGACAGGAACGGCAGCACCACGGCGGTGGAGAGGCCGACGGTCAGGAACACCACACCCAGCGGGAGCAGCCGGAATCGGCCGGCGCGCACCGCCGGCCTCGTGTCCAGAGCCATGCGGCGGACTGTACGCGGCGGCGGTGCGGCGGCCGACCGAGTTTCCGCCGCCCGGGTCAGCCGACGGCGGTGGGGGAGGGCGGCGCGCTGCCGCCCTGCGGCGCCTCGGCCGTCATCAGCCGGACGATCTCCGACCGGTCGGCCGCCGACGGCATCCCCCACTCCGGCCGGTAGCCGAACGCCCGGTCCAGCGGGATCGAGGAGGTCCGGCCGTCGAGGATCTCCACCGAGTCGGTGCCGATCAGCCCGGGATGCTCGACGCCACACGCCTCGGCCACCTTGACCAGGTCGCGGCGCAGCGTACGGATGTAGTTCGCGGCCCGGACCGACTTGCGGGCCGGGTCCAGACCCCGGGCCAGCCAGGCGTTCTGCGTGGCGACGCCGGTCGGGCAGGTGTCGGTGTGGCACTTCTGCGCCTGGATGCAGCCGATCGCCAGCATCGCCTCCCGCCCGACGTTGACCATGTCGGCGCCGAGCGCGAACGCCACCACGGCGTTGTCCGGCAGGCCCAGCTTGCCGGCGCCGACGAACACCACGCTCTCGTGCAGGTCGCGTTCGGCGAACGTCCGGTAGACCCGGGAGAAGCCCTGCTGGAACGGCAGCGAGACGGAGTCGCTGAAGATCAGCGGCGCGGCGCCGGTGCCGCCCTCGCCGCCGTCGACGGTCACGAAGTCCACGCCGCGGCCGGTGTCGCGCATCAGCGTGGTCAGCTCCTCCCAGAACCCCAGGTCGCCGACGGCGGACTTGATGCCGACCGGCAGCCCGGTCTCGGCGGCGAGCAGCTCCACCCAGTCCAGCAGGCTGTCGCAGTCGGAGAACTCGGCGTGCCGGGACGGGCTGACACAGTCGCGGCCGGCTGGGATGCCCCGGGTGGCGGCGATCTCGGCGGAGACCTTCGCCGCCGGCAGCAGGCCGCCGAGGCTCGGCTTGGCGCCCTGGCTGAGCTTGATCTCCAGCGCGCGTACCGGCGCCGACGCCACCAGGTCCTTGAGCCGTTCCAGGCTGAACCGGCCCCGCTCGTCGCGGCAGCCGAAGTACGCGGTGCCGAGCTGGAAGACCAGCTCACCGCCGTTGCGGTGGTACGGCGACAGCCCGCCCTCACCGGTGTTGTGCAGGCATCCGGCCAGCGCGGCACCCCGGTTGAGCGCCTCGACCGCGTTGCCGGACAGCGACCCGAAGCTCATCCCGGAGATGTTCACCACCGACTCCGGCCGGAACGCGTGCGCCCGGCCGCGCGCCGCGCCGAGCACCTTGGCGCAGGGCAGCGTCACGGCGTGCCCGGCGGTCGGCGCCGACGGCGGGACCGCCCGGCCGAACGTGCGGTGCTTGATGATCGGATAGCCGGACGTGTGCTCGATGTCGTTGTCGGTGCCGAAACCGAAGTAGTTGTTCTCCTGCTTTGCCGAGGCGTACACCCAGCGCCGCTGGTCGCGGGTGAACGGCCGTTCCTCGTCGTTGCCGGCCACGATGTACTGCCGCAGCTCCGGGCCGATCGACTCGATCAGGTACCGGGCCCGGCCCAGCACCGGGAAGTTGCGGCGCAGCGCGTGGTCGCGTTGCAGCAGGTCCCGCGCCGCCAGCGCGGCGACGGCGGCGACGGCTGCGGGTACGGCTCTCTTCGCCCAGCTCATCCCGCCACTCTTTCCGCCCCGGCACCCGGCCAAACTCCCGGTGGAACCCGGGCGGCGCGAGCGGTGTCATGGAAGCAGACCGACGGAGGCTGCCCTGGACGACGACGAACTCGTCACCCGCGTACGCGCCGGCGACCGGGAGGCGTACGACGCCCTGGTCGCCCGGCACACCGCGCCCGCGTACCGGACTGCGGTGCTGCTCGGCGCCGGTCCGGACGCCGAGGACGTGGTCCAGGAGGCGTTCGTGAAGGCGTACCGGAAACTGTCCCGCTACCGGGCCGAGGCGTCGTTCCGGTCCTGGCTGCTCGCGATCGTCGCCAACGAGACCCGGAACCTGCACCGGACGCGCACCCGGCGCGACGGGCTGACGCTGCGCGCGGCGGCGGTGGACCCGGTCGCGACGGTCACCGCCGACGACGGGCTCGACGCCGTGCTGGCGGCCGAGCGCCGGGCCGCGCTGGTCGGGGCGCTGCGCCGGCTGCCCGTCCGCGACCGGGAGGTGATCGTCTGCCGCTACCTGCTCGACCTCGGCGAGGACGAGACGGTGACCGTGCTGGGGCTGCCCCGGGGCACCGTGAAGTCACGGACCCACCGGGCGCTGGCGAAGCTGCGTGCCCTGTTGGACCGGGAGGTGGCGCACCGTGGATGACCTGGAACGGGAGCTGCGTGAGCTGACCGGCTGGCTGGAGCCGGCGCGGACGCCCGACCTCACCGCGCGGGTCCGCGCCCGGCTGGACGCGCCCGCGCCGCGCCGCCGGTGGCGGTACGTGCTGGCCGCCGCGCTCGCCGCCCTGCTCGTGGCGGCGCTGCCGCCGGGCCGGGCCGCACTCGCCGGCGCGGTGACCGGGCTGCTGCGGATCTCCGGGGTCGTCATCGACACCGCACCCGCGCCGCCACCGGCGGGTACGCCCTCGCCGCTGCCCGCGCAGCACCAGGTCGCGCTCGCCGAGGCGCAGCGACAGGTCCGCTTCCCGGTCCGCGTGCCGGCCCGCCTCGGCCCGCCCGAACGCGTGCTCGTCGCCGATCCGGACGGCGCCGGCGCCCACCGGGTCGTCAGCCTGCTCTACCGGGGCGGGACGGTGCGGCTGGACGCGTTCGACGGCTCGCTCGACATCGTGTTCCACAAGCGGTCCGCCGGGGCGGACGTGACGCTCACCCAGGTCGGCGGCGAGTTCGCGATCTGGGTGGGCGGTCCGCACGCGCTGGCGTACGTGGACCGCTCGGGGACGGAACGGGTCGCCACCGCGCGGTTGTCCGCCGCCACGCTGATCTGGGAGCGGGCCGGGGTGAGCTACCGGCTGGAGGGCGACCTCACCCGTGAGCAGGCGCTGGACGTCGCGTCCTCGGTGGAGTGAGCGCGGCGGGAACCTCGGGGCGCCGGGCGGTGTCGGGAAGACGAGAGTCGTCGACGGGGGAGGCCGGATGTCCGTTCGGAGAAGAGTCCTGCTGGTGCCGGTCCTGCTGCTGGCCGGTTGCAGCGGCCCGGCCGCGGTCCCGGCGGGCGCGCCGGCCACGGTCCCGGCCACCACGCCCGCCGCGGAACCGGCCGTGCCGGCGGCCTGCGCGGAGCGGCTGGAGACCGGCCGGCTGCCGGACTGGGCGGATGCCGGGTTCACCGGCGACACCCGGGTGCGGCACGTCTTCGGCGCCCGGGGCGACATCGTGGCGATCCTGTTCGCGTACCCGCTGGTGCACGCGCGCGGCGACGGCGCGAACAACAAGATCCTCTGGGTGGCGCGCCCCGAGCCGGGCCGGTCCGAGCCGGCGCAGCGGACACCCCTGGTGATCACCGCGACGCGCGACGGGACGGACAGTCCGGTCGTCCGCCGGGTGGACGGCGGGCCCGGGCCGTCCATCGTCGACCTGCCGGCCGCCGGGTGCTGGCGGCTGCGGCTGGACTGGTCGGGGCGCACCGACACGATGGATCTGGTGTACCGGCCGGCGTCCGGCTGACCGGCTGACCGGCATGGCCGCTCCCGGTCCGGGTAACGCTGCGTCATGGCGAAGTACACCGAGCCGGAACTGCGGGAACGCCTCAAGGCCGAGATCCGCGCCTCCGACAGGGGCGGACGGCCGGGGCAGTGGTCGGCCCGCAAGTCGCAGCTGCTGACGAACGAGTACAAGAAGGCCGGCGGGGGATTCGAGGGCCCGAAGGACGCACGGCAGCGCTCGCTGCAACGCTGGGGCGGCGAGAAGTGGCAGACCCGCAGCGGTGACACGCGCGCCCGCAACGGTGGCGAAACGCGCCGTTACCTGCCCGAACAGGCGTGGAAGGAGCTGTCGGAGAACGAACGGCGCGCCACCGACACCCGTAAGCGCCGCGCGTCGCGCTCCGGCCGCCAGTACGTGCCGAACACCGGCCCGGCGAAGCGGGCCCGCCGGGACGCCACGGCCGCCGAGCAGATCAACGAGCTGCCGGTGACCGAGGCGGTCAAGCTGGTCCGCGACCTCGACACCCGCCAGCTCGGCGCGGCGCTGCGCCGGGAGCGCGGCGGCAAGGCCCGCAAGACGCTCATCGGGCGGCTGGAGTCGGAACTGGGCCGGCGCCGGGCGGCGTGAGCGCGGACCGGCCGGACACCGGCGGCGGGGCCGGTCACCGGACCGGCCCCGCCGTGGTGCGCCGGTCGTCTAGCGGCGCGGGTGCTGCGGGATGCGCGGCAGCACGTAGGGCGGACCGGAGAAGATCAGGTCCGACTTCAGCTCGTGGTACGCGAGCTTCGGCTGGTAGTTCTCGTCGTAGACGGTGGCCAGGCCCTCCGGCGGGTCGGAGAACGCCCCGGGCACCCAGGAGTGCTTGTCGGTGAAGCCCCAGAGGGTGAACGACAGGCAGTGCCGCTCGGCCAGGCATGCCTGCATCAGCACGCTGAAGTTCGCCGCGGACGCCTGCAGGCGCGGGTTGATCTCCGCGGAGTCGCCGGCCTCCACCCCTTCGGTGATCTGGCTGCGCACGTCCACCTCGGTGAGGGCCGTGGCCAGCCCGAGCCCGGCGAACTTGCGCAGCGCCGCGGCCACCTGGAGTGTGCTGAAGTTGCCGTACTGGGTGCCCAGGTGGCCCTGTGCGCCCACGCCGTCGATCGGCACGCCCTTGGCCCGCAGGTCACGGGCCATGTTGTAGACGAACTGCGTCTTGTCGTCGGCCGGGTTGCCGGAGCCGAAGGCCTCGATGTTGTAGTCGTTGTAGAACAGCAGCGCCTTCGGGTCGGCGGCGCGGGCCCAGCGGAACGCGTCGGCGATGTAGCCGGGCCCGAGGTTCTGCGCCCAGAACCCCTTGTAGTGCAGGGTGGACGGGGTGTCCCAGGGGTCGCTGACCGCCTCGTTCACCACGTCCCACTGCCAGATCTTGCCCTTGAAGTGGGTGACCACAGCGGTGATGTGGTTGCGCAGGATCTGGCGCAGCTCGGCCTTGCTGATCGAGCCGTCCGCGACCCCGCTGGTCAGCCATGCGGGCAACTGGTTGTGCCAGACCAGCACGTGGCCCCGGACCCGCTGGTTGTTCTTGCGGGCGAAGTCGATCAGCTCGTCGGCCGGGCCCCAGTTGTAGGTGCCGCGGGTGGGTTCGAGGCTCTCCCACTTCATCACGTTCTCGGCGGTGACCGTGGAGAACTCGGACGCGGCTATCTGGCGGTACTGCGGTTCGCTGGCGTCGTTGAGGGCGGCCATGTCCACTGCGGTGCCCACGTACAGGCCGTGGCGCTTGGCCAGCTCGCGCAGGCTCTGCGCGGCTGGGTCGTACGGCCGTCCGGCCGTCGCGGGGACGACGTTGAGGGCGGTGGCGGTCACGACGGCGACGGCGCCGGCGGCGAGCCAACGTCTCAGCTTCATGGTCGTTCCTTTCGGGAGGGTGCGCACGGCCGGGGTCGGCGGTGGCGGTGCCGGGAACGCCGCGGCGTGGAACGGACCGGCGGGCGCCCGGGTGGACGGACGGTGCGGGCTTCCGAAACTTCCGGTCTCACTTCCGGAAGTAGCCCGAAACATTACGGACGCCGATAGCCGTCCGTCAATCACCGGATCGGGAGGGTGAGGTGACGCCTCAGCGCAGCGGGCGGCAGGAGGCCCGGACGACCAGCTCGGTGGGGAGCTGGATGTGCGTGTCCCGCTCGACGCCGGCGATGAGGTCGATCAGCAGGCGCAGCGACTCGGCGCCCATGCGTTGCAGCGGCTGCCGGATCGTGGTGAGCGGTGGGTCGACGAGCGCCGACTCCGGGATGTTGTCGAAGCCGATGACCGACAGGTCGTCCGGTACGCCGAGGCCGAGGCCGCGGGCGACGTCCACCGTGGAGATCGCCGAGAGGTCGTTGCCGGCGAAGATCGCGGTCGGCCGGTCGGGGAGCGCGAGCAGTTCGGCGGCGGTGCTGGCGGCGGTCTCGGTGCGGAAGCCGCCGACCCGGACCAGCTGCTCGTCGACGGGCACGCCCGCGTCGGCCATCGCCTTGCGGAACCCGGCCTCGCGCAGGCGGGCCGACTCCAGGTCGGGCCGGCCGCTGATGTGCGCGATCCGCCGGTGCCCCAGCGACAGCAGGTGGTCGGTGGCCAGCACCGCACCGGCGAAGTTGTCGGAGTCGACGGTGGGCAGGCCGGACGGGCCGGTGTGCGGGTCGACGGCCACCACGTGGAAGCCGTGCTTGGTCTCGACCACGGTCGGCGTCACGATCACCGCGCCGTCGATGAGCGTCCCGGACAGCCGGGCCAGCGAGCGCCGCTCCCACCCTATGGCCGCGCCCTCGCCGTCGCCGCTGGAGTAGGCGAGCAGCTGGTAGCCGCTGCCGGCGACCTCCCGGGAGGCGCCCTTGAGCAGCTCGGTGGAGAACGGCTCGAACTCGGCGACCAGGATGCCCAGCACGTTCGTGCGGTGGCTGCGCAGGCTCTGCGCCCCGAGGCTGGCCTCGTAGCCGAGCTCGTGGATGACCTGCTGGACGCGCTCGACGGTGGCCTGCGCGACGCCGTACCGCCCATTGACAACCTTGGATACGGTTGCCACCGAGACGCCGGCCGTACGTGCCACGTCCGACATCTTGACGCGCTGCTCGAACACCACGCGGACGATGATAGAGGGCTCTCCCGGCGGGATCGAAGACGATGTCGAAAACGTTATCGATACCGATTGACTTCACGTTACGGCCCTGTAAAACTCCCCCGCAGGTAACCCGGCTAAGTGGTCGAGGAGACATCTATGGCGATGAAGCGCCGTGCTGGTGCCGTCCTGGCACTGTTTGTGACAAGCGCTCTGCTGGCCTCCGCGTGCAGTGGTGGGGGCGAGGAGGAGAAGGCCGCCGAGAGCGAGCTGTACAAGAACCCGGTGACGTTGACCTGGTGGCACAACGCCTCGCAGGACGGGCCCGGCAAGACGTACTGGGAGAAGGTCGCCAAGGACTTCTCCGCAGCCCACCCGACCGTCAAGATCGAGATCGAGGCGATCGAGACGAACCAACTCCAGCGCACCCGGCTCCCCGCCGCGCTGCTGAGCAACGACCCGCCGGACGTCTTCCAGGCCTGGGGCGGCGGCGAGATGCGCGAGCAGGTCGAGGCCGACTACCTCAAGGACATCACCGACCAGGTGAAGGACGAGGTGGCCGACATCGGCAGCGCCTCGGAGATCTGGCAGGTGAACGGCAAGCAGTACGGCCTGCCGTACCGGATGGGCATCGAGGGCATCTGGTACAACAAGGACATGTTCGCGAAGGCGGGCATCACGGCGCCGCCGGCCACCTTCGAGGAACTCAACGCCGCGGTCACCAAGCTCAAGGCCATCAACGTCGTCCCGATCGCCCTCGGCGCCGGTGACAAGTGGCCCGCCGCGCACTGGTGGTACAACTTCGCGCTGCGTGCCTGCTCGGTCGACACGCTGAAGAAGGCCACCACCGACCGGACCTTCGACGACCCGTGCTTCGTCAAGGCCGGCCAGGATCTGAAGGCGTTCATCGACACCAAGCCGTTCCAGAACAACTTCATCGCCACGCCGGGCCAGAACGACCCGACCAGCGCCAACGGCCTGCTCGCCAACGGCAAGGCCGCGATGGAGCTGATGGGCGACTGGAACCGCGGCACCCTGGACACCGTGGCCACCGACAAGGCGGCCCTGGGCAAGTTCCTCGGCTGGTTCCCGGTGCCGGCGATCTCCGGCTCCGCCGGTGACCCGAAGGCCGCCCTGGGCGGCGGCGACGGCTTCGCCTGCTCCAAGAACGCCCCGGCCGAGTGCGTCGAGTTCCTCAAGTACCTCGTCAGCCCCGAGGTGCAGAAGGGCTACGCCGCCACCGGCACCGGCCTGCCGGTCGCCAAGGGCGCGGCCGACGGCGTCACCGACCCGGCCCTGAAGTCCATCCTGGAGTCCACCTCCTCGGCCACCTACGTGCAGCTCTGGCTCGACACCGCCTTCGGCAGCACCGTCGGCAACGCGATGAACGACGCGATCGTCGCGATCTTCGCCGGCAACGGGACACCTGAGAAGGTCGTCTCGGCCATGAAGGCGGCCGCAAGCAAGTGACGTCCGCATCGCAGACCCGTATGCCCGCCGGCGGCGTGACCGCGCCGCCGGCGGGCCTCCGGCCCGGCGCACGAGCCGCCTCACGCCGCGCCGAGACCCGCCGCAAGTGGTACGAGATCATCGGGCTGACCACGCCGGCGGTCCTCATCTACGTGCTGTTCGTGCTGGTGCCGATGGGCTTCGCGTTCTACTACAGCCTGTTCCGCTGGCGCGGCGTCGGCCCGCCCACCGAGTACGTCGGCTTCCGCAACTACACGCTCGCGTTCCAGGACCCGATCTTCCTCGACGCGCTGCGCAACAACGCGATCATCGTGTTCGGGTCGCTGCTCATCCAGGGCCCCGTCGCACTCGGCATCGCCCTGCTGCTCAACCGCCGCTTCCGCGGACGCTCGGCGTTCCGCCTGCTGGTCTTCGTGCCGTACGTACTCGCCGAGGTCACCGTCGGCATCATGTGGAAGCTGATCCTGACCGACGGCGGCACGCTCGACGCGCTGCTGCGGTCGGTCGGACTGGGCGGCTTCGTGCAGGCGTGGCTGGCCGACCTCGACGTGGTCATCTGGACGCTGCTGTTCGTCCTCACCTGGAAGTACGTCGGCTTCGCCATCATCCTCCTGCTCGCCGGCCTGTCGAACGTGCCGCCGGAGCTGAACGAGGCGGCCGAGATCGACGGCGCGAGCTGGTGGCAGATCCAGCGGCACGTCACGCTGCCGCTGCTCGGCCCCACCATCCGGATCTGGATGTTCCTGTCGATGATCGGCTCGTTGCAGGTCTTCGACATGGTCTGGGTGACCTCGGTGCCCGCGGTGCGCTCGCTCGGCGCCTCGGCCACCATGGCCACGTACATGGTGGACAACGGCTTCTTCGCCCGGCTGTGGGGCTACGGCAACGCGGTGGCCGTGATCCTGTTCGTCATCTCCTTCGTCGCGGCGCTGCTGTTCCAGCGGTTCCTGCTCCGCCGTGACATCGAGGGCGCCATCACCCGGAAGGGGAAGTGACAGTGGCCGTGAACTCCGTACCCGCCCCCTCCGCCGGGCGCCGTCCGGTGCAGTGGAGCTCGCCGCTGACGTACGCGCTGGCGCTCGCGGTCGCGGCCGTGTCGATCGCGCCCGTCGTGTACGTCGTCGTCGGTGGCTTCCGCACCACGCCGCAGATCGTGGACGACCCGGCCGGCCTGCCGGACCCGTGGGTCTGGGAGAACTACTACCGGGTGCTCACGCAGAGCGGGTTCTGGCGGCAGGCGTTCAACAGCGCCGTGGTCGCGTTCGGCACCACGCTCGGCGTGGTGGTGCTCGGCATGGCCGCCGCGTTCGTGCTGGCCCGGTACACGTTCCGGGGACGGGAGGCGCTCTACACCTTCTTCACCCTCGGCCTGCTGTTCCCGGCCGGCGCGGCGATCCTGCCGCTGTACCTCCTGCTGCGTGACCTGAACCTGATCAACTCCTACTACGCGGTGATCCTTCCGCAGGTGGCCTTCTCGCTGCCGCTCACGATCGTCATCCTGCGGCCGTTCCTGACGGCCATCCCGCGGGAGCTGGAGGACGCGGCCGCCATCGACGGCGCCGGCCGGCTCGGCTTCCTCTGGCGGATCGTGCTGCCGCTGTCGCGGCCCGCGGTCGTCACCGTCGGCATCCTCGCGTTCGTGGCGAGCTGGAACGCGTTCCTCCTGCCGCTGCTCGTCCTCGGGGACGTCAACCTGCACACCCTGCCGCTGGGCGTGCAGAACTTCTCCAGCCAGTACACCACCGACACCGCGGGAGTCCTCGCCTTCACGTCGCTGGCGATGTTGCCGGCGCTGCTGTTCTTCACCCTGGCGGAGAAGCAGATCGTGGGCGGTCTCCAGGGCGCGGTCAAGGGCTGAGCGGCAGCGGTACCAGCACAACCAGTGGAAAGGCACACCATGACAGAGGTCCACGCGCTGGTGGACGGGCCGGTACCGGCTCAGGCAGGTTCGGGCCACGACCGGCCGGACGGGCCCGACGCCGAGGCGCGCGTACGGGAACTGCTCGCTCGCATGACGATCGAGGAGAAGGTCGCGCAGCTCGTCGGGTTCTGGGAGAAGGAGGACGGTGAGGCGGTCGCGCCCCTGCAGGGCGAGTTCGCCGACAGCGGCCGGCTCGAGGACTTCTCCCGGCACGGGCTGGGTCACCTGACCCGCGCCTACGGCACCCGCCCGGTCGACGCCGCCGCGCGCGCGGCCTGGCTGTGGAAGTTCCAGCGGGACCTGGTGACGGGCACCCGGCTGGGCATCCCGGCGATCGTGCACGAGGAGTGCCTGACCGGCCTGTCGGCGTGGAAGGCGGCCACCTTCCCGACGCCGCTGGCCTGGGGCGCCGCGTTCGATCCCGACCTGGTCACCGAGATGGCGGCGGCGATCGGGGCCTCGATGCGCGCGCTCGGCATCCACCAGGGACTGTCCCCGGTGCTGGACGTGATCCGGGATCCCCGCTGGGGCCGGGTCGACGAGTGCATCGCCGAGGACCCGTACCTCGTCGGCACCATCGGCACCTCGTACGTGCGGGGACTCCAGTCGCAGGGCGTGCTCGCCACGCTGAAGCACTTCGCCGGCTACTCCGCCTCGCGGGCCGGGCGCAACTTCGGCCCGGTGCACGCCGGTCCCCGGGAACTCGCCGACGTGCTGCTGCCGCCGTTCGAGATGGCGCTCCTCGACGGCGACGCCCGCAGCGTCATGCACTCGTACGCCGAGATCGACGGCGTGCCGGTCGCCGCCGACCCGACCATGCTCACCGACCTGCTGCGGGACCGGTGGGGCTTCGACGGGACGGTGGTGGCCGACTACTACGGGGTGGCCTTCCTCAACCTGCTGCACCACGTCGCGGCCGACAACGCGGACGCGGCGGTGCAGGCGCTGAGCGCGGGTCTCGACATCGAGCTGCCCACCGGCGACGCCTACCTGACCCTGACCGAGTCGGTGCGGGCCGGCAGGGTCGACGAGGCGCTGGTCGACCGGGCGGTGCTGCGCGTCCTGCGCCAGAAGCAGGAACTCGGACTGCTCGACGCGACGTTCGACGACGAGCCGCCGGGCGCGATCGATCTCGACTCGCCGGAGCACCGGTCGATCGCACGCCGGCTCGCCGAGGAGTCGGTCGTCCTGGTCGGCAACGAGGGCGTGCTCCCGCTGCCGGCGGGCCGCCGGGTGGCGGTCGTCGGGCCGAACGCGGACCGGCAGGGCGCGCTGTTCGGCTGCTACTCGTTCCTCAACCACGTGCTGGCCCACCACCCGGGTGTGGAGACCGGCTTCGAGGTGCCGACCGTGCTGGAGGCGGTGCGCGCCGAGTTCGGCGCCGACTCGGTCACCTTCGCGGCCGGCTGCGAGGTGGACTCGGCGGACCGGTCCGGGTTCGACGAGGCGGTCGCCGCCGCGTCCGCCGCCGACGTGGCAGTGCTCGTGATGGGCGACCACGCCAGCCTGTTCGGCCGCGGCACCGTCGGCGAGGGGTGCGACCGGGACGACCTGGAGCTGCCCGGCGTGCAGCGTCAGCTCGTCGAGGCGGTGCTGGACACCGGCACCCCGGTCGTCCTGGTGCTGCTCACCGGCCGCCCGTACGCGCTCGGCTGGGCGCTGTCCCGGTGCGCGGCGGTGGTGCAGACGTTCTTCCCGGGTGAGGAGGGCGCCGGGGCGATCGCGGGCGTGCTCTCCGGGCGGGTCAACCCGTCCGGCCGGCTGCCGGTCAGCCTGCCCGGCTCGGCCGGCGCGCAGCCGTACTCGTACCTGCACCCCGAGCTGGGGGAGGGCATGAACGGCACGAACCTGCCGGCGACCCCGGTGGCGCCGTTCGGGCACGGGCTGTCCTTCACCACGTTCGCGTACACCGATCTGACCGTGCCGGCCGAGGTGCCGACCGACGGGACGCTGCGGGTGTCGGTGCGCGTGACGAACACCGGCCCGGTCGGCGGTGACGACGTGGTGCAGCTCTACGGCCGCGACCTGGTCGCCTCGGTGACCCGGCCGGTCGCGCAGCTGCTCGGCTACCGGCGGGTGCGCCTGGAGCCGGGCGCCTCGGTCACGGTCGAGCTGACCGTGCCGACCACGCGGCTGGCGTTCAGCGACCGCACGCTGACCCGTGTGGTGGAGCCCGGTGAGGTCGACGTCTGGGTCGGCACGAGCGCCCGGCGCGACGCCCAGGCGCGGACGACGCTGACCGGCGACACCGTCGCGATCACCACGGAGTCGCCCCGCTGGACGACGACCGACCTTCGCTGAGCCGGGTCCGCCGGTCGTCCACGGGGCGGCCGGCGGACCCTTTCAGCTCATATTGGCGTTATGTCGTTTTCGACTCAGTAGGCTCCAGGATGTCATCCAGCCCGTGACCCGGGACGGTGCCGCCCGCCACGCGCGGGTCGCGTCTCGCCGCCCGGCCGGCTGGTCCCGGTCGCCGGCACCCACAGGGATGCGTGAGTCACGATGATGGACGCGGACACCATGGTCCTGCCCCGGCTCGGGGACGCCGCGGTCGAGGACCCGTGGGGCGAGGCCCGGCCGCACCGGGCCGCCGTCCGTGCCGGGACCGGCGTGCTCCGGTGGCGGATCGCGGCGTGGCTGGTGCCCGCGCTCCTGATGGGCGCGCTCGGCGCCGCCCGGATCACGACATCGGGGCCGAGTGCCGCAGAAGTGGCGACCCGGCGCGCGGCCACGTCGCAGTGGCCGGGGATCGGCGCCGCGCTGACCGGCGACGACGTCGCGCTCGGGCCGTACCACCTGCTCGTGCGCGGCTGGGCGGCGCTGTTCGGCGCGACGGACCTCGCGCTGCGCGTACCGTCCCTGCTGGCCATGGTCGGGGCCGCGGCGCTCGTCGGCGCGCTCGCCGCCCGGATCGCCACGCCCGCCGCGGGCCTGGCGGCCGGGGCGATCTTCGCGGTGCTGCCGACCTCGATCCGGTACGCGCAGGAGGCGCAGCCGTACGCCCCGGCGGTGTTCGCCGCCGTGCTCGCCACCTGGCTGCTGGTGCCCGCGCTGGACCGGCCGGGCCCGCGGCGGCTCGTGCCCTACGCGGGCGCGGTGCTGCTGCTGGGCCTGTGCCAGCCGGTGGCGTTGCTGCTGGTCGCCGGCCACGGCTGGGTCGTGCTGGCGTTCCGCCGGCGCGTCGCGGTCAGATGGCTGGCCGCCGTGGTCCTCGGGCTGCTCCCGGTCGCCGCGCTGCTCGGTTACGCCCTGCGCGACGGCGGTCATCTGGCGTCCGGCGTGCGGCCCGGTGCCGCGGTGCTCGCGGCCACGCCCGGAGATCTGTTCGGCGTCGCCGCGTTCGGCGGCGTGCTGGCCGGGCTGGCGCTGTTCAGCCTCCCGCTGCGGTACGCCGCCGCGATCTGCACCGCCTGGGCGCTGGTGCCCGCGCTCGGGCTGCTGGCGCTGGCGCAGGCCGTGCCGGTCTGGTCGGCGGTGAACCTGCTGTTCACGGTGCCCGCCTGGGCGGTGCTCGGCGGGGTCGCCCTGTCCCGGGCGCGTGCCGCCGGTGCGCTCGCCGTGCTGGCGCTCGTCGCGCTGCTCGCCGTGGCGGCCCAGCTTCCCGCGTGACCCGGTGACCCGTCGACGAACGGGCGATGTCTGCCTGATTCGCCCTTTTTGCGGTTGATTGTCGGCTTAGCATTCGGTCGGCTCCTGAGCCTGCAGACCATGGGGGAAACGTGGCCGTCGCCGCCGATACACGCCCGTCCCGCGCCACGACGGCCGGGACACCGGGCGCCCGCCCGACCGCATTCGTCCCGCCCGGGACGCCGGCCGATCCGGACCGCCGGCAGCGCAACGTCCGCGCCCGCCTCGCGTACGCGCGCTGCGGCGCCACCGCCGGTCCGCTGCGACCACCCCGCCGCCCCGACGCGGCGGTCGAGTTCCGCCCCACCGCCTCGGTCGCCGCGCGGCTGGTCCTGACGCTGCTGGTGCTCGTCAACAGCGCCGCCGGACTGGTCTTCGTCGGCTGGCTGCTGCTGCCCCAGCACGTGCCCGGCCCCGGCGTCGTCGGGCTCGGCGGCTGGCAGACCGTCGCCGCCCGGCTCGCGTTCTGCGTCGTCGTCGGCGTCGAGCTGATCCGCCTGGCGCAGAACGTGGTGGTCTGGGTCTTCGCCTACCACGCCCGGGACCCGGTGCCGGTCGACCCGCCGGTCGGCCTGCGGGTCGCCCTGCTCACCACCATCGTGCCGAGCAAGGAGCCGATCGAGGTCGCCGAGCGGACACTGCGCCGGCTCCGGGAGATCGTCTACTGCGGCCACGTCGACGTGTGGATCCTCGACGAGGGCGACGACCCGGCGGTCCGGGCGATGGCCGCGCGGCTGGGCGTCCGCCACTTCACCCGCAAGGGCCGGCCCGAGTACAACCGGCCCGGCGGCGAGTTCCGGGCCCGCACCAAGTCCGGCAACCACAACGCCTGGCGGGCCGAGCACGAGCACCGCTACGACGTGGTCGCGAACGTCGACCCGGACCACGTGCCGCTGCCGAACTTCCTGGAACGCACGCTCGGCTACTTCCGCGACCCGGACGTCGCGTTCGTGGTGACCCCCCAGGTGTACGGCAACATGCACCAGAACTTCGTCGCCCACGGCGCCTCGGTGCAGCAGTACCTCTACAACGGCCTGATCGCCCGCGGCGGCAACGGCCTGGACGCGCCGCTGCTGACCGGCACCGGGCACCTCTACCGTCCGGCGGCCTGGCGGACCATCGGCGGCTACCAGGACTCGATCATCGAGGACCACCTCACCAGCATCCGCGTGCACGCCGCCGTCAACCCGGCCACCGGCAACCGGTGGAAGGGCGTCTACACCCCCGACGTGGTGGCGCTCGGCGAGGGACCGACCTCCTGGGCGGACTACTTCAACCAGCAGAAGCGCTGGGCGGCCGGGATCTGCGAGATCCTGCTCCGGCGCGAGCTGCGCACGCCGCGCGACCTGCCGTCGCGCCGTCGCTGGCAGTACCGCCTGCTCCAGTTCTACTACCCGAGCGTGGCCGTGAGCCTGCTGCTGGGCAACGCCGCCACCGCGCTGTACCTGCTGACCGGCGTCGACGCGGGACGGCTCGACCCGCAGGTCTGGGCGACGCTGTGGGGTTCCACCATCGGCACCTGGTTCCTGCTCTGGCTGTGGCTGCGCCGCTTCAACATCGCCCCGCACGAGCGGGAGGAGGTGGGCATGGTCGGCATGGCGCTCGCCCTGTTCGCCGGACCGGTCTACGTGGCCGCCGCGGTGGGCGCGCTGCTGCGCCGCAAGCTCGGGTTCGTGGTCACCGCCAAGGGCGCGCTGCGCACCGTCGAGTCGCCGCGCACGTTCCGGCTGCACCTGTGCTGGGCGCTCGCCGCCGCGGGGCTGCTCGCGGCGAGCTTCGCGCTCGACCACGACTACCCGCTGCTGCGGGTCTGGCCGGTGCTGACGCTGCTGACCGGGCTCGCGCCACCGCTGATCTCCTGGGTGGAGAGTCTGCGGGCGCGCCGGGACCGGGCCGCCGAACCGGCCCGCGAACCTCAGGTGGTGCCCCGGACCGTGACCGACGGCGGTGTGCCGTGCTGAGGCCGACGCTGCCCCGGATGGGCCTGGCACTGGCCGGGTTGCTGCTGCTCGCGTACGCCTTCGTGGTGGCACCGGGCGCGTGGCGTGACGACCCGGGGACGGGCGCCTCGGCGCAGCGGCCCGCCGGGGCGACGCCGCAGGCGAGCACCGACGTGCCGGCCGCGGTCGTGCCGAGCCCGCGCGGCGGCCCGTTTCCCCCGGCCGGGCAGGCGTTCTTCGGGGTGATGACGGACAAGGGCCCGTACGACTTCGCGCCGGTGGACCGGTTCGCCGAGGCGGCCGGGCGGTCGCCGCAGGTGATGCTCTTCGGCGCCGACTGGGCCTCGGCCGCGTTCGACCGGAGCCTGTTCGACCGGATCGCCGAGCGGGGCATGATGCCGATGCTCGGCTGGGAGCCGTGGGACCACACGGTCGACAAGGCGGCCCGCCGCACCGGCCTGACCGACCGGCAGATCGACCGGCTGCGCGCCACCCAGCCGGACTACCGGCTGGCCCGCATCGCGCGCGGCGACTTCGACGCGTACGTGCGCTCCTGGGCCGACGGCGTCCGGTCGCTGGGCTACCCGGTGGCGATCCGCTTCGCGCACGAGATGAACGGCGACTGGTACCCCTGGTGCGAGCGGGCCAACGGCAACCGCCCCGGCGACTACGTCCGGGCCTGGCGGCACGTGCACGACCTCTTCGCCGAGGCCGGCGCCACGAACGTCACCTGGGTGTGGAGCCCGAACGCCCGCTGGGACAAGACGACCGCTGGGCTCACCGGCCTCTACCCGGGCGACGAGTACGTCGACTGGGTCGGCGTCACCGGCTACTACGGCAGCGGCGCGTTCACCAAGACGTACTGGTCGTTCGACCAGATCTTCGGCCCGACGATCGCGGAGATCCGCAAGGTCACCGGCAAGCCGCTCGTGGTCACCGAGACCGGCGCCGCCGACGCCGCCGGGCACAAGGCGCGGTGGATCCGGGACACGTTCCGCGCCCTGCCCCGCTATCCGCACCTGATCGGGCTGATCTGGTTCGAGGTGGACAAGGAGAAGGACTGGCGCATCGCCGGCTCACCGGCGGCGGCGACCGCGTTCGCCGAGGCGGTGGCCGCCGAGCGCTACGACGTGACCTGGTCACCGGCGGTGCGGCCGCGAGCCGGGCCCTGATCCCGACCGTGCCGTACAGGCTCCATGTCGGACGGTGCGGCTACTCTCCACGATCATGAACGAGAGAGATCAATTCCGGCGGGCGGCGATCGAGCAGGGTGTGCCCGAGGACGAGGTGGCCCGCTTCGCGGAGCTGATCCGGTTCCAGATCCACGCCTGCCAGCACGAGGAAGGTGTGCACGTCGGGCGGCGGGGCGGGCGGCCGCGGCTGCCGGTGGGCATGCCGTGGCCCACGTGCTCGGAGGGCTATCCGTTGCCGTTCCTGCTGCGGCTCGACTGCGCGGCGCTGCCCCGGGTTCCCGACCTCGCCCTGCCCGCCGACGGCACGCTGCTGTTCTTCCTCGACCAGGAGAGCGCACTGGACGCCTGCGGCATCGAGCCCGAGCAGGAGTTCGCGCGGGTCGTGTACGTCCCGGCCGGCGCCGAGACGGTGGACGGTGAGTACGTCGTGCCCGCCGACACCGAGATGGAGCCGTTCCTCGCCCCCGAGCACGAGATGTACGCGGGGCTCCAGGCGGAGCTGCCGGACTGGCTCGACCGCTCGGAGGAGTGGCTGAGCGCCGCCCAGATCCAGCTCCTGCGCGACATGCCGCAGCTCAAGCAGATGAGCGCGCTGCTCGAGCAGCTCTGGCCGGAGCGGAACTGGTGGCTGCCGGAGGACGTCTTCATCGGCGGCTACACCATCTCGGCGCAGGACCCCCCTGAGGTGATCATGATGGACCCCGAGCGGGAGCGGCAGGCGCGGTCCCTGCCCCGCCCGGAGCGGATGGTGGCCCTGTACGAGGAACGGCAGCGGGTGATGCGCGAGTGGGTGCCACTGGCCCAGTTCGGCGTGCCGGACGAGGAGTTCGTCAACGCGCGGTTCCTGATCCGCCACGACGACCTCGCCGCCGGGCGGTTCGACAGGGCGCTGTCCTTCTGCGAGTTCACCGAGTGACGACCGTGCCGGCTCACACCAGCGTGCGGACCGCCCGCAGCGCCGCCTCCACGTCCTGCTCCCCGTTGGCGATCGTCGCGCCGAAGCGCAGGTACGACGGCCGGTAGGGGGTGCTGCTGGCGACCACACCGGCCGACCACAGCCGGTTCACCGCCTCGCCCACCGGCACGCCGGTCACCTCGCAGCAGACCACACCGGCGGACAGGTCGGCGGCGCGCGGCGTGACCAGCCGGACGCCCCGGATGCCGGCGAGCCCCTCCTTGAGCCGGTCGGCCAGCTCCCGGGTGCGTTCGGCGACCCGGGCCGGGCCGATGCGCCGGTGGAACGCGAACGCGTCGGCGAGCGCCCAGCGGTGCTCGAAGCTGTGGTAGCCGCCGGGCGTGTGCGCCGGGCCCGGCGGCACCGGCTGCCCACCCGTGCCGCCGGCGAGCCAGCGACCGATGCCGCGTCCGTCGAAGCTGGGGATCACCGGAGTCATCCGTGCCCACGCCCGCTCGGCGGCCCAGACCAGGCCGGTACCGCGCGGCCCGAGCAGCCACTTGTGGCAGCCGGAGACCAGCACGTCGCAGCCGAGCTGCTCAGGTGTGGACGCGTCGGCGCCGAAGCCGTGCACCGCGTCGAGGCAGAGCAACGCCTCCGGGCTGCGCTCGCGTACCGCCTCGGCGAGCCGGCGTACCGGCAGCTTCACGCCGGTGCTGGAGTGCACCCAGGTCAGCGCCACCACCCGGGTACGCGGCGTGAGCGCCGCGGTGAGGCCCGCGACCATCTCGTCCGCCCCGGCCGTGGCCGCGTCGCGGTAGAGGCGGGCCCGGCGCACGGTCACCCCGTCGCGTTCGGCGCGCAACCGCAGCGACTCGTGGGTGGCGTAGAAGTCGTGCTCGGTGGTCAGCACCTCGTCGCCCGGTCGCAGCCGGATCGCGCTGTAGACCAGGCCGAGGCCCATGGTCGTGGAGTCGGTGAGCGCGATGTGGTCCGAGCGGGCGCCGAGGTGCCCCGCCGCCGCGGCGAGCACCGCCCGGTCCAGCCGTTCCTCGTTCGCGGCCAGGTAGCCGGAGGCGTCCCGGTCGAGGCCGGCGCGGTGGGTGGCCACGGCGGCCCGTACCGGGGCCGGGTGCGGGGCGAAGACGAACGTGGCCAGGTGCGCCCGGGAGCGGTCGAGCGCGAACTGGGCGCGGACGCTGTCCCAACTGGCCGGATCCAGGGCGGGCGCGTCGTCGGACACCGCGGTCCCGCCCGCCGGGCGGTCCGGGTCGCAGCCGGTGGCCAGGCTGGTGACGCCCGCCGCCGCGGTCGCGCCGAGCAGGTGCCGCCGGGTCAGGTGCCGTCGGGTCGGATGCATGGGGTCAATCGTCCGCCGTGCATGTCACGGCCGGGTCACCGCCCCGGGACCGGTGATTTCACCGATGCGCGCCGGTGGCCCGGACGCGGATGCTGACGCATGTCGATGTAATTCCGGCGCAAGGAGTGACCGACGTGCCCACCACCCGTTCCCGTACCCCCGTCCGTGCCCTCGCCCGTCTCGCCGTGGCGGCACTGCTCGCCACCGGCGGCGCCCTCGCCGTCCCGGCCGCGGCGAGCGCGGCCAGCCCCTACGAGCGCGGCCCGGCGCCCACGAGCGCCATCCTGGAGGCCAGCCGCGGCCCGTTCGCCACCTCGTCGATCAACGTCTCCTCGTTGAGCGTGACCGGCTTCGGCGGCGGCGTCATCTACTACCCGACCAGCACCGCCGAGGGCACCTTCGGCGCGGTCGCCATCTCGCCCGGCTACACCGCCTCCTGGTCCAGCCTGAGCTGGCTCGGACCGCGGATCGCCTCGCACGGCTTCGTGGTGATCGGCATCGAGACCAACACCCGGCTGGACCAGCCGGACAGCCGGGGCCGCCAGCTCCTGGCCGCGCTGGACTACCTGACCGAGCGCAGCTCGGTTCGCGGCCGGATCGACTCCTCGCGGCTCGCCGTGGCCGGGCACTCGATGGGTGGCGGCGGCAGCCTGGAGGCCGCGGCGGCCCGGCCGTCGTTGCAGGCCGCCGTCCCGCTCGCGCCGTGGAACCTGGACAAGACCTGGTCCGAGGTGCGGGTGCCGACGCTCATCATCGGCGGCGAGACCGACAGCGTGGCGCCGGTGGCGACCCACTCGATCCCGTTCTACAACAGCATCCCGGCGTCGTCGGAGAAGGCGTACCTGGAGCTGGACGGCGCGAGCCACTTCTTCCCGCAGACGACGAACACGCCGACGGCGAAGCAGATGGTGGCCTGGCTGAAGCGGTTCGTCGACGACGACACCCGCTACGAGCAGTTCCTCTGCCCGGGCCCGAGCGGGTCGGCGATCCAGGAGTACCGCAACACCTGCCCCAGCTCCTGATCCCCACCGCTGTCGGGGTGGTCGCCGCGCGGTGACCACCCCGACAGCGTGTCCGCCTCTTTTCCGACGGGTTGCCCATAGGTGACACTGGATGCATGGTTTCTGCATCGACAGTGCATATAGCCTTGTGGGGCCGGGACGACGAGTGCGACGCGATCCGCCGCCTCCTCGACCGCGACGACGGCGGCGCGCTGCTGTTCCACGGGCCGCCCGGCTCCGGGCGCAGCGCCCTGCTGGCGTACGCCCGCAGGTGGGCCGGGCAGCGCGCGGTGCTCGCCGGCGCCGGCCTCGCCGACGAGGCGACACTGCCCTACGCCGGGCTGCACCGACTGCTCGACCCGGTGCTGGACGCGGACGCGGCCCTCCCGGTGCGGCAGCGGCGGCTGCTGCGCCGCGCGATCGGCGGCGACGGGTGCCCGGCCGAGCAGCGGCTGGCCCTGGCCGCGGCGGTGCGGTCCCTGCTCGCCGCCGTGGCGGCGGACCGCCCACTGCTGTGCACGGTGGACGACCTCGACACCGGCGATCCGCAGAGCGCCTGGACGCTCGCCGTGGTGGCGCGCCGGCTGCGCCGGCTGCCGGTGGCGATGCTGCTGACCGCGACCGCCCCGGCCACTGTCGACGGCGTGCCGGCCCACGGGCTGCGTCCGCTGGACGCCCACGAGTGCCACGCGATGCTCGCCGGACTGCGGGAGCGGCCACCCGCGCCGGTGGCCGCCGCACTGGCCGCGCTCAGCCGAGGCAGCCCGGCCGCGCTCGCCGACCTGGCCGGCACGCTCACCCCGGCCCAGTGGCGGGGCGAGGCGCCGCTGCCCGACGCGCCGCCGGTGGACGGCGCGCTCGCCGCCGCGTACCGGGCCCGCCTGGACCGGCTGCCGGTGCCGACCCGGCGGATGGTGCTGCTCGCCGCGCTCGACCCCGGAGACGACCCGGGCACGCTGGTGCGCGCCGCGTGGGCGGCCGGCCTGACCGTCGAGGCGCTCGCCCCCGCCGAGGCCGCCGGCCTGCTGCGCACCGGGCCCGGCGGGGTGACGTTCCCGCACCCGCTCGCCCGTACGATGATCACCGCCGTCGCGCCGCTCGCCGACCTGCGCGCGGCCCACCTGCTGCTGGCCGGCACGCTCGCCGAGGGCGCGCTGGGCCGGGCGCTGCGCCACGCCACCGCCGCCGACTGTCCGTCCGACGTGCTCGCCGCCGAGCTGACGGCGGCGGTCGACGAGGTGCCGGACCGCGCCGCCGCGGCGGTCGTGCTGCGCCGCGCCGCCGAACTGAGCCCCGACCCCGGCCGCGCCGCCGAGCTGACCATCGCCGCCGCGCGATGTGCCTGGACCGCCGGCGACCCGGACCAGGCCCGAGGTCTGCTGCGCCGCCTGACCGCCGGGCCGGCGCGCAGCCGGGCCGACCTGCTCCGCGGCGACATGCAACTGCGCTGCGACGCGCCCGCCGCCGCGGTCGCCACGCTGCTGGCCGCCGCCGACGCGATCGCGCCGGCCGACCGGCGGGCCGCGCTGCTCGCGCTGGTCCGGGCCGGCGAGGCCATCTGCGTCACCGGCGACCAGTACCGGTACGCCGAGGTGGCCCGCCGGGCCGAGGCGCTGCGACGGCCCGGCGACCCGCCCGAACTCGACCTGCTGGCCACGTTCGCCACGGGCGTCGGGGCGACGCTGCGGGGTGACCACGCGCGCGGCGGCCCGGCGCTGCGCCGGGTCGTCGTCATCGGCGGCCGGCTGACCGGGCCCGCGCTCACCCCCGGCGCGCTCGTCTGCGCCGCCGCGGCCGCCCTGCTGGTCGCCGTGGACGGTCCCGCGCACCGGCTCGCCGGCCGGGCGGTGGAGGTGGCCCGCGCACGCGGCGAGCTGTCGCTGCTGCCCCGGGCGCTGGAGCTGCGGGCCGTCGCCGAATACTGGCTGGGCCGGCACGAGGCCGCGGCGGAGACCGCCCGCGAGGGCGTACGCGCCGCCCGCGCCGGCGGCCAGCACGTGTGCGCCCAGGTGCACCTCGGCATCCTCGCCGTGCTGGCCGCGGTACGCGCCGACCGGGACGCCGCGCTGGCCCGGATAGCCGAGATCGGTGACGGGGCCGCGCCGGGGAGCCGGCCGGACGCGTACGCCCGCTGGGCGCTCGGCGTGCTGGACCTGATCGACGGCCGGTACGCCGACGCGGTGGCCCGGCTGTCCGCGCTGGCCCGTACCGGCACCGGCCGAGGGCAGGTGCTGGTCCAGGTGATGGCCACGCCGTACCTGGTGGAGGCCGCCGCCCAGGACGGCGGGCGGCCGGCCGCCGCGCTGGCCGTGTTCGACCACTGGGCCAGCAGCACGGCGAGCCCGTCGCGGCGGGCGCTCGCCGCGCGCTGCCGGGCGCTGCTCGCGCCGCGCGGCGGCCCGGAGGCCGAACGGGAGTTCCACGCGGCGCTGCGGTTGCACCCGGCCGACACCGACCGGTTCGAGCGCGCCCGCACCGAGCTGCTGTTCGGCCGCGAGCTGCGCCGCCGGCGCCGGCCCCGGGACGCCCGTGCGCACCTGCACCGGGCCCGGGAGGCGTTCACGCTGCTCGGCGCGACCGTCTGGGCCGACCGGGCGGGGGAGGAGCTGCGCGCGGCGGGGGAGTCGGTCGGGCCGGTGCGGCACGGTCCGGAGGAGTTGCTGACCGGGCAGCAGCTGCACATCGCCCGGCTGGTCGCGGAGGGGGCGACCAACCGGGAGATCGCCACCCGGATGTGCCTGTCCACCCGGACCGTCGACCACCACCTGCGCAACGTCTTCCACCGGCTCGGTGTGCGCTCGCGTACCGAACTGGCCCGCCTGCTGTCCTGACCGCCGCGCCGCGCCGGACGCGGGCCCCGGTGCGGCCCGTGCTCGGCCCGGCCCGGTGGTGCGGCCCGCGTTCGGCGTGGCCGCGCCGCGTTCCGCTCGGCGTCAGCGCAGCGCGGCCACCGCGGCGTCCCCGCCGCCGCGCCAGAGCACGCCGGCCTCGGCGAAGCCGGCCGCGCGCAGCGCGTCCAGGTGCCATGCCGCGGGCGGGCTCCACTCCGGGCTGTGCCCGGTCGGATAGATCTGCCGCCGCTTCTCCACGAGCGGGCCGAGCACCGGGTCGTCGGCCGCCTGCGCCCACCAGTCCGGCCAGGACAGCGCCGCGCCGGCACGGTGCCGGGCGTCCCGGCGTGCCCGCGCGCGCTCGCCGAGCCGTGCGGTGAGCGTCGGCATCGCGTCGTCGGGCATGTGGTCGGCGTTGACGAACACGCCGCCGGGGCGCAACACGTCGCGGATCTCGCGGTAGAGCTCGGTCAGGCGCGGACCGTCCACCCAGTGCAGGGCGGTGGCGGTGAGCACGGCGTCGTAGTCCCGGTGCGGGAGCGCGGCGGCCCAGTCGGTCCGGTTGAGGTCGGCGGTCACCACGGCGGCCCGCCCGGCCAGCGCCGCCTCGGCGAGGGTGAGCAGCACCGGGTCGAGGTCGAGCACCGTCACCTCGGCGTCGGGCCGGCGGGCCAGCGTCCGCAGGCTGATCGAGCCGGTGCCGCCGGCCAGGTCGAGCACCCGTGGCGGCCGGTCGCCGGTGACCGCCTCGACGGCGTCGAGCATCGTGTCGAAGCGGTGCTCCCGGTCCGGCATGAACGCCTCCTGCTGCCGGTCCCAGCTCTCCTGCCAGGCGCGCACATCCAAGTCGTAAGGAGTCATGCCGCTCACGATAGTTACCGGAAGGCGACCCTGTCGAGGCTTGTTGCCAAACTTTTGCAATAAGCGCGGGCGTCCCGGCGGCGTCACCGGGACCGGACGTGCGGCGGGTCGACGGTGACGAGCGGGTGACGCGCGCTGCGGCAGGGTCGCGGCACGACGACGGCACCGTTCGAGGGGGCTGCATGATCAGGACGATGCTCCGGCTGCGCGCGCGCACCGGCTGCGAGCCCGCGGTCGGGCCGGCCTTCGAGACGGTCGCCGGGCAGCTCGGCGCGCTGCCCGGCAACCTGCGGCACGAGCTGCTGCGCGACGCCCTCGACCCGCGCGGCTTCGTCGTCGTCACCGAGTGGGCCGACGAGGCGGCGCTGCGCGCGTACCGGCGGGGGCCGGTGGCGGCCCGCCTGGCCGGCCTGCTCCGGCCGCTGACCGAGCCGGCGGACGGCCCCGAGTACCCGCTGATGCGCGAGGCCGGGGACGGAACGGGCCCGGTCTACGTGGACGTCGAGCTCACCGTGCCGCTCGACCGGCTCGCCGAGTTCCACCGGGGCTACCCCGAGGTGGTCCGGCGGATGGCCGCGATACCCGGCTACCGCCGCGAACAGCTGCTGCGCGAACCCGGCTCGGACATCCACCACATCTTCGCCGAGTGGGACGGCGCCGCGCCGTTCCTCGCCTGGATCGGTGACCCGGCCCACGCCTCGGCGCAGGCCGGACCGATCGCACCGTTCCTTCTCGACATCCGGCGCCGGCTGTTCCACGTCGTGCCCGACGCGGACGACCGCCGACACCCCACCACGGGCTGGGAGGCCGACGTGCACAGGACAACAGACGTACTCGTCGTCGGGGCGGGGCCCACCGGGCTGACCGCCGCCGTCGAACTGGCCCGGCGGGGCATCGACTGCCTGGTGATCGACAAACAGGTCACCCCGCCCGGTCACGCGGACAAGGCGATCGGCGTGCACTGCCGCACGATGGAGATCTGGGAGGAGCAGGGCGTCGTCCGGGAGGCCATGGACGCCGGCATCTGGCTCACCGGCAACATGGTCTTCGTCAACGGCGAGCAGACCCACCGGATGAGCTGGGAGCTGCCCGGCCTGCCGTACGCCCACCTCGGCCTGCCGCAGTACGAGACCGAGCGGATCCTCACCGCCCGGCTGGCCACGCTCGGGGTGCGCCCGCAGCGCGGCGCCGAACTCGTCGACTTCACCCAGGACGCCGAGGGCGTGACCGCCACCGTCCGCACCGCCGACGGCGGCACCGAGACGGTACGCGCGGCGTACCTGGTCGGTGCCGACGGCGCGCACAGCCGGGTACGGGAGCGGCTGGGTCTCACGTTCACCGGCGGGCTGGGCCGGTTCCCGCAGCTGTTCATGCTGGTGGACGTCGACGTGAACTGGGACATGCCGGACGGGCACCTGCTGCGGTTCCTGCACATGACCGACGGGCAGATGGACGGGATGCTCGTCTGCGTACCGCTGCGCGGCGAGCACCGCTACCGCATCGCCACGCTCGCGCCACCCCGGTTCTTCGCCCAGACCGGCGGGCGCGACGCCCCGCCCGGGTTCAGCGAGGAACTCGACGAACCGACCATCTCCGACGTGCAGGCCGCGCTGGACCGCCTCGCGCCACCGGGCACCCGGGCGAGCAACCTGCGCTGGTCGTCGGTGTTCCGGATCAGCCACGGCATCGTCGACCGCTACCGCGACGGCCGCGTGTTCGTCGCCGGGGACGCCGCCCACCTGCACCCGCCCGCCGGCGGGCAGGGCATGAACACCGGCATCCAGGACACCTGGAACCTGGCCTGGAAGCTCGCCCTGGCGGTACGCGGGCTGGCCGCGCCCGGCCTGCTGGACAGCTACGAGACCGAGCGGCGCCCGGAGGGCGAGGAGATCGTCGGCCGGGCGGTCCGGATGGCCGGCACCGAGGAGGTGGACCGCGCCGACCTGGAACGCCAGTTCCTACAGGAGATGTCCATGCTGCTCAGCTACGCGGGCAGCCCACTGGTCGGGGAGACGGTCGCCGACCCGGCCGCGCTCGGTGAGGCGCCCCGCCCCGGCGACATCGCGCCCGACGTCGACGGGCTGCGCCGGCGCGGCGTCGGCCACCCGCTGCGGCTGCGCGACCTGACCCGGGGCACCCGGCACACGCTGCTGCTCTACGCCGACCGCACGGCCGGCGCGGGGGAGCTTGCCGCGTTCGCCGGGCTGTGCGCCGACGTGCGAAGGCTGGCCGGCGGGGAGATCGAGGCGTACCTGCTGCTCGACCCGGACGCCGACGAACCGCGACTGCTCGACCCACCGGTGGTGCGCGACGCCGAGCGGCGCTTCCGCACCTCGTACGGGCTGGACGGCACCGGCCTGTACCTGATCCGGCCGGACGGGCACGTCGGGTTCCGGGGTGCGCCGGTCGACCCGGACGCGCTGCGCAAGCACCTGCACCTGGTCTTCGGGAGCGCGAGGTGAGCCGGGTCCGGACCGTGCTGTCGATGCGGACCCGGGAGGGCTGCGAGGAGCGCTTCGAGGCGGAGTGGCTCACCGCGGCCGAACAGATCCGCACGCTGGACGGCTGCCTGCACCAGGACCTGGTCCGCGACGCCGACGACCCGCGCAGCTACCTGATCATCAGCGACTGGGCCGACCGCGAACGGCTCGACGCGTTCGGCCGCAGCACGCACCGGGACCGGCTGCTGAGCATCATCCGCGAGCTGCGCGAGTCCGCCGACCGGCACACCTACCAGGTACTGCACAGCGTGGCCGGCGAGCCGGGGGAGGGGCGATGACCGACGACGTGGTGCCGGCGAGCGAGCTCTACACCGACGCGTTCGCGGCCGATCCGTACCCCACGCTGGCCCGGCTGCGCGCCGAGCGGCCGGTCTGCCCGGTCGGCTCGCCGCGCTTCGACTCCTGGCTGATCACCCGCTTCGACGACGCGCGCACCGCGCTGACCGACCCGCGCCTGTCCAAGGACCTGTACGGCCCGGAGCAGCACTACCTGAAGATCTTCGGCCCGAACTCCGAGGGCCTGAACCGCAACATGCTCAACTCCGATCCGCCGGAGCACACCCGGCTGCGCCGGGTCGTGTCGCAGGCGTTCGCGCCCCGGCGGATCGAGGCGTTGCGCCCCCGGGTGGCGTCGATCGTCGACCAGCTCATCGACAAGATGGCGCCGCACGGCGAGGCGGACCTGATGCACGACTTCGCCATCCCGCTGCCGATGACGGTCATCTGCGAACTGCTCGGCGTGCCGCCGGCCGACCACGGCCGGGTGCTCGACTGGACCCAGGTCATCCGCACCTCCGGCTCCACCAGCCGGCCCCCGGCGCAGGAGCGGGCGGCGGTGCAGGAGGCCCAGCTCCGGCTGCACCAGTACCTGACCGGGCTGGTCCGCGCCAAGCGCGACGACCCGGCCGACGACATCATCGCCGCGCTGATCAAGGCCGTCGACGAGGACGGGACGCTGTCCGAGGCGGAACTGGTCACCACCACGTTCCTGCTGCTGTTCGCCGGGCACCAGACCACCGCCGACTTCCTCGGCAACGCCGTGCTGGCGCTGCTCACCCACCCCGAGCAGATGGAACTGCTGCGCGCCACGCCCCGCCTGCTGCCCGCCGCCATCGAGGAGCTGTTGCGCTTCGACGGGCCGCTGCCCGTGGCCAGCCCGCGCATCGCCACCGAGGACGTCGACTACCAGGGTGTACGCATCCCGCGCGGCGCGATCGTCGGGGTGGCGATCAACGCGGCGAACCACGACCCGGCCCACTTCGCCGACCCGGACCGGCTGGACCTGCGCCGGGTCCGGGGCCCGCACCTCGGGTTCGGTCACGGCGTCCACTACTGCCTGGGCGTCTCGCTGGCCCGGATGGAGGCCGAACTCGCGCTCGGCGCGTTGCTGCGGCGGCTGCCCGGACTGCGTCTCGGCGTACCGCTCGCGCAGGTGCGCCGGCTCCCCGCCGCCTCGCCGTTCCGCGGCCTGCTGGAACTGCCGGTCACCTTCACCGCCTGACGGCGCCGCCGCCGCGCGCCGCCGCCCCCGTCGCAACCATCAAGGAGCAGTCATGGTCTTCCGCAACGTGATCGTCTGTCACATGGTCCCCGGCAGCGAGCAGATCGTCGGCGGCGTGTTCGGCCACTACGACCAGGCCACCCGGCCGCAGGACCTGGGCGTCATCGGCCGGTACCTGCTGTCGCACCACGACCTCTACATCCACGTGATCGAGCGGGAGCAGGACCCGCGGATCTCCGGGCAGACCCGTGGCCTGCCCGCCTTCCAGAAGATCGCCGAGGAGATCGGCCCGTACGTGACGCCGTACCCGCGCTACTGGAAGAACCCGTCGGACTCGGTGGCCAAGGAGTTCTACCACTGGGCGCCCGAGGGCGAGCCGCCCGCCGACACCACGCTCACCGTGATCGTCGGCCGGATCAAGCCCGGCGCCGAACCGGACGTGGCCCGGGTCTTCGCCGAGTCCGACGCCGGGTCGCTCCCGACCGACCTCGGCGTGACCGGGCGCTGGCTCTACTCGATCGACGACGTCTACGTGCACCTGCTCGAACAGGAGTCGTCGGCGGCCGAGGCCACCCGCGACCAGCACGGCGACAAGCCCGCCTTCGGCAAGGTGATGCAGGACCTGGGCCCGTACATCGAACCGTACCGGCCGGACCGGTGGCAGGGTCCGCAGGACTCCGTCGCCGGCGTCTTCTACCGCTGGCAGGCCCAGGACTGACCCGATCCGCGCCCCCGCCCACCGGGTGGCGGGGGCGCGGAAACGCCGCCCCCGCGACCGGCCGTACGCCAGGCTGGTGTGGGGGTGCCGGTGTCGACGAAGGAGATCGTCCAGCACGTCGGGACGCTGCTGGACCTGGCCGGGGTGCTCGTCATCGCGGTCGGCGTCGCGGTCGCCACGGCGGTGTTCGCGGTGCGCTGCGCCCGGACCCGTCAGGTGGTCGCGCACTACCGGGCGTACCGGCAGGGTGTCGGCCGGGCCATCCTGCTCGGCCTGGAGTTCCTGGTCGGCGGCGACATCATCCGGACCGTCGCGGTGTCGCCCACGTTCACCAGCGTCGGCGTGCTGGCGCTGATCGTGCTGGTCCGTACGTTCCTCAGCTTCTCGCTGGAGGTGGAGCTGGACGGCCGCTGGCCCTGGCAGAGCCGGACTCCCGCCGAGCGGCCGAGCGTCGGCGCCCGCCCCCAGCGCTGAGCGTCGTACCCCTGCGGCAGCATGCCGGGCATGGCGGAGTTCCGGATCGTGCGCGGTGACGCGACGAGCCCGCAGGCGAAGGGCCCCAAGATCGTCGCGCACGTCTGCAACGATCTGGGCGGCTGGGGAAAGGGCTTCGTCCTCGCCGTCTCGCGGCGGTGGCCCGAGCCGGAACGCGACTACCGGGAGTGGCACCGGCACCGGGCCGGCAACGACTTCGGGCTGGGCGCCGTCCGGCTGGTCCGGGTCGCTCCGGACCTGTGGGTGGCCAACATGGTGGGCCAGCGCGGGATGCGCCGGGGCAGCGCCGGGCCGCCGATCCGGTACGACGCGGTGGAACGCTGCCTCGCAGCCGTGGCCGACCGCGCCGAGGAGCTGGGCGCGTCGGTGCACATGCCGCGCATCGGCTGCGGGCTGGCCGGCGGCTCGTGGCAGCGGATCGAGCCGTTGATCCGGCGCGCGTTGTCCGAGCGCGGCATCCCGGTGACCGTCTACGACCGGTAGTGACCTCCGCCTGTCGCCCTCGCCACTTCACCGAGCCGATGCCGGCCGGTACCCCCAGGGGGTATGGTGGTGCGATGGAGCACGGATCCGGTCACGACACCGGCCACCACGGCGGCCACGGCGGCCACGGCGGCGGTCATGGCGGCGGCCACGGCGCGCACGCCGGGCACGACCCGGAGCAGTTCCGCCGCCGGTTCTGGCTGAGCCTGGCGCTCACCGTGCCGATCGTCGCCACCAGCCACATGGTGATGGACTGGTTCGGCTACACGCTGGACTTCCCGGGCGTGCGCTGGGTCGGCCCGGTGCTCGGCACCGTGGTCTTCCTCTACGGCGGCTGGCCGTTCCTCACCGGCGGCCTGCGTGAGCTGCGCGAACGTACCCCCGGGATGATGCTGCTGATCTCGATGGCGATCGTGGTCGCGTACCTCGCCTCGGCCGCCACCAGCATCGGCCTGTTCGATCTGGACTTCTGGTGGGAGCTGGCCGCGCTGGTCACCATCATGCTGCTCGGCCACTGGCAGGAGATGCGGGCGGTCGGGCAGGCGCGCGGCGCGCTCGGTGCGCTCGCAGCGCTGCTGCCCGACGACGCCGAGCGCCTGGACGACGCCGGGCGGCCGCATCCGGTGCCGGTCGGCGAGCTGCGGGTGGGCGACCTGGTGCTGGTGCGCCCCGGCGGGCGGGTGCCGGCCGACGGCCGGATCGTCGAGGGCGCCGCCGAGCTGGACGAGTCGATGATCACGGGGGAGTCGCGGCCGGTGGCCCGCGCTGCCGGGGACCGGGTGGTCGCCGGCACCGTCGCCACCGACTCCACCCTGCGGGTACGCGTCGAGGCGGTCGGCGCGGACACCGCGCTGGCCGGCATCGGGCGGCTCGTGGCGCAGGCGCAGGCCTCCGGCGGGCGCGCGCAGGTGCTCGCCGACCGGTTCGCCGCGCTGCTGTTCTACCTGGCGGCGTTCGCCGGCCTGGCCACGTTCGCGGTCTGGGCGCTGCTCGGCGACCCCGACCAGGCGGTGGTACGCACCGTGACGGTGCTGGTGATCGCCTGCCCGCACGCCCTCGGCCTGGCGATCCCGCTGGTGGTGGCGCTGTCGACCGCGCTGTCGGCCCGCGCCGGCATCCTGGTCAAGGACCGGCTGGCGCTGGAGCGGATGCGCACCGTCGACACCGTCCTGTTCGACAAGACCGGCACGCTCACCACCGGCCGGCACACGGTCACCGGCGTGGCCACCACCGGCGGGCTGGACGAGAACGCCGCCCTGGCCCTGGCCGGCGCGGTGGAGGCCGACAGCGAGCACCCGCTGGCCCGGGCGCTGGTCGCCGCCGCCGACGCGCGCGCGGCGGGTCCGGCCGAGCCCGACCGGCATCCGGACGCGCGGGAGGCGGGCCGGAGCAGCCGGGAAGCGGGGACGACGCGTCCGGCGGCGCACGGCTTTCGCGCGCTGACCGGCCGGGGCGTGCGCGCCACGGTGGACGGCGTCGACTGGGCGGTCGGCGGGCCGGCGCTGCTGCGCGAACTCGACGCCCCGGTGCCGGACGACCTGGCCCGGGCCGCGCAGGAGTGGTCGGGCCGGGGCGCCGCGGTGCTGCATCTGGTCCGCCTGCCCGAGGGCGGCCGGCCCGAGGTGACCGCCGCGTTCGGGATGGAGGACCAGGTGCGCCCGGAGGCGCGGGCCGCCGTGGCGGAGCTGCGCGACCTCGGCGTACGCAAGATCGTGATGATCACCGGCGACGCGCGCCCGGTGGCCGAGGCGGTGGCCGCCGACCTCGGGTTCCGGCCCGGCGTCGACGAGGTCTTCGCCGAGGTGCTCCCGGCCGACAAGGACAAGGCGGTGGCCGAGCTGCGCGATCGGGGACTGACGGTGGCGATGGTCGGCGACGGCGTGAACGACGCGCCGGCGCTGGCTCGCGCCGACGTCGGGCTGGCCATCGGCGCCGGCACCGACGTGGCGATCGAGTCCGCCGGGGTGGTGCTCGCCGGCTCCGACCCGCGCGGTGTCGGCGGCGTGATCCGGCTGTCCCGCGCGTCGTACCGGAAGATGCGGCAGAACCTGGCCTGGGCGGCCGGCTACAACGTGGTCGCGATCCCGCTCGCCGCCGGGGTCCTCGCGTGGGCGGGCGTCGCGCTCAGCCCGGCGCTGGGCGCGGTGCTGATGTCCGCCTCCACGATCGTGGTCGCGCTCAACGCCCAACTGCTGCGCCGGGTCCGGATCGCCCCGGCCGACTGAGCCGCAGTTCCGGCCCGGCGACCGCCCGGTGGCTTGCGGTTGCGAGCGACAATGCCCCTTCCGGCCCGCACCTGCGTCCCGCTAGGGTGAGCGCGTGACGGTGTTCCGGATCGGCGAGGCGGCCGAGCTGCTCGGGGTCAGCGCGGACACGGTCCGCCGCTGGATCGACGCCGGCAAGCTGCCGGCCACCCGCGACGAGCACGGCCACCGGGTGCTCGACGGCGCCGACGTGGCCGCGTTCGTCCGCGCCCCCGGCCACCCCGAGCTGTCCTCGGCCCGCAACCGGCTGCGCGGCATCGTCACCGCCGTCGTCAAGGACGCCGTGATGGCCCAGGTCGACATCCAGGCCGGGCCGTTCCGGGTGGTGTCGCTGATGAGCCGCGAGGCCGTCGACGACCTCGACCTCCAGGTCGGCTCCGTCGCCGTCGCGGTGATCAAGTCGACCACCGTCGTGGTCGAGCGCGCCTCCACCCCCAGGGGAAGGACCAGCCCGTGACCGTACGGTGGAGCCGCGCCGCGCTCGCCGCCGCGCTGGTGGCGGCACTCGGCCTGACCGGCTGCGGCGGCGCCGACGAACCGGCCGGGCCCGACGGCGCGGGCCCGGTGACCGTGTTCGCCGCCGCCTCGCTCACCGAGTCGTTCACCCGGCTCGGCAAGGAGTACGAGGCCGCGCACCCGGGCCGCACCGTCGCGTTCAACTTCGGCGGCAGTTCCGGGCTCGCCACCCAGATCACCCAGGGTGCGCCGGCCGACGTGTTCGCCGCCGCCTCCCCGGCCACCATGAAGACGGTCACCGACGCCGGTGACGCCGCCGGCGAACCGGCCGTGCTGGTCCGCAACCAGCTCGTCGTCGCCGTACCCTCTGGCAACCCGGCGCGGGTCGGCGGGCTGGCCGACCTGGCCCGCCCCGGCGTCAAGGTGGCGCTCTGCGCGGAGCAGGTGCCCTGCGGCGCCGCCGCGCGCACCGCGCTCGACGCGGCGGGTGTGCGGCTCACGCCCGCCACGCTCGAACAGGACGTCAAGGGCGCGCTGGCCAAGCTGCGCCTCGGCGAGGTCGACGCCGCGCTGGTCTACCGCACCGACGTACGCGCCGCTCCCGGGCTCGACGCGGTCGAGTTCCCCGAGTCGGCGCGCGCCGTCAACGACTATCCGATCGTGGTGCTTCGCGCCGCCGGCAACCCGGCCGGCGCCCGTGACTTCGTCGACTTCGTCCGCTCCGACGCCGGGCTCGCCGTGCTCACCGCCGCCGGGTTCCAGGCGCCGCCGGGCGCATGAGCCGCACCGTACGCCGGCAGCGGGTGCCGATCGCCCTGCTCGTGCCCGCCGGGCTCGGACTCGCCTTCCTCGTCCTGCCGCTCGCCGGTCTGCTCATCCGGGCACCCTGGACCACGCTGCCCCGGCGGCTGACCGAACCGGGTGTGCTCACCGCGCTTCGGCTGTCGCTGGAGACCGCCACCGTCGCCACCCTGCTCTGCGTGGCGCTCGGCGTACCCCTGGCGTGGCTGCTGGCCCGGGTGGAGTTCCCCGGGCGGCGGCTGGTCCGGGCGCTGGTCACGGTGCCGCTGGTACTGCCGCCGGTGGTCGGCGGCGTGGCGCTGCTGCTGGTCTTCGGCCGGCGCGGGCTGATCGGGTCGTGGCTGGACGAGACGTTCGGCGTGACGCTGCCGTTCACCACCGCCGGGGTGGTGCTGGCCGAGGCGTTCGTGGCCATGCCGTTCCTGGTCATCGCCGTCGAGGGCGCGCTCCGCGGCGCCGACCCCCGGTACGAGGAGGCAGCCGCCACGCTCGGCGCCGGGCGGTTCACCACCTTCACCCGGGTCACGCTGCCGCTCGTCGCCCCGGGCGTGGCGGCCGGCGCGGTGCTCTGCTGGGCGCGCGCGCTCGGCGAGTTCGGCGCCACCATCACGTTCGCCGGCAACTATCCCGGCCGCACCCAGACCATGCCGCTGGCGGTCTACCTGGCGCTGGAGACCGACCTGCAGGCCGCGATCGTGCTCAGCCTGATCCTGCTCACCGTCTCCGTGGTCATCCTCGCCGCGTTGCGCGACAAATGGGTCGGGACGACATGAGTGTGCTGGACGCGCATCTGGTCGCAGAGCGGGACGGGTTCACCCTCGACGTGCGGCTGCGCATCGCCGCCGGCGAGGTGGTGGCGCTGCTCGGCCCCAACGGCGCCGGCAAGACCACAGCGCTGCGGGTGCTCGCCGGACTGCACCCCCTCACCGCCGGGCACCTCACGCTCGACGGCGCCGACCTGGACCGGCCCGACCGCCGGGTGTGGACGCCGCCGGAGCGGCGGCCGGTCGGCGTGGTGTTCCAGGACTACCTGCTGTTCCCGCACCTCAGCGCGCTGGACAACGTGGCGTTCGGGCCGCGCCGACGGGGCGCCGACAAGCGCGCCGCCCGCGCCCGGGCCCAGGAGTGGCTGGACCGCGTCGGCCTCGGCGACCAGGCCCGGCGCCGGCCCCGGCAGCTCTCCGGCGGGCAGGCGCAGCGGGTCGCGCTGGCCCGCGCGCTCGCCGTCGACCCGGCGCTGCTGCTGCTCGACGAGCCGCTCGCCGCGCTCGACGCCCGGACCCGGCTGGACACCCGCGCCGAACTCCAGCGCCACCTCGGCGCGCACTCCGGCGCGACGCTGCTCGTCACCCACGACCCCCTCGACGCCCTGGTGCTCGCCGACCGACTGGTCATCGTGGAGCAGGGCCGGGTGGTGCAGGAGGGCGACGCCGCCACCGTCACGGCCCGGCCTCGCACCGACTACGTGGCCCGGCTGGTCGGCCTCAACCTGCACCACGGTCACGCCGACGGGCACACCGTCACCGTCGGTGAGCTGACGCTCACCACCGCCGACACCGTCCACGGTGAGGCGTTCGTGGCGTACCCGCCGGCCGCCGTCGCGCTGCACCCGTCCCGGCCCGAGGGCAGCCCGCGCAACGTCTGGGCCGCCACCGTCACCGGCGTGCAACGCCACGGCGACAACCTGCGCGTGCAACTGGCCGGGCCGGTCGAGGTCGCCGCCGACGTCACGCCCGCCGCCGCGGCCCATCTCGGACTGATCCCCGGCCGGCCGGTCTGGGCCGCGGTCAAGGCAGCCGAGACGCGCGCCTATCCGGCGTGACAAACACCGCTGGTCGCGACATGTGCGCAGGTGAGAGGTTTGATCTGCGCTCAACCGGTCACTGGGACGGTAGCGACGACGCAAAGGGGGACACGGTGCCCGACACGATCCGCAACAGGTCCAGTCTGGACGCCGACCTGCCACGGGGAGTCACCGACCCGTTGCTCTGGCGGGCCGCGTACGACGTTGCAGTCGCCCACCGGCCCGACGGGTCCGGCCGGTGCGAGAGCCTGCTGTGTGACGGCCAGGTAGCGCCGTGTGACGCGCTGACCGCCGCCCACCGGGCCATGGAACTGGCCGGGGACCGGCACGCCGACCGGGCCGAGCCCGAGACCTGGCGTACGGAGCAGCGCCGGCGCGCCGCCTGAGCATCGGGTCGCGGGCGGTTCGAACCGTGGACGCCCCGCTTCCGTGTTTATGATCGACAACTCGGTCGGAATGCGGGGAAGAGGAGAGTTCGTGACGGTCGACGCCCACGCGTTCTGGCTCCGCGCCCCCGGCCAGGGCGAGATCCGGCCGGTCCGGCTCGCCGCGCCCGGCCCCGGTGAGGTGCTGGTGCGCACGCGCTTCTCCGGCGTCAGCCGCGGCACCGAGACGCTCGTGTTCACCGGCCGCGTCCCGGCCGACCAGCACGACGCGATGCGGGCGCCGTTCCAGGAGGGCGACTTCCCGGCCCCGGTCAAGTACGGCTACCTGAGCGTCGGCACCGTCGAGGCGGGCGACGAGCGGCTGCTCGGCCGTACCGTCTTCTGCCTCTACCCGCACCAGAGCGCGTACGTGGTCCCGGCCGACGCCGTGACCGTCGTGCCGGACGGTGTGCCGGCGCAGCGTGCGGTGCTGGCCGGCACCGTGGAGACCGCGGTGAACGCCCTCTGGGACGCCGCGCCGCTGGTCGGCGACCGGGTCACGGTGATCGGCGGCGGGATGGTGGGCTGCGCGGTCACCGCGCTGCTGGCCCGTTTCCCCGGCGTCCGGGTCGAACTCGTCGACGCCGACCCGGCCCGCGCCGAGGTGGCCGCCGCGCTCGGCGCCGGCTTCGCCACGCCCGCCGACGCGACCGGCGAGCGCGACCTCGTGGTGCACGCCAGTGCCACCGCCGACGGGCTGCAGCGCGGCCTGGAGCTGCTGCGCCCCGAGGGCACGGTGCTGGAGCTGAGCTGGTACGGCGACCGGCCGGTCACGCTGGCGCTGGGCGGCGCGTTCCACTCCCGACGGCTGGGCATCCGCAGCAGCCAGGTCGGCACCGTGTCGCCCCGGCGGGCCGGCCGCAGCTACGCCGACCGGCTCGCGCTGGCCCTGGACCTGCTGGCCGACCCGGCGTTCGACGCGCTGCTCACCGGCCGGTCCCGCTTCGACGACCTGCCCGACGTGCTGGACCGGCTCGCCTCTGGCGAGCTGCCGGCGCTGTGTCATCTCATCACCTACGGCGAGGAGTGATCGTGTTCAGCGTGACCGTCCGGGACCACATGATGGTCGCCCACAGCTTCCGCGGCGAGGTCTTCGGCCCGGCCCAGCGGCTGCACGGGGCGACGTTCGTCGTCGACGCCACGTTCCGCCGCGCCGAGCTGGACGACGACGGGATCGTGGTCGACATCGGGCTGGCCACCGAGCAGCTCAAGGCCGTGCTCGCCGAGCTGAACTACCGCAACCTCGACGACGAGCCCGCCTTCGCCGGGGTGAACACCACCACCGAGGTGCTCGCCCGGACGATCGCCGACCGGCTCGCCGACGCGGTGCACGGCGGCCGGCTGGGGGAGGGCGCGCGAGGCCTGGCCGGCATCACCGTCACGCTGCACGAGTCGCACATCGCGTGGGCGAGCTACGAGCGGTCGCTCTGACCGGATGACAGTCGTCCACGTGGTGCTGCCGGGCGACATCGACGACCCGGCGGAACCCAGCGGCGGCAACGCCTACGACCGCCACGTCTGCCGGGGCCTGGCCGGACGCGGCTGGACGGTACGCGAGCACCAGGTGCCGGGCGGCTGGCCGCACCCCGGGCCACGGGAACGCGCCGACCTGGCCGGGCTGCTCGGCGGGCTGCCCGACGGCGTTCCGGTGCTCCTCGACGGCCTGGTCGCCTCGACCGTGCCGGACGTGCTCGCCCCGCACGCCGCGCGGCTGCGCCTGGTGATCCTGGTGCACCTGCCGATCGAGGGCGAGACGGAGGCGCGGTCGCTGGCGGCGGCCACCGCCGTGGTCGCCACCAGCGAGTGGACCCGCGACCGGCTGCTCGACCGCTACCGGCTGCCACCCGGACGGGTGACCGTCGCCCCGCCCGGCGTCGACCCGGCGCCCGTCGCCTCCGGCACGCCCGGCGGGGGACGGCTGCTCTGCGTCGCGGCGGTCACCCCGGTCAAGGGCCACGACGTGCTCGCCGCCGCGCTCACCGAGGTCGCGGATCTCGACTGGACCTGCGACTGGGTGGGTCCGCCGGACCGGGACCGGGCGTTCGCCGACCGGCTGCGCGGGCGGCTGGCCGCGACCGGTCTCGGCGGCCGGGTCCGGCTCACCGGTCCGCGCACCGGCCCCGACCTGGCCGCCACGTACGCAGCCGCCGATCTGCTGGTTGCGCCCTCCCGGCGGGAGACGTACGGAATGGTGGTCACGGAGGCGCTGGCCCGGGGCGTACCGGTGCTGGCGAGCGACACCGGCGGCCTGCCGGACACGCTCGGGCACGCCCCCGGCGGCGACCGGCCCGGCCTGCTGGTGCCGGCGGGCGACCCGGGCGCGACCGCCGCGGCGCTGCGCCGCTGGCTCACCGACCCGGGCCTGCGGGACCGGCTGCGCCGCGCCGCCCGGCAGCGGCGGCACACCCTCACCGGCTGGCCGGCCACAGTGGACCGGCTGGCGACGGCGCTCAAGGAGGCGACCGAGGCATGACCACCTCACTCCCGCCCGGCTTCGCGGACTGGCTGCGGCTGCGCGAGCCCGCCGACGCGGCGGCCCGCAGCGCCGAGCTGGCCGACGCGGTCCGCGACCGGCTGCCCGCCGGCCGTCCGCTCGTCGTGCACGACCTGGGCAGCGGCACCGGCTCGATGGCCCGCTGGCTCGCCCCGCGGCTGCCCGGCCCGCAACACTGGGTGCTGCACGAACGTGACGCGGACCTGCTGGCGCTGGCCCGGGCCGGACGGCTCACCGCCGCCGACGGCGCCGAGGTCACGGTGACCACCCGTGGCTCCGACGTCACCCGGCTGACCGCCGCCGACCTGGCCGACGCCCACCTGGTCACCGCGTCCGCGCTGCTGGACATGCTCACCGTCGAGGAGGTCGAACGGATGGCGGCGGTGTGCGCCGGCCACCCGACGCTGTTCGCGCTCACCGTGACCGGGCGGGCCGAGTTCACCCCGCCGGATCCGCTCGACGCCGAGCTGACCGCCGCGTTCAACGCCCACCAGCGCCGTACCGTCGACGACCGGGTCCTGCTCGGACCGGACGCGGTGGACGTCGCCGTGGCCGCGTTCCGCCGTCACGGCGTCGAGACGCGCGTGCGGCCGACCCCTTGGCGGCTCGGGCCGGAGCAGGCGGAACTGGCCGCCGAGTGGCTCACCGGCTGGGTCGGCGCGGCGGTCGAGGAACGACCGCATCTGTCCGGGCCCGCCGCGACGTATCAGAAGTGGCGGCTCACCGAGGCCGCCGCCGGCCGGCTCGAGGTGGTGCTGCATCACGCCGACCTGCTCGCCGGCTGAACCGTACCGGCCGTCGGCACGTGACAACCGGTGGGAACAAGGGAGGACCGTTTGTCACACGTCGCCGTCGCCGGGCCCGTACCGGCCGTCACGCCCGCCCCGCGCCGGGCCCGGACCGGCCGGGCATGGGTACGCCCGCTGCTCGGGCTCGCGGTGCTCGCCGCGCTCGTCGCCTCGGTGGGCACCGGCCCGTTCCTGGCCGGACTGCGGCTGATCGACGCGCCGGCGCTGGCCGCCGCGCTCGGCATCGGCGTGGTCACCACCGTCTGCTGCGCCTGGCGCTGGTCGCTCGTCGCCGGTGGGCTGGGCGTACGGCTGCCGATGCGCGCCGCGGTGGCGCACTGCTACCGGGCGGTCTTCCTCAACTCCACGCTCCCCGGTGGCGTGCTCGGCGACGTGCACCGGGCGGTACGGCACGGCCGCGACGCCGGTGACGTGGCGCGCGGCGTCCGGGCGGTGGTGTGGGAGCGCACCGCCGGGCAAGTGGTGCAGGTGGTCATCGCGGTGGCGCTGCTCGCCGCGTTCCCGTCGCCGGTGCGCCGGTACCTGCCGGCGCTGGCCGCCGTACTGGCAGTGGTGGCGTTGGCGCTGGTGCTGGCGGCCCGCGCGGTGCCCCGCTCCGGGGCGTCCCGCTTCGCCCGGGCGGCCCGGACGGCGCTCGCCGACGTGCGCTCCGGGGTGCTGGGCCGCCGGACCTGGGCCGGTGTGGTGATCGCCTCGACAGTGGTGTTCGCCGGTCACCTGGCCACGTTCGTGGTGGCCGCGCGCACGGCCGGCGCGGACGCGCCGCTGTCGCACCTGCTGCCGCTGACGCTGCTCGCGCTGCTGGCCATGGCGGTGCCGCTGAACGTGGGCGGATTCGGGCCGCGCGAGGGGGTGGCCGCGTGGGCGTTCGCCTCGGCCGGGCTGACCGCCGCGCAGGGTGTGGCGACCGGCACGGTGTACGGCGCGCTGGTCCTCGTGGCCAGCCTGCCGGGCGCCGCGGTGCTGCTGGCACGGCGGATGCCCCGGCGCGAGCCCGGCAACTGTCGGTGATCCCGCCTACGGTGGGGGAGCGAGGTGTGCGTCGCCGGGTCCGCCCGGCGACCGGACGACAGGAGAACCATGGACGAAACGCTGCCCACCGCGACGGTCCGGACCCGCGTGACGGTTCCGCTCCGGTTCCCCGACGGCTACGTGACCACGGCCCGCGTGCACACCTTCCACGGTCTCGTCGACGGCCGCGAGCACCTGGCGTTCGGGCTCGGTGAGCACGCCGACGCCGACCCGCCGCTGGTCCGCCCGCACAGCGAGTGCCTCACCGGGGACGTGTTCGGCAGCCAGCGCTGCGACTGCGGCCCGCAGTTGCGCGAGGCGGTCGAGCGGATCGCCGAGGCCGGCGGCTACCTGCTCTACCTGCGGCAGGAGGGGCGCGGCATCGGCCTGTACGCCAAGCTCGACGCGTACGCCCTGCAGGACGGCGGCCTGGACACGTACGAGGCGAACCTGGCGCTCGGGCGCGGCGCGGACGAGCGCGACTACACGGTGGCCGCGCAGATGCTCGCCGCGCTGGGCGTGGACCGGGTGGCCCTGCTCAGCAACAACCCGGACAAGGCGGCCCAGCTCGAACGGCTGGGCGTGACGGTGGCCGACCGGGTCTCCACCGGCGTGCACCTGTCGCCTGCCAACGCGGGCTACCTGGCGGCCAAGGTGACCCGTGCCGACCATGCCCTCGACCTGCCGTTCGTGCCGTGACCACCCGCCCGTACGTGCTGCTCAGCTGCGCGATGTCGATCGACGGCTACATCGACGACGCGACCGCCGAGCGGTTGCTGCTGTCGAACGACGACGACCTGGACCGGGTCGACGCGACCCGGGCCGGGTGTGACGCGATCATGGTGGGGGCGGCCACCGTCCGCCGCGACGATCCGCGCCTGCTGGTGCGCAGCGAGCGCCGGCGTGCCGAGCGGGTGGCGCGCGGGTTGCCGCCGTCGCCGGTGAAGGTGACTGTGACCGGCAGCGGCGACCTCGATCCGCGGGCCCGGTTCTTCACCGCCGGCGACGGCCTCAAGCTGGTGTACTGCCCGAGCGGCGTGGTGGACAAGGCCCGCGAGCAGGTGGGCGCGGTGTCCACGGTGGTCGACGCCGGTGATCCGGCCACTCCGGAGGCGGTGGTGGCCGACCTGGCCGGGCGCGGCGTGTCGCGCCTGATGGTGGAGGGCGGCGGCTCCGTGCACCGCCAGTTCCTCACCGCCGGCCTGGCCGACGAGTTGCACCTGGTGGTGGCGCCGTTCTTCGTGGGGGACCGGCGGGCGCCGCGCTTCGTCGGGGACGGCCGTTTCCCGTGGCACCCGGGGCGCCGGGCCCGGGTGGTCGAGGTGCGCCAGATCGGCGACGTGGTGCTCACCCGGTACGCGCTGTCCGACCGCTGCCCGGCCTGACCCCCGCGTCGATCCGGTCCGCCCTTGTGCAAGCTCATCGACGTGATTAGTTTGTTGACCATCCATACGAACTAATCCACTGCGCTTCCCTTCCCGAAGGGGGACCGATGACCGCGCACCACCCCGACCCGGGCTCCTCGCGCCGCCGCTTCCTCGGCCTGGTCGGCCTCGGCGTGGCCGCCACCGCCACCGGCCCGCTGCTCGCCGGCTGCTCCGAGAAGCCGGCCGGCTCCGGCGCCGCCCAGGACCTCGACGCCGTCTCCGGCCTGCTGCCCACCCGCAAGGACCTGCCCGGTGCGGTCAAGCCCGACATCGCGGGCACCCGCCCGGTGCCCGACGGCTACACCCGCTATCCGGCGAGCCTCGTCGACGCCGTCACCGACAAGCCCGGCACCAGCGGCAAGCAGGTCACCGCGATGACCCCGGCCTGGGGCCCGGCGCCGCCCGGCGTGGCGCAGAGCGCCTACCTCCAGGCCGTGAACGCCGAGCTGGGCACGCCGGTCAACTTCACCATCCAGGACGGCGTCACGTACGCCGACAAGCTCAACGCGATGCTCGGCGCGCGGGACGTGCCGGACCTGCTGTGCGTGCCGGGGTGGGAGGTGGAGAAGATCCCGCGCTTCGCCGAGGCGATCAAGGTGCTCTTCGAGGACCTGACCGACCACCTGAAGGGCGACGCCGCCGCCGCGTACCCGATGCTGGCGACCTTCCCCACCGGGGCCTGGCGGCGTGCGGTCTGGAACGAGCGGATCATGTCCGTGCCCAACCCCACGGACGGGCCGTTCCCCTGGGCGCTGTTCACCCGCAAGGACCTGCTCGACGCGCGCGGCCTGGCCGTGCCCGCGAACCTGGACGACCTGCTCGCCGTGGCCAGGCAGGTCACCGACCCGGCGCGCAAGGTGTGGGCGTTCAACGACGTCTTCGCCATGATCCAGATGTTCCACCGGGTGCCGGGCCACAAGGGCGGATGGCGGGTCAAGTCCGACGGCACCCCCGAGTTCAAGTACGAGACCCAGGAGTTCCGCCGCGCGCTGGAGGTGATGGCCAAGATCTACGCGGACGGCCTGGTCCACCCGGACATCGTGGCCAGCAAGGGCGCGGACGCCAAGCAGTTGTTCGCCAAGAACGGCGCGATCGTGTTCCTCCAGGACGGCTTCGGCTTCTGGCAGGGCGCCCAGGCCGAGCACCAGAAGACCAACCGCGCGCTGAACATCCAGCCGGTGCCGGTCTTCTCCGCCACCGGCGGCGACCCGCTGGTCTGGGGCGACGACGAGCCGATCTCCTACACGTTCGTCAAGAAGGGCCTCGGCAAGGACCGGGTCCAGGAGCTGCTGCGGATCATCAACTGGTGTTCCGCGCCGCTCGGCAGCCAGGAGGCCCAGCTACGGGACTTCGGCGTCGCGGGCAAGCACCACACCCCGTCGCCGAACGGGCCGGTGAAGACCGACCTGGCGTTCAAGGAGATCGCCAACCAGTACTTCTTCATCAGCGGCCGCAACCCCACCATCGGGCCGTTCCCGGACACCCCGCGCTTCGTGCCGGACGCGCTCGCCTACTCCAACGAGATGGTGAAGCACCTGGAGCCCAACCCGTGGGCCGGGGTGAAGCTGGAGATGCCCGCCGCCTACAAGGCCAACCAGGTGCCCACCGAGGACAAGTTCACCGACGTGCTGCGCGGCCGCCGCCCGCTCGCCGACGTGGACGCCATCGTCGCGGAGTGGAAGGCGAACGGCGGCGAGGAGGCCCGCAAACTGCTCGCCGACTCGCTGCCCAAGGAGGGCCGGTGAACGAGCCGGCCGTCCTGGCCGGGCCCGAGCGGGCCCGGCCGGACGCGCCGGCCCCACCCGGCCGCCCGCCCCGCCGCCGCCCGTCCCGCCGCCGGGTGCCGCTGCGCACCCGGCTGCGCCGGGACTGGCAACTGCTCGCCATGGTGGCGCCCGGCTTCCTCGTCCTGCTGATCTTCAGCTACCTGCCGATCGCCGGCAACGTCATCGCCTTCCAGGACTACAACCCCTACCTGGGCGACAACCCGTGGCAGGCGTTCCTGCACAGCGACTGGATCGGCTTCGGGCAGTTCCAGCTGCTGTTCGACGACCCGGCCTTCTGGGACGCGTTCCGCAACACGCTGGCGATCACCGCCTTCCAGCTCGTGTTCTTCTTCCCGCTGCCGATCCTGCTGGCGATCGCGCTGCACAACCTGCTGTCCAGCCGGCTGCGCGGGCTCATCCAGACCGTCGTCTACCTGCCGCACTTCTTCAGCTGGGTGCTCGTGGTCACGTTCTTCGTCGCGATGCTCGGCGGCGCCGGGCTGCTCGCCCAGAGCATGCGCGAGGCCGGCATGCAGCCGTGGAACGTGATGACCAACCCGGACACGTTCATCGTCCTGGTCACCGTCGAGGCGGTGTGGAAGGACGTCGGCTGGGGCACCATCGTCTTCCTCGCCGCGCTGTCCACGATCGACCAGAACCTCTACGAGGCCGCCGCCGCGGACGGCGCCGGCCGGTGGCGGCGGCTCTGGCACATCACGCTGCCCGGCCTGCGCCCGGTGATCGTGCTGCTGCTCATCCTGCGGCTGGGCGACGCGCTCTCGGTCGGCTTCGAGCAGTTCCTGCTGCAACGCGACGCCGTCGGCCGGCAGGCCGCCGAGGTGCTGGACACCTTCGTCTACCACTTCTCCATCGCCACCGGGAACTACGGCTACGGCGCGGCGGCCGGACTGTTCAAGGCCGTCATCGGGCTGGTGCTGATCCTGGCCGCGAACCGCGTGGCGCACATGCTCGGCGAACGAGGGATCTACTCGAAGTCATGACCACGCTCATCCGCCGGGCCGCCGGCGACCGATCCCGCCGGCCGGTGTGGCAGGAGCCGCCCACCCGCCTCGGGCAGGGGCTCAAGGCCGTCGCGCTCACCGTGCTGGTGGCGGGCGTGCTGTTCCCGCTCTGGGTGATCCTGGTGACCAGCCTCTCCTCCCGGGAGACCATCGCGCGGGCCGGCGGCCTGGTGGTCGTGCCCCGCGGCGTCGACACGTCCGCGTACGAGACGATCTTCGCCGGTGGCGCGGTCACCCGGGCGCTGTGGATCAGCACGCTCGTCACCGTCTTCGGCACCGCCATCGCGCTGACCGTCACCGTGCTCGCCGCGTACGGGCTGTCCCGGCCGGGCACGCTGGGCCACCGCTGGCTGCTCGCGTACTTCCTGATCCCGTTCCTGGTCTACCCGCCGCTGGTGCCGCGCTACCTGGTGGTCACCGGGCTGGGCCTGAAGGACACCATCTGGGCGCTGGTCCTGCCGCCGGCGATCAGCGTGTTCAACCTGGTCGTGGTGCGCGGGTTCTTCCAGGGCATCCCGTCGGAACTGCTGGACAGCGCCCGCATCGACGGCGCGAGTGACTTCCGTACGCTCGCGCGCATCGTGCTGCCGCTGTCCCGCGCGGTGATCGCCGTGGTCGGCCTGTTCTACGCGGTCAGCTACTGGAACGTGTGGTTCGACGCGCTGCTGTTCATCGACCGCAACGACATGTACCCGATCCAGCGGGTGCTCCAGAGCTACCTGCTGGCCGGGCAGGCCCCGCACACGTCCGGCGCCAGCAGCGGGGTGACCATGCCGCCGACCGAGGCGATCAAAATGGCGGTGGTGGTGCTGACCGTCGCGCCGATCGTCGCGGTCTACCCGTTCATCCAGCGGCACTTCGTCAAGGGCGTGCTGATCGGCGCGGTGAAGGGCTGAGGCCGCAGGTCAGTCAGAGCACCTGGGACAGGAAGCGCCGCAGCCGCGGGTGCTCCGGCGCCTCGAACACCGCCTCCGGCGGCCCGGCCTCCAACACCACGCCCGCGTCCATGAACGCCACCGTGTCGGCGACGCTGCGCGCGAACCCCATCTCGTGCGTCACCACGACCATGGTCATGCCGGCGGCGGCCAGGTCCGCCATCACCGCGAGCACGCCCTTGACCAGTTCCGGGTCCAGCGCGCTCGTCGCCTCGTCGAACAGCATCACCTGCGGGCGCAGCGCGAGCGCCCGCGCGATGGCGACGCGCTGCTGCTGGCCGCCGGAGAGCTGCGCCGGCCGTGCGTCCGCCTTGCCTGCCAGGCCGACCAGGTCGAGCTGGGCGCGGGCCAGCGCCACCGCCTCGTCCTCGCTCAGCTTCTTCAGCTTGCGCAGCGCCAGCGTGACGTTGCGCAGCACGCTCAGGTGCGGGAACAGGTTGAACTGCTGGAACACCATGCCGATGCGCTGGCGCAGCGCGTCCGGGTCGTCGCGCAGTACGCTGCGCCCGTCCAGCAGCACGTCGCCCCGGTCCGGCTCGATCAGCCGGTTGACGGTGCGCAGCAGCGTCGACTTGCCGGACCCGGACGGGCCGATCACGCAGGCCGCCCGGCCCCGGGCCACGTTTAGGTCCGCGCCGCGCAGCACCCGGTGCGCGCCGAAGGCCAGGTGCACGTCGCGGACGGCCAGGCTGACCGAGGTCGTGGTGGTGGTCATCGCGGGTCCTTTCCGGACGGAGTGAGATCCGCCGGCTCGGCGTCCGGCTCGGGCTCGGGCGGCGCGACCGGCCGGCCCTGCCGCAGGCGCCGGTCCAGCCAGTTGACCGCGTGGGTCAGCGGCACGGTCAGCAACAGGTAGAACAAACCGGCCAGCAGCAGCGCGGACTGGTTGCCGGTGTTCGCCGCGTAGTCCTGCCCGATCCGGAACAACTCCCGCTGGCTGGCCAGCAGGCCGAGGAAGTAGACCAGGCTGGAGTCCTTGATCAGCGCGATGAGCTGGTTGACCCAGGCGGGCAGCACCCGGCGTACGCCCTGCGGGATGATCACCAGGCGCATCGCCTCGCCCCAGGAGAAGCCCAGCGCCCGCGCGCCCTCCAACTGGGCGGCCTCCACGCTCAGGATGCCGGCCCGGAAGATCTCACCCAGGTAGGCGGCGGCGATCAGCGACAGCGCCAGCACGCCCAGCGGATACGGGTTCGGCCCCCACACCTGCATGCCGAGCGGCGCCAGGCCCACGCCGATGAGCAGGATGGTCGCCGCGGCCGGCAGGCCGCGGAACACATCGGTGTAGACCCGCGCCGGCCAGCGCAACCATCGGGTACGCGAGATGCCGGCGACGGCCAGCAGCATGCCCAGCACCGAGCCGAGCAGGGCGGCGGAGACCGCCAGGGTCAGCGTGTTGGGCAGCCCGACGGTGAGCATCTCGGGCAGCGCCTCGCGCATCGAGTCCCAGTCGAAGAACGTCTCCCAGAGGGTGCTCAGTGGATCCATGTCCGCTCCGTCCGCCCCGCTCGTGCTCGGTTACCGGTTCAGGAGGCGGCCGACGGCGACGGCACCGCCACCGACCCGCTGCCCGGCTTGAAGTCGGCCGGGATCGGCCGTCCCGGGTAGTACTCGGCCTGCAGGCGGCTCCACGTGCCGTCGGCGATCACCTCGTCCAGGCCCTTGTTCAGCGCCTCGCGCAGCTTGTCGTCGCCCTTGGCCACCGCGTACGCGGTCGGGGTGGGGCTGAGCTGCTTCGCCGCGACCTTGATCTTGCCGTTGCTGTCGGCGGCGGACTTGTCGCCGATCTCGGCCGGGGCGATCCAGGCGTCGGCCGTGCCGGCCTTGAGCTGGTTGATCGCGCTGTTGTAGTCCGGCACCCGCACCGGGTCGAGGTTCTGCTTGGTGGCGTAGTCGTCCTGCACGGTGCCCTGGACGACCACCACCCGCTTGCCGGCGAGCTGGTCGAAGCCGTTGATCGAGGAGCCCGCGGGCACGTCCAGGCCGAAGTAGCCGAAGTCGTAGCCGTTGCCGAAGTCCACAGTCTTCTTGCGGGCCTCGGTGATCGTGATCGAGGAGCTGCCCACGTCGAACTTGCCGCTGTTGACCTGGGCGAGCAGGCCGGAGAAGTCGGTGCCGACGAACTCCACCTTCAGGCCGATCTTGTCGGCCACGGCACGCAGCAGCTCGTTGTCGAAGCCGGTGAACTTCCCGTCCTTCAGGAAGACGTTCGGCGGGGCGTCGGTGAGCGTGCCGGCGCGGATCACGCCGGGCTGGAGCAGGCCGTACGGGTTGTCGGCCGCTGCGGTGTCGTCGTTGCCGCAGGCGGTGAGCGCGGTGACGGCGAGCAGGGCGGCCGCGCCGACGGCGGCGGCACGGGTCAGGACGGTACGGAAACGCACGATGTCTCTCCAGAGTGGATGGACGCGCGGCGCGCGTCGACGCAGCCCGCCGGACGGACGGCCGGGCCGGAGAAGGGTGGATCGGGGAAAGGAGGGTGGCGTTCGCTCAGCGCGCGAGGCGACAGGCGTCGCTGCACACCCGCATCAGGTCGACGTGACGGCGCTTGACCAGCGCGAAGCGGGCCGGGTACGCGGCGACGTCGCCGGAAGGGGTGGAGGGTGGTGCGGACATCGGTCTCCCTGGTCTGTTGCTGACCTGGGTGCCAGGCCACGCTTGCACCGGCGGCTGCCGGTGCCTGGTCTTCACCCGGGGCACCCCACCGCGGAGGAGGGTTGCCGGCCAGCGAGCCGGGGCTTCGCGCTGGCGCTCATGACCTGCCCAGAAGGCTAGCAGCACCGCCGTGGCTGCCGTCCAGCCGTTATGACCACCCTCACGCGCGGCGCCTCACCGCCGGGCCGGGACGACCGGCGCGTCCCGGCCGGTGCCGTGCCGCGACGGGCTGCGCTGCTCGTGGTAGTCCTGCTCCACGTTGACGGTCCAGACGTCGTGCTCCGCGCCGTGCGCGATGTTCTCCGCGGTCAGCATCGCGGTGAGCATCGAGTGGTCGGCGTTGTTGTACCGGTGCATGCCGTTGCGGCCGACCGGGTGCACGTTCGGCACGTTCGCGGCCAGCCAGTCCCGGATCACGTCGACGTTGCGCTGGTACCGCTCGTCGTAGACCGGGTACGCCTTCGGCATCCGGACCACGTAGCCCGCCTCCACGCACCCGGGCTTGACCAGGCCCAGCCGTTCCAGCTCGGCGGTGGCGAACGCGACCAGTTCGGCGTCCGGCGTCCGCCACATCTCGTCGCCCTCGAACACGAAGTACTCCAGCCCCAGGCAGGTCCGCCCGTCCTTGACCAGGTACGGCGACCACGAGCCGAAGTTCTGGATCCGGCCCACCCGGGCTGCCGGGTCGTGCACGTAGATCCAGTTGTCCGGGAACGAGAACTCCTCCGGCACCACCAGCGCCACGGTCAGGAAGTCCCGGTACCGCAGGTCGTCGGCGGCGGCCCGCACCTCGGGCGGCGCCTCCGGGCGCATCGCCCGCACCAGCGTGGAGATCGGCATCGAGGAGATCACGTGCGCGGCCGGCTCGGTGCGCTCCCCGCCGGCGTCGGTCACCGTCACGGCGGTCGCCCGCCGCGCGGCCGGATCCCGGTGCACCTCGCTCACCCAGGTGCCGGTACGCACCGTGCCGCCGCGCTTGGCGACCTCCTCGGCGCAGCGCTCCCACATCATTCCCGGGCCGTGCTTCGGGTACTGGAACTCCTCGATCAGGCTGGTCACGTCCGTGCGGTTGCGCCGGGGCAGCAGCGCGTTGCGCATCGCCGTCGCCAGCGACAGGTTCTTGATCCGCTGGGCGGCCCAGTCGGCCTGCAACTGGTCCGCCGGCATCCCCCAGACCTTCTCCGTGTACGTCTTGAAGAAGATCGAGTAGAGCCGCCAGCCGAACCGCGCCGACACCCACCCCTCGAAGTGCGACTGGTCCTTCGGCGGGCGCAGCCGCGCCCGGCCGTACGAGCCGAGGCAGCGCGCCGCCTCCAGCAGCCCGAGGTTGCGCAGCGCGTTGCCGGCGTTGAGCGGGTAGTCGAACAGCGCGCCCCGGTAGTAGATCCGGCTCATCCGCGGCCGGAGCAGGAAGTCCTCGTCCGGCAGGATCTCGTGCCAGAAGTCCTCGACCCGGGCCACCTTCGTGAAGAAGCGGTGCCCCCCGATGTCGAACCGCCAGCCGTCGCGCTCCACGGTCCGGCTGATCCCGCCGACCACGTCGTCGGCCTCGTAGACCCGTACCGGCCGGCCGTGCCGCAGCAACTCGTACGCGGCGGTCAACCCGGCCGGTCCCGCCCCGATGATCACGGTTCCGTCGCCGTCACCCATGCCGTCCGTGCCCCCCGCCGCCAGCCTGCCGATGCGGCACCGCCCTTACCCGTCCTGCCGACAACTTCACCTGCCGGCCCACACCGATCCGCCGGCCGCTCAGCCCGCTCACCGCCCCGCCCGCTCATCGCCCCGCCCTGCCCCGTCGATCATGAAGTTGACGGTGTCTGGCGTCCGATTTGTCGCCGCCAACCTCATGATCGCCGTGGCCGTGGCCGTGGCCGTGGCTGTGGCCGGGCCGGAGGGGTGGGTGTGGGCGGGGCCGGATGGGGAATGCGGGCCGGGTTTCCGGCCGGGCATGTCGGCCAGAGGCCGACCGGTGGGAGCGTGATGGCGGACGAGCGGCGGGCCGACGCCGGCGGCACGGCCGGGGCCGGCCGCGCGGGCGGCCCCCGCGGCGTTGCGCGCTCCGGGCGTACCCGGTGGTGGGCGCGCGGGGCCCAGGTCGTCCGCCGGGTGCCCGAGCCCTGGGGATTCGTGTTCGCCGTCTTCGTCGGCTCGAAGCTCGTGCTCACCCTGGTCGGCGTGCTGGTGCTCAGCGCCTGGGACGGGGTGCCGGGCGCACCGCCGACGGACGAGACCGGCATGCGGGAGCAGCAGGACGCGATCTCGTCGCACCGCTGGATCTCGCTCTGGTTCGCCTGGGACTCGTTCCTCTACGACCACCTGGCCCGGCTGCCGCTGGACCGGCCCTGGACCGACTTCGGCTTCCCGCTGCTCTACCCGTTCCTGGCCCGGCCGATCGCGCCGCTGCTCGGCGGGCACACCGCCTGGGCGCTGCTGCTGATCAGCAACGTGGCGCTGGTGTTCCAGCTCTATTTCGCGTACCGGCTGGGGGGCCGGCTGCTCGGCGGCGCCGGACCGGACGACGGCCGGCGAGCGGTCCGGTATCTGATGCTCCTGCCGACGGCGTTCCTGTTCCAGGCGGCGCTCACCGAGTCGCTGTTCGTCTGCCTCGCGCTGGCCGCCTTCTGGTACGCCGAGCGGAGCCGCTGGCTGCTCGTCGGCGTGATCGGCTACTTCCTGGCGATGAGCCGCTCGGTCGGCTTCCTCGTGGTGGTGCCGCTGGCGCTGGTGCTGCTGCGCGAGCACGGCTGGCGGGCCGGACCCCGGGCGTGGCCGCGCCTGCTGCGCCAGGGCTGGCCGCTGCTGCTTGTCCCGGCGGGCTGGCTCACGTTCATGGCGTTCTGCCGCTGGCAGAGCGGCGACTGGTTCGCCTACCAGCACGCCCAGGAGACCGGCTGGGGGATCCGGCTGCAGAACCCCCTGGGAGTGGCCGGTTCCGCGCTGTTCGGCGGCAACTCCGCCGACGCGCTGCGGGTCTGGATCGCCGTGGCGATGGTGGCGGTCGCGGCCGTCGGGCTGCGCCGCCGGGCCGACTGGCCGTACCTGGTCTACACGCTGGTCGTGGTGCTGGTGCCGCTGTCGATGGGGCCGCCGGTGTACAAGAGCCTGCTGCGCTACCTGCTGGCCGCCTTCCCGGTCGCGTTCGTGCTGGCCCGCTGGGCGCGGCGGCCCGGCCTCGACGGCTGGCTCACCGCCGCGCTGGCGCTGCTCCAGGGCGCGTTGTTCGCGGTGTGGCTCACCTACTGGACCCACCTGATCATCTGACCGCCGCTGCGGTTGCCGCCGCCGTCGCCGTGGGCGCCGTCCGGCGGGACGGCCGGACGGGCCGCAGAATGGGCTGATGACCGACCGGCGGGTGACCCTGGACGACCTCGGCGCCTGGTTGATCAAGGGCAACGCGGACGCGGCGGACCTGACGGCCCGCTTCGCCGCCGACCCGCGCGTGACCGGCTGGTGCGTCCGCCCCGGCTACCGGGTACGCCTGATGCGCCCCGGCCAGCCGGTGGTGTTCTGGGCCAGCGGCAGCCGCGGCCGGGCGCCGTACGGCGTCTGGGGCGTCGGCCGGATCGCCGCCGCTCCCGAGCCGGGCGCGCCGGGCCGGCCGTGGACCGCGCCGCTGGACCTGACGATCCTGGACGAGCCGCTGCGGGTACGCCGCGACCTGCTGCGCGCCGACCCGCGGCTGGCCGGCGCGGAGGTGTTCCGGCAGCCGCAGGCGTCGAACCCGTCCTACCTGACCGTGGCCCAGTTCGAGGCGCTGCGCGGCCACCTGCCCGTCCGGCCGAGTTGCTGATCTCGATCCGGGGATCCGGACGGTTTCTGCTACCCGGCCGCCGTGGGCGCGGAAGACTTCGCCAACGGAGGTGTCAGTCATGGCCGGTTCTTCCCGCGTCGCCCGCAACGCGCCCGCGTCCCCGGTACGCCGGGCCGCCCAGGTGGTCGGCATCGTCTTCCTGGTGGTGGGCGTGCTGGGGTTCATCCCCGGCATCACCACGAACTACGACACGATGATGTTCGCCGGGCACGAGTCCCGGGCGAAGCTGCTGGGCCTGTTCCAGGTGTCGGTCCTGCACAACATCGTGCACCTGCTCTTCGGCGTCGCCGGGCTGGCGCTGTCCCGGACGGTCTCCGGCGCCCGCGCGTACCTGATCGGCGGCGGCGCCATCTACCTGGTGCTCTGGCTCTACGGCCTGGTGATCGACCACGACAGCGGCGCCAACTTCGTGCCGCTCAACGGCGCCGACAACTGGCTGCACCTGTTCCTCGGCGTCGGCATGATCGCCCTCGGGGTGGCGCTCACCCGCCGCCCGGGGCGTCGCGCCTGACGACCCGCCCCGACGCGCCGTGCCTGACAGCCCGCCCGGCGCGCCCCGCGTGGCGGCCGGCGGCACGTACGAGTTCTGCCCTCAGACGGCGGGCCGGTGCGCGTCCGCGTACCGGCCCGCCGCCCGCTCGGATGACGAGGCGCACGTTCAGGCGGCGAGGGCGGCGGCGAGTCGCCGGGCCTCGGCGACCAGCCGGCTGCCGCCGCCCCGGGCCACCACGTCGGCCAGGCCGGGCACCTCGATCCGGACACCCGTCGCGGTCGCCGTCTCCGCCGCCAGCGCGAGCAGGTCCGGCGTGCCCCGGGCTGGCGTCGGGGCGGCCAGCAGCGGCGGCAACGCCGCGGCGAGCAGCCGCCACACGCTCAGCCGGCCACCCGCCGCGACCGCGTCGCGCAGCGGGGTGACCGCCCGGGTCAGCGTCACCTGCCCGCCGGCCGCCAGCGCGCCGAGATGCCCGCCGGTCGCGGGCGCGTCCAGGTCACCGGCGGCGGCGAGGATCAGCACCGCGTCGAGCGCGGCCACCCGGTCCGCCTCGTGGCGGGCGCACAGCCCGTAGGCCAGCGCCAGATCGAGGGCCGGGCCGCCCGCGCCCGTGCACTCGGCCAGCACCGGCAGGACCGCGCCGTGCCCGAGGGTGTCCTCCTGCGCCGCGCCGGCCACCTCGGGCAGCACGTGGGCGGCGACCACGCCCCGGTGCCCGGGCAGGACGGCCGGCCAGACGTCGCCCCAGCCGTCGGTCCACCGGCCGATCGGCGTGGGCTTCAGGGTGAGCAGGCCGAGCCGGTCCTCGACGCCGTCCGGCGGGGTGAGCGCGACCAGCGTCCGCCCCTCGGGCAGCTGGTCGTAGCCCCAGTCGTACCCGGCCGACCGCGCCCGCCGGCCCACTGTCACCACCTGCTGCGCCGGGGCCGGCACGGCGTCGCCGCGCAGCCAGCGGGCCAGCTCGTCACCGGCCGGCGTGCGCAGCGCCGCGGCGCGTTCGGCCAGCGGCTCGTCCACGCCGGCCGGCAGGCGCAGCAGGGCCTGTGCGAGATCCCAGCGCCACGCCGGACGGTCACCCAGCGCGGCCAGCCGTTCGTAGAGCACCACCGGCTCGATCGCCCCGGTGACCGAGGTCGGCGCGGACAGCAGGCCCGGGTCGTCGCGTCCGTCCAGCCGCTGCCCGATCTCGGCCAGCCGGGTGCAGGCGAGCTGGACGGGCGCGGGTCGACGCGCGGCCGGAACCGGTGGGCCACCCCGCAACGGCAGCGGCGCGCGTGGGCGGGAATCGGCCAGCAGGGTGCTCCACTGGTCGCGGCGGGTCGTCGCCTCGGGCGCACCGCAGACGGCCAGCAGGAGCCCGTGCATCTGCACCGACTGGTTGAACACCGCCCAGGGATGGTCGTACGCGCCGACCTGCTCGCGGCGTACCACCGGCAGCAGCGCCGCCGCGAGCCGCTCGCGGTCGGCGGTGCCGAGCCGGACCAGGCCGTCCATGACGCGTTCCGTCGTCAGCGCGGGCCAGCGCCGGCCGAGCGACGCCGCGATCTCCTCGACCAGTTCGTCCACCCCGGCGATCGGCGGCGGCGCGGCCGCTGCCGGCAGCGGCGGCGGCAGGTCGTCGCGAGCCTCGACCACCGTGGCTACGGCAACCGGCCGGTGGCCGTGCCGCCGCGCCAGCGTCAGCGCGCGCTCGCGCAGGCCGGCGTCCGGGTGGTCGGCCGCCACGGCGAGCACCGCGCCGATCTCCGGGGCCTGGTCGGGGTGCTGCCGGGCCAGCCGGTCGAGCCACGACACCTGCGCCCGGACCAGCGCCTTCTCCGGCCGGGTCAGCACCGTCCGGGCGGCCTCCCACAGCGCCTCCGGCTCGGCGGCGTCACCGGCGTCCCGCAGCGTCCGCTGGGCGGTGCGGGCCACCGGCCCCGGGCCGTCGGCGAGCAGCCGCAGATAGGCGCTCGACCGCACCGCCACCTCGTCCGGGGTCGGCGCCAGCAGGTCGTGCAGGATCAGGAACGGGCGCAGCGCGCCCGGCCGGTCGCCGCGCAGCAGCCGGCCGAGGACGCCGTTGAGCAGCACCACCCGGTCGAGCCGGCCCTCCGCGGCCAGCGCCGCCAGTGCCCGTGGCAGCGCCTCCGTGCCGGTGCCGTCGCCGCGGGCCAGCTCGGCGCCCACGCCGTCCACCTCGAACAGGCGCGGCAGCAGCAGGTCCAGGAACGGGTCCGCGCGCAGCCGGTCCACTGTCGGCGGACGGTCTCCGCGCGGGCCGGGCGAACCCTGCGCGGTGGCCCAGCCACGCACGAAGTCGTCCCCGGTCGGCGGCGGCGCCTTCTCCGCCAGCAGGAGACCGGCGACGAACGGCCAGCCCGCGACCATCCGGTCCCGGGGCAGCCGGTCGGCCAGCTTGTGCGCCACGTCGGCCAGCCAGGTCACCCCGCGCTCCCGGGCGGTGTCGACCACCGGCGCCGCGTCGACGCCCGCCAGCCAGACCGAGCGGCGGCCGAGCACCGCGGCCACCTTGGTCGGTGTGCTCAGCGTGCCCACCGCGGCCACCGCCAGCGTCGCCGCCTCGCCCCGCCACCACCAGTCGTCCCGCCTGCGACGGACGACGGCGACCAGTTCGTCGCCCAGCGCCCGCCGGGCCGGCTCGTCCAACCCGGCCAGGGCCGACCGGACCTCGGACATCCGGCCGCGCACCGCCGCCTCGGCGAAGCCGGTCACGACAGTGCCCCCACCGGCGCCGCGACCATCGACACGGCCAGCGCGTGCCGGCACGGCCCCCGCTGCCCGCGGTGCCGCGCCCACCAGCGGCAGGAACAGGAGTACGCGCCGTCCGGGTGCCGTCGTACCCGGTAGGTCTCGGCGTCGGTGCGTACCGTGGCGTTCTCGCCGTCGCGCTCGACCGCGCCGCGCTCGACGAGCGCACGCGCGCCGACCAGCCGGGGGTTGTCCCGCTCCGCGCGGCCCGCGTCGTAGGGCATCACCCGGTGGAAGTGCGCCCCGTCCGCCACGTCGTACCCGACCCGGCCGGCGGTGCCCAGCTGGGCGAGCGCGGCACGCACCCGCTCGTCGGGCAGCGCGGCGGCGTCGGCCAGCGCGGCCACGTCGATCGTCGGATCCCAGTTGAGCAGCGCGCCGACCAGCTCCGCGTCGTCGACCACGTCGTCGCCCGCCAGCGCCGCCAGGGCCGCGCCCTCACCGGAGAAGCCGCGAGACGGCTCGGGGGACAGCGTCAGCGACAGCCGCAACGCCCCGGTGTCCAGCTCCCACGTGCTCGGCACGGCGGGGGAGCCGGCCCGCACCGCCGGACCGTACACCCGCAGGGTGCGCGCGTGCCGCAGCACGCCGCGCAGCGCCGCGAGCCGGCCCGCGCCGGCCAGGCAGACCGCGCCCGGCGCCGGGCGGGAAGTCAGCCGCAGCGTCCGCCCGGCGGGCACCGCCCACAGCACGCTCCGGTCGCCGGCAGCCGGCAGCCTCCGCAGGAACGCCGCCGCCTCCGCCGCCGCGATCTCGGCGCGCGGCTCGAAGCCGGCGGTGAGCACGTGCACCTCGGCGAAGCCGCGCAGCCAACGGCCGGGCAGCGGCACCTTCCGCTCGACCACCGCGCCGTCCATGGTGGAGACGGTCAGGTCGTCCGGGCCGACCGCCACGTGCAGCGGCTCGATGCCGCCCACCCGGGCCAGCGCCTCGCGCAGCGGCGGGTTCACGTCCACGTTCGTGGTGCCGTGGCCGCTGATCTCGCCGTCGAGCCCGGCCGGCAGGACGTCCATCCGCGCGTACACCCCGCAGCAGCCGGAGAACGACTCGAACCGCAGGCGACCGCGGCTGCCGGTGACCACCGGGTCCAGGCTGGCCGGGCTGACCGGCTGGTGGTAGCGGGTGCGGGCCACCTCGGCGACGGCGAGCAGGCCGGCCGCCGCCGCGGCCGGGGCGGTGAGGAACCCGGCGAAGAAGCGCGGGTTGGCCGCCGGGCCGCCGCAGGTCTGCAGGTCGAGACCGGCGGCGCGCAGCGTGGACGGCTGAAGATATCGGTACGTCTGGACGGCGTTCACGGCGCAGACCGTAGAGGGACCGACCGACAAAACCGCGACGGTCCTGCTAGCTTCCTCGGATGTTCGCCCACGCCCTCACCGACGACGCCGAGCTGCGTCCACTGTCGCCCTGGCACGCCGACGAGTTCCTGGCCAACCTCGACCGCTGCCGCGACCACATCGCACCCTGGGTCGGCGCGTCCTTCGTCGCCACCGACGCCGAGTCGGCCCGCAAGGTCCTCCAGGCGTACGCCGACCGGTGGGCCCGCGACGACGGCGGCATCTGGGGCATCTGGCAGCGGGGCACGCTCGTCGGCGGCGTGCTGTTCGTGTCGCTGAGCACCGATCGCGGGGTGTGCGAGGCCGGCTGCTGGCTGGAACCCGGCGCCGAGGGGCAGGGCCTGGTCACCCGCGCCGCCCGCTTCGTCATCGACTGGGCGGTACGGGAGCGTGGCATCCACCGCGTCGAGTGGGTCACGAAGGCCGGCAACGAGCGCAGCGTCGCGGTCGCGCGGCGGCTCGGCATGAGCCGCGACGGCGTCATGCGCGGAGCCGCACCGACGCCCGACGGCCGCGCCGACCTGGAGGTCTGGTCAGTGCTGGCACCCGAGTGGACCGCCTGACCGCCGGAATTTGTCGTACCCGGACGTGAACATGTGTCCATGGCTGTCCCCGCACTGGCCGACCGGTCCCCCCAGCCGCGCGCCCTGCCGCTGCGCGAGGTCCGCACCCGGCTCACCCAGCTCGTCTCCCTGGCCGAGCTGACCGACACCGTCACGCTCGTCACCCGCGACGGCGATCCCCGGCCGGTGGCCGCGATCGTGCCCGCGTCCGCCGCCCGCACCGGCGCCCAGGCGCGCGCCGACGCCGAACGCGTCGCCGCGATCAGCGCCGGCTGGGCCCGCCGTCTGGAGGAGCTGCACCGGCAGTCCAGCCGGCGGCACGCCGCCGAGCTGCGGGCGCTGGCCGACGCGCTCGCCGAGGCGTGGGCCGAACTCGACCGCCGCGCCCCGGCCGGCGACGCGGCGCTGATCCGGCTGCGCGCCGCGCACGCCGACCTGCTGCGCCGCTGACCCGTGGCGTCCCGGCGGGTGTACGCGGAACGCCACGGGCGTGCGGTCAGCTCCGGCCGCGCTCGGCCCGGTAGCGGCGGATCAGCTCGGCGGTCGAGGTGTCCACGTCGGCCAGGTCCGGGTCCGGCCCGGTGAGCTTCGGCGCGAGCTGGTTGGCCATCACCTTGCCCAGCTCCACGCCCCACTGGTCGAAGGCGTTGATGTCCCAGATCGCGGCCTCGGTGAACACGATGTGCTCGTAGAGCGCGATCAGCTGGCCCAGCGTCGCCGGGGTGAGCTTCGGCGCCAGGATCGACGTGGTCGGGTGGTTGCCCGCCATCACCCGGTGCGGCACCACCTCGGGCGCGGTGCCCTCGGCCTCCACCTGCTCCCGGGTCCGCCCGAACGCCAGCGCGGCGGTCTGGGCGAAGAAGTTCGACATGAACAGGTCGTGCATGTCGCCCAGGTCGTGGTTGGGCCGGCTGAACGCGATGAAGTCCGCCGGGACCAGCCGGGTGCCCTGGTGGATGAGCTGGTAGAACGCGTGCTGACCGTTGGTGCCCGGCTCGCCCCAGAAGATCTCCCCGGTCGGGTACGTCACGGGCGAGCCGTCGAGGCGTACCGACTTGCCGTTGCTCTCCATGGTGAGCTGCTGGAGGTAGGCGGGGAACCGGTGCAGGTACTGCGAGTAGGGCAGCACCGCGTGGGTCTCCGCGCCGAGGAAGTCGGTGTACCAGACGTTGAGCAGGCCGAGCAGCGCCGGCACGTTGCGCTCCACCGGCGCGGACCGGAAGTGCTCGTCGACCGCGTGGTAGCCGGCCAGCATCTCGCGGAAGCGGTCCGGCCCGATCGCCAGCATGACCGACAGGCCGACCGCCGAGGGCAGCGAGTAGCGCCCGCCCACCCAGTCCCAGAAGCCGAACATGTTCTCCGGGTCGATGCCGAAGTCCCGGACCCGCTGCTCGTTGGTGCTGACCGCGACGAAGTGCCGGGCGACCGCGTCGTCGTCCGCGTCCAGCCCGGCGAGCAGCCAGCGGCGCGCCTGGTCGGCGTTGGCGAGCGTCTCCTGGGTGGAGAACGTCTTGGACACCACCACGAACAGCGTGCTCGCCGGGTCCAGGTCGGCGGTCTTGTCGTGGATGTCGGTCGGGTCGATGTTCGACACGAACCGGCAGCTGATGCCCGCGTCCCGGTACGCCTTCAGCGCCTCGTACGCCATCACCGGCCCGAGGTCGGAGCCGCCGATGCCGATGTTGACCACTGTGGTGATCCGCTCGCCGGTGTGGCCCCGCCACGAGCCGGAACGCACCCGCTGCGCGAACGCCGTCATGCGGTCCAGCACGGCGTGCACGTCGGCGACCACGTCCTGGCCGTCCACGGTGAGCGACGCGTCCGGGGGCAGGCGCAGCGCGGTGTGCAGCACCGCCCGGTCCTCGGTGGTGTTGATGTGCCGTCCGGCGAACATGGCCGCGATCCGGTCGGCCAGGCCGACCCGCTCGGCGAGCGCGCCGAGCAGCGCGATCGTCTCGTCGGTGACCAGGTTCTTGCTGTAGTCCACGTGCAGGTCGGCGACCTCACCGGTGAGCCGCTCACCCCGCTGCCCGTCGGCGGCGAACAGGTCGCGCAGGTGCGTGCCGCGCATCGCCTCGGCGTGCTTGCGCAGCGCCTGCCATTCGTCGGTGGTGGTGACGTCCACAGCCATCGGGTCGATCTTCTCCTTCACGACGGGCGGTCGGCCGGCCTGCGCCGGTGAACCCCACAAGCCTGCCACCCGGACCGGTCGCGCGCGACGCGACCCGGCGGCGATCACCGTGCGGGCGGGTCTTTCCGGCCACCGCTGCGGGACACGCCGTTGGGACAGCTGTACGACACGCCGGTTACTGAGTGACATCCTTCGATAGCGGACCGTAGTATCCAGCGTTGCTGCCCGAACGCGTCGAGGGGGTGCCATGGCCGGGATGATCCGTCCTCGTCCGCCGTCCGAGCCGGAGGAGCCGGCCGGGGAGACGACCCTGCCCGAGCTCGTCGATCCGCACTGGATGCACCGGGCCACCGAACTGGCCCACACCGGCTTCTGGTCGGTGGCGCGCCGGTTGCCCGCGCTGATCCGCGAGGCGATCAGTCTCGCCTGGGCGACCAGCCGCCGGGACACCGCCGCCTCGCTGGGCCTCAACGTCGCCGCCGGCGTGCTCACCACACTGGGCCTGCTCGCCACCACCGGGGTGCTCCACCAACTGTTCGCGGCCGGTCCGACACCGGACCGGATCCGGGCGGCGCTGCCTGCCCTGGCAGTGGCGGCGGCCGCCGTCGCCGGGCGCGGCGCGCTGACCATCGCCGCCGGATGGGCGCAGGCCCGGCTCGTACCGCAGATCAACTTCACGGTGGAGCGGCGGCTGTTCGAGACGACGTCCGCTGTGGAACTGGCGGCCTTCGACGACGCCGGCTTCGCCGAGGAGATGGACCGCGCCCGCGACCGGGGACTGGCCGAGGCGGGCTCCCTGGTCAACGACACGGTCAACCTCGTCACCGGCGTGGTCGGCGTGATCGCCACGGCCACCGCCGTGACGATCATCCACCCGCTGCTGCTGCCCTGCCTCGTGGTCGCCGCCGCGCCGGAGGCGGTGACGGCGGTGCGAATGGCCCGCCGCCAGCACGTCGACTGGCTCGCCCGCATCACCCGGCGGCGACGCAAGTGGATGCTGGGCGACCTGATGGCCAACCGGCACACCGCGGCCGAGATCCGCGCCTATCAGATGCGCGACTTCCTGCTCTCCGAATACCACCTCATGACGCGCCTGGAGACCCGCGCCGAGCTGCGCCTCGCCCGGGCGCAGACGGTCACCCGGGCGATCGGCCTGTCCATCACGGGCATCGCCACGTTCGGGCTCTACGTGGTGCTGGGCGCGTTGCTGGTGGGTGGTGTGGTGGCGCTCGCGGCGGCGGCCACCGCGCTGCTCGCGCTCCAGTCCGCGCGTACGAGCCTGCGCACGGCGATCTTCGCCACCAACTCGCTCTACGAGGACGCCCTCTACTACCAGGACTACCGCGACTTCCTCGACCGGGCGACCCGGCGGATCCCGGCCGGCGGGCACCTGCCGGTCGACGGGTTCACGCGCATCGACGTCGACCGGGTCAGCCTGCGCTACCCGGACACCGACAGCGCGGCTGTCGACGAGGTCAGCCTCACGTTCCGGCGCGGTGAGGTGATCGCGCTGGTGGGGGAGAACGGTTCCGGCAAGACCACGCTCGCCAAGCTGATCGCGGGCCTCTACCGGCCCACCGGCGGCACGATCCGGTGGGACGGCGTGGACGCCGCCGAACTGGACCCACGCCAGACCGCCGCCCAGGTGGCGGTGATGAGCCAGGACTGGTGGAGGTTCCCGTTCACCGCCCGGCAGAACATCCGCGTCGGCCGCCACGACCGAGCCGGCGCGCAGGGCCCCAGCGTGGAGACCGCCGCCCGCGACGCCGCCGCCCACGACATGATCAGCGAGCTGCCGTTCGGGTACGACACGCTGCTCGACCGGCAGTTCAAGGACGGGCAGGACCTGTCCGGCGGGCAGTGGCAGCGGCTGGTGGCCGCACGCGGGCTCTACCGCGACGCCCGGCTGCTGATCTGCGACGAGCCGTCCGCCGCGCTGGACGCGCGTGCCGAGCACGCCCTCTTCCAGCACCTGCGGCGGCACCCGGACCGGGCCGTCGTCCTGATCACCCACCGGCTCGCGAACGTCCGGCACGCCGACCGGATCTTCGTGATGGACCACGGCCGGCTCGCGCAGTCCGGCGACCACGACACGCTGATGGCGCAGGGCGGGCTCTACCGCGAGCTGTTCGAGTTGCAGGCGGCCGGCTACCTCGCCGGCAGCGCGGAGCCCGCCGACGGTTGACCTCCAGCGCACTCGAACTCCTACCGTGACCGGACCGCGCGCCACCCGGCCGGCGCGGTGCAACCCAGGGAGTTCACATGCGCTATCGCGTCCTCGGCGGCACCGGCATCGAGGTCAGCGTCCACTGCCTCGGCACCATGATGTTCGGCGCGGTCGGCAACCCCGACCACGACGACTGCGCCCGGATCGTCCACGCGGCACTCGACCGCGGAATCAACTTCGTGGACACCGCCGACATGTACTCGGCCGGCGAGTCGGAGGAGATCGTCGGCAAGGCCCTGCGCGGCCGGCGCGACGACGTGGTGCTCGCCACGAAGGTCCACTTCCCGATGGGGGAGGGGCCCAACCGGGGCGGCAACTCGCGGCGCTGGATCGTCCGGGAGGTCGAGGACAGCCTGCGCCGGCTGGGCACCGACTGGATCGACCTCTACCAGGTGCACCGTCCCGACCACACCACCGACGTCGAGGAGACGCTCGGCGTGCTCACCGACCTGGTCCGGGCCGGGAAGATCCGCGCGTTCGGCTGCTCGACGTTCCCGGCCGAGGAGATCGTGGAGGCGCACCACGTCGCCGAACGGCGGGCGCTCGGCCGGTTCCGCACCGAGCAGCCGCCGTACTCGATCCTGGCCCGCGGCATCGAGACGTCGGTACTGCCGGTGTGCCGCCGCTACCGGATGGGCGTGCTGGTGTGGAGCCCGCTGGCCTCCGGGTTCCTGTCCGGCCGCTACCGGCAGGGGAAGCCCGTCGACCTCGGTGCGGGCCGGCCGGCACTCACCCCGGCTCGGTTCGACCCGGCGCTGCCGGGCAACGCCGCGAAGTACGCCGCCGTGGAGGAACTGGTCGCGCTCGCCGGCGAGGTGGGCTGCACGCTGCCGCAGCTCGCCGTGGCGTTCACCGCCGCGCACCCGGCTGTCACCTCGACCATCATCGGACCGCGCACCATGGACCAGCTGGACGCGCTGCTGGCCGGCGCGGAGCTGACGCTCGACGACGCGGTGCTGGACCGCATCGACGAGATCGTTCCGCCGGGCACGAACCTCTACCAGCCCGACGGCGCCTGGTCCCCGCCCACCCTGACCGACCCGTCCCACCGCCGCCGCCCCCTCCCAGACCGAGCCGCCGCCTGACCCTCGTTCCGTCCGCCCACGCACCCTTCCCGCACCCCGTCCCGTCCTGCCCGCCTCGCCCCGTCCTCCTCCCTCCCCGCCACCAGCTCGTCGATCATGAAGTTCCGGCCCCGGCAAAGCGCGTGAATCGGGCGCCCGGGGGGCCGATACCGCAAGATCGACGAGGCGAGGCGAGGCGAGGCGAGGCGAGGCGGGAAGGGCGGGCGGGGCGAGGTGGGGCGGGGAAGGGCGGGTGGGGAACTGCGTCGACAGGGGACGGCTGCGGAATCACACTGGGCGGGTGGAACACCGGGATCTCGTTCGGGTGAGCAAGCGGCTGTCGCTGGCGTTGCGGCACCGGCCCGACGCGTTCGGACTGCGACTCGACCGGGCCGGCTGGGTGCCGGTCGCCGACGTGCTCGCCGGGCTGCGGATCAGCCGCGCCCAGCTGGACGCCGTGGTCGCTGGTAACGACAAGCAGCGGTTCGCGGTGGAGATTGGCCCGGACGGGGCCGACCGGATCCGCGCCAACCAGGGGCACTCCGTTCCGGTCGACCTCGGCCTGACGCCGGCCGCGCCGCCGCCCCGGCTGTTCCACGGCACCGGCGAGGCCGTTCTGGACGCGATCCGGGCGCAGGGGCTGCGCCGGGGCGGGCGGCACCACGTACACCTGTCGCCGGATGTGGCCACGGCCCGGCGCGTCGGCGCGCGCCGGGGCGGCGCGGTGGTGGTGCTGACCGTGGACGCGGCGGCGATGGCCGAGGCCGGGTACCTGTTCTACCGCTCGGCGAACGGGGTGTGGCTCACCGACACCGTCCCGCCGCCCTACCTCGGCACCACCTGAGCGGCGGTCAGCAGGCGGTCACGGGGTGGGCCACGACGGCGTCGAACAGGTACGCGAGGTCGTTCGGCGCGGCCCGGTCGGGCTGGACGGCGCCGATGCAGTCCGTGGCGCGGGCGCGCAGGACGTGCCGTCCGGCGGCCTCAGGGCGCCAGCGGGCGGTCCAGCGCTGCCAGGCGCCACCCCGGTCGGCCTCGACCAGGTCGGCGGGGCGCCACCCGTCGCCGGTGTCCACCTCGACGTGCTCGATCGGGCCGTTGCCGGACCAGGAGCGGCCGGTCAGCAGCATCTCCTCCCCGGCCGGCACCCGGGCGTCCCAGGGCAGCTCGAACGCGCTGCGCACCGGCTGAGCGGTGAGCACCGTGCCGTCGGCCGGGTGGCCGGGACCGAACATCCGGTAGAACTGCGTGTTCCACGGCGAGAACAGAGGACTGGTGGAGACCTCGATCGCGCCCACCCACTTGATCGAGGAGATGCCGACCCAGCCGGGCACCACGACCCGCACCGGGAAACCGTGGTCGGCGGGCAGCGGCTCGCCGTTCATCTCGTACGCCAGCAGCACGTCGTCGAGCGCCTTGGCGACGGGCATCGGGCGGCGTACCCGGCCGAGGTTGACCCCGCCGCTGACGTAGTCCGGGTCGAGGCCCTCGGGCATCACGTCGACCGCCTCGTCGCGCAGCCCGGCCAGGCGCAGCACCGTGCCGAGCCGCACGCCCCGCCAGCGGGCCACGCCGACGCTGCCCAGTCCCCACGCCACGCCCGGGGCGGGCTCGTCCTGCTGCTCGGCGAAGTAGCGCCGTCCGTTTCCGGCGCACTCCAGCAGCGCCGCGTGCTCCTCGGCGGGCAGCCGGCGCAGCTCGTCGAGGTCGAACTCGACCGGGTTGTCGCGGGTGGGCGCGCCGCGCAGGCCGTCGCCGAACAGGCGCAGCCGCCAGGTGGCCGCGTCCAGGTGCGGGGTGACCGTGTGGTTGCGGACGAAGAAGCGGTCGGTCGGGACCACGTACCCCTGGCCGGCCATCGACGGCCAGCGCATCTCGGCGTTGGTGTCCAGCGGGCGCAGCAGCTCCGGCGGCAGCGGCTTGACGATCGGCGCGCCGGGGTCGACGCCGACCGGCGCGGACGCCACCGCGACCGGCTCGCGCTCCGCGGCGGCGGCGGTCACCGCGCCCATCGCCGCGCCCACCTCCAGCAGCCGGTCGCGGTCGACGCCCGGCCCGTGCGCCTGCCCGGCGAGCCACTGCCGGCTCCGGTCGGCGTCGTGGGCGGCTTCGGCTGAGGACGGGGACTGACTCACGACTGACCTCCAGGGTGGGCGACGCTGCCTTTCCTATTCAATCAGTAGGACTTTTCATCGATCCGTCGCAGGTGGTGGCGACTCACGCCGCAGCGAGCAGCGTCACCACCCCGGCCGCCACGAGCACACCGGCCCAGAGCCGGTCGACGTTGAACCAGGCCCGGCGCAGCACACCGACGCCGAGCACCTCGTACACCAGCAGGGCCACGGCCAGCGCGACGGCGAGCATGGCGGCGGTGTGCACGGCGGCGGCGAGCAGGCCGGTCAGCGCGCCGGCCGGCGCGGCGGCGAGGTGCCCGGCGTGCGGGCCTCCGCCGGCCGCCGGTTCGGCGAGCAGCACCGGCAGCAGCATCAGGCCCGCGCCGTGCGCCGCCGACATCAGGAACGACCAGGCGGCGAGCTGCGCCGCCGACAGCCGCATCCCGGCCCACCGGAAGTGCCGGTCGGACAGCAGCCGCCACAGCCCGAACCCGACCAGCAGCACGCCGCCGGCCACCGCGACCAGGGTGCTCGCCGTCACCGACCGGGTCGCACTGACCAGGGCGGCGACCACCGCCACCGACGCCAGGTGACCGGCGGCGATCGGCGGCAGCGCCGCCAGCAGCGCGGCCCGGCGGCGCTCCTGGAGGCCCCGGGCCACCGCGAACAGCCACCCCATCGCCGGGTTCAGCCCGTGGAACGCGCCGAGGCCGCCCAGCGCCGCCCAGGTCGCGCCGGTCACGGGAAGCAGTACGAGTCGGACGAGGCGTCGCCGCCCTGCAACCGGGTCTGGTGCACGCGCAGGCCGCGGAACTCCTCCCCGCGCGGGAAGAACCGCGGGTCCGGCACCAGGCCCCCATGCTCCGGGTCGACGTCGAGCTTCGCCACCCAGGCACCCACCCCGTCGGGGTAGAACTGGTCGTCCCAGGCGCCGTAGAGCGAGTTGCTGACGTAGACGCGGCGGCCGTCCCGGCTGATCTCCACCATCTGCGGCCCGCCGGCCAGCGGCTCGTCCGGGAACGCCGGGTGCGGGGTGCGGTTGACGATGCCACCCAGGCGCACCGAGCCGACGCGTACCGGGTGGAACGGGTCGCTGACGTCGTAGCGGATCAGTTCGCCGGTGCCCCAGCAGGAGACGTGCAGGAACCGGTCGTCCACCGACAGGTCGATGTCGGTGACCAGCGGCGGCACCGCCCCGAACGGCTTGAGCAGGTCCGGCAGGTCGGCCGGGTCGGCCGGTTCGGCCGGGATGTCGATCACCTTGGTCACCGCCCAGGCGTCGCCGTCGCGGTGCCACAGCCAGATCGAGGCGGACAGGTCCTCGACGCTGATCACCACGCCGACGAAGCCGTACGACTTCGTCGGGTCGTGCGCGGGGCGCAGCTCCAGCGGCATCTGGTACTGGTCGCCGAGGTCGACGCGCTGCACGTGCCGGCGCTTCGCCAGGTCCCAGAAGTGGATCGCGTGCCCGTACCCGCGGCCCAGCAGCAGCTCACCGACGATGCCGTCCTCGATCATCGACGGCGTGCCCCACTCGCTGGTGACCAGCACGTCCTGGGTGTAGTGCCACCAGAAGTCGTACGCCAGGAACTGCGGCCCCCGGTCGGCCTCCCACGCGCCGCGTACCTCGAACGTGGTGTGGTCGAGTACGGCGATGCCGCCGGGCCCCTCCTGCCCGTCCGCGCCGCCGAGCGCGGAGACGTAGATGCCGTCCGGCCCGCAGTGCACGGTGTGCGGGCGGGAGTACCCGGCGCGCTCGCCCAGCTCCTTCGCCTCGATCACCTTGACCAGGTTCGGCCGGCGCGGGTCGGGCCTGGTGTCCAGCACGTGGATCCGGGACGAGCGCAGGCCCGGCACGATCAGGTAGCGGCGTTCCACGTGCGGGTGCGGCGCGGTCGGGCAGAGCGCGCTGCTGCACGCGTTCCAGCCGAAGTGGTGCAGTTCGTCGCCGGTGTTCGGCAGTTCGGTCCAGCCGACGACCCGGCCGTACGAGCCGGAGTCCGGGTCGGTGTCGAGCACCGCGATGGCGTCGGGGCGCTGCCCGGCGCGGTCGAACGCGGCGACGTAGGCGAGCTTCTCGGCCGGCGCGGTCGCGGCGAGTGCGGGGGAGGGGTAGAAGGTCGGGTCGGGGGTCCAGCGGGTCATCGGTTCTCCCTCGCGGTCAACCGGCGGGTACGCCGAGGCGGTCGAGCAGGTGGCGGCGCAGCGCGCCGAGGGCCGGGTCGTCGGGGCTCGGGGAAGGGCCGAGGCGTACCGGCACCTCCTCGGCGATCACGCCGTCGTCGAGGAGCAGGACGCGGTCGGCCAGCAGCAGCGCCTCCTCCACGTCGTGGGTGACGAGCAGCGCGGCGAAGCCGTGCTGGGCGCGCAGCCGCCGCAGCAGCCCCTGCATGCGCAGCCGGGTCAGCGCGTCGAGTGCGCCGAACGGCTCGTCCAGCAGCAGCAGGTCCGGTTCGCGGACCAGCGCGCGGGCCACCGCGACCCGCTGCGCCTGCCCGCCGGACAGCTCGGCCGGCCAGGCCCGGCCCCGGTCGGCGAGCCCCACCTCGGCCAGCGCGCGGCCGACCCGGTCGTCCACGTCCGGCCCGGTCAGCCCGAGCGCCACGTTGTCGGCCACCCGCTTCCACGGCAGCAGCCGGTGTTCCTGGAACACCACGGCGGCGGTGCCGTGCACCGCGTACTCGCCGCCCGCGTCGCCGTCGAGCCCGGCCAGCACGCGCAGCAGCGTGCTCTTGCCGGAGCCGCTACCGCCGAGCAGCGCCACCGTCTCCCCGGCGCCGATGGTCAGGTCCACCCCGGCCAGCACCACGGCCGGGCCGAACGCCCGGGTCACCGCGCGCGCGGTGAGCACCGGTCCGGTCAGGTCGCGCGCAGTCCGCGTCGCCACGCCAGCGTCCTCCTCTCCGCGTACCGGATGAGCAGGTCGGAGGCGAGCCCCAGCAGCGCGTAGATGAGCAGGCCGAGCACCACCACGTCGGTCTGGCTGAACTCGCGGGCCTCCATCATCAGGAACCCGACGCCGGTCTGCGCGTTCACCTGCTCACCGACGACCAGGCTCAGCCAGGCCGCGCCGATGGCCAGCCGCAGCCCGAGGAACAGCGCCGGCAGAGCGCCGGGCAGCACCACGTGCCGCAGCCGGGCCGCCGCGCCGAGGCCGCAGGTGCGCGCCGCCTCCACCAGCCGCTCGTCGATGTCGCGGATGCCGGCGTACGTGTTGAAGTAGATCGGGAAGAACGCGCCGAGCGCGACCAGCGTGACCTTCAGCGACTCGCCGATGCCCACCCAGATGATCAGCAGCGGGACCAGGCCCAGGTGCGGCAGCATCCGGGCCATCTGCACCGGCGGGTCGACCAGGTCGTCGCCGAGGCGCAGCAGCCCCGCCGCCGCGCCGAGCACCAGTGCCAGGCCGCCGCCGATGAGCAGGCCGAGCGCGGCGCGGGTGAGCGAGTCGAGCAGGTGCACGCCGAGCGTGCCGTCGCGCGCCAGCCGCCACCCGGTGGCCAGCACCGCGCTGGGCGCGGGCAGCTTCTCGGGGGCGAGCAGCCCGGTCCGCGCGGCGACCTCCCAGCCGAGCACCAGCACGACCGGGCTCACCGCGCGCCGCCACCGCCGCGAGACGCGGGCCCGCGACCGCCGCGGCGTCGCCCGATCGGGTACGACCGGAGCGGTCGCCTCGGCCAGCGCCGGACCACTCACTGGAACGCCTCGTTGAACCGGCCGTCGATCCGGCCGGCGATGTCGACCGGTCCGGGCACCAGCTTCAGCTCCACGAAGCTGTCCGCGATGGCCTGCAACTCGGCGCCGATCTCCGGGGTGACCGGGGCGAGCGGCTTGGCGCTTCGGGCCAGCGCCCGGGTGGTCACGTCGAGCGGGATCTTCAGCTCCGGGGCGAGGATGGCGGCCCGCTCGCCCGGGTGGGCGATGCCCCAGTCGGTGGTCTGCCGGTACGTGTTCAGGAACGCCTGCACGTCGGCGGTGCGGTTCTTCACCGCGTCCGGCGCGGCCAGCACGTACTCACGGTTGCCGGCCAGGCCGGTGGCGTCGGCGAGCACCCGGACGCCCGGCTGTTCGGCAAGCGCGAAGTAGGGATCCCAGATGATCCACGCGTCGACCTGCCCGTTGTCGAACGCGGGCCGTCCCTCGGCGGGCTTGAGGTACTTCACCTTGATGTCGGCGAGCGTCATCTTGTTCGCCTCCAGCAGCTTCACCAGCAGCCAGTGCACGTTGGAGCCCTTGTTCAGCGCGACCGTCCTGCCGCGCAGGTCGGCGAAGCCGCGGTACGGGCTGTCCGCCTTGACCAGCACCGCCTCGCCCTGCGGGATCGGCGCGGACGTGCCGACCACGGAGAACGGGATCTTTCCGGCGGCGGCGAACACCGGCGGCGCCTCGCCGACCTGGCCGATGTCGATCGAGCCGGCCTTGAGCGCCTCGGTCAGGGCCGGGCCGCTCTCGAACAGCGACCAGGTGACGTTCTTCGCGTCGCCGCGCGCCTTGACCAGGCTGAGCCCGCCGAAGCGCTGGTAGCCGATCCGCAGCGGACCGTCGCCGCCGCCGCTGGCGTCGGCCGCCTCGCCGCCGCAGGCCGTCAACGCCGTCGCGGCGAGCAGCGCGAGGGTGGTGAGCAGCGCGGCCAGCGGCCGGCGGCGGGATCTGGGGGTACGCATGACGACTCCTCGGGGAGGGGAAGGGCCCGGCGTCGGCGGGCGACAGCAACCTACCAACCCGATAGGTTTTATGGGTAGGGTGTCGGCGTGGTCGTCCCACCCCTCAGGAGGCGGCCCGTCCGACCGCGCACCGGAGGTACACCATGTCGCTCACCTTCCACTGGTTCCTGCCGACCTACGGCGACAGCCGGGACATCGTGGGCGGCGGTCACGGCGTACCGGTCGGCACGGCGGGTGGCGCGCGACCGGCCAGTGTGGCGTACCTGGGGCAGATCGCCCGCACCGCCGAACAGCTCGGCTTCGCCGGGGCGCTCACCCCCACCGGCGCCTGGTGCGAGGACGCCTGGCTGACCACCGCCATGCTCACCGAGGTCACCGAGCGGCTGAAGTTCCTCGTCGCGTTCCGGCCCGGCCTGCTCTCACCCACCCTCGCCGCGCAGATGGCGTCCACGTTCCAGCGCCTGTCCGGCGGGCGGCTGCTGCTCAACGTGGTCACCGGCGGCGAGTCCGCCGAGCAGCGCGCGTACGGCGACTTCCTGGACAAGGACGCCCGCTACGCGCGTACCGACGAGTTCCTGCACGTGGTGCGGGCGCTCTGGCGCGGCGAGACGGTCGACCACGACGGCGCCCACCTGCGGGTCGAGGGCGCCCGGCTCGGCCGGGTGCCCGACCCGGTGCCGCCGGTCTACTTCGGCGGGTCGTCCGGCGCGGCCGGGCCGGTGGCGGTCCGGCACAGCGACGTCTACCTGACCTGGGGCGAGCCGCCCGCGCAGGTGGCCGGCAAGCTGGACTGGATCCGCGGGCTCGCCGCCGAGGCCGGTCGCGAGCTGCGGTACGGCATCCGGCTGCACGTGATCAGCCGGGACACCGCCGAGGAGGCGTGGGCCCAGGCGCGCAAGCTGCTCGACGGCATCCCCGAGGCCGACGTGCGCGCGGTGCAGGAAGGGCTGCGGCGCAGCGAGTCCGAGGGGCAGCGGCGGATGCTCGACCTGCACGGCGGCTCCCGCGACGGGCTGGAGGTCTCGCCGAACCTGTGGGCCGGATTCGGCCTGGTACGCGGCGGCGCGGGCACCGCGCTGGTCGGCAGCCACACCGAGGTCGCCGACCGGATCGCCGAGTACCACGCGCTCGGCCTGGACGAGTTCATCCTCTCCGGCCACCCGCACCTGGAGGAGGCGTACTGGTTCGGCGAGGGCGTGCTGCGGATCCTGCGGCGGCGCGGGTTGTGGCGGCACCCGGCCGGTGAGCCGGAGATCGAGGTGCCGGCGGCCGTGCCGTTCTCGCCCCAGCCCGTCCCGGCGGGCGGCTGACCTCGTCGACCCCGTTACCGGGCTGAGCGTGCCGGGCCGTCCGGCGCCGCCGGATTGGTCGCGGTCACGGCCGGGCGCTGCCCGGGTCGCCTCGGTCAGGGCGGGGCGCTGCCCGGGGTCGCCTCGGTCAGAGCGGGCGTTGGCCGGCGAGGAAGTCGGCCAGCACCCGGGTGTGCGTGGAGAAGGCCAGCTCGACCGGATCGGTGAGCACCAGCCACTCGGTGGCCTCCTCGGTCGGCGCCGACGGCGGCAGGTCACCCACCGGCCGTTCGGGCAGCACGCCGAAGACCATCATGGTGCCGCCCGCCGGGGCGCCGTGCACCGCGAACAGCCGCGCCTCGCCCGCCTCGGCCAGCAGCCCGGTCTCCTCGCGCAGCTCGCGGACGAGCGCGTCGGACCACTCCTCGCCGTACTCGACGAAGCCGCCCGGCAGCGCGAGCTGCCCACGCGCCGGTTCGATGTCGCGGCGCACCACCACCACGCCGAGTCCTTCCGGCGTGCGGACCGGCAGCACCGCCACCGCCACCGGCAGCGGATTGCGCCACACCGTCTCGCCGCAGGAGGAACAGACACGCGGCCACCCGGCGTCCGCCGGGTAGGCCGCGCCGCAGAACGAGCAGTGCGAGTACGCGGTCACGCCGCAGCACGTTACCCGCACCCCCGGCCCCGGATCAGACGTCACCCCCTCCGGCCGGCGAGCGTGGCGCGCGCCTCCATCAGGGCGAACCCGAGCAGGTTGTCGCCCCGCCACGTCGCCGGGTCGGCGGCGCGCGGGTCGTCGGCGGTCAGGCCGATGCCCCAGACCCGGTCGGTCGGGCTGGCCTCGACGAGCACCCGGTCGCCGGTGCCGAGCAGGAACCGCCGCAGCGGCTCGTGCTGGGCGAACTTGGCGACGCTGCCGGCCACCACGATCTCGTAGCGGCGGGCCGTCCAGGTCGCCTCGTCGAAGTCGCGGACCTGCCGCCCGAGCGCCTTGGCCCGGTGCGGATGCCCGGCGGCCAGCACGCGCTCGGCGATCGCGTGATCACCGAAGAGGGTGGCCTTGTGCCACATCATCCAGTGCTCAGCCGTCGCGAACTCGCGCCCGTCCACTGTGAACGCCGCCGGCCACCACTGGCTCAGGCAGCTCGCGCCGACGCTGCCGTCAGGCCGTGGCCGGTGCCCCCAGAAGTGCAGGTACTTGACCGTCTGCCCGGCGTCGAGCGCAGTGGTCAGGTCGGCGACGGTGCGGATCGGCATGCCCGTAGTCTGCCCCACCCCACCGACATCCCACACCCGCACTCTCGCCCGGGGGATGCCGCACCGACATCACCGTCCACCACGGACACCTCCGCCCCTCCCCGCCCGGCTGCCTCGACCCGTCCGCTCGCGTCAACAGGCCGACCACGCGCCTCACGACGTCGAGCCGCATCTCTCCGGCCCGAGCCGATCCCGCCTCTCGACCGCAGAGAAAGCCGTCCCGCATCACGAGATCCCAAGAGATCTTGGAGCGAACGGGCCCCGATGAGGGCCAATTCCTACCAAGATCTCCACGCGCCGCCCTCCCTCCCCGTCGATCTTGCACCTTGGTGGCCCGTATAACGCGCCTACCGGACATTCTGCGGGCTCAACCTGCAAGATCTGTGAAGGTGGCTGTCAAGTGGTGGCTTCGAGGGTGCGCCAGATTTGGCGGGCTATGTAGCGTTTGAGGCTGCGGGTGATCTCGGCTGGGGTGCGGCCTTCTGTGGTGCGGCGGTTGA